>NZ_JACCBP010000001.1:3187899-3825479 GCF_013408655.1 Pigmentiphaga litoralis
TGCCGCCGTCATGTTACTTGGCGCCTGCGGCGGCGGTGACGACAACAACGACACCAGCACCACCCCGGTCGCATCGGGCGAAAAGGCCCCCACGTCGGCTACCTGCCCGTCTGTCGTGCCGGCCACGGCCAAGTGCCTCTCCGGCCAGGACTCGGCCGGCGCCTTCTACCTGATCGCGATGCCCGAAAAGTGGAATGGCGACCTGGTCATGCACGCCCATGGTGGCCCGTCATTGGACGCGCCGACACCGGCACGCGCCGTAGAAGACCTGGAACGCTGGACCATCATGGTCAAGCAAGGCTATGCCTGGGCCGGCTCGACCTTCCGCCAGGGCGGCGTCGAAGTGCGCGCCGCCGCGGAAGATACCGAACGCCTGCGCAAGATCTTTATCGAACACGTGGCCAAGCCCAAACTGACGATCCTGCACGGTCAATCCTGGGGCGGCGGCGTGGCAGCCAAAGCGGCCGAGACCTATACCGCAGCCACCAACAACGGCAAGGCACCCTACGACGGCGTGCTGCTGACCAGCGGCGTGATCGCCGGCGGCAGCTATTCGTACGACTTCCGGCTGGACCTGCGCGTGGTCTACCAGTACCTGTGCAACAACCATCCGCGTCCGACCGAAGCGGCCTACCCGCTCAACCTTGGCCTGCCCGCGGGCGTGACCATGACGTCTGCCGACCTGACCGGCCGCGTCAATGAATGCCTGGGCCTGAACAAGACCGCGGCACAGCGCACGGCGGAAGAAACCCGCAAGATCCGCACGATCGAAAACGTCATCAAGATCCCGGCAAGCTCGATCCAGTCGCACATCAACTGGGGTACCTTCCACTTCCAGGACATCTCGAGCAAACGCACCGGCGGCGCCAGCCCGTTCGGCAACATTGGCGTGCGCTACAGCGGATCGGATGACGACGCGGCGTTGAATGCGGGCGTGCTGCGGTATGCCGCCGACCCGACGGCGGCCGCGAAATTCGCGGCCGACACGGATCCGAACGGCAAGATTCCGGTGCCGGTGCTGACCATGCGCGGCACGCAGGACCCGACCGCGTTCGTTGAAATGGCCAACTTCTTTGGCCGCACCATGACCCGGGCCGGCACCGCCGACCATCTGGTGCAGACCTTTACGAATGACAACGCGCACAGCTACCTGAGCGACCCCGCCTACGTGACGATGATGTCGTCGCTGACCAAATGGGTCACGCAAGGCACCAAGCCGACACCCGCCAGCGTCGCCGCGGCCTGCCCTGCCTTCGAAGCCGAATACGGCGCCGGCTGCCGCTTCCTTCCGGACTACATGCCCGCCGCGCTGGAAACGCGTATTCCCCCTCGCCAACGCAACTGATCTTTTCGTTTTGAGCTGCCCAAGGCGGCGTGCTGCGAAAGCGGCACGCCGCTTTTTTATTGCCCGCGTCGGATGGCAATGTCCAGCCCCCTTCATGCCGCGACGTAGATACGGCCACGCCATTCCCGCAAACCACTCAACACATCTGCCAAACAAAACTCCACATTTCTTCACAATTCAAATGATATCCATTATCATTCGTATTACTAATTACATTCAGTCAAGAACCACTCATCCAGGGCACAGCGGATCTGGCTCCGCCAGTCCGCCAGTGCCGCCCCCGGGGGAGGCGCGAAGCGCCCAGGGGGGGGTCCCCTACAGGAGCACCCATGTCGTACATCAAGAGCCGCAAGCATCCCGCTGCGCCGCGCCGCCCATCGACTGCCGCGGCCACCGCCGCCGCCCTCGCGGCGGGGATTGCCATGCATCCGGCCAGCGCCCAGACCGCCACCGGCTCGACGACATCGCTGCCCGAAATCACCGTCAGCGGCGAAGCGCAAAACGACTACAAGGCCGATGCGCTGTCCTCGCCCAAGTTCACCGAACCGCTGATCGACACGACCCGCACCGTCACTATCATCAAGGAAAGCCTGTTCAAGGAACAGGTCGCCACCACGCTGACCGAAGCGCTGCGCAACACCCCGGGTGTCGGCACTTTCTTCCTGGGCGAAAACGGCAACACGACCACGGGCGATGCGGTCTACATGCGCGGCTTCGACGCCAGCAGCAGCATCTTCATCGATGGCGTGCGGGACACCTCGACTGCCTCGCGCGACGTGTTCAACGTCGAAAGCATTGAAGTCATCAAGGGGCCATCGGGCTCGGACTACGGCCGCACATCGCCGACCGGATCGATCAACCTCGTCACGAAACAGCCGCGGCTGGAAAACTTTGCAGCCGGCACCTTGAGCCTCGGCACGCAGAACCAGCGCCGCGTCACGGCCGACTTGAATCGCGTCATCGAAGGATGGAACGGCGCCGCATTCCGCCTGAACGTGATCAAGCAGGACAGCGACGTGCCTGGCCGCGATCATGTGAACAACGATCGCCTGGGCATCGCACCGTCGTTGGCCTTTGGCCTGAACGGCAACACGCGGGCCTTCTTCAACTTCATCCACACGAAGCAGGACAACGTGCCCGATGGCGGCGTGCCGACGATCGGGCTGCCGGGGTACAGCGCACCATCGGCGGCGGCCGTGCCCACCAATCCGACTCCGGCGAATCCCGGGCCACTGCCTACCGCGACGCAAACCCTGCTGAACCAGCTCAACGGCGCCCCGCGCGTGCGCTCGCGCAACTTCTACGGCACCAGCAGCGATTTCGACGACGCCACCACCAACATGCTGACCGCGCGTATCGAGCATGACCTGGGCAACGGCAATCTGCTGACCAACACCACCCGGTACGGCCGCACCGATCACGACTACATGCTGAACGCGTTCATGCCGACGGGCAACAACCTGAACATGTCCGGTCTGCCAACGGACTGGACGGTGGCGCGCAGCACGCCGACCAACGTCGATCAGCGCAACACCATCCTGACCAACCAGACCAATCTGCGCGCCACGGCCATGACGGGCGGCCTGAAGCACACCATCAGCGCGGGCCTTGAACTGACGCGCGAAGAGCAGATCAACTACGCCTTCGTGGCGCGCAACACGGGCGGGGCGGGCACGGCCCCACCGGCCAATCTGTACAACCCCGACTGGAATGCGCCGGGCTATAGCCGCATCAAAGGTCCTGGCCAGGCCACTGGCACCACCCGGACAGCGGCGATCTATGCCTTTGACACGATCCAGGTCACCGACCGTTTTTCGGTGAACGGCGGCGTGCGGTATGACCGCTACAAGACGGAATATTCGTCGAATCCCTTCACTGCCACCGCGACCGCACCTGCCATTGATGTGTCCAAGTCAGGCAATCTGTTCGGCTGGAAACTGGGCGCGCTCTACAAGCCCGCGGATAACGGCAGCGTGTACGCCGCGTACGGCGTGTCGCAACAACCCCCGGGCGGCGCGGCCTTTTCATTGAGCACGTCGGCCAACAACGCCAACAGCACGGCCTACGATCCGCAAAAAGCCAGGACCGCCGAAGTCGGCACCAAGTGGGACTTTCTGGAACGCCAACTGGGTGTCGCCGCCGCCTTGTATCGCACCGAGATCACCAACGAAATCATTGCGGATCCCGTCAGCCAGGGCGCCTTCATTCAGTCCGGCAAGAAGCGCGTGCAAGGCGTCGAACTGTCCACCGTCGGCCAGATCACCAAGGCATGGGCCATCAACGCGGGCTACACCACCATGCACACGGCCGTCACCAACGGGGCGAACGTCGGCGCCGACCCGGGCAGCAACGCGCTCAACTACACGCCCAAAAGCGCCTTCACCTTGTGGACCACCTACAAGACCCCGTTCGGCCTGACCGTGGGCGGCGGCGCGCGCTACAACGGCAAGCTGCAACGCGGCACCGACGGCGCGGTGGGTACGCCGCGCTACACCGACTCGTATGTGGTGTTCGATGCGATGGCGCTCTATCCCATCAACCGCAATCTGAGCCTGCAGCTCAACGTCTACAATCTGTTCGACAAGGACTACGTGGCGAACATCAACAAGAGCGGCTATCGCTACACGCCCGGCGTGCCGCGGTATGCCTTGCTGAGCGCCAACTTCCGCTTCTGATCGCGTACCCCCGCCGTGTGCTGGCCTCTCCGATCCGGAGAGGCTTTTTTCATTTCAAGGAGGCCCGTGATGATGCTTCATATCCCCGGCGTGTTGACACCGGAGCAGGCTGCCGGACTGCGCGCGCGGCTCGATGCGTCGGACTGGACGGACGGGCGCGCCACCGTGGGTGACCAGGGCGCGCGCGTCAAACGCAATCGCCAGTTGCCCGAAGGCTCGCCGCTCGCGATCGAACTGGGCCGCATCGTGCAGCACGCGGTGTCGTCCCAACCGATGTTCTTTGCCGCCGCGTTGCCGGCGCGCATGATGCTGCCGCTGTTCAATTGTTATGAGGGCGGCGAACACTATGGCGATCATGTGGATGGGTCGGTCCGCATCGTGCCCGGCACCGATCAACGGCTGCGCACCGATGTGTCGTCCACACTCTTCCTGTCCGAACCCGACACCTACGAGGGCGGCGAACTGGTGGTGCGCGACACCTATGGCGAACACGAGGTCAAGCTGCCGGCAGGCGACCTGATCCTGTATTCGTCCACCAGCATTCACCGCGTCGAACCCGTCACGCGCGGCGCGCGCGTCAGTGCATTTTTCTGGACGCAAAGCCTGGTGCAGGATGATGGCCAACGCACGCAACTGTATGAACTTGACGTAGCGATCCAATCGCTGCGCGCGCGCCATGGCGATAGCGAAGAAACCATTGCGCTCACGGCCCACTATCACAACCTGATCCGGCGCTGGGGCCAGACCTGATTCGAGGCATGTTTATTGCTCAACTGCACGATCAACCTTCGTTGCAGATGGAGCGTCCATGCAGATCACACTCGAAAACCAGGTTGCGATCGTCACAGGCGCCAGTTCAGGCCTGGGCGAGGCGTCCGCACGCGCCCTTGCCAAGGCCGGCGCCGCGGTCGTCGTGAATTACCACTCCAAGGCAAAACCTGCGCGCGACCTGGTCAAGGCCATCAAGCAGGATGGCGGTCAGGCCATCGCGGTCGGCGCCGACGTGTCGAACGAAGCCGAGGTCGACATGATGTTCCAGAAGGCCATCGACACCTTCGGCCACGTCGACATTCTGGTCGCCAATTCGGGCATGCAGAAAGACGCCGCAGCCGAAGACATGACCCTGGAAGACTGGAACACCGTGCTGTCGGTCAACCTGACGGGCCAGTTCCTGTGCGCCCGCGCGGCCATCCGGCAATTCAAGGCGCAGGGCGTGCTCGACAACGTGTCCCGCGCCGCCGGCAAGATCATCCACATGAGCTCGGTGCACCAGACCATCCCGTGGGCCGGCCATGTGAACTATGCCGCGTCGAAAGGCGGCGTCGACATGCTGATGCGCACGCTGGCTCAGGAACTGGCGCACCAGCGCATCCGCATCAACGGCATTGCGCCCGGCGCCATCCGCACCCCCATCAACGAGACCGAAACCAAGGGCGCGTCGGGCCGCAAGCTGCTCAAGCTGATTCCCTATGGCCGTATCGGCGATCCGGACGACGTGGCCAACGCGGTGGTGTGGCTTGCGTCCGACCTGTCCGACTATGTGGTCGGCACGACGCTGACCATCGACGGCGGCATGTGTCTCTATCCCGGATTCATCAACAATGGCTGAGTCCATGTCCTATCCCGACCCCATGCCGGACACCGGCCCCATTCCCACGCAAAGGCCGATCGAAGCCCACGGCATCATCGGCGACATGCGCACCGCGGCGCTGATTGCCGATGATGGCACCGTCGACTTTTTCTGCTGGCCTGAATTCGACAGCCCGTCGGTGTTCGTATCGCTGCTCGACACGCCGCGCGCGGGGGCCTTCGAACTGGCGCCGGACCTGCCCGATGCGCGCCACATGCAGGTCTATCTGCCCGATACCAATGTGCTGCTGACACGCTGGCTGGATGAAGACGCCATTGTTGAACTGACGGATCTGATGCCCGTCAATGACGAGGATGATCTGTCGCGCATCGTCCGTACCATCAAGACGGTTCGCGGGCGAGCGCGCATCCGCCTGCGCTGCGCGGTACGCCATGACTACGCGCGTGCCGATACCCGTGCGCGCACGGACGGCGCCGACGTCTGCTTCGAAGCGGAAGGGCAGCCGTCGATGCGCCTGTCGGGCAGCACGCCACTGTTCATTGACGACAACGCCGCGGTGGCGGACCTGTGGCTGGAAGAAGGCGAGACGGCCGAGTTCGTGCTGGGCGGCGCCGACGATCCGTTCGTGCGGGCCGACGACGCGCAGAACTGTTTTGTGCGGACGGTGGAGTACTGGCGCGGCTGGCTGTCGCAGTCGCGATACACCGGGCGCTGGCGCGAGATGGTCGCGCGGTCGGCCCTGGCGCTCAAGCTGCTGACCTCGCGCCGGCATGGCGGCATTCTGGCCGCAGCCACCTTCGGACTGCCCGAAGACCTGGGCGGCGAACGCAACTGGGACTACCGCTACACGTGGATCCGCGACGCGTCCTTCACCATCTATGCCTTCATGCGGCTCGGCTTTACCGAAGAAGCCAATGCCTTCATGCATTGGGCAGCGGAACGCGTGCCGGCCTATGTGGACACCAACGACAATGAAGGCCACGACCCGCACAAGATCCTGGCGGTCATGTATACGGTGGACGGCAATCCGGACCTGAAAGAAGAATCGCTGGATCACCTGAAGGGCTATGCCAACTCGCGCCCGGTGCGCATCGGCAACGAAGCCTACAAGCAGGTGCAGCACGACATCTACGGCGAACTGCTCGACGGTGTCTACCTCAGCAACAAGTACGGCGCGGCCATCTCGCACAAGGGCTGGCGGCACACGATCCAGATCGTGGACCAGGCCTGCCGCGACTGGCGCACGCCTGATGTCGGCATCTGGGAAATGCGCGGCGAATCGCAGCACTTCCTGCACTCGCGCCTGATGTGCTGGGTGGCCATCGACCGGGCTATCCGCCTGGCGCAGAAGCGGTCGCTGCCCGCCCCGTTCGAACGCTGGAACGCCGAACGCGCCGCGATCCACGATGACATCTGGGAAAACTTCTACGACAAGGAGGCCGGGCATTTCGTGCAGCGCCTGGGCAGCCGCGCGCTGGACGGCGCCATGCTGCTGATGCCCCTGGTGCGGTTCGTCGGCGCCACCGACCCCTGCTGGATCGCCACGCTCGACGCCATCCGCGACCGCTTGGTGCGCGATGGCATGGTCAAGCGCTACCTGATGGAAGAGACGCCGTGCGACGGCCTGAAGGGCGACGAAGGCGCCTTTGCGGCATGTTCGTTCTGGTATGTCGAATGCCTGGCGCGGGCCGGCCGGGTGGACGAAGCCCGATCCGAATTTGAGAAATTGCTGACTTACGCCAATCCGGTGGGACTGTACGCCGAAGAGTTCGATCGGCGCGGACGGCATCTGGGCAATACGCCGCAGGCCTTGACCCACCTGGCGCTGATCAGTGCGGCGTCATTCCTGGATCGCAAGCTGTCGGGAGACGAGACACACTGGCAGCCTTGATGTACATTTGTCGCATATTGATAAAAACAGACTGACCTGCGCGACAGCCTGGCAACCCTTGCCAGCCGGCTCGGGTCATCAGGAGACGGTATGCGACACCCTTCACGCCTGTCTGGCGGCCTGCGCGCGACCCGGTTCTACGCTGCCCGAGTCGGCGCTTCCCAGCTCAGCGCTTCCCGGCTCGGCGCAGCTCTTGTCGGCGCGGCCTGCCTGATCGTTTCGACCTTGGTCAGCGCGCAGTCGGGCGCTGCGTCAAACGCGCAATCCTATCCCAATCGACCCATCCGATTGCTGCTCGGCTTTGCCCCAGGCGGCGGATCCGACATCGTGGCCCGACTGGTCGCGCGCCCCCTGGGCGAACGGCTTGGGCAAAACGTGATCGTCGAAAACAAGCCGGGCGCGGGCGGCAACATCGCGGCCGACCAAGCGGCCAAGGCCACGCCCGATGGCTACACCCTGGTGCTGCTGCCCAGCGGCCACGCCAGCAACGCCGCCATGAAAAAGTCGCTGCCCTTCAAGCCGGTGGACGATTACGCGTGGATCTCCACCGTGACCACCTATCCGCTGGCGTTGGTGGTTGCGCCCGACTCGCCAATCCAGTCCTTCGGTGACTTCATCACCAAGGCACGCGCCGCGCCGAACACGCTGACCTATTCATCGGTCGGGGTCGGCACCGCCATGCATCTGGTCGGTGAATGGATATTGAGCGAGGCCAACATCACGGCCGTGCATGTGCCTTTCAAAGGCGGCACCGCGCCGTTGGGCGAACTGCTGGCCGGCCGCGTCAATGTCATGATCGACACCATGACCAGCACGGCAACGCTGCTCAAGGAACAGCGCGTGCGGGCGTTGGCGGTCACGGCGCCCAAGGGCGGCAGCCCCATCGCCGGGGTGCCGACCGTGGCCGACACCTTGCCCAATGTGGTGTTCGAGTCGTGGCTCGGCATTGCGGCGCCGGCTGGCACCCCGCCCGAGATCGTTGCCAAACTCAACGATGCGCTGCGCGCCGTGCTGGCCCAGCCGGACATCCGCCAGCGGCTGACGGACTGGGGCGGGTCGCCTCAGGCCAGCACGCCCGCCGAATTTCGCGGTCGCGTCGAACGCGACATTGCCAGCCTGCAGGGCGTGATGCGCGAACGCAAGATCGAACAGGAGTAGAAGGCGAGGCGGCGTCGGGCCAGGTCAGCCCGCGTCCGGCTCGGCCGGCGTCAGGTTCGATCCCGGCTTGCGCAGTCGATACCCGATCGCCAGGGCGATCATCCACACCGGGATCAAGATCACCGACAAACGCATGCCGGGCGTCAGCCACATCACCACCAGAATGCCCGCCAGGAACACCAGCGTGATCACGTTGGTCAGCGGGTAGCCGATGCTGGGGAACGACGTGCGCGCCCCGGCCAATCGCTTCTGCTGCCGGAACTTCAGGTGAGTCACCGAGATCATGAACCAGTTGAGCACCAGCGACGACACCACCAGCGACATCAACAGTTCAAAGGCCCGCGCCGGGATCAGGTAGTTGATGACCACGCACGATGCGGTGGCCACCGCCGACACGCCGAGGGCGGCCAGCGGCACGCCGCGCCGGCTGACATTGAGCAGCGCGCGCGGCGCATTGCCCTGCTGCGCCAGGCCGTACAGCATGCGGCTGTTGCAGTACACGCTGCTGTTGTAGACCGACAGCGCGGCCGTCAGCACCACCACGTTGAGCACAGTGGCGACCACATTGCTGTCAAGCGCATGGAAGATCAGCACGAAGGGACTGCCGCCTTCGACCACCTTGGGCCACGGATACAAGGACAACAACACCACCAGCGATCCGATATAGAACAGCAGGATCCGGTAGATGACCTGGTTGGTCGCGCGGGGAATGCTGCGCGCCGGATCGTCCGCTTCGGCGGCCGTGATGCCCACCAGTTCCAGCCCGCCAAACGAAAACATGATGACCGCCATGGCCATGGCCAGGCCGCCCACCCCGTTCGGAAAAAAGCCGCCCAACTGCCACAGGTTGGCCAGGCCGGCTTCCGGGCCGGCATTGCCGCTGGCCAGCAGATAACTGCCGAAGCCGATCATGCCCACGATCGCGATCACCTTGACCAGCGAGAACCAGAACTCCATCTCGCCATAGATTTTCACGTGGGCCAGGTTGATCGCATTGATCAACACGAAGAACACGGCGGCCGACACCCAGGTCGGAACGCCCGGCCACCAGTACTGGATGTAGATGCCGACCGCCGTCAGTTCGGCCATGCTGACCAGCACGTACAGCACCCAGTAATTCCAGCCCGACGCAAAGCCCGCAAAGTGGCCCCAGTAGGCATTGGCAAAATGGCTGAAGGATCCGGCTACCGGTTCTTCGACCACCATTTCGCCCAGCTGGCGCATGATGAAGAACGCCACCAGGCCGGCCAGCGCATAGCCGAGCAGCACCGACGGTCCGGCCATGCGGATGGTCTGGGCAATGCCCAGGAACAGGCCCGTGCCGACCGCCCCGCCCAGCGCGATCAGCTGGATGTGACGGTTCTTCAGACCACGTTTTAGTTGCTGAGGGGCGGACGACGCCATGCGCTTCCTTTGAAAAGAGGGGATCGCGATCCGGTCAGGGCGCCAGCACTTCCTTGGGCAGATTGACGATGAAGTCGGTCAGGCCGTTGGCGTCGCTGGCCGGACGCATGTGGTCCACCATCGCGCTTGACGCCGACTCGGCATCGCCCTTCTGGAAGGCTTCGACCACGCGGCGGTGCTGCTCGAACGAATTGCGGATCTGGCCCAGCGCCGCGAAGGCGTGCCGGCGGTAGTAGCCGGTGCGGGTGCGCATCCGCAGCACTTCCTGCCGCAGATAGGGGTTGCGCGTGGCGCGATAGATCAGCTCGTGGAAACGCAGATTGCTTTCCTGCCATCCCGCCACGTCGTCGGCCTCGGCCACCTTGCGGCTGGCCTCGTGGTGCCGGACGATGATGTCGAGTTCTTCGGGCGTCATGCGCTGGCAGGCCAGCCGCACGGCCACGCCTTCCAGTTCAGCCAGCAGTTCCCACAAGGACAGCAGTTGCTGCAGGTCCATCTTGGCGACGATCATGCCGCCGCGCGGCAGGCTGGTCAGCAGCCCCTGCGCCTGCAGTTGCAGCAAGGCCTCGCGCACGGGCGTGCGCGACACGTCGTATTGAAGCGCGAGCTCGGCCTCGTCGACCGATTCGCCAGGCAGCAGCGACCCATCCTTGATGGCTTCTTCGATCTCCATCCGGATCCGGTCGCTGGCTTTCGTGAAAACTTTCTTTTGGCTCCTCATGCCGCAAGTTTCTCACATTCGGGTGCGGGTTCCGGCCTACTCGGGCGTAATTCCTGCCTGTTTGACGGCGGCGCCCCACTTGACCGTTTCGGTGCGGATGAACTCGCCAAATTGCGCGGGGGTGCTGCCCACCGGTTCGGCGCCCGCCTTGACCAGGGTCTCGCGCACATCCGGCTGGGCCAGGATCTTCACGACCTCGTCATGCATGCGCTGAATCGCCGGTGCGGGCACCGACGCCGGCGCCACGATCCCGGTCCAGCCGGTCACCACGACCGACGGCAACCCGGCTTCGGCGGTCGTCGGCACATCGGGCACCGCGGCGGATCGGGTCGGCTGGCCCACCACCAGGGTGCGCAGCTTGCCGCTCTGCACTTGCGGCAACAGCGCCGGCATCGTGCCGAAAATGAAGTCCACCCGGCCGCCGATCAGGTCGACAATGGCCGGCGCTTCGCCCTTGTAGGGCACATGCTGCATTTCGGCTTTGGCCGCGCCTGCCAGCAACTCGGCCGCCAATTGCGACTGGTTGCCGATGCCGGCCGACGCAAACCGGATCGACCCGGGCTTGGCCTTGGCGGCGCCGATCAGGTCGCCCAGGGTCTTGTAGGGTGAATTCGCGTTGACGACCAGCAGGAAGGCGATCGACGTCGTCTGCGTGACCGGGCGGAAGTCGCGCGCGGTGTCGTAAGGCATCGACTTGTAGACGTGCTGGTTGATCGTCAGTGTGCTGGGCGATGTCATCAGGAAGGTATGGCCGTCGGTCGCGCGCGCCGCCGCTTCGCCCGCGATCAGGCCATTGGCGCCGGCCTTGTTGTCCACGACCACGGCCGCGCCGATGGCATTCGACAGCTTCTGCCCGATCAGGCGCGCGGCAATGTCGATGCTGCCGCCGGCCGATTGCGACACGATCAGGCGGATCGGTTGCGTCGGCCAGGCCGCGGGCGCGGGCTGCTGGGCATACAGGGCGGTCGACGTCAGACAGGCAGACATCGTCAGCAAGGCAATCACGGGGCTTTTCATGGCGGTTCCAGTCGGGCGGCGAAGGGTGGGAAGCAAGAGGGTCGAGGGAGCAGACGAAGCAGTGATCGAAGCAGTAGAAGCAGCAGTGATCGAAGCGGAAGCAGCAGACGAAAAACCGTCGTCCCGGTCAGGGGCAGAAATCCACCAGCGCGGACACATCGGGGCAGTCGTCCAGATGCATCAATGCCTCGCGCAATTGCGCGGCGCGGTCGGCGCCCCACAGCGGTTCCGCCAGGTCCCGGTATTTGCGTTCCAGGTCGGCGGCGGCGTGCGGGCGGCCGGGCTCGCCACTGGTGATGACGCATTCGCCATGGACCACCGTGCCGTCGCGCAAGTGAATCGCGATCGTGACGCGTTGTTCTTCGGGATAGCGCGCCGTGAATTCGGGCGCTTCGGCCACGGTGACGCGAGCCGCCAGCGCCACGATGCGGGGATCGGCCACCGCCTCGTCGCCAAACGCATCCAGGCCATTGCGCCCGCCGACCATCAGCGTCGCCACGGCGAACGGCAACGAAAAGCGCGTGCCGAACCAGTCCTTGGGGCGCTGCGTCGTCAGGTAGGCGGCCAGCCGATAGGCGCGCACCTCAATATGATCGACCTCTTCCGGATCGATGGGCCGGGGCGCCTTGGCCTGCGCATCGAACAACGCGTCGATGCAGGAATGCGAATAGCGCGCCGTGGGATACAGCTTCAGATAGCCTTCAGTCAGCAGCCAGCGTTCGCCCAATCCGGCAACGGCTGTCTCCTTTGAAAACCCGTCCCCCAGCACCAGGCTGAACGTGGTGTTCACGCCGTCCGACGGGCCACTGAAACCAGACTCGACCAGACGGGCCGCCATCTGGCCCATCATGCCGCTGTGCCCCGCATACCAGTTGCGCACGGTCGCGCCATCCAGCATCGTGTGCCGGTTGGTCGCCATGCACGACGACGCGGCCAGGCTGGCCAGTTGCCGCAGATCGCTGGCCGGCATGCCCGTCAACCGGGCGGTGGCCAGCGCGGCGCCCACCACGCCAAAGGTGCCATGCGGATTGATGATCAGCTTGACCTTGGTCGCCCAGCCGATGCGGGCCACCACCTCGTAGGCCAATGCGATCGTGGCCAGCAATTCCTTGCCCGACAGGCCCAGTTCCTGCGCCACCGCAAAGGCCGCCGGAATCACCTGCATGCCCGGATGGCCGTTCGCCAGAAAGTTGCCTTCGTCGTAGTCCAGCCAGGCGCCGGCAATGCCATTGAGCATGGCGGCATCGAAGCGATTGGTCGTGACGCCGCGCCCGATCACCCACGATCGTCCTGGCGATCCGCTCTTGACCTGCTTGTCGGACAGCGCCATCAGTTCCGGCGTGCGCATGCCGCTGGCGATCACGGGAAAGGTGTCGACCAGGATCTCGCGCGTGCGCGCCAGCACGGCTTCGGGAATGTCTTCATATCGGGTCTGGCCCACGAAGCGCGCGAGCTGATCCAGGTAGTCGACGGGAATGCCAGGCGCGGCGGAGGGGGTGGCGGCGGAGGGGGTGGCAACAGTCGTCATCTCAGTTCGCCTGGATCCCGGCCTTCTTGACCAGGGCGCCCAGCCGCGCCACGTCGGCCTTGATCAGTGCGCCGAACTCGTCCGGTCCGGATCCGACGAGATCAAAGCCCAGGCTGGCCAGCTTGTCCCGCACGGCCGGCGTGGCAATGGCCTTTGCAAATTCGGTGTGCAGCCGCGCCACCACCGCGGGCGGCGTGGCCGACGGCGCCACGATGCCGTTCCATGCGGCATAGCTGTAGCCCGGCAGACCGGCCTCGGCAATCGTGGGCCAGTCGGGCGCGGCGGCCGATCGTTTGGGGGTGCTGACACCCAGCACCCGCAGCTTGCCTTCCTTCACGAAACCGATCACGTTCGACATGCCCGAGAACATCATCGGCACGGTGCCAGCCACCACATCGGAGATCGCAGGCGCCATCGCCTTGTACGGAACATGGGTCATTTTGATGCCGGCCGCATCGATGAAGATTTCCATCGCCAAGTGCTGCGCCGACCCCGATCCCGTCGATGAGTAGTCGATCGACCCCGGCTTGGACTTGGCCAGCGCGATCACTTCTGGAATGGTTCTTGCACTGAAGTTCGGGTTCTCGACCAGCACCAACGGCACCGTGGACGTCAGCGTGACCGGCGTGAAATCCTTGAGCGGGTCATAGGGCAGCTTGGCGTACAGCGCCGGGTTGGCGGCCATGATGCCGTCGTTCGGCATGAACAGTGTGTAGCCGTCGGCGGGCGCACGGGCGGCCATCTCGGCGGCGATGATGCCATTTGCGCCGGTGCGGTTGTCGATCACGATGCTCTGGCCGATCTGTTCGGACACCTGCGCGGCGACCACTCGGCCGATGGTATCGACCGCGCTGCCCGCGCCGAACGGAATGATCAGTTTGAGCGGACGGTCGGGAAAACTCTGCGCCATGGCGGCGGACGGAACGACGGCCAGGGCAGCGGACAACAGGGTCAGCGGCAGACAGACGCGCGCCAGTGAAAGAGAAGGAAAAGAGGCCACGGCGCACGTCCTGCAAGGGGTTGAGCGGAAGAGTGCGAAAAGTATCTCTCAATGAAATATATGTACGCAACATAAAAATATATTTATATTGAACCGCACCTTTTCCTGCGCCGGGCCGCGTCCAGCTTGGTGCAGCGCGCCCCACAACACGCACCGTCTGATGGCAGCCGCCACGACCCTGTGCGCCCCACCGCGAGTGTCCCGCCGTGACTGACCCCCAATCCCCTGCTTCCGACTACCTTGATCGCCTGGCAGACTTTGCCTGCACGACCACGCTGGCCGACATCGATCCCCGCGCGCTGCAACACCTGCGCGTCATCATCGCTGACACGCTTGGCGCCTTTGCTGCGGGCAACCAGGAACCGGAAATGCGCGCGCTGCTGGCACGGCAAATGGACGACGTCGCCGGGGGCCATGCGAGTGTCGTGGGCACCGGCCAGCGGCTCAATCCGATCGACGCCGCCGCACTGAACGCCGCTGCCGGATGCTGGCTGGAACTGGACGAAGGCAACCTGGCCAGCAACGGCCATCCGGGCATCCAGGTGATTCCCGCCGCGCTGGCGGTGGCGCAGCAACGGCGCAGTTCGGGCGCCGACTTTCTGCTGGCCTGCGCGATCGGCTACGAGATCATCGCGCGCGTCGGCGCGGCGTGCGACATGCGCATGTGCATCCACCCGCACGGCACCTACGGCGTCATCGGCGCCGCGGTCGCCGCCGCGCGCCTGCAAGGCCTGGACGTGACCGAGATGCGCGAACTGATCAACCTGGCCGGCTCGTCCCCTATCGCCGGCAATCGCCAGAGCATGAAAGACGGCGCCACCCTGCGCAACTGGTATGCGTCCCACAGCGCGATCATGGGCCAGACCGCGGTGCGCCTCGTGCAAAGCGGGTTCACCGGTCCGCGCGACGGCATCACGCCCACGTGCAACGAAGTGCTGTTCGACAACTTCCGGCCCGATGACGTCGTGCGCGACCTGGGCACCCGCTGGCTGCTGGCCGATGGCTACATCAAGCTCTACGGCTGCGGCCGCCCCATCCACGCCGCGCTCGACGCCGTGCGGCAGGCCCTGGCGTCCACCGGCGATCCCGCGCATTGGCCCCGCGCCGACGACATCGCGCACATCCACATCCGCGGCTTCAAATTCATTGCGTTCCTCAACCGCCGCGACATCCGCAATGCGTTTGCCACGCGCTTTTCCACCCCGTTCGCGGTCGCCAGCGTGATCGTGCATCGCAGCCACGGCCTCGAATGTTTCGACGACGCCGCTGCAGCTGACGACACGATCCACGGCCTGGTCGCCAAGATCGAGATGGTTGAGGATGACAACTACAGCGCGCAGTTCCCCGGCAAGCAATTGTGCGACGTGGTGATCACGCTCAAGGACGGCACGGTGCTGTCCGGGCACACCGACGTGATCCGCGGCGAGCCCGCCAACCCTGCGGATCCACAGGAATACCAAGCCAAGTTCTTCGACATCGCCCGACGCGCCTGGCCGGATGACCGCGTCGCCGACATCCATGCCGAGGCGATGCAGATCGACGCGGTGGCGGACATGCGGGCGTTGGGCGGTGTGGCGGGGCTGTAGCGATCCGCGATCTGCTGCGCTGCCGCAATCTCATCTTGCCAATCCAAAACTTCGGCCTGTAGACTGCTCACCAGGATTTGGAGAGATGCTCTATGCCGAAAGCCAGGCCAGCCCTTCCCGTGTCGGAGATCCAGGATTCCAGCGCAGCGGTACCGTCGCTTGATCCTTCGCGGCGGGCCGATGTCGCGTACGAACGCCTGCGCCAGAGCATCCTGTCGTGCCGGATCCTGCCGGGCGCCACGCTGACCGAAGCGGGCATCATGGACATGTTCGAGGCCGGCAAGGCCAGTGTCCGCATCGCGCTGGTCCGCCTGATCCAGGAAGGGCTGGTGCGCTCCATGCCGCGCCACGGCTACACCGTCATCCCCATCACCTTGAACGACGTCGAAGAGATCTTTGCGCTGCGCCTGCAGCTCGAGCCCTATGCCGCGCGGCTGGCCACGGGCAAGGTCGAGGGCAGCCATCTGCAACGTCTTGAAGACGCCTGCCGCAGCAATACCGCGTCCACCGACAGCGGCAATCGCATCGGTTTCTTTCTTGACGCCAACCGCGAATTTCACCTGGCGATTGCCAAGGCATCGGGCAATCAGCGCCTGCACAAATCCCTGACCGGACTGATGGACGAGATGGCGCGGCTGGTGGCGCTCGGGTTCGTCGCCCGCGGCGACAGCCCCGACATCCGCCATGATCACAATGCGCTGATCGATGCGCTTGTGACGGGTGACGCCAAACGCGCCGAACAGATCGCGCGCCGTCATATCGAGGTCTTTCGCGACATGACGCTGGACCGCGTCATGCAACGCCTGCGCGACGCGCATGCCGATGTGCCGGTGCCCGTGCCGACCCGCACGCGGAGCGCGCAACCATGACGCAGGCCGCCACGCTGAACGACCCCGCTGCAGCCTGCGCCGACACGCTACCTGCCGGCGCGCCGGCGGTGCGCTTGCAAAGCGTCAGCAAGTGGTTCGATACCCGCGGCAAGGAGCCATTGACGGTCCTGCAGAACGTGTCGATCGACGTGCCCGAACAGTCGGTGGTCGCACTGGTAGGCGCATCGGGTTGCGGCAAGAGCACGATCCTGAACATCATGTCGGGACTGCTGACACCCGACCGCGGCTGCGTGTTCATCCACGGCACGGCAGCGGCCGACTACAAGGCGTGGCGGTCGGTCGGCTACATGTTCCAGGAAGACCGGCTGCTGCCCTGGCGCACGGCGCTCGACAACACCGCCTTCGGGCTGGAAGCCGAGACCCTGCCCAGACGCGAGCGCAACGACCGGGCGATGGCGGCACTGGAACTGGTGGGCCTGGCGCCATTCGCCAGCGCCTTTCCGCATGAACTGTCGGGCGGCATGCGCAGCCGCGTGGCGCTGGCCCGCAGCCTGGTCACCCGCCCCACCCTCTTGCTGATGGACGAGCCATTTTCCAAGCTCGATCCGATGATCCGTTCGCAGATGCATGACGAACTCTTGCGCATCAAGAGCATGATGGACATGACCATCGTGTTCGTTACCCACGACGTCGAAGAAGCCGTGGTGCTGGCCGACCAGGTCGTGCTGTTGATGCCCCGCCCCGGCCGTGTCCGCTCGGTCATGCCCGTCCCGCTCGCGCGTCCGCGCGATCCCAACAGCCAGGTCGTCAGCGACGAAGTGCGTCGACTGCGTCCGCTGATCTGACAAGGAAGGCCGGCATGGCTTCAGTGATCGAACGAAATGTGCCGGCCCCCCGCAAGCGCGATCATCGCCGGGCCACCCGCGTCGCTCAGCGACTGGCCCTGCTGCTCATGGTGATCGCGATCTGGGGCATGGCATCGCTGGGCACCGAGCCCTTTGTGCTGCCCAGTCCGCTGCGGGTGTGGCATGCCTTTGTCGCACTGATCGCCAACGGCATGTTCTTTGCCGATCTGTCGATCACGCTGTATCGCGTGGTGGTGGGCTTCGTGCTGGCCGCCATCGTCGGCACGGTGCTCGGCATGGTCCTGGGCTCCAACAAGACGCTGGCCGATTTTTTCGAGCCGGTCTTGGCGGTGATGAACACGGTGTCGTCGGCCATCTGGGCCATCTTCGCGATCATCTGGTTCGGCATTTCCAACGCGACCACGATCTTCGTGGTGTTCATGACGGCCATGCCGCTGGTGCTGACCAACGTCTGGCAGGGCACGCAGACCGTCAACTCCGAATACATCGACCTGGCCAAGACCTTCCGCATGTCCCGCGCCAAGGTGCTGCGCATGATCTACATGCCCAGCATCCTGCCCTACTTTTTTTCGGGCGCGCGGCTGGCGTTCGGCTTCGGCTGGCGCGTCAGCCTGATTGCCGAAACCCTGGGGTCGAGCAACGGGATCGGCTACCGCCTGCGGCAAGCGGCCGACCTCGTGCAGACCGATCAGGTATTCGCCTGGACCGTCACGCTGGTCAGCATGATGGTCGTGCTGGAACTGCTGATCCTCAAGCCTCTGGAAAACCACCTCTTTCGCTGGAAACGACCTGTCCAGTCCTGACGCCTTGCCGACCAGGACACCCCCACCCTCACCCCGGGAGAACGTATGCGCACTTCACACCGCTTCATTCATTGGATGGGGGCGCTGGCCCTGCTCGCCCTGGCATCGACGCCCGCGCACGCGCAAAAAGTGCGGGTCGGCTACTGGACCAGCGGCGTCAGCCTGGGGTTCGGCGCGGTGCTGGAAGCGCAGAAGTTCTTCGAGAAGGAAGGGCTGGAAGTCGAGTATGTCCACTTTCCTGACGTGAACGCGCCCACCAAGGCGATTGCCGGCAATGCGATCGACTTTGCGCTGGGCGCCAGCGCCGGGGGCGCACTGAGCGTCACGGCGGACGGCCTGCCGCTCAAGATCATGCTGGCCACCCAGATCGCGGAACTGAGCTTCGTCGTGCTGGAAGACTCGCCCATCAAGACCATGGCCGACCTGCGCGGCAAAAAGATCGGCATGTCACCGGCGGGCAGCGCCACGTCGGGCATCACGGCCGCCATCCTGGATGGCAATCACGGCATGAAGCCGGGCACGTACGAAGCGGTTCCCGGCAACGAGCCACGGCTTGCGCAGTTCCTGGTGCAGAAAGACGTCGATGTGGCCGCGATCCGGTCGGTCACCATCGCGCAGATGCCCGGCGTCAAGCTGCGCACGCTGGCATCCGCCGAAACCGAATGGAAGACGCTGACCAAAAGCGATGCCAAGCCCGTGCTGGGCGTCGGGCTGGTGCGCAAGGACTTCCTGGACAAGAACCCCGAGGCCGCGGTGAAGCTGGTGGTGGGCATGCGCAAGGCGTACGAGTTCGGCAAGGTGAACAAACCCGCCGTGGTCGAAGCGCTGGTCAAGTACGCGAACATGCCCGAGGCGAACGCCAAGGACTACGCCAATCTGTGGGACGGCATCTACATGGTCAGCATGGAACCCGCCGACATCGCGACCCTGAAGCGCGAGTTCGAGATTTTCAAAAGCGTGGGCGCGGTCAAGGGCACGCTGCCCGACTCGGCCTTTGCGCCCGAGCCCTATCAAAAATCGAAGGCCATAAAATGAGCGCGGACCCGGCAACCGTCACGCTGCGCCAGCCGCTGCGCTGGCCATCGGAAGGCCTGTCGCGCATCCCCGTCCGCATCTACAGCGATGCGCAGGTCTACCGCGACGAGCAGGACTTGCTGTTCCGCGGACCGACCTGGAACTACCTGGGGCTGGCGCACGAAATTCCCGGCGAAGGCGACTTCCTGACCTCTCGCATCGGCGATACGCCGGTGGTCATGATGCGTGCGGCCGATGGATCGGTGCGCGCCCTGGTCAACCGCTGCGCGCACAAGGGCTCGCTGATCTGCTACGAGCCGCAAGGCCACAGCGCCCACGCGCGGCTGGTCTGTCCGTATCACAACTGGATCTACGACCTGGACGGCAAGTGCCTGAGCGTGGCCTTCGAAAAAGGCATCCAGGGGCGCGGCGGCATGCCCGAGGACTTCGACCGCAGCCAGGTCACCTTGCGCGTGCTGCGGGTCGAGGTGCTGCACGGACTGGTGTTCGCCACCTTCAGCGACAGCGTGGCCCCCCTGCGCGACTACCTGGGGCCCGAGATGCTGCACCACGTGGAACGCACCCTGGGCGGCCGCACGCTCAAGGTGCTGGCGCGCTATTCGCACATCATGCCGAACAACTGGAAGCTGTATATCGAGAACAGCCGGGACACCTATCATCCCAGCTTGCTGCATAGCTTCTTTGCTACCTTCAAATTGAATCGACTGTCGGCCGATGGCGGCGTGCAGCACGATGCCGACTCGCGGCACCATCTGGTCTTTGCCAAGCGGCACACCGACGTCGGATCCGCCGAATACAGTTCGGGCACCCTGCGCGCCATGAAGACCGACTACGGGCTGGAGGATCCTTCCCTGATCGACCAGTGGATCGAATTCCCGGACCAGATCACCAATTCGATCCAGAGCCTGTTCCCGGGCTTCGTGCTGCAGCAGATCCTGAATTCGATTGGCACCCGCCAGACCCACCCGATCGGCGTCGACAAATGCGAACTGATCTGGACCTTGCTGGGCTTTGAAGAAGACACGCCCGAACAGGCCGAGATCCGCCTCAAACAAAGCAACCTGGTGGGCCCGCACGGCTTCGTATCGATGGAAGACGGCGCCATCGGCGGCTTCGTGCAGCGCGGCGTGGCGGGCGATCCGGACATCCATGCACTGGTCGAGATGGGGGGCCGCGGGGTCGGTACGGCCGACAATCGCGCCACCGAAACGTCGGTGCGCGGCTTCTACAAGTTCTATCGCGAGTTGCTTCATGTCTAGCGCACCCGACCTGACCCTGCCGGCAACCACGCCGGTGACGCCCGACGAGCGCGCGGCCGTCGAAGCCTTGATTCGCGACTATGCCTTCGCCCTCGACGACGGGGAGTACGAACGCTGGCCTGCGTTCTTTGCCGAGCAGTGCTTCTACCAGATCCGTTCGCGCGAAAGCCGCGACCAGGGTCATCCGCTCGGCATGATGTACTGCACCAGCGCGGCCATGATGCGCGACCGCATCAGCGGACTGCGCCGCGTGAACGTGTTCGAGCCGCATCGCTACCGGCACGTGACCGGATCGCCGTGGATTGCGCGGCTGCCCGATGGCACCTGTCGCGCTCGAACCTCGTATGTGCTGGTGCGCACCATGCGCAGCGGCGAAAGCACGCTGTTTTCCAGCGGCTGCTATGAAGACGTGATCACCCTGCTTGAATCCGGTCCGCGTTTCCTGCGGCGCGAAGTGATCTGCGAGTCCAGCCAGATCGACACGCTGCTGGTCATCCCGATCTGACATGCCGGACGCGCCCCGCTTTCGGCTTCATCTCGACAATGTGTCGAGCAAGCATCCCGTCTTTCACATGACGACCGCCGCGGTGGATACCGCGCTGGCCGGATGCCCCGGCGCGGCGGACCGGCTTGACATCCGCATCGGCTGGGACGGCGACGGATTGGCAGACGCCTTGCCTCACACCGACATGCTGGTCTGCGCGCGTGTGCCTGCGATCGACCTGCGGCGGCACGCGACCCGGCTGCGCTGCGTGCACGCCACGGGCGCGGGGATCGACGGCATGCTCCCGCTCGACTGGCTGCCCGACGGCGCGTGCTTCACCAACAGCAGTGGGGTCCACGCCGCCAAGGCGCAGGAATACGCGCTGATGGCGCTGCTGATGCTGAACAGCCGCCTGCCGCAGATGGTGACCCGGCAACGCGCGGCACGCTGGCAGCAGGTCTTTACGCCCCGCGCCGCTGGCAAGACCGTGGTGATCGTCGGCTACGGCGACATGGGCCAGGCCGCCGGCCGCGCTGCGCGCAGCCTGGGCATGCGCGTCGTTGCCGTCACGCGCAGCGGCTCGACGCAGGCGCAATCCGATGGGAGCCTGCCTGATGAAGTGCACGCCATCGACGCGCTCGACCGCGTGCTGCCGGCGGCCGACCTGCTGGTGCTGGCCATGCCGCTGACGCCCGCCACGCACCACCTGATCGATGCAGCGCGTCTTGCCCGGCTTCGGCCAGGCGCCAGCGTGATCAACGTGGCGCGCGCCGGGGTGCTCGACGGCGGTGCGCTGCGCGATGCCTTGTCGGCCGGCCATCTGTCGGGCGCCGTCATCGATGTGTTCGAGCAGGAACCGTTGCCGCCGGATTCGCCGTGGTGGTCCACGCCCAATCTGATCATCACCCCGCACAGTTCGTCGGATGACGCCGACCGGTATATCGTCGATGCCCTGGGCATCGCGATCCGCAATGCCCTTGCCCTGCTCGACGGCCTGCCGCTGACCAATGTGGTCGACGCCGGCCGCGGCTACTGATTCCGGAGCCTGCATGTCCACCGTCTTCCACATGATCACCGGCGCCCCCGATCCGGTCGCGCCCTTCAGCCATGCCGTCGAATCCGATGGCTGGGTCTTCATTACCGGGCAGATGCCGTTCACCGGCCGCGCCAACGACTCCGCCTATCCGGACGGCATCGAGGCCCAGACGCGCCAGGTCATGGCCAACCTCGACACCGTGCTGACCGGTTGCGGCCTGGGGCTGACGGACGTGGTGTCAGTCCGAATCTACCTGCTGCACTTCGATCGCGATTACGCCGCCATGAACGCCGTCTATGCCAGCTACTTTGCACCCGGCCGCCGGCCCGCGCGCACCTGCATCGGTGTCAGCGGACTGGCGCGCGGCGCGCTCATCGAAGTCGACATGGTGGCGCGCCGGCCCGCCGCATGACGTGCCCGCCATAAGTATTTTTTTCTTTGCTGCAGCAAGCCGATAGAAAATCCTTCGCCACGCTACGCCCTCATCCGCGTAGACTCAAGACGTCGATCTGCCGTTGCGAGGGACTGCCGAACATGGATGGAGAAGCCAACGTCATTGCCTTGCATGGCGACACACGTTGCGGTCGGGAAAGCCTGTTGCACGAGGCGCTCATCACCGACATCGAACGCGCCTGCGACGGCCCGTCCACGCGATTCGTCCATCGGCTTCTGGGCACCCTGCGGCAACATGCCGCCGACCCTTCCCTGCTCCGGACCGCGCGCGTCCTGGCCGCCTCCCGGCCTCGGCCACGCGACGCCTACATCGATCCTGCCGGACGATTCCGCATCGATGTTTTGACGTGGCAGGCCGGCCAGGTCAGCCGCGTGCATACCCACGATACCTGGCGCGCGCTGGCCATCATCGACGGCTGGCTGCGCGAAGACCTCTACGATCGCAGCGACGCCATTGCCGACGCCCGCCACAGCAGCAGCTCGGCAGTGCTTCCCGGAGGCGCCCGGTTTCATCTGCCTGGCGACGCCACCGTCCACCGCCTGCGCAATGTCGGATCGATCCCCACCGTATCGTTGCATGTCCGCGGGCTGCGGCCCGCAGCGTCGCCATGCATCCGGCACGACAGAGACTATGCCTGCGAGAAGCCATGGACGATATCGACCGCCGGATCCTGACGGTCCTGCAAGAGGACGCAACGCTGCCCGTCAGCGAGCTGGCCAAACGGGTCGGCCTGTCGACGACGCCTTGCTGGAAGCGCGTGCAGAAGCTGCGGGAAGACGGCGTCATCACCAAACAGGTGGTGCTGTGCGATCCCGCAAAAATGGATCTGAAATTGACGGTGTTTGTCGAGATCCGAACCAACCGCCACAACGATGCGTGGCTGCGCAAGTTCGCCAAGATCGTGCGCGAATTGCCCGAGATCGTCGACGTCTACCGCATGAGCGGCGACGTCGACTATCTGCTGCGTGTGGTCGTGCGCGACATCGAAGGCTACGACGCCGTGTACCGGAAATTGATCCGTGCGGTCGAAGTCTTCGACGTCAGTTCGCGCTTCGTCATGGAAAAAATAAAATACTCCACCGCGCTGCCCTTGCTGGGCAGCGACGACGACGCAGCCTGATCAACGCGACCCGGGTGGCTTGGCCGCGAACGCCGACCCCCGCACGCACATGCGGCCTTCGGCGGTCTGCCAGAGCCGCTGCGCTTCGTGCAGCGATCCAAGCGCCCGGGCGATGGTGTTGAAGTCGTAGTCGGCCGCAAACCGGTCGGCAATCTCGGTGTAGTACAGCGGCGCGGTGTCGATCGCCGCAAAGATGGCGTCGGCCGCCTCGCCGACCTTGTCCAGGCCCGCCACCACATTCGGGTCGGCCTTGCCCGCCAGGTAATCGGCAATCTTGGCCGTGTCCGCATAGGCGTACGAAATCCGCTCGAAGCGTTCATGCGGAATGCCTTCGGAAATCGTGGCATCGATCCCCACCTTGGCCCCCGTCGGCACCACGCCCGGCGGCATGACGGCCAGGCTGGGGTCCAGCGGCTTGGCCCGCGCGCCCGGAATGATGAAGATGTCGCGGTCGCCCTGCACCCGGGTGGCGATGGCCCACTCGACCTCCTCGCCATTGAACACATCGATGTCATCGTCAACCACCACGACGTGCTTCAGGTCCATGACCGACAGCGCCGCCAGCAGTGCGTTCTTGCCTTCGCCCGCCTGCTTCTTGATCGAGATGACCGCATGCCAGAAGGCGCGACCGCCCAGAGTCACGTTGATGTCCTTGACCTGGACGCCGGCCGTCTTGAGCGCGGTCCTGATGGCCTGGTAGCGCGTCGGCGCCGCCAGCCACGTGTTTTCCCACGGCATATGCAGGGCGTAGTAGATGGCGTCGCGCCGGTGCAGGATCGCCTTGATGCGCACGTTGGGATTCCAGTGCAGGCCGCCCATCAGTGCGGTGAATTCGCCGAAGCGCCCTTCGGGCTGCGTCCATCCGGTCGGCAGGATTTCGGCTTCGATCACGATTTCGGCATCGGCAATGAAGGGCAGGTCGATCGTCTCGCACTGCGCCAGTTCGACCGGGCAGCCGCGGATGCCACCTGCGATCGCCATCTCGTCCACGCCGATCGGTGCGCGGTAGCCGGCGCCCATGATCTCCATGGGGTGGGTGCCGATCGAAATCGAGATCGGGCAGGGTTTGCCGGCTTCGTACGCGCGCTGCGCAAAGCGCCGCATATTGTTCGGCGTCACGATGTCGATGCCGGTCAGCCCCTTCTCTTTGACGATCAGCCGGTAGATGCCGGTGTTCACGCCATACTCCGGATCCTTTGCGATGATGACGCCGGCGGTGATCATCGGGCCACCATCGAAGATCGATGACATCGGAATCGGCAGCTTGTACAGGTCGATGTCATCGCCAGTGATGATCACTTCCTTGGCGGGGGAGTGATCGACGTACACCGGCGAAATGGGATTGTTGATGCCGTGGTCCAGCTTGGCTTCGATTTCGCGATACGTCTCGCACCCCATCGACATGATGGTGCGGTTGCGCGTCCGGATGATGCCGGACAGAAGGGGCATGTCGTAGCCGATCACGTCATGGAACAGCAGCGCCTTGTCGCTCTGGTCCACCAGGGTGGCCACGTGCCGGATGTCGACCGGCTGATGGATGTCCACCAGTTCATCGGCCTCGCGCAGCCGATCCAGGAAGGTACGAAAGTTTTCATTCATGGGGTGCATGTCATGTCCTTGTGTCGGTCGGCGGCGGTCACCCGGGCAGGGCGGCGCCTGCGCGGGTCTTGGCGATCTCGATCAATGCATTGCGGTCGATCTTGTTGGTCGTGGCCAGCGGCAGCCGCGGCAGGAACCAGACGAAGCGGGGGTGCTGGTAGGCCGCCGCGTTGGCCAGCGCAAAAGCCTTGACGGCGTCTTCCGTCAGCGCCGCGCCTTCGCGAGGCACGACAAAGGCCACGGGCTTCTGGCCCTTGATCTCGTCGTCGATGGGAACGACACAGGCTTGAGCCACGTCCGGATGCCGCTCCAGCATCTTTTCCACGTCGCTCGGATAGATGTTTTCGCCGCCGCACACGAACATGTCGTCGACCCGGCCCACGAAGTAATGGAAGCCGTTCTCGTCGCGCGTGAAGACGTCCCCCGTCTTGTAGAACCCGTCGTCGGTAAACGGCGGCTTCAGGTCGGGCCGGTTGTGATAGCCCGTCATCAACGACGGGCAACGCATTTCCAGCTGCCCGCGATCGGCATCCCGGTTGTCACCGTCAACCAGTCGCAGGTCCACCAGGGGGTGCTTGTAGCCCACCGACAGCGTCGGCTGCGGAATGCCCGCCGGATGCGGGCCGAATACCAGCGGGCCGCCTTCGGTCGTGCCGTAGGCGTTGCTGATCTTTGCGTTGGGCATGGCCGCGTGGATGCCGGCGATCAGACTCGGGCTGACCGGGGCCGACCCCATCCGCAGGAATTCGACGCTCGACAGATCGGCCCGGGCGATGGCCTCGGTATCGCGCAGCATCATGGCGATCATGGGCGGCACCGCGGTCAGCCAGGTGCACTGGTACTGCCCGATGGCATCGGCATACGACCCGGTCGTGAATTGCGACAGCAGCACCACCGTGGCGTGCGCCGCGCTCGACAGCTGCGTCAGCGCGAGCGCGTTCATGTGATACAGGGGCGCGGCAATCAGGTAGCGGTGCCGTTCCAGTTCCTGCCCGGCCAGGCGCGACGCCACCACCCACAGATGACTCTGGTGCGACAGCATCACGCCCTTGGGCTTGCCGGTCGAACCGGACGTGTAGAGGAACACGGCCGTCTCGCCCTGCTGCGGCACGATGGCGGCAAAGGGGCCGGGATACAGGAAGGCATCGAAGCCCTGCGGGCCCGCCGTTCCAAAGGCCACCGCCGGCATATCCGGCGGGCAGTCTTCGCGCCGCGCTGCATCGTGGAAGATCAGGCGGGCGCCAGAGTCCTCGATCACATAGTGGATGAGCGCCCTCGGGAACTTGAAGTTGACGGGCACCGGGATCAGGCCCGCGCGCATCGTGCCGTACAGGACGGCAACATACTCGGCATTGTTGGCCGACAGGATGGCCACCCGGTCGCCCCGTCGATAGCCCTTGGCCACCAGCGACCGGGCAACGCCGTTTGCCATCGCATCGAGTTCCTGATAGCTGTAGGTGCGCGGCGTGTCGCCGCTCAGATCGATGATGGCGGGCTTGTCGGGCTTTTCCCGGTCGAACAGATCACCCAGATTGGTCATGGCATGCATGCGCGGTCTCCTTGCGCCACGTTCATTCAATGAAAGCGATAACGGAATCGAAGGCAGAGCTGGCGGACACGGTCGCGCGCGCGCCGTCGCGCCGGCAGGCGATGCCGTGATCCCGGGCCGCGGCAAAGCACGCGTCGACATCCGCCAACGACGTGGTCCGCAAGGTGACGGCGCCCATGTAGGCCTCGCGTCCTTCGGGCCGGAACGCCTGGTCCCCGTAACGATCCAGATAGGCGTCCGAGGTCATCATTTCGAGGGCGAAATCGCCCAGTCGCAACGCTGCGGTATCGGCGCTGCGCACGGCCGCAGTTTGCCCAAGCACCGTGGCATACCGCCGGGCTTCCGCCGCCGGGTCTGGCACGACCACCGTGAACCCGGCAATGGCCACGGCGCCGTTGGCGTGTGATTGCCACTCCGGCCGCCACACCAGGTGGCGGGTGCGTTGCTCGCAGAAATAGACCCGACCGCCCTGGACGAACCCCGGCTTGAGACGCACCGTCCGGAACTTTGCTTCCTGCGTCGTGCCGTCCAGGTCAACCGGCCGGCCAAACGCCAGCGGCAGTTCGGTGGGTACCCCGGCCGCGAGCAGGCGCGTGTATTCGGCATCGGCGTCTTCGGTCAGGAACACGAGCCCGTTCAGGCCGCGCGGACTGTCCGCGACCTCCCGGCGTATCTTGTCGGTGCCGGTGGGCAGACCCACCAGCTCCAGATAGTCCTGGCCGAACATCATCAGGTGATTGATCGAACCCAGTGAATGAAAGCCCCGCGGCGTGAGATGGAACCCCAGCGCGCGGAACACGTCCGCCGCCGCGTCCATGTCGTACAGGACGTTGATGACGGCATGATCGACGGAAGGCACCGGCATGATGGCGGCTATGCCTTGGGCGGTGCGGTCAGGTACACCCCGCGGCCGCTTGCCACCAGGGCCTTGTCCTTGTCATACACATGCGCTTCGGCCACCGAAAATTGCGATCCCCATCTGACGAGCTTGCCCGTCGCCGTCAGGTCGCCCGGCATGGCGGCGCGGTGGTAGTCGACGCGCATGTCGATGGTCGGCACGCCGCGGCCGGTCTTGGACACCAGGGCCCAGTCGGCGGTCAGGTCGACCAGAGTCGCCAGGATGCCGCCGTGCGTGTACTTGCGGTCAGGGTTCACGACCCATTCTTCGCGCCACGTGGCTTTCAGGGTGATCTCCCCTTCGCCCACGCTCAGCACTTCAATGCCCAGCCATTGATGGAACGGACCACGCGTCAGCATGGCCTGTACTTTCTCTGCGGTAAGGATGTCGTCGGTCATAGTGCCTCCAGGGCGTCGGGAACCGGGTCGGGAATAGGCGTCGGGCGCGGGATCAAGGCTCAGGGAACGATGACGACCTTGCCCAGGACCTTGCGGTCCTGGATCATGGCCAGGCCTTCGGCGGCCTGTTCCAGCGGCAGCACCTTGTCGATGACAGGCTTCATCTTGCCTTCCTGGATCAGCGTCATGAGGGCAGACAGGTTGTCGTCGTAGAAGCTGTTCGAGCCCATCACGTTGATCTCGAAACTCCAGATGTAGCGCAGGTCTTCCTTGGGGTCGTGACCGGCCGTCGCGCCGCAGACCAGCAGGCGTCCGCCGCGCTTGATGCACTTGAGCGACGGCACCCAGGTGTCCCCGCCGGTGAAGTTGATGACGACATCGACACCGCCTTCGTTCGACCGCCGCTGCGGCTTGCCGTACTTTTCGATCGCCCACTTCGAAAAGTCGACGTCCTTGTAGTTGATGACATGATCGGCGCCCAGGTCCTTGAGCCTGGCCATCTTGTCTTCGCCGCCCGCGCAGGCAATGACCTCGGCGCCCAGCAACTTGGCCAGGATGACGCAGCCGGTGCCCACGCCGCCGCTTGCGCCCAGCACCAGCACCTTGTCGCCCTTCTTGATGGTGTTGTGGGTCACGATCATGCGGTGCGCGGTGCCATAGGCGACCGGCAAGGACGCCGCTTCTTCGAACGTGACCTGATCGGGCATGCGGATCAACTGGTCGCTCGACACCAGGCAATATTCAGCCATGCCGCCATTGAGCATCTCGCCCATCAAGCCCTTTTTCTTGTTAAGCGGATTGACCAGCACCCGGTCGCCCGGCGCCCAGCCTTCGACGCCCGCGCCCACCTCGACAATCTGTCCGGCCATGTCCAGTCCGATGATGACCGGCAGCGGCACCTTGATGCCCGGCATGCCGCGCACCGTGAACACGTCGTGGTAGTTGAACGACGACGCGCCGACACGGATGACGACATGGCCCTCGGTCACTTGCGGTCGCGGAAAGTCATTTACGACTTTCAGTTCTGAAAGGTCGCCGTGCTGCGACAGCAGCAAGGCCTTCATGGTGGTTTCGCTCATCGTTCTTCCTTGGGGTGGACCGCTCTACTGGACCGCCTGCACCAGGCGATTGACATGGGTGGCAACGCGAGGACTGTCGATGCCATAGATGTGGATCGACACGGCGTCCTCGCCACCGGGATTCCCGAGGCGATGCGCCTCCTGGATGCCCGCATAGGTAAAGGTGATGTCGCCGACGCAGCGCGTGCGCCGCTCCTGCAGCCGGACGCCCCGGCAGTCGGGGGACCACGCGTAGCATTCCTCTTGCAAGGTGCCCGCGACGACGGCATAGCTGCACCAGGTGTGATGACCGTGCACAGGACTGAACTGGCCGGCGCCCCAGACGATCGCCACGACCGAAAAGCGGCCGGCATCGTCGGCGTACAGAAGGTGGCGCGCGTAGCTGTCGGCGCGGCCGACGCGTTGCGCAGCGTTCAGGAACGTGGGTTGGGCGATGGCGGACTGCAAGGCGCGCTGCAATGCATGGGGGATGTCGTCGGTGCAACCGGCGCATGCGTGACGGATCTCGTCCGCCAGGACGCACAGCGCTTCGTTTTGCTTGCTTCCATCAACTTCCATCGTTGCCATGGCCTCAATCCACCCGCGCACCTGAATCCGTCACGACCTTGCCCCACTTCTCGATCTCCTGGTTCGAAAACGTGGTGTATTCGGCAGGCGTCATCACCATCGGCTGCCACCCTTCCTTGACCATGTATTCGGTCATGCGCGGCGACCGCACCGCACGCGCCACGGCGGCATTCAGCTTCTCGGTGATCGCAGGCGGCAAGCCCGCGGGCGCACCCAATCCCAGCCAGCCCAGCACCTCGTAGCCGGGCACGCCCGCCTCGGCGATCGTCGGAATGTCCGGTTCGCTTGCCGTGCGCGTCGACCCCGTGACCCCCAGGGCACGCAGGCGGCCGGACTGCACGTGCGGCATCGCGGCCGACACCGCCGCGAACATCACCTGCGCTTGCCCACCCACCACCCCGAGCAGGCCCGGAGACGTGCCGTTGTACGGGATGTGCATCATGTCGATGCCCGCCATGGTCTTGAACAACTCGGTGGCCAGATGCGCGCCCCCGCCACTGCCGCCCGACGCATAGTTGAGCGCGCCCGGCTTGGCCTTGGCGAGCGCCAGCAATTCCTTCACGTTGGTTGCCGGCACGCTGGGATGCACCACCAGCACCAGCGGGTACGCCGCCACGAAGGCGATGTGCGTGAAGTCCTTGCGCAGGTCGTAATTGAGCTTGCGATACAGCGTCGCATTGGCGGCGCCGCTCGACGTTTCCATCATCAAGGTGTAGCCATCGGCCGGCGCGCGCGCCACCATTTCGGCGGCGATATTGCCCGATGCGCCGCCGCGATTCTCGATGTACACGGTCTGGCCAAGATTCAATTCGGCCGCGAGGGCACGCGCCATGATGTCGTTCGGTCCGCCTGGCGTGTAGCCCACGACCAGCTTGACGGCCTTGGTGGGATAGTCGTCGGCCAGGGCCGGGTTCGAGGCGGCGAACGAGACCGCGCAACACGCGGCGAGCAGGGTGAGGCGGTGACGTAGCATGGGATTCCCTTTTGCAAGGGGCGATCCCGACAGAGACGCGCCCCGGTATTCGGACAACTCTTGCGAGTGCTAAATACTGCCGCGGGGTCGTGTTCTCCACAGCGTGGGCGAATGCCACGGGGGAGGGGCCGAGGTTGCCAGCGAAGTGCTGCGACGCAGCACCTGACTTCAAGGTAAAGCGTGTGCCGGAGCATCGTCAAGAGGTCGGAAAACGGCCCGGAATGGCCGTGCACCGCGATGATCAGCCCATGCACCGCGCCGTTGCCGGCGCGGGTTCAGCGACCCAGTCCGGTGCGTCGCGGCTACCTTGATCTCGCACTCTGTTCAAATTTGAGCATGTTCATATCGATTGCCGGACCGCTTGCTGGTGTGATCGTGCCTGACTGCCGAATCGCGATTTGCCCGATGTTGCAGCCAGCCCGCACCATAGACGTGCGCGGCGGTAATCGCGGATGCATCCTGCCTACCCCCCTATCCCGTTCCGTCGGCCCAAGCCAAGACCATGACGCCGGTGTCCGCACCCTGCTATGGTGCAAAAAAAGCAGCCTGCCGGTAAGAATTATTTTTTGTGTATCGGCATTCTTTCGGTGTCCACGTGCTTCCTTCGGCCGATTTCGCAGAATCGCGTGCCTTGCGATCGCCTATGTCCATGCGCCCTTTGCATAGGTCTTCATCAGCTGCCGCATCGACTCGGCCGCCGGTGACAGGCTCCGGTCCGCCAGCCGCAGAATGCCCAGCGTGCGTTCCACTTTCGGCCGCGTCAGCGGAACGAACACCAGCTTGTCCATCCAGGGCGGCAAGCCCAGGCGCGCCAGCACGGTCACGCCCACGCCATGGTCGATCATCGACAACAGCGAAATCATGTTGGACGCATAGATGGAACACCGGCGCAGCGGTTCGGCCTCGTCCGTGCTCGCGAGCCCCGCATGGGCAGTCGTGCCGATCAGCGGCAACGCGCCGAGTTCGCTCCAGCGCAGCTGGCGCCGCGCCGCCAGGGGATGATCATGCCGGCAGACCAGGCCAAACACATCGGTCACCAAGGGTTCGAACATCAGGCGCTTGTCGGCGGCGCCGCCCGCGGTCACGCCAAAATCGAGTTCGCCGGACAGCACCATCCGCGTCACGTTGATCGAGTTGTCGTCGAGCAGGCGCAGGGCAATGCCGGGGTGGCGTTCACTGTACTGAGCCACCAGCGCAGGCAGCCAGTTGGTGGCGAACGCCGTGATGGTTCCCAGACTCAGGGTGCCGGTCTCGCTGCGGGCATAACGCTCCAGGGTGTCGAGCACGGTGTCGTGCCGGCCAAGCAGTTCGCGGATCAGCGGCAGGCAGTATTGCCCGTAAGGCGTCAGCGTTGAGCGGTTGCCGGTTTCGAACAGCTGGTGGCCCAGGCGGTCTTCCAGCTGCTTGATGGCCAGCGACAGGGCTGGCTGCGACCGGCACATGCGGATAGCCGCCGCCTGGAAGCTGCCGGTGTCCACGACACAAAGAAAATAACGAAGCTGTGCAAGGGACACGTCGCGCAGGGCAGCGGAAAGGGTGGCGCGCATTTGCAAACCTGATCCAGGTATTAATTGTTTAAATTTTACTTATAGGCTGATCGGATCGAGACTAGCGCATTCCCGGTTTTCTCTGGTCTTTCATGCGCCCTGCTCCGTTACCTGCGACACCTGCCCGGCCGTTCGACTTTTCGTATGTCGATACCCTGCCACACCAGGACGTCGATGGCTGCCGGCTGTACCTGGGCAAGCCCGCGACACCGCCGCCCGCAGCGCAGCCGCGCCTGCTGTTCGTGCCGGGCGCCTATCACGGGGCCTGGTGTTACGCGAACTACCTGCAGTACTGCGACGAGCACGGCATCGCCTGTGCCGCCGTGGATCTGGCCGGGCATGGCGCGCTGGCGCCCGACCCCGGCCTGCTTCGCCTGACCGTGCCGGATCTTGCCCGGCAGGTGCTTGCGGCGTTCGACGCGCTGCCGGGGCCCACGGTACTGGTCGGCCACAGCCTGGGTGCCTTGCTGGTGGCGTGGTGTGCCACGCAGCGCACGCCGGCTGGCCTGATCCTGCTGGCGCCATCGCCGCCCGGCAATCTGCCGGGCGCCAAGGCCTTGCCACCGAAACCGGTCGACCAGGTCTGCGCGCCGCCTGCCGACGAGGAAATCCGCAGCCGCTTTGCCGGCACGCCCGAGGATGCCGATGTGTCCGCCATCGTCGCCCGCCTGTGCGACGAGTCGCCCGGCGTATTGAACGACCGCTATCTGCTGCGGGTGCCTGTCGATCCGGCACGGCAACGCGCGCCGGGCCTGTGCATCGAAGCCGGCCGCGATACGCCTGACCGGCATCCCGAAGGGCAGGATCGCGCGGTGGCGGACTTTCTTGGGCTCGACTGCCAGCGGCTGGACGACGCGCCCCATTGCATGATGTACGCCGCGGGATGGGAGCGCAGCATGGCTGCCATCCACACCTGGTTTCGCAGCACCTTCAACTAGAACAGTGACGTCCGTCACGAGGAGACACCCATGGTCCATCGAAGCCTGAGCCGCATGACACTGCTGGCCACGGCCGGCGTACTGGCTGCCACGACATTGCTTGCCACGTTGCCGGCAGCCGCCGCGGACTGGCCGACCAAGCCCGTCAAGATCATTGCGCCGTCGGCTGCCGGCGGCGGCGCGGACATGATTGCGCGGACCACGGCGCGCCTGCTCGAAGAACGCTTCAAGCAACCCTTCGTGGTCGAAAACCGGCCGGGTGCGGGCGGCATCCTGGGCACCACCTCGGTCAAGAACGCCGCCCCCGACGGCTATACCTTCCTGATCTCCACCAGCTCGACGCACTCCGCCAACCAGTACCTGTACAAGGATCTGTCGTATGACGCGGTCAAGGATTTCACGCAGGTCAGCCTGATCGGGACCTTTGGCGCGGTTGCGCTGGTGGCGCCGAAAAGCCCGTTCAAGACCCTGCCCGAACTGACGACCTACGCCACGGCCAATCCGAACAAGGTGTTCTTCGGGTATTACAGTTCGTCATCGCAGGTGCCGGCCGAACTGCTCAAGGCGCGTGGCAAGCTGCCGATCGACGGCGTCGCGTACAAGAACATCACGCAGATCATTACCGACCTGATCGGCGGGCAGATCACGTTCGCCTTTGTCGACTACCTGACTGCCATGGGAACGATCCAGGGCGGTCAGCTGCGCCCGCTGGCTGTGACTGGCGAAGAACGCTTGCGCGCCTGGCCGGATGTTCCGACCATGGCGAGCTTTTACCCAGGCTTCACGGTGACGGGATGGTATGGCGTGTCGGCGCCGGCGGGTACGCCCAAGGCGATCATTGCGGACGTCGAGAAGGCCATGCGCAGTGCCCTGAACACGCCCGAAGTGAAGGAGCGCTTTGAAGGCTTTGGCGTGACGGTCAAGACGATGGACAGCGACGCCTTCACCGACTTCGTGAAACGTGATCGCGGCACGTGGGCCGAGTGGGTCCGCATCGCCAACATCAAGCCGCAGTAAGCCACGCGGGCAGGCCAGGCAGCGTGGCCTGGCCCTGCTCCAGCCTTATTTCGACGCCCCGCATTGCTCCGCGTACGCGTCCCCATGCGACGCCAGCACGTTCTTCACCAGCATCTTGAACATCGGCTTGCCGTCAGCGCCCTCGGCCACCTGGTAAATGTTGTAGTTCTGGATCGGGTAATTGTTCTTGTTGAACTTGAAGTCGCCGCGCACCGACTGGAAGGGTGTGGTGCGGATCGCATCGATGAAGGCCTGGGAATCGGACGCCTTGCCGCCGATCTTTTTCAACGCCTCGCCGATCAGGATGGCGGCGTCGTAGCTGAACGCCGCAAACGAGGTCGGCGTGCGGCCGTACTTCTTTTCGTAGGCCGCGACAAACTGCTTGTTCTGGGCATTGTCGGCACTGGGCTGCCACGTTTCGGCCACGATATTGCCGTAGGCGACCTTGCCGATGGCGCCCAGGCTGGTCGGTTCCAGCGTGTGCACGCTATACAGCGGAATGGTCTTGCCCATGCCCATCTGCTGATACTGGCGGACGAACGAGACGCCCTGCCCGCCCGGGAAGAAGCCAAACACGCCGGCGGGTTTCGCCGCGCCGATCTGGCTGAGCTCGGCCGAAAAATCCAGCTGCGTCAGTGACGTGTAGATTTCGTTCGAGATCTTGCCTTTGTAGAAGCGCTTCAGGCCGGTGACCTTGTCTTTCGAGCCCAGAAAGTTCGGCGCGATGATGCTGATGTCGGCCACTTTCTGGTCGTTCAGATACTTGCCCATGGCTTCGGCCGTGGCATCGCTTTGCCAGGACGTGACGAACAGGTTGGGCTTGCACTGCGCGCCCGCGAGCGGGGACGGGCCCGACACGGAACCGACGAAGGGAATCTTGCTGGCGCCGATCTTGGCCTGCAGGGCCATCATGACGTTGGCGTAGGTCAGGCCGGTCACGATGTCGACCTTTTCGCGTTCCAGCAGTTTGGTCAGCCCCAGCATGCCCACGTCGGGCTTCATCTGGTCGTCTTCCTGGATGACCTTGACGTCATAGCCGCCCAGCTTGCCCTTGCCCTGTTCCACGGCCAGCATGAAGCCATCGGCCTGGTCGCGCCCCACGTCGGCTGCCTGGCCCGACAGGGTCCCCAGAAAGCCGATCTTGACCTGCGCCATGGCAGGCGCGGTACAAAGGCCCGCGAGGCCGAGCACCATCACCATCGTCGTTTTCATTGCGTGTCTCCCGGGGCCTGTCGGCCCATCGTTGTTATGCCGCGATTATGTGGTCCGGCGTGTCTGCCGGCCATCGCGCTGATTGATTCCGCGGTATTAAACTGATTGATAGTTCTTGGACCAGGCGCGACATGAAAGACCTGAACCTTCTGTACGTGTTCGAAGCCCTGTGGCGCGACCGCTCGGTCACCATCGCAGCCGAAAGCCTGGACGTGACGCAGGGCGCCGTCAGCAGCGCGCTCAAGCGCATGCGGGATGAATACGGCGACAAGCTCTTCATGCTGGCCGGTCGGCGCATGGAACCGACGGCGATGGCGACCAGCATTGCGCCATCCTTGCTGGAAGCGCTCAATGCGATCCGCAAGACAACCGGCGTGCAGACCTCGTTCGATGCGGCCGAATCCACTCGGTCCTTCACGATCCGCACGCGCGACGTGGGCGAAGTGGTTGTGCTTCCCAACCTGTTTGCCCGCATGGAAGGCATCGCCCCCCGGGTCAAGATCAACGTCATGTTCGCTCCGATCGAAGAAACGGTGCACGGCCTGTCCACCGGCCGCATGGACGTGGCGCTCGGCTACCTGCCGGCGCTGGAACGCAACATCCACAAGAAGGTGCTGTTCAAGCAACGCTACCTGTGCGTGATGCGCAACGACCATCCGCTGGCGCACGCCGAACTGACACTGAAACGTTTCCTGTCGCAGCAGCACCTGCTGGTCGAATACGCCGGCAGCGGCCACGTGCTGCTGGAACGCGCACTGATCGAAGCCGGCGCCAAGGACCGCATCCGGGTGCGCATGCCGCAGTACCTGGCCGCGCCCCATCTGGTGCTGCGCTCCGACCTGATCTGGACGTGCCCCGAATCGCTGGTCGCCGAACTGCGCAAGCATTTCCCCCTGGCCGTCAAACCCCTGCCCCTGCCCATGGGCAATTTCGATGTCGCGCTGTACTGGCATGACCGCTTCCACAAGGATCCGGCCAACCAGTGGTTCCGGCAGCAGCTGATCGACTGCGTGCACGACATCCAGGTCGGCCCGCTGACCACGCCGCGCGCATCAGCCTGATCACAGGCAGCACCCGGTCAGTCGACGATGGTGAACTCGAACTCGCCGATGTTCTCGATCCACTGACGCACCACATCGCCCGCTTTCAAAAACTGCTTGCGCGCCATGCCGACCCCCGACGGCGTACCCGTCAGGATCAGGTCGCCCGGCGACAACGTGATGCGCGAGCTGAGCTGCGCGATCTGGTCCGCGATCGTGAACAGCATCTGCGACGTGTTCGAGTCCTGCATCAGTTCGCCGTTGACCCACAGCTTCATCGACAGGGCCATGGGGTCGCCAATGAACTGCGCGGGCGTGATCGCCGGGCCCATCGGACACGAGCCATCGAACGACTTCTGTCCGATCCAGTCCCAGCGGAACGGCGACGTGTCGGGCACGTTGGGCCGCGACACCCAGTCCCGCGCCGACAGGTCGTTGGTCACGACATAGCCCGCGACGTAATCCATCGCTTCGTCGACCGGCACGTCCTTGCAGGTGCGCCCTATGACGACGCCCAGTTCGATTTCCCAGTCCAGCATGGTGGACCCGGCCGGAATGCGCACCTTCGCATCCGGGCCCACCACGGTCGCGCCGCCGGCCTTGATGTTGTGCCACGGCAGGTAGCCCTTGCCCTTCGGATCCCCTTCGAGCGGCATGCCCAGCACACGTTTCATCTCTTCGACGTGGTCGCTGAAGTTGACCCCCGCGAAGTAGATGGTGCGCGGCGCGGGTAGCGGCGCAAGCAGCGTGGCCCCCGACACGTAGTCGCGCCCGGGCAAGTCGCGGCCCAGGGTCGCCAGCTTTTCGGTCGCGCGCGGCCAGTCTTCCAGCACGTCCTGCACGCCCGCGTAGCGCGGCGACGCGTAGATCTTGCCTTCGTGCAGCAGGCCGGTCTTGCGCGTGCCTTCGTGCTCGATCGTCACGAGCTGGATCATGATGCCGATCCCTTGATCTTCAGTTCTTCCAGGCTGCCGATATCGGCGGCGTCGTCCATGGAAAAGCGGTCGCCGTAGTCGAACAGGTCGTCATGCTGGAAGCCGTTTTCGTACCACTGGATTTCCCACCAGTTGTGGTCCAGGTCTTCCAGGTAGAACGAATACACGCCATGCATTTCCTGCGGCGGCAGCACTTGCCGGATGCCGTACTTGTCTTGGTCGCGGACCGCCGCGGCATGCGCCTGATCGACCTCGTCCCGCGTTTCGACGTCCAGCCCCCAGTGATTGAGCAGGTTGGTCGGGTGCACCTGGTCGCCGACTTCCACGCAAATCACATGGAAGCGCTGGGCCAGCCGGACGGCCATGGCGGGCTTGCCGTGGCGCACGCATTCGAGGCCCAGAAATTCTTCGTAGAAGCGGCGCGACGCCTTCAGGCTGAAGCACTCCAGCGTGCCGTGGCCCAGGCAGAATGGCTTGACGACGGACGGGTGGGTCGGGGGGTCGACGCGACAATTTTCTGGCAGCATGGCAGTCTCCGTTAGGGTGGAATTCAGGCTTGTGGCAGCCCGTTGCGGTCGGCTTCGCTCAGGAAGGCATCCGCAAAGAATGCGTCTTCGGGCAGCCGGCAGGCGGTCGTGAAATCGTGGCGCGCGGACTCGACCATGATGGGCGCGCCGCAGGCATACACCTGCACGCCCGACATGTCGGGGAAGTCTTCCATCACGGCCTGGTGAACGAAGCCGGTGCGGCCCGTCCATGCGCAGGCGTCGGTGGCATTGCTCAGTACAGGGATGAAGGTGATGTGGTCGTGCGTGGCGGCCCAGGATTCGGCCAGGCTGGCCATGTACAGATCGGCGCGCGTGCGGCCGCCCCAATACACGGTGATCGGCCGCCGTGTGCCCCGCTGCAGTGTCTGCTCGAGCAGGGACTTGATCGGGGCAAAGCCGGTGCCCGATGCCAGCATGACGATCGGCGCGTCGGAGTCTTCACGCAAGAAGAAAGAGCCCAGCGGCATTTCGATCCGGTGGATCTCGCGCAGCTTCATTGCAGTAAAGACGTGCTCGGTGAACTTGCCGCCCGGCATGCGGCGGATATGCAGTTCGACCTGGCGCACGCCGTCATTGCTCGGCACGTTGGCGATCGAATAGCTGCGCCGCGTGCCGTCCGGCCGCAAGATGTCCAGGTACTGCCCCGCGCGAAACAGGGTCGGCTCGTTCATGGGCAGGCCCAGCGTGACGATCATGACGTCATCACTGACAGGCTCCATCTTCAGCACCCGGCAGGGCATGAACTTGGACTTGATCGCGTCCTGCGGATCCAGTTCGTTGACTTCGACAACGAGGTCGCCCAGCGGCTTGGCGCAGCACAGCAGGGCAAGTCCCTCGGCCTTGTCTTCGTCGCTCAGGTAGTTGGGGTGCACGCCGCCGTAATCGACCTCGCCCGAAACCACGCGGCCCCGGCAGGTACGGCAAACGCCCGACCGGCAGCTGTAAGGCATGAACAGGCCTGTATCCAGGCCCGCCTTGAGGATGGGGGTGTCCGCGGAACAGGGGTAGGTGTGCCCGCTGGGATGCAGGGTGATCGTGTAGGACATAGGTCTTGGGCCTATCTTCCCCGTCGCGGGCTGGATCGCTCGCTGTCTCCCGGGGTTCTGCACGCAGTCTAAACACTCACGCCCAGTGCAGCTATTAACCGGAAAAAATCCCGAGAATTAACTGCATCAATAGTCCAGCATTGGCGCGCCTTGCGGGGCGACAGGTCAGTGAATACCCGCACCCTCTGGCACCCTCAGTAGCCGGTCATTTCCAGATACCCGCGGCCCGCCGGTGCGCCGCCCTGACCGGCCGTCAGCCGAACCGGCCCTTCCCAGTACGGGAACGATGTGCCCATCCAGGCGCGCGGCTGGGCCGCCTCCGCGGTCACGTCCACCTGCATGTCAGGCACCCGCACCCGCCATTGCGTCGGCACCTTGCGGCCCGTGTCCTGGCGCGACGATGCGCCAGGGTCCAACTGGATCTGGTCGCCGCGCAACGCGCGGGGCGTGCCATCGGCAGCGATCCACGTACCGGCCCGATACGGTGGTCCGTCGGTCTGCCGCACCTGGAACAGCATGAGCTTGGCGCCGCTGTCCAGATGCAAGGAAAACCAGTCCCAGCCCTGCTGGGTTGCAGCCAGTGGCTGGCTGCTCCACTCACGGTCGAGCCACGCCGTGCCTGTCACAGGGACGGTGTTGCCATCGACAACGATGTCGCCCGTCACGGTGTAGAACGGCTGGCTGTAGTAGTACGACGCCTGGCCCAATCCGGATTTTTCGCTGTAGCCGCCATCGCCGTGCAGCACCAGCGGCCGATTCGTGGACAGTTGCAACTGGTACGAAAAGTCCTTGCCGGCCGCCTGCATGCTCAGCTGATCGATGTCGCGGCCGCCGGTGGTGTGCAATTGCCAGTCATCGATCCACGCGCGAAATGGCGCAGCCGTCACCCCTGCCTGGCCGATGCCGCCGCGCGCCAATGTTTCGGCGTAGCGGTGCCCGCCCGGACTGGTCAGGCCGGCATGCCCCATCCACACGTTCGGGCTGCCGAACCCCTGCACCTCCGCGCCCGGCCGCAGCGCCGACCGGAACAGGGTCCATTGCACGCCCCAGTCCTTGCCGGACGCGTCTTTCAGGTTCGCGGTCACATACCACCACTCGATCCGGTAGCCATCGTGCGGGCCATGGTCGGCGGGAAACCGCAGGGGCTTGCCGCGCTCCACCAGCGCGAAGGCGGCCGCATCGGCGCCCAGGCCGGCAAAGCCGCTGCGGGGCGCTTCGGCCGGCTTGTCGCATCCGGCCAGCAAGGCGGACAGGGCAAGCACCCCTGCAAGGCCCAACGCCGCACGCAGGCGGATGGCGCAATGCTTAACGTTCATCGGCAAACTGCCTCAACAGATCCGCGGGCTGGCGACGCGCCAGCCGCCAGATGGGTCCGGCCGCGGCCAGCAGACTGGTCAGCAGGCCCAGCATGCCCAGCTGCACCAGCTGCAGGGTCGACACGTACAGCGGCAACCGCCAGCCAAAGGCCTGAACGTTGACGACTGCAACCATGCACCATGCCAGCAGCAAGCCCAGTGGCATCGCAAGCAGGACGGTCAGGCACGCCAGCATCAGTGTCTGGCCCAGCGTGAGCCATCCCAGGCGGCTGCGCCGTACGCCCAGCGCCCACAGCGGCGCCAGCTGCCCGACGCGGCTGTGGCCCAATGTCAGCAGGCTGATGAATAGCGCGATGCCGGCCACCGCCAGCGTCAGCGTGTTCAGCGCGCCGGTGGCGGCAAAGGTGCGTTCGAACACATCGATCGACCAGCGCTTGATGGTGGTCTGGTCAATGACGCGGGTGCTGTCGAGCCCGTAGCGATCCTTGAGCGTGTCGGCCAGACTGGCCGCGCGGCCGGGTTCAAGCCGCATGCTCAGGTTGGTCATGACAGCCTCGGGCCAATGCTGGCGCAACCGGTCCGCGGCCAGCAGCACCTGACCCTTCGGATTGCCGTAGTCGGCGTAGATGCCGACGATGGGCAGGCGCTGCTCGCCATCCCCCGATGGCAGCACCAGGGTGTCACTCAGGCCGACCTGCAGGCGGCGACCCAGCTGTTCACTGAGCATGACGCCCTGCCCTGCACCCAGCCGGTCCCATGCGCGGTCGGACTGTTCCAGCAGCGGCCACTGTTCGGGGAAAGCCGGTTGCACGACGATGCCCTGGGCCTGCACTGGCCAGCCTTGCAGGCGGAAATCGGTACGCCATTGCGGCTGGACTACTTTCACGCCGGGCTGGCCCGCGGCCCATGCCGCGATCTCGACAGACTGCGCCGGATCGCGCGGCGTCAGGTACAGGTCGGCCGACAGGCGCTGGTCGAGCCATCCCAGGAAGGTCTGCCGGAAGCCCTCGGTCATGCTGCCCACCCCCACACTGGCGGACAGGGCCAGCAGCAAGGCCATCAAGGCCAGCGCCATGGCAGGCAATTGCTGACGGCTGTCGGCAATGAACCATTCGGTCAGCGGCCCGCGGCATACCCGCGCCAGCCCCGCCAACGCGGCATCGAGCAGGGCCGGCAGGAACAAGGCGCCGGCCAGCAGGATCGCGCCCATCATCAGCAAGGCGCTGAGCAGGCTGTTGCCAAAGCGCCAGCAACCGACGGCCACGATCGCCAGCACGATGGCCAGCATGGCCTGGCGGCGCAGCCACACGCCTTGCGCGATGCGCCAGGCCTGGGCCTGGGCAAGGGCGAGCAAGGGCAGACGCGCGGCGCGCAGCAGGCTGCTGCAGCCCGCCAGCAAGGCGCCCAGCAGACTGATGGCCACGCCTGCCACCCACCAGCTGGGCGACAGGCTCAACTGACCCGACACTTCCGCGCCATACAGGCCCCGCAGGCTGGACGCGACATTGCCCAGCAGCACGCTGGCCAGCAGATAGCCACTGATCACCCCGGCCAGTCCCCCCAGGATCGCGAATGCGCCCAGTTCTACCGCCAGTGCACTGATCAGTGTGCTGAGGTTCACGCCGCAGGCACGCAGCGTCCGCAGCACCCCTCGGCGTTGCTCAAGGGCCAGACCGATCGACGCATGCACAATGAACAGGCCCACGATGAAGGCCAGCATGCCCAACGCAGTCAGGTTCAGGTGGAAGCTTTCGGTCAGCCGCTGCAGATCGCCGCCGTCTTCGGACGCGCGCCACTGCAAGGCGGCGGCAGCGGACGGCAGGGGCGGCTGGCGCGCGGCCAGATCCGCATCGACCAGCAGCCGCGACACCTGACCCGGCGCACCCAGCAGTGTCTGCGCGGCGCCAATGTCGACGACGATCACGCCGGGCGCCAGTTCGGCTCGGGGTACCAGCGGCGGCAGGCGTTGCCCATCGCTGGTCGTGGCCGGCTCGCCCGCTTTCAGGCCCAGGCGTTGCAAGGTGTCGGGGGCAATCCAGGCCTCGCCCGGCGATCCGATAAAGCCGGTCAGGTCAAACGCACGTTCGGCCTGGCCCGCCACCGACGTGCCCACCGGCAGGCTCAGCGGCTCGATGCCCAGCACTTCGACACTGGTCAGGGTCTCGCCTGCGAATCGAACCCGGCCTTCCAGCACCGGCGACACTGCCCACCCCTGACGGCGCAGCGCCACATACAGGTTCTGGTCAAAGCGCTGACCCTGGCGGGGGATGAGTTGCGACTGCGACGGCGCGGACAGCATCGCGCTGGCACGCGCATAGTCGGCCCGCGCCTGACCGTTGAGCGCTTCCACTCCCGTCCACAGCGACGTCGCCAGCCACAGGCCAGTCAGTATGCTGAAGAACTGCAGGGGGTGCCGCCGCCAGTGGCTGAGCAATGCAAGCAGGGTGATCCGCAGCGTGCGCATCAGGCCTCCGCGGGCAGCACACGCCCGCCTTGCAAATGCACGCGGCGGTTCAGGCGCGCTGCCAGCCGGGCGCTGTGCGTCACCATCAGCAGCGTGCTGCCCGCCTCGGCCACCAGCTCCAGCAGCAGGTCCAGCACCGTGTCGCTGCTGGCTTCGTCCAGGCTGCCGGTCGGCTCGTCCGCCAGCACCAGCGACGGGCGGCCGGCCAATGCGCGGCCGATGGCCACGCGCTGCTGCTGTCCGCCCGACAGCTGCTCCGGGTAGCGTTGCAGCAACGTCGCCAGGCCCAACCGGTCGGCCAGGCGGGTATTCCACGCGGGGTCGTTGCGGCCTGCCAGCCGCGCCTGGAAAGCCAGGTTGGCGCCGACAGTCAGACTGCTGATGAGGTTGTATTGCTGGAAGACAAGGCCGATGCCTTCGCGGCGCCAGCGCGCCAGATCCGCTTCGTTGCGGCCGGTGAGCGGTTCGCCGGCGACTTCGATCCGGCCACTGTCGGGCCGGTCCAGTCCCGCGATCAGGTGCAGCAGGGTGCTTTTGCCGCTGCCCGATTCGCCCATCAAGGCCAGGCTGGTACCGGTGGCGACCTGCAGGTCCACGCCGCGAAGTACCGGCAGCGTGCCCTGGGCGGTGGTGAAAGACTTGCCGACGTTCTCTACAACTAGCACCTGGGAAGCTCCGCGGACCGAAGCGTCAAGGATAACCCCAGGTGGTGGGCGGCCCGGAGTCAGGAACCGGCCCTGAATCAAGGGGTGACACTTAATCCGGGCAGGCCTAGAAGCCCAAGGCCACCGCCAGCGCGCCACCCAGCAGCCCGAAGGCCACCACGCCAATCGCGACCGTGGCCAGTTCACGCGGCCGGAACGACTTGGCGACCATCGCAAGCGACGGCAGGCTGATCGGCGGCAAGGTCATCAGCAACGCACCCGCCGGACCCGCCGCCATCCCCAGCGACAGCATCGCCTGGATGATCGGCACTTCGCCAGCGGTCGGGATCACGAACAACGCACCCGCCACGGCCAGCGCCACGATCCAGATCAGATGATTGCCGATGTCCGGACCGATCACCGGGAACAGCCACGCGCGCGCGGCGCCCAGCAGCAGCACCAGCACGATGTACTCGGGCACCAGCCGGATCGTCATGCGCCACAGGATCTGCCCCCAGCGCGTGAACGCCTGCTTCCAGTAGTCGCCAGCGGACAGGGTCGGATCGCCGGCAGTGCCTTCCAGCAGATGCGCCGTCCGTTCGCGCGCACCCGCCGCTTCCGCGGGCGACACCATGCGGTTGATCAGGTACCCCAGGCCGAACACCATGCCGATGCCCAGCACCAGCCGCAGTCCGGCCCAATGCCATCCAAGCACCAGCCCCATGAAGACCAGCGTGGCCGGGTTCAGCACCGAATTGCCCAGCCAGAACGCCACGGCCCCGCCCGGCGACGCCTGCCGCTCGCGCAGCCCCGCCACGACCGGCGCCGCGCAGCAGCTGCACATCATGCCGGGCAGCGACATCATGCCGCCCACGAACACACTGCCAAAACCCGCACCGCCCAAGGCCTTGGCGATCCAGCGCGGCGGCAACAGCGCCTGCACGGCAGAACCCAGCAGCAGTCCCAGCACCATGGCCTGCCAGATGGCCTTGCCGTAGACCAGCGCGTAATCCAGCGCCGCGGACCACGACGGCGCGGGCGCGCTCGCGGCCGTTCCCATCAGGATCGAGTTGCCAATCGAATGGTTGCTGGCCGCAACGAACGCGCGGTTGTAATAGGGATACCACTTCACGTAGGCGAGACCGGCCACCGCGATAAGGACGAAAACGGCGATGCCGACGAGCGGATTGGGCGCGCGCCGCGCGTCGAGAGAAGTTGGGGTCATTGGAAGTATCAGGAGCGAAGGGAGGGCCGACGACCAGGGTCATTCGGCCGGGGGTGGCGTATTTTACGCCCGGCGCCGCGTCGTCACCCCTTGGCCACCTCTTCCAGCAACCAGTCGCGAAAGTCGCACAGATGCGGGTCGTACTCCAGCCTTTCGGAATACACCAGATAGAACGCCGAATCGATAAGCAGACGCTTGTCGAACGGCGCCACCAGCCGGCCTGCGGTCAGGTCATCTTTCACCAGCGCGTATTGCCCCATCGCCACGCCCAGCCCTTGCAGCGCGGCCTGGTAGGCCAGCGCGACGTTTTCAAACGTCAGGCCATGCGTGGGATCGATATCGCCGACGCCATTCGCGTCCAGCCATCGGCGCCAGTAATCCGGGCGCGCGGTCGATTGCAGCAAGGTGTGGCGCGCCAGGTCGCGTGGGGTGGTAATCGCATTGGGCCCGGTCAACAACTGCGGACTGCACACCGGCAACAGTTCGATATCCACCAGGCGGCGCGAGATCGCGCCCGGCCAATCGCCGTGGCCAATGCCGATCATGACGTCGGCGTCGCCCAAGGTGCGCAGCGGCTTGAACGACGTGGTGAACACCGTGTCGCGATCCGGATGGGCCACGTGAAATGCCGGCATGCGCGGCAGCAGCCAGCGCATGGCAAAGGTCATCTGGCACCAGATCTGCAGGGGCTTGGCGGCGGGCGGGGCCAGGGCTTTTGCGGTGGCCTGTTCGATGCGTTCGAACGCGCCGTGCAGATCGTCCCTGTACTGAAGACCGCCCGGCGTCAGCCGCACTTCACGATTGGCGCGCTCGAACAACCGCATTCCGAGAAAATCTTCCAGCACCTTGATCTGCCGGCTGACGGCGCCGGGCGTCACGTGCAGTTCGCGCGCCGTCTGCGTAAAGCTCAGGGTGCGCGAGGCGGATTCGAACATCCTGAGCGGGTTCAGCGGCGGCAGCTTCATGGCGTCCTTATCGTTGAGTTTTGGTAAACCAAGTTGACTATATATCGATTGTGACAGGACGTGAATCGCCGCAGTATGGTTGCGTCTATTGCGTTGCACCATCAGGAAACCGCCCCCATGCCCACACCCCGTTTCGCTGCCTTGATGTTCGCTGCCCTGACTGTGCCGGGCACCGCATTTGCCGCCGACTATCCCGCCGGCCCGATCACCGTCGTTGTCCCGTACGCCGCGGGGGGACTGGCCGACAACATTGCCCGGCCGGTGGCCGACGCGCTGGGTAAAGTGCTCAAGCAATCCGTGATCGTTGAAAACAAGGGGGGTGCCGGCGGTGTGGTCGGGACCGGTTTTGTCGCACGCGCCAAGCCGGACGGCTACACCTTGCTGCTGACGTTGTCGGCCATTTCCGGCCTGCCCGAAGCGGACCGCCTGCTGGGCCGCAAGCCGGCCTTCCAGCTCGATCAGTTCGTGCCGATCGCGCGCGTGACGGCGGACCCGAACCTGCTGGTGGTGAGTGCCGATGCCCCCTGGAAATCGGTGGCCGATCTGGTTGCGGACAGCAAGCAACATCCGACCGCACTGAACTATGGGTCGTCAGGCGTGTATGGCGCCATGCACATCCCGATGGAAATGTTCAAGGCGGCCAGCGGCGCGCAGATCACGCACGTGCCCTTCTCGGGCGGCGGGCCGGCCATGGTGTCCTTGCTTGGCGGCCAGATCCAGACGGCAGCCAGCGGCCCGGCCAATGCCGGCAACTTCATCAAGACGGGCAAGATGCGCGCACTGGCCCATTGGGGCAGCCAGCCCCTGCCCGCCTACCCCGGGCTGCCCAGCCTGAAGTCGCTGGGCTACGACGCGGAATTCGTTCAATGGTCCGCCCTGATGGCGCCGGCGCAGACGCCGCCCGCCGTGATCGACACCCTGCGCAACGCCATGCGTGCGGTCACCGCCGACCCCGCGCTCAAGCAGGTCTTCAGCAACCTGGGCAGCCCGATCGAATACATGGACGCACCCGAATTCGCGACCTACTGGAAGGCCGACGCTGAACGCGTCGTGGCTGCCGTCAAGAAGATCGGCAAGGTGGATTGATTGACAACGACAACCCTTCCCCGCATTCCCGAGTCGCTGTACCGGTTGATGGACGAGATCGGTCCCCGCTGGGGATCGAGCGTCCAGGCCAACGTTCGCACGATGATCGAGGCCTACTCCGAAGTCCTGAAAGACGCGCCCAAGGAAGGCACCGCCCACCGTGACCTGCCCTACGGCGACGACCCGCGCCAACGCCTGGACGTGTATGCACCGAATGCCAGGAACGACGGGCTCCGCCCGATCCTGATGTTCGTGCACGGCGGCGCGTTTGTCGAAGGCGACAAGGATCGCACCGACGAGATCTACAGCAACGTGCTTTGGTACTTTGCACGGCACGGCATCGTCGGCGTCAACGTCGAATTCCGCCTCGCGCCGACGCACACCTTTCCCAGCGGCACGCAAGACATCGGCGCCGCTGTTGCCTGGGTCAAGGCCCACGCCGCGGACTATGGCGGCGACCCGGACCGCATCTTCCTGATGGGCCACTCGGCCGGCGGCGCGCACTCCGCGCACTACGCCTACGACGCCCGCTACCACCCTGAAGGCGGTCACGGCCTGGCCGGCCTGATCGTCGTATCCGGCCGCGTGCGCGCCGAAAACTCCGCCGAAAATCCCAACGCAAAGCGGGTCGAGGCCTACTACGGCACGTCGGTCGACGACATGGCCGCGGGTTCCGCGATCAGTCACGTATCGGCCGAATCCCTGCCCACGATGATCGCCGTCGCCCAGTACGAGAACCCGCTGATCGACGTGCACTGCGCCGAACTCTTTGCGACCCTTTCGCAAGTCCGACGGCGCGCGCCGCGCTTCGTCTGGCTGCCGCGGCATAACCACACGTCGATCATCGCGCACTTCAACACGCACGAAGAGGTGCTGGGGAAACACGTGCTGGAATTCATTGAATCGGGAATCTGACAGACCGATTGGAAATTTGAAGTGTGTTAAGCAAAGGCGGCATCACGCAAGGACGCCCGGTCTACCATCGACCGGCAATACACGCAACAAAAAATAAGCACTAAATCAAAATCGGGCTTTATCTACAAAATTTCGAGGCGTAGTTTCTCAACTTCTTCTCCAACAATCGACTTAGCACTCCAATAAGAATCCTAGTCTGTTCTCATTAAGCCTGACTTTAGCGACTTGCTAGGTCGCAAATTTGCTTCATGAGCCTCCGACTCGTATTCGTACGGTTAAAACTGCTGCTGCCGAAAAGCGGGAACGATCGAAGATAGCGGGGAAAAAATGAGCAAACTCTTGGTTGTTTTTTGCTTTCTCCTTACCGCATTGAGTTATCTGAGAGATGTGCATTCGCAGCCATGCCCTATTTTCAACTCGTCACCTCAGGCGTTGAGATATCTCCGTGAGAATCAACAGATTTATCCGCGGACCACTGCGGAGTGTTTCGACCGGGCGCTTGTTACACCTCCTTCACTCGGAACTGCCATAGACGCCGAAACATGGCGCACCTATCTCTGGGAAGGAGCACAACTTCTCCATAGAATGGCTGATTCGTCGGATTTTGGACCGACTGCAAGAAGAGAATATAAAAATTCTGAGCTGAAAACTTTAGCGCTATACAGAGACAAGACCCTTGATAGGCTACGTGCGGAATCTACCAAAAAAAATCCGCTTGGCGTGGAGGCGTTGCAAACTGATTACGCCAAGGGGGTCGACGCAGAATCGAATGTCTTCTGGCAATTGTCGTTGCAGGAAACTAAAGGCCTGCTGAATTTGCAGAACTTTCTTTCAAATCTCGATCCGGCACATCTCTTAGATCTGACAGCGGTTCGATGGTTAGAAGCCGTCCGCACTTGCCCCAACTGGGTTCCCGCTGCTGTCAAACCACTGCCTGATTATACCAATGGTTGGTGCAAGGCAGACTGCCGAGAACACTTCACAACTGTAGCCGACAAGCTCAATGTATGGATGTCAAACATCCCCGAGCGCGAAACCCTGCAATCATATAGAGCACTGAAAAAGCGCGCGATAGAAACCAAGAAATTTTGCAAGAATGGCGAGTGAGGGATTGAGCGATGACAAAAATTTTAATTCTACTATTGCTTGTATTTCAAAATTCAGCTCTTTCCGCGGGCGAAGCCGTGAAAACTGAGGTAGCCGAACAAATCGTCGGAAAAACATTGAACATTGCCCTTGCGGAAAACGTTAGTGACGGCGTACAGGTCACACTGTCAATGGACGAAACCGACTACATTCCTGGACCAATCTCTGGACGAATAATAGTCAAAAACACAAGAAATGAGCGATTAACCATTAGCGACTGGAATGTTTATATCATCGGATCATTATCTTCGCTGTACAGCCAAAGTAAGATAACCACTGGCGAGATTAAAGTGGAGCCGAACTCTGCATACACATTGGATGTTTACCTTCGGCCGGGCAGAAAACCCACCATGTTTGAACATATAACTTTTCGTTCAGGCCCGACCAAGATGACAGTCAACCTAATCTATTTCGCGGACGGCATGAAAAGTGGTCAAACCAACTACTCCTTGCAAGCCGAGCTTAAAACATCGCCCTTTTACACTATTGCTGGGGGCTTTTTTGGCGCGTTGTTGCTGATCGTATTTGTCATAGTTTCCAAAATAATCTATGTCGCTCAGAAAAACGAGCTGACTGCATTAATTTCTAAACTTCCATTCTTATGTGTCAAGTGGTTCATCGTTTCCATTGCGTACGCCGTGAACGGGTTGATAGTTACTATTCTTTTAATTACCCTTTCTGCGGGATTAATGGCTTTCCAGCTTCCGATATCTTTCAAGCTACAAGATTTCAGCGGGGGTCTTATCGTCGGTCTTTTCAGCATTACTTTGGGAAAGTTTCTGGCGGATAAGCTGGCGGTGGCCATCCCAAGTCGTTCGCTCAACGATACAAATTCAACTCAGGCGGTTCAATAAAGCTATCCCAATCTACGTTTTTTGCGTTTACTTGTTTGGCAGTAGCTCCTCAACGTCAACATTTTTTGAAAGAGCAAAATCATGAAAACAACGCATATTCCAACAGCTGTTTTAAACGAGCTAACTTTCACTGGCGAACAGTCAACTGGCTCGTCAGGACTTGCAGTAAAACGACTTCAGGAGTGGCTTTGCTATCATGACTGCTCGACACCAATAGACAGCGATTTTGGCCCAGCAACTCAAGCCGCATTAAAGAATTTCCAATTGGCTAAAGCATTTGATCCCACAGGAATTTTAACGGAAGAAACCTGGAACATTTTGGTGTCTCCTATGGCAAGCGCACTTTCGGATGGAGTTGGACAAAATCTCGGTGATCGTGTTGGAAGTATCGCTGCAAATCATCTAGCAGTTCATCCCCGGGAGTTTGGAGGCGATAATTGTGGGCCTTGGGTTCGTATTTATACGGGCGGGCACGAAGGTGCTAAGTGGAAGTGGTGCGCTGGATTTGCCAGCTTCGTTGTTCATCAAGCAGCGGACGAACTGGAAGTTCCATCTCCGATTAGGGGTTCATTAAGCTGCGATGAGCTTGCGACGCAGGCAAAAGACGCCGGAAGGTTTGTACAAGGATCAGGACTATTTGTTAATTCCGATAGGAAGCTTCAGCTCGGAAACTCGTTTATTTTTTTAATTCGGGAGTCGGCTAACGATTGGAGTCATGCTGGCCTTGGGTTTTCCCTCACTGGTCAGGTTTTTAGTACGATAGAAGGGAACACCAACGACGTAGGCAGTGCGGAAGGATACGAGGTTTGCGCCAGGACTCGGTCTGTATCGAAAGCCGACTTCATTGGCTTGTAAATGGACTCGATCGTCTCAAGTAACTCTGGCGGCCGTGTTAATCCGAACAACAGACAGCATTGGCTGATGTTCCGAATTGTGCTAATTCAACTTAGGTCTGCGTATATAAGGGCGTTGATTCCCGCCGGTCTTAGCGTGAAGAAGATTGATGCGCGCAACCCTGCGACCGTGAGCCCCGTAACAGACTCAAACTTTTGGACGATATCTCTCAACCGATTGACGGAATAGTCTAAGCACGCTGCCTCGCGGTCTGGCGGCGCATCTTCACTGTCGGGGCACCTCTTACACCATTCGATTACCTCCTTGGCCAGCGTGTCGGCCGAGTGGATGGGTGCGTCCTGCAGATTCCATTCGACCGCACCAGGAGTCCCGTGCCAGCGAGCGCGCGGCTCGTCCCATCTGCTCAGTTTTGCGACTCACCAAAGGGAGTTGGCAATGACGATGCTGTTGATCAAGGGATCTACCGGGGCGGAAGTTGGCAGGTTGGCCGAGGCGCTGTTGCGCGAACTCGGTGACGACGCTGGCGACTTTCCGAATCTTGCAGGCATGGAAACGATCGATGCGGACTTCGACGCCGCGATCCGCCGATGGCAGGCGGGGGTCGGGCTGATTGCCGATGGCGTCGTCGGTCCGTTGTGCCAGGTGCTGCTGGAAATGATTCCGCCGCAGGGCGGCAAGTTCGCCAGCACGCCGCTGACCGTGGCTGCCGTCAGCCGGTTGTTCCCGGCAACCAAGCCGGCCAACATCGCGCGCTACCTGCCCTACATCGAAGCGGCGCTGGGCGTGTGCGACCTGACCGATCCGCCGATGGTGCTGGGGGCGCTGGGCACGATCCGGTCCGAGTCCGAGGGCTTCGTGCCCATTACCGAATTTCCGTCCAAGTTCAACAGCGACCCGGGCGCGGCGCCGTTCAATCGGTATGACGGCCGGCTGGGCAACGATGTGCCGGGTGACGGCTTTCGCTATCGCGGCCGCGGTTTCGTCCAGTTGACGGGCAAGTTCAACTATCGGAAATACGGCGCCAAGATCGACTTTCCGCTGGAGACGCTGCCCGACCTGGCAAATGCGCCCGAAGTGGCCGCCTTGCTGTTGGCGACCTTTCTGGGCGACGTGGCCGGCAAGTTCCGGCCCGCGTGCGAAAAGGGCGACCTTGCCACCGCGCGCAAGTGCGTCAATGGCGGCAGCCACGGGCTGGACCGGTTCCGCAGCGTGTTCGCGCTGGCCAAGACGGCATGGAGCACGGAGACGCATGGCGTGGGCGCAGGCAAGTCGCCCACGTTCGCGTCGCGCCGAACGTCGTTGACCAGCGCCAAGACCAAGAAGGACACCGACGACCTGCGTGACCGGCTGTACCAGCCGGGTGCGATCAGCCTGCCCAATGAATTCCCGTCTTCCAGTGACGTGCAGACCTATCTGGCGCGCTACACGCAGGTCGGACTGATACTGGACCAGGGACGCGAAGGCGCGTGCACCGGCTTCGGATTGTCTTGCGTCATCAACTATCTGCGGTGGATCAAGTCCGGGCATCCCGACAAGGATTTCATCTCGGTCAGCCCGCGCATGCTGTACACCCTGGCCCGCCGCTACGACGAATACGAAGGCGAGAACTACGAAGGATCGAGCTGCCGCGGCGCGATCAAGGCGTGGTTCAGCCACGGGGTCTGCCTGGAAGACGACTGGCCCTACTCTCCCGAAAAATCCAACCCGCCGCATTACGGCTACGCCAAGCGCGCGGCCAGTACTACGCTGGGCGTCTATTACCGTGTCGAGACGCGGTCCATCACGGACATGCAGGCGGCGCTGCGACAGCACGGCGCGGTCTTCGTATCGGCATTCACGCACGATGGCTGGCTGGATGTGCCGGATACGGGCGGTTGCCCGACCAGCCATCAGGACCTGCCCGAGATCGAATTCGATGGCCGCCCCTCGCAGGTCGACGGCCATGCGTTTGCGCTGGTCGGCTTCGATGCGCGCGGGTTCATCGTGCAGAATTCCTGGGGCCCGAGTTGGGGCGCGGGCGGCTTTGCGATCCTGTCGTATCGCGACTGGCTGGCCAACGCGATGGATGCGTGGGTGGTGGCGCTGGGCGTCGCGGGCGTCATCGAGGGCCGGCTGGTCGCATCGAATCGCGATGGCAGTGGTGTCGCCGGCGCAAGTATCGACAAGAGCAAATGGTGGGATGCCTCGGTGGCCTATCAGCACAGCATTGTGCTGGGCAATGATGGCCGCGTGATGCGGTATGTAAGCGAAGACGAAAAGCCGCGCAAGCTGCAGCAGCAGGTCTATGCCCTGCCCGACCAATGGTTCCGCACGACACCCGCGCAACAGAAGAAGCGGCTGGTGCTGTATGCGCACGGCGGTCTGAACAGCGAAAAGGCGGCGATCGACCGGGCCAGCGCCATGGGCCGGTACTTCGTCGCCAACGGCTGCTACCCGCTTTTCCTGGTCTGGAAAACCGGGCTGCTGGAATCGTTGCAGGGCATGCTGTCCGAATCGGTGCGGACCCCGGCGGCCCGGGGCGATCTGGCCGGCACGTGGACGGATGCATCGGACGCCCTGATCGAAAAGACCTTTGCCCGCCCCCTGGCGCGCCCGATATGGTCAGAGATGAAAGAAAACGCGGAGCTGGCCTTTGCCCCGCGGCGCGGCGGCGAACTGCTGCTCGACGCGCTGGCGGCTTTGGTGGAGACCTGGGGCGATCAATTCGAATTGCATCTGGTCGGGCATTCGGCCGGGTCGATCATCCTTGGCCATTTGCTCAGTGCACTGCGCATGCGGGGCGCCCTGGCCGATCGCGTCACCTCGATCCATCTGTACGCGCCGGCATGCACCGTGCCGTTTGCCAACAAGCATTACGCCAGCGACTCGCGCTTCATGAACCGTCTCTTTCTGGACGTGCTGTCGGATGAGGTGGAACGCGCCGATACGGTGTCCGCCATCTACCGCAAGTCGCTGCTGTACCTGGTGTCCAATGCGCTGGAAGCGGATCTGCGCACGCCCATCCTTGGCCTGTCGAACATCTGGAACCCGGACTACTCAGGATGGGACGGATCATCGGATACCGCCGAGGCGCTGTCGGCATGGCGCAAGGCCTTCGATGATGCCGAGGGCAAGGTGCTGGATGTAGTCGACACGGCCAAGGTGCGCGTGGGCACTGAAGCCAACGGACAAGCGGCCCAGCAGAAGGCCGCGCACGGCAGCTTCGACAACGATGTTGCCGTGGTCGCCCGCACGCTGGAGCGCATTACCGGGGGCGCACTGTCCACACCGGTCGACGAACTGCGGGGGTTCTAGTGAAGCGGCTCGACACCTTGGTGGACCGGCGCCGCAAGATCCTGCAGGACCCGGACCTGCCGGAAGGGCATGACAACAAGTGGGGCCTGGCGCTGTCAGGGGGAGGCATCCGCAGCGCGACCTTTGCGCTGGGCCTGGTCACCGCACTGGCCAAGAAAAAGATGCTGCTGCGCTTCGACTTGCTGTCGACGGTGTCGGGCGGCGGGTATGCGGGGGCGACGATAGGCCGGCTGTTCGATCGGGTGCGGGCCAAGGCAGCCGTGGTGGATGCCGACAAGGGATCGACGGGCGATGCGGCCCGCGCGGTGCAGGAAGGCCTGGCGCGCGACGAAGCCACATGGACGACGTGGTGGCTGCGCGCCAACGGGCGGTATCTGATTCCCAGCGGCGTGCTCGATGGCACGTTGATCGTGGCGCTGTATGTGCGCAACGTGTTGGCCGTGCATTTCGAATTGGCGCTGCTGGCCCTGCTGGCGGGCATCTTCCTGGCCTGCGTGAACCTGTTCGCGTGGACAGGGCTGGCGGCGCTGGGATGGATAGGCGGGGATACCTTCTTCGACGCCTTTCGCTGGCTGTCGCCGTGGCTGCCGGTGCCGTGGATTGCGCTGGCCGTGTTCACCGTGATCGGGGCCATCCAGACGTCGGCCTTCTGGTGTTTTCCGTATGTGCGGAAACGAGGCGCGTCGCACCGCGCATTCGCCGTCGTGATCACGGCCATGATCGCGATCGTGGCCCTGCACCCGCTGTTCGACACGGCCCCCGGGCGCCCCGGCAGTGTGGTGCGCGAAGGGCTGTGGGTGACCATGGTCGCGCTGATGTTCTGCTGGCTGCTGGGCGCGCTGTATGCGCAGCGCATCTGGATCAAGGCGCGCCGCCGGCTGCCGGATGCCAGTTCGGCCGCGGCCGATGTGCTCAGTGTACTGACGCAGCGCCTGTCGAATACCTTTCGATGGGGCATTGCCTTTCTGGCGCTGGGCATTGTCGAACGATTCGCGTGGCATCTGGCGTTCGAGCCCAGTGGCTTTGACACCGCCACGGTCGGCATCGTGCTGACCATCGTGGCGCCGGCCTTGCGGGCCGCCCTGCCCTTTGCATCGCGCTTGACGAATCCCACCGCAGGCGTGCGCCTCGGGCTGCTGATTGGCCGCGGACTGGGCTATCTGATCGTCGCGCTGCTGGCGGCGTTCTGGATGTCGCTGGCCTATCGCGCGGTGCTGGGCGCGTACTTCGATCGCACCACGCTGGCCTTCTGGCCGGCGCTGACCGTGGCGGTGTTGCTGATGCTGCCGATGGCGATCTACCTGGCGGTGACCGGACGCAATATCGAATTCCTGAATCTGTCGTCGCTGCATTCCTTCTACCGCGCGCGCCTGGTGCGCAGCTATCTGGGCGCGGCCAATTACCGCCGCTTCGAAGCGGCGGGCCCGCTCGACGAAGGCACGCTCACCCCGGTCCCTGCCGACCTGCCGCTGGGCAAGGTCGTGAGCGAAGTCGAAGAAGTGCATCTGGATGATGACGTCGCGATCAACGACTACCGGCCCATGGATGCCGGAGGTCCGGTGCACCTGATCACCATGTGCGTGAACCAGACCAATGATCCGCGCGGCGGCATCTTCAACCGCGACCGCCAGGGCCTGCCGCTGACCATCGTGTCGGGCGGCTACATGCGCGAGGGCATCGAGAACTGGTCCGAGATGCGGCGCGAAGAACCGTTGAGCCTGGGAACCTTCATCGCCATTTCAGGCGCAGCCATCGCGCCGGCATTGGGTGCGCTGACGCGGGGCGGCATCTCGGCGCTGGCCATGTTCGCGGGCTTGCGGCTGGGGTATTGGTGGAGCAACGAGCGCCGCAATGGCGAGGACACCCGGTCGGTGCACGCGTGGACCGGCAAATCGCGACGCATACTGAACGAATTGCGCGGCCGCTTCCAGGGCACGCAAGGACCCGACTGGTTCCTGACCGACGGCGGGCATTTCGAGAACACGGGCGCCTACGCGCTGCTGGCCGAGCGCTGCCGGGTCATCGTCGTTTCCGACGCGGGCGCGGATCCGACCTATGCATTCGGCGACCTTGAGAATCTGGTACGCAAGGCGCGGATCGACCTGAATGCCGACATCCGTTTCATGCGGCCCCGCAATCCGCCCGACCTGCGCCTGAGTCCGCCCGTGGCCGAACTGGCGCAGTTCGGCACCATTGATGATCTGGCCTCGTCCAAGAGCAATGCGTGCATGGCGCTGGCCACCGTCATCTACGCCGAAGATCCGCTGCACCCCGGCATCCTGATCTACATGAAGCCGAATTTTTTCATCGGCCTGCCGGTGGACCTCGTCAACTTCAAGGCCGCCAATCCCTACTTTCCGCAAGAGCCGACGTCGGATCAGTTCTTTTCGGAGTCGCAATGGGAAAGCTACTTCCTGCTTGGACAGGAGATGGGCAAGGCGTTGTCGATCGATCTGTTGAACTGCATTGCCGCGGCGCCCGATGCCTACTTCGTGCAAGACACGAGCTCGACCCTCGACAAGGCGTTGACGCGTGACAAGAACGCCGTGCCGGCCGGCGCGCCTGCGACACCGATGCAGGCGATCTCGCGCATTCCGGCGCGTATCGCCGTGTCGACGGTAAAGGCGACAGTCGGACTGACCGCGGTCGCGGCCATCGGTGCATCGGCCTGGCAGGGCCTGGAAGCCTGGCGCACCGCGCGGGAAAAGAGCGTCGATACCGAACGCACGGCGCTTTCCAGCCTGTCGTCGACCTGGCTGGAAACGCAGCGAGCTCGCGCCTCGGACACGCCGCAACGCGTCGAAGCCGTGTCGCGTCTGGCGACCACGCTGCTGTATACCGCCGACCGTATCTGCGCCCACGGGCAGGCCGAGTGGTTCCAGCAGCCCGGGCTCGCGCGCGAAATCGCGATCGACGCTTTTGCGGAATGCCGCAAGCTCGATGTGCTGGCGTCGCGGTCGTGCGCCGTGCTGCTGCAGTCGGTCGGCAATCCGGCCAGCCGCACCGTGAACACCTGCCTTGGCCCCCTGCTTGAACGGCCGCCGCAGCGCTACGAAACCTACTGGGCCTACGACTACACCACCCGGGCATCGCCGCATCTGCTGCACCCGTGCGACCGGTACCGGCAGGACCTGCGCCTGGAAGCCATGCCGGTCACCATCACCGATGCGGTCGACCCACCCGCGGCCGGATGCCGGCTGGGCACATTCGCGTTCGGCGTGCCCGGCGAGGCCATCGTCCGCACGGTGATGGCGGGCGTCAACGACGGCTTCCAGTACCTGCAACGCCTGGCCGGCCTGAACACGCACGATCTGTGGCTGAGCCGGTTCGCGCGGGACAGAGGCAGCGACATTGCCATCGCGGACAGCAGTCCGGCTGCCGCAGCGCCTGCGCCGTCGGCCCTGGAGCCGTTTCCCGCCACCGACGCCAGGGTCGTCGCGTCTGCCAGCGTGCCCGCACCAGCGGCCCTGCCCGCCAGGCCCATCGCCCCGCCTCCACCCACCGTCATCGATGCCGAAGCGCGCGCTGCGTGCAGTGATGTCGCCATCTTCGTGCAGGTCTACGACCGCGAATCGTATGACGCGGCCCTGCGGCTGCGAGGACCGTGGTCGGCCATTCAGGCGCGCTTCCAGCCGATCGAGAACGTGCAGCAATCGGCCGAGGCGCGCGGCCGCCCCAACCTGACACCGGTTACCGAACCGACGATCCGCTATCACCGCAACGATGCCGCGGCATGCGCCGCTTACCTGTGGCCCGTGGCGCGGCAGACGTTGACCTTGCCGGGGCCGGTCACGCCTCGCCCGCTGGCGGCGCGCTTTCCCAGCACGCCGTCCACCATCGAAGTCTGGCTGCCGCCCCGGACAGCCATCACCACCCGGGAGGCGGCTGCAAAAACTTTAACAAACGGTCGATAGTCAGCTTCCTGTCAGCCATGGTATTGCTGTGGGCGGTACCCGCTCCACGCACCGAGGATCCTGCCAACCCCGCGCCCGACCGAGGGCCATCAGAGGAAAGTCGCCATGTCTGTCCCGTTCGTTACGCCGTCCGTCCTGCCCACCGCTTCGGTTCACCCCCGCAGTACCCGCAACCGCCCGGCGCTCGCCGCCGTGCTGGTCGCCGCCCTGGCCTTCGGCACGACAGCCCTGGCGCAGTCACCCGGCTACACCTATACCCCCGACGTCGGACAGGCCGGCAAGGATGTGGTCTGGGTCCCGACGCCGCAACCGGTCGTGGACAAGATGCTGGAACTGGCCAACATCACCCCGAAGGACACCGTGCTGGATCTGGGGTCGGGGGACGGGCGCACCGTCATCACGGCAGCCAAACGCGGGGTGAAAGCCCATGGCGTCGAATACAACCCCGACATGGCCGCCCTGGCCCGCGCCAACGCCGACAAGGAAGGCGTGTCGAAGATGGCGACCTTCCAGACCGCCGACCTGTTCGAGATCGACCTGTCGCAAGCCACGGTCATCACCATGTTCCTGTTGCCCACGATCAACGAGCGGCTGCGTCCCAAGCTGCTTGAACTGCCGGCCGGCACGCGCGTCGTCTCCAACTCCTTCCCCATGGGCGACTGGAAGCCTGACCGTTCCGAAACCGTCAGCCAGGGCTGCTCCAACTACTGCACGGCCCTGATGTGGGTGGTGCCCGCCAAGGCGGCCGGCACATGGCAGCTGGACGGCCAGCGCCTGACATTGAAGCAATCGTTCCAGAACCTGGAAGGCACGCTGGGCACGAATGCGATCAGCGACGCCAAGCTGGAAGGCAAGAAAATCGCCTTCACTTCCAATGGCATCCGCTACGAAGGCATGGTCGAAGGCAATGCCATGACCGGCACCGCCGGCGGCGGCAAGAGCTGGTCGGCACGGAAGAGCTGATCGGCCCGCGCGGGATAGCCTCAGGGTTATCCCGCGCATTCTTGGTACAATCCCCAGGTTCCATGCGGCGTTCGCTACAACGCCGCTCCCCATTCGCCCGGATCGCGCCGGGCCGCCCCCGCGACAGGTGCTCGCCCGGGCTCCGAGTGCCGGCCCGCAGCGCACGAACCAAAAATAGTGCTGCGCCGGACGCTGACGGTATTTCCTTGAAATCCCAAAGCTGGTGCAGGAGACAGATCAACGAGTCCCAGGCAATTGCCTGACGGCTCGTCCTTGTCGTATCTGTTCAGAAGGTAGTCAATCAATGTTGAAGCGAATGATCCCGGCCATGCTGGGCCTGGTTGCGTCGGTGGCCGTCCTGCCGCTGCATGCGGCCGAAACCAAGAAGGTCGATGTGCTCCTGATCGGCGGAGGCATCATGAGTTCCACCCTGGGCGTCCTGCTGCACGAACTGGAGCCGGGCTGGAGCATGGAAATGGTCGAGCGCCTGGACAAGGTCGCCATGGAAAGCTCGAACGGCTGGAACAATGCCGGCACCGGCCATTCGGCACTGGCCGAACTGAATTACACCCCGCAAGACAAGACCGGCAAGGTCGACATCTCCAAGGCCATCGAGATCAACGAAGCCTTCCAGGTGTCCCGCCAGTTCTGGTCGTCGCAGGTGAACCGCAACGTCCTGAAGAACCCGCGCACCTTCATCAACTCGACGCCGCACATGAGCTTCGTCTGGGGAGATGAAGACATCGCGTTCCTGCGCAAGCGCTACGAGGCCCTGAAGGCCAGCCCCCTGTTCGCGGGCATGCAATATTCCGAAGACCCGGAGCAGATCAAGAAGTGGGTCCCGCTGATGATGGAAGGCCGTGACCCCGCGCAGAAGATCGCCGCGACCTGGACGCCCATCGGCACCGACGTCAACTTTGGCGAGATCACCCGCCAATTCGTTGGCCACCTTGAAGGCACGCCCAACTTTTCGCTCAAGACGTCCAGCGACGTGAAGGACATCACGCGCAACAAGGACGGCACGTGGCGGGTCGAATACAAGAACCTGAAAGACGGCCAGACCTCGCAGACCGACGCCAAGTTCGTGTTCATCGGCGCGGGCGGCGGCGCGCTGCACCTGCTGCAGAAGTCCGGCATTCCGGAAGCCAAGGACTACGCCGGCTTCCCGGTTGGCGGCTCGTTCCTGGTGACCGAGAACGCCACCGTGGCCCAGCAGCATCTGGCCAAGGCCTACGGCAAGGCCGCCGTGGGTGCGCCCCCGATGTCGGTGCCCCACCTGGATACGCGTGTGCTCGACGGCAAGCGCGTGATCCTGTTCGGCCCCTTCGCGACCTTCTCGACCAAGTTCCTGAAGGAAGGCTCGTACCTGGACTTGTTGACAAGCACAACGATGCACAACGTCTGGCCCATGATGCGCGTGGGCGTGGCGCAGTATCCGCTGGTCGAATACCTGGCCGGTCAGCTCATGCAATCCGATGATGACCGCTTCAACGCCCTGAAGGAATACTTCCCGAATGCGAAGAAGGAAGACTGGCGCCTGTGGCAAGCCGGTCAGCGTGTGCAGGTCATCAAGCGCGACAAGGAAAAGGGTGGCGTGCTCAAGCTCGGCACCGAGATCGTGACGTCGGCCGACGGCAGCATCGCCGGCCTGCTGGGCGCCTCGCCCGGTGCGTCGACCGCCGCCCCGATCATGCTCGACCTGGTTGGCAAGGTCTTCAAGGACAAGGTCGCCTCGCCCGACTGGCAAGCCAAGCTGCGTGACCTGGTGCCCAGCTACGGCACGACGCTGAATGGCAGCCCGGCCCGCGTGCAACAGGAATGGAACGCGACCGCGTCCACCCTGCAACTGACGACGCCGCCCACCATCGACCTGACCCCGCCGCCCGCACCGCCCACCGGCAACGTGCCGCAGCGCAAGAAAGAGCAGACCGACGCCGACCTGGCGTTGTGATGTGAAATTGGGGAAACGGGGCTACCCCCGCTTCCCCCAGATCGCGTCCCAGGCGCGGCCGGCCATGTCCACGACCTGGCCGTCTTTCTCGTAGAACTTGTTGGGCACCTGGAACATCGCCAGGGTCACGCAGCCATCGGGTGACCACGCGGAGTGCCGGCTGCCGGGTTCGCGCCAGACGAACTCGCCGGGGCCCACGGCAACGCCCTCGGCCGGGCCTTCCAGATCCACCAGGGATCCTTCCAGCAGATACGTCTGTTCGATCAGCACATGCTCGTGGTCGGGCAGGGTCGCGCCCGGCGCGAAGCGCATCAGCGAGGTCAGCAGGCCCGATGCGGCATCGAACAGCAGAACCTTGATCTCACAGCCCGGAAAGCGCGTCGCCTGCCACGGCATGTCGGCAGGACGAACGATGTGGGTATGTCCGGGAACGTCTTGCGGCGCGGCTGGCGATGACATGGGGTCGACCTTCTGAAGGGAAACGACAGGGTGCGAAGCGCGGAACGACCGCGCCTGGAAAGTATAGGCGCGGCGCTAGCGCGGCCCGCCCGCCACGGAAATCACCAGCCGCGTCGCCGGACCGACCAGGTGGCGCAGGCCTGCCGACGCATCGGCTTCGATCGTTTGCAAGATCAACTCGTTGATGCCGCCAACAACCGCCATCGCCATGTCGGCGGGCAGCCTGCGGCCGTCCGCGTTGACCGTGGCCGATTGCACGAAGGCCGCGATCTGCGCATTGGCCTGCCGCCGCACCTGCAGGCCCGGCAAGCCGCAGCCCAGGATCTCGACGAACAGGGTCTTGAGCAGACGCGGATCCTGCGCCAGGAAATCCAGGTAGGCCGTCAATGCCGTCTCGACCTGGTCCTGCCAAGGGCGCGACAGATCGACGGCGCCCTGCAGCGCCGCCAGCGCCTGCTGGCTGGCCATTGCGTAGAGCGCAAGCAGGCAGTCCGCCTTGGTCTCGAAATGCTCGTAGAACGTCCGGCGCGACACGGCGGCCTCGCGCACGATGTCGGCGATGCTCGTGTCCGCATAGCCCTTCGCGGCGAGGGCCTGCGCCATGCCACCCAGCAGGCGCAAGTAGTGCTCATGCGGCACGGCAGCCGGCAGGGAAGCGTCGGGTGGGTCAGTCTTTACGCGGGACGCAGCAGAAGCCATTGGGGCAACATCGTGAGTGGATTGGTACTTGACAGTACCAGAAGTCGGTCGCATGATGTTGGTACGCGATCGTACCATTCGCACTGACATCATGCCGCGCGTCATGAAGGAGCCTTTCGATGACCGATCTTGTCGTCCGCCGTTTGTTGATCGACCTGCAGCCGCCCATTCCGCGCACCTGGTGTGGCGGCGATGCGTTCGCAACCGCCTTCTTCAATGCCTTGTCGATGAGCTTTCCGTTCGGCGAGCAATTCTTTATCGACGCCTTGCGCGGCGTGCTGGCCACCCTGCCCCCCGATGCGCATGCGCGCTGGCAGCCCGAGGTCAAGGGTTTCATCGGCCAGGAAGCCACGCACCGGCGCATCCACAGCCTGTTCAACGCCCACCTGGAACAGCAGGGACTGGTGGACGGCTGGACGCCACGCGCCGCCAAGCGCGCGACGCGGCTTGTAGGAATGGACTCCCGCCATGCGCTTGCGGTGACTGCCGCCAACGAACACTTCACGGCCATGTTCGCGGACTGGCTGCTGGCCCACCCCGACGTCCTGGATGGCGCCGAGCCGCGCCTGAAAACGATGTGGCTATGGCACGCCGCCGAAGAGTCCGAACACAAGACCACCGCGTTCGATCTGTACCGTGCGGCGGGCGGATCGGAAAAAGCCCGCAAGCGCTGGTTTGCGGTCACCACGTCGATGTTCCTGCGCGACCTGCTGCGCCAAACCGTTGCGAATCTCAACAAAGAAAAGCAATTGTGGAAACGGTCGACGTGGGCCAGCGCCGCGCGCCTGTTGCTCGGCCGCAAGGGGTTGTTCGGCGCGAATCTGACAGCGTGGCGACGGTATTTTTCCAGCGACTTCCATCCGTCGGAACACGAGAGCGGGCTGGCCCATGCCTGGCTGCGCGACAACCGGGACGCCTACGTTCCGGTCGGGGCGCGATAGCCTGCTAGCATGGTCAGGACCGCGCTTGGATCAGACGAGCGCATTGCCCAGGAGCTCTTCATGACACCGATCCCGACTCCCCGCACGACTGCACGACGCCACCTGATCCACTGGGCCGCCGCCGCCCTGACCGCCTGCGCCACCCTGCCAGCCTTCGCGCACCACGGGTGGTCGTGGGCCGAGGGCGAGCAGACCGAACTGTCGGGCACGATCCAGACGATTTCGATGGCGCCGCCGCACCCCACCTTGAAGGTCAAGGCGACCGATGGCGTCGTCTGGCAGATCGACCTGGGCAACCCGAACCAGACCGAACGGTCCGGCTTTACGGGTCAGTCGGCCAAGGCCGGTGACACCATCAAGGTGCTCGGCAACCGGTCGCAAAATCCCAAGGACATGGTGATGAAGGCAGTGCGCATCACGCTCGATGGCCGCAACTTCGACATGTATCCGGAGCGGATCCAGGCGAAGTAGCATCAGGCCGCTTCGCACATCTCGCGCGCCCACTTGCCCGCCGCCACCAGCGACCGGGTGTAGGCGTTGCGCGGCTCCGAGAACACGGCGTGCGTGTCACCCTGCTCCACCACGCGGCCCTGATGCAGTACCAGCGTGCGTTCGGCCACGCTCTGCATCACCGCCAGGTCGTGCCCGATGAACACCAGGGTCAGCTGCCGTTCCTTGCGCAACCTGTCGATCAGCGCCAGCACCTGCGCACGCACCGTGGCGTCAAGCGCCGACACCGGTTCATCGCAGATCAGCAGACGCGGGTCGGTCGCCAACGCCCGTGCAATCACCACCCGCTGCCGCTGGCCACCCGATAGTTCGTGCGGATACCGCTTGAGCAGGCCCGCATCCAGGCCGACCTCGGCAAGCAACCCCGCGCTGCGCCGAACGATATCCGCAGGCGTGCCGAGCCGATGAATGGTCTGGGGTTCCGCCAGGGCCTGCCCGACCGTACGGCGCGGATTCAGACTGCCCGACGTGTCCTGGAACACGAACTGGCATGATCGCGCGAATGCCAGCCGATTCGCCCGATCGGCGGGGTCGCGTCCCATAACCCGGAGCGTGCCCGCAGCGACCGGCAGCATGCCCATGATGGCGCGGGCCAGCGTGCTCTTGCCCGAGCCCGACTCGCCAACAATTCCGATCGCCTCGCCCATGCCGACCTTCAGGTCGATGTCGTGCACCACGCGGCGGGACCCGTAGGCGATGCAGACGCGGTCCAGTTCGACAGCGCATGCCGTCGCGGCCAAGGCAGGTGCGGCCGCAGGCATCGGTTGTGGCCGGGCGGCCAGCAAGCCACGCGTATACGGATGAACAGGCCGTCGCATCACCTCGCCGACGGCAGCACATTCAAGCACCTCGCCGTGACGCATCACAGCGATACGATCGGCCATCGCGCCGACCGCATCCAGGTCGTGCGTCACGAACAGCATCGCCATGCCCCGCGTGCGCTGGATGCGCCGCAGCAGCTGCAGCACCTGGACCTGCGTGCTGATGTCGAGCGCGGTGGTGGGCTCATCGGCAATCAGCAATTCCGGCTCGGACGCCAGCGCCATGGCGATCATGACCCGCTGCTGCTGGCCACCCGACAGCTCGAAAGGATGGCGGGCCAACTGACGGTCCGGCGTGGAAAGTCCCACCTCGGCAAGCAGCGCCTGCGCACGACGCTGCGCGTCGGCCACGCGAAGCTCGGGCCGATGCGCGCGAAGGGTTTCGATGATCTGCACGCCCACGGTCATCAGCGGATTCAACGAATTCATCGGGTCCTGGAACACCATGGCGATGCGTCGGCCCCGCAGCGCACGCAGGCTGGCGTCGGGCGCACCGACCAGTTCGAGTCCGTCGTAACGAATCGACCCCGACAGCTTAGCCACGGCTGGCAACAGGCCAAGGATGGCCAGCGATGTCATGGACTTGCCGCTGCCGGACTCACCGATCAGACCGACCGATTCTCCACGCGCGATCTGCAAGGACAGGTGGTTGACGACCGTCTTTGTGCCGCAGCGGATCGACAGCCCGGAGATGTCCAGCAGGGGCGTCTGCAATGAAGGGGAATGCGGCATGACGTTACTCCGGGTTCGCCCGTGCAAGACGCGGATCGATCTTGCGGTGCATGGCGACGGTCAACAGGTTGATAAGCACAACGAATGCAGCGAGCGTCACGACGGCGGCCTGGATGACCGGGTAGTCGCGGCCGCGGATCGCGTCGAGCGTCAGGCTGCCGATCCCCGGCAGGCCGAACAAGGCCTCCATCGTCAAGGTGCCGCCAATCAGGCCACCCAGAATGACACCGGAAAGCGCCACGACCACCGACAACGAATTTGGCAGCATGTGGCGCCAGGCCACACGCCAGCGCGACAGTCCCTTGGCATGCGCGGTGCGCACGAACGCGGCCTGCGCGGTCTCTTTCAGTTCCTCGTACAAGGGCTTGACGATCTGCCCGGCAATGTCGATGCCGATGATGACGATGGGCAGGAACATCTGGCCCCGGATCGGCAGCCATTTGAGCCAGACCGAAAACACCAGGATGCAGAGGATGCCCAGACAGAAAGTCGGCACGGCGATCGACCACAGGTTCAGGGACTCGATCCACGGGCCTATCCTTGACCGGGGAAAGGCCAGCCCGGCGACCGCCAGCGTGACGCCCAGCAGAAGGCCCAGCGCCAGGCCCCCTCCGGAAAGCACCAGCGAGGTGGGCAGCGCGTTGGCGATCATGTCGCCCACGGGCGCGCCGAAACGCATGGACTCGCCCATGTCGCCGTGCAGCGCATGCCAGGCCCACCGGCCAAATTGTTGCGGCAGGGATGCATCCAGGCCCAGCGACACACGCATCGCTTCGAGCTGGGCGGCATCGTAGTCGCCTCGCGCTGCGTAGAAATCGGTCACATCCCCCGGCACTGCCCGCACCAGCAGGAAGATGACGAAGGCGATGCACAGCACCTTGGCGCCCTGGCGCAGCGCAAACGCCGCGGTCCGTTTCATGGCGGGATCCATCATGTCAATGCTCCAGCAAACGTTCGGCACGCAGGGGATCGAAGCGCCTGCGCAAACGATCGCCCGTGACCGCAAGCGCCAGGCTCAATGAGGCCAGCGCGATGACGGGACACATGAGCGATGCCGGCGCGGCCTCGGCAAATTCGACGGCACTGGCAATGATCCGGCCCCAGGTGGGGATTTCGGGGGCGGCGCCCAGGCCGAAAAAACTCAACACCGATTCGGTGACCACTGCGCGTGGCAGGATGATCGCCACCTGGGTCAACAAGGCCCCGAGCATGTTGGGCAGCACATGCCGTACCGCAATGGCCCAGGGGCCTGCGCCAATTACCCTTGCGGCGGCGACGTAGCCCGATGCCATTTCCCGTTCGTACACGGCGCGCGCCAGATAGGCGAACAGCGGCATGAACGCAACGCCTACCGCCACGATGACCGAGCGGGTACCGATGCCCAACGCGACCATCAATGCGAGCGATAACAGAATGGCTGGCATGGTTCGCACGATATCGAACCCGGCGTACACCACGGCGCGTGTTCGGCCGCCGATCACACAGCCGATAAGGCCGATCCCGGCCCCGCCGGCCAAGGCCAGCAGGGTCGCAAGAATCGACACCGTCAACGTCAGCCGCGTGCCCGATATCAGGCGTGCCGCCGTGTCGCGGCCGAAGCTGTCGGTGCCCAGCCAATGCCCTGCGCTGGGTCCAAGATTGCGTGCCAGGAAGTCCTGCGCGAAGGGATCCTGCGTCAGCAGCGACGGACCGAACACCGCCACCATGACGCTGGCTGCCACCACGGCATAGGCCAGCCAGTGCCATTGCCAGCGCCGCTTGCGCGGCTGCACCGCGGGTGACCGCGACAGGTCGGCCGAGGGCATGACCGCGCTCATGTTGTCAGCCATGTCCGCGCCAGGCCACCATCCACGCGGTTCTGGCTCCAGGTAAAGCCGGTGCGATAGCCCTGCACGCGCGTGCCGACGCCAATCATGTCGGCCGAGTGGCCCAGTCCGACGAAGTACTGGTTGTCGAGGACGCGCTGCCATGCGGCCAGATAGTTGGATCGCGCGAGCGCACTGCTGGACGACGCCGAGGCCACGCCGATCAGCCGGTCCAGTTCCTTGTCCTGGATGCCTCCCCACAACATCGGGCTGGGACCATCCGACAGGAAGCGCGCGTAGCGCAGATAGACGTCGGAACGCGGGCCGGAATTCATGGGCGTGATGTCCCAGTCATACTGGCCGAGTGCGCGTTGCGCGCCGATGTCGTCCAGCGCCTGGTGATCGATCTTGAACCCGAGCTGGCGCACCATCTGGGCCGCCACCTGCGAATAGTCGTTCTGCCAGGACACCATCTTGAGGGTGTGATCGCCCGGCACGACACCGGCTGTCTGCAGCAAGGCCCGCGCCTTCGCCAGGTCAGGCGCCGCATACGGATCGCGTTGCTCGACACCCGCGTCCCAATAGAAGGTCTTGGGACGCACGGGCTGGTTGCTGGTCAGCGCATCGCTGCCGCCAACGAAGTTCATGAAGGTGCGCTTGTCCATCGACATCGCGATCGCCTGGCGCACGCGAGCATCCTGCATCAGCGCGCGCGGCTTGCGATTGTTGAACGACATGAAGTACCAGGCCGTGTCACCCAGCGGCTGCGTCGCGATGCGATCGCTGCGCAGTGACGCGACCTTGTCCTGACGCACATAGCCGATATCGAGATCGCCCGAACGCAACAGAAGACTGTTGTCCTGGTCGCCGCGCAGGTCGAACTGCACCGCATCCAGGTAGGGCAGTCCGGCCTGCCAATACTGCTTGAACGCCGGCGCGGTGAACCGCACATTGGGCTGCCACTGGCCGAAGGTGAACGGGCCCGTGCCGATCGGCTTGCGTATCGTGGCGTCCCAGCCTTCGGACTCGGGTGCCACGATCCACAGTTCCGACAGCAGGTTCAGCAGGGGCGCATAGCTTTCCGACAAGGCCACCACGACGGTGGTGTCGTCGGGGGTGGTGATGGTTTGCACCAGCTTCATGGCTCCGCTCAGCCAGCCGCTCTTGACCTTGTCGCGGACGCGTTCCATGTTGGCCTGCACATCGCGTGCCGTCATCGTGCGACCGTTGTGGAACTTGACGTTGCGGCGCAGATGGAAGGTGTAGGTCTTGCCATCTTCAGAGACGTCGTAGCGTTCCGCCAGGAAAGGCTTGGCCGTGCCATCGTCCCCGATGCTGGTCAGCGTCTCGGCATAGACCTGCTGCACCGCGATCGAACCGGAGTGACGATGCGGGTCCGCGGTATCCAGGCCCAGCAAGGCCAGTTTGAGGGTGCCGCCACGGCGCGGGGCGCCGCCTGCAGCAGGTTGGGCATAGGCGGGAAGCGCCAGGGTCGTGGCGGTGCAACCCATGGCGATCAGGAAATGTCTGCGGTGCATGGTCGGTTCCATTCGTCGAGCGGATCAGGTCGTGGGATCAAGAGGCAAGGCGCATCCATCCATGCCGTCATGCGGCAGGCCAAGATGGCGAAGCAGTGTCGGGGCAATATCGATAAGACTGGCGGCATGCATCGACGCGCGCGACGCCGCGAAGCCACCGCCGTCGAACACAAGAAACGGGCGCTGCTCGTAGCGGCCCAGGCCGCCGTGCTGGCCGTGGCCAAGGTAGTTCTTGGCTTCGTCCGGATCGTCGACAACGTAGGCGAAGCCTGCAACGCCGTAGTCGTTCGTGCGATCGTCATGGGCCATGTCGACAGCGATGGCGCAACAGGGATCCCCGACGGGAAGCCCCAGGGCTGACAACGCGGCCCCGTGATGCACGCCGCCACACCAGGGCTGCGCGCTCAGCCAGTCGACCAAGGCAGGAATGCGATCCTGCGCGTCCGGTGCCACGCCCAGCACGAAGGCCGTGCCATTGGGCGCAAGCACGACGTCCCGGCTGTCCATCGATTGCTTCAGGCCGGCTTCGACCAGCCATCGCGTGACGGGGACGTGCTCGCACACGGTTTCCATGCCGTGGTCCGAGCCGACGGCAAGCAGCACATCGTCGCCCTGGGCTCGCAGGGCGTCGACCTCGGTCAGCACACGGGCCACACAAACATCCGCGTTGGCGATGCCGCGCCGGTGCGCCGGAGAGCCAAGAGGATGGCCGTGCCCGCTGTGGTCGGGTTCGGACAGCCACAGCACCGACAGGCGAGGCGCCGTGCCGTCGCGCAGGTGCGAGCAGAAGCGTTCGGTCATGACGGTGTCGCCGGCCGCGCCGCTGCGAATGGTCAGCGCCGCCGAGTCGTCGAGCGGCTGCCGGCCCGGCCCGTACGAGCCCGCGCGGTGGTGGACTTCGCCATGGCCGTCGGGGTCGAAAAAGTATGCTGCCCCGGGCGATACGTTGGACATGATCCACGCCCCGCCGTGCCCGGCCATGCGTTCAGCCAACGTCGGCATGCGGAGTGTGCCGCCCGTTGCGGCGACCAGGTGGGATCGAAAGGCGGGATCGCCGACCGATCTGCACCGCAGGCCATCGGGTTCCTGCAGGACGACCGTATTGCCCAGCAGACCGTGCCGGGCGGGCAGGCAGCCTGTGGCAATGCTGGCGGAACTGGTGCGGGTCGTGGAGGGGAATACCCCCCGTGCCTGGGTGAATGCGCAGCCCTCTGCGAGCAGCGCAGACAACCTTGGGGCCAGGCTCGGATCGATCAGGTCGCGACGCAGGCTGTCGCAGATGATCAATATCGCTTTGGATGCTTTTTTCATGCGACCATAATAAATATTTCGCATGTCCGTTTGATTACAGCGGAATAATATTGCTATTATTCTTTCTATAATAATCTGGATAAAAAAAATGCACGCGAGGCCCTGCCTCAAAGGCAGCAGACCCACGTGCATCAATGCATTCAAGCGTCAGTGGAATCGGCTAACGGAAACCGATATTGTGCGGTTCAAGCGCTATTAACGACATAATAAAATCTACTGTAGATTGACGTCCTCATTAACTGAAATGCCGTTCAACACATAATCAAAAATATCGAAGTTGCGCAGCCTGCTGTGGCCGGCGCGCTGCTCGTAGGTGCCGTTCAGCGGATGCGACACCAGGAACGGCACCGCCTGTTCCGAAAATCCGCCATGCGATCGCAGCGGGTGCCGCCCAAGGTTGGACAGATCATGTTCGTCAGCGCGCGAGCCGATCACGTGGTCGTGTTCCGACACCGCCAGAAAGTCGCCTTCCCTATCGGCGGGCAATTCCAATTGCTCTGCGGCCTCCTGTCTGGCCAGCACGGTCTTGACGCCGGACAGTGCCTGGCTGAACGCAATCATGGCGGGCACGTCGGCAGCGTCCCGCGCGTACACACGCACGAAGGATCCCAGCGCGCCATGGTGACGCACGAACGGATCGGTGATCGGGCAGATGACCCGGGCGCTGCCTTTGCCAAATTCCGCTTCCAGGCGATCCTGCAGGAAGATCACGTTGGCCTGCCCGCTGTCGGCCGTCTTCCGGCTCATGCCGTGATCGGCCACGCATCCCACGACCGCGCCCAGGTCCACGAACGCTTGAATACGCGTATCGACCGCGCGCAAGAAGGCGTCCGACTCGGGATCGCCCGGTGCATGCTTGTGCTGGATGTAATCCGACAGCGACAGATACAGCAACTGCGCACGGCCGGCGCGCAGCAGGGCCAGTCCTGCATCGAGCACATACAACGACAGGTCGCCGGAATACATGTCTGGGGCCGGGCGGCCGACCAGCGCTTCCACGTCATCGATGCCGTGCTCTTCCAGCGTGCACCCGGCAGCTTCCTGGGTCGAGAAGCTGATCCCTTCCATCTCGTGGCCAAGGATCTTGCGCAGCTTGTCCTTGGCGGTAATGGAAGCCGTCGGCACACCGGACTGCGACAGCAAGGCCAGCAGCGTCTGGCCGCGCAGCAAGGTGGCGTCGGTCACCATGATCTCGCGGCCGGTGTCGGGCTCCAGATAGTAGTTGCCCGAAATGCCGTGCACCGATGGGGGCGCGCCCGTCACGATCGACACGTTGTTCGGATTGGTGAACGAGGGCATCACACAATCTGCCGTCCCGACAAAACCGTTCCGCACGAAAGAGGCGATCGTGGGGCACACGCCATCACGAATGCCCTGCTCGATGTATTCCGGATCGCATCCATCGATGCAGATCACGACAGTCGGGCGGGTGGGCAACGCATAACGGCGTTGATGCAGTTCAATGTAGGGAGTCATGTCGGGCAGCGCCTTGCAGCGAGTGAGCAGTGTGGCTAGCATGATAGGCACTGCGCCACGCACATGTTGTGATGAAAATTCGCATGTCCGTGAGTTCTGCTCACGCGTTCCGTTACTTCGCAGGCGATCTCCATGACGACACTTCCTCCGCTTCCCGCGATCCGCGCCTTTCTGGCCGCCTGCCGGACGGGAAGCTATACCGCCGCGGCGGATGAACTGGCGCTGACCCATGGCGCCATCAGCCGCCAGATCAAGGTGCTCGAAGACTGGCTGGGTCAGCCCCTGTTTGAAAAAGCGGGCCAGCGCATGCAGGCGACCGCGCACGCACAAGCCTTCGCGCGCGAAATGGGTGAAGCGCTGGAGCGCATCGACGATGCGGCGCGCCGCTACGGCCGCGGCACCGCCACGGCGCAATTGCGGGTCAGTGCGCCCGCGACCTTTGCGATGCGCTGGCTGCTGCCGCGCCTGCCGCGGTTTCATGCGCGCCATCCTGGCAGCCACGTCCAGGTCACCACGGCCACCACCCAGCAGATGACGCTGGCAGGAAGCTTCGACCTGACTATCCGCCGGTCGGCGCCACCCGCCGCGCATTACTCCGCCCTGCCGTTTTTCGAGGAATGGCACACCCTCCTCGCCGCGCCGTCCCTGCTGGCACGCCAACCGCTCGATACGCTTGATCAGTTGCAGAACCACTTGCTGCTGGAAACCGAAACCCGGCCGGGGCACTGGCAGCAGTGGCTGACGGCTGCGGGATTCACCGGCCGGGAACGCATGCACAGCCAACGCTTCGACCACTTCTACGTGACGCTGTTTGCCATGATCGACGGACTAGGGGTCGGCATCGGCCCGCTGCCCACGCTGTCGCTCGATGTCGATACCGGACGGTTGCACGCCCCGTTTCCGGACCTGCGTACCGCATCGCGGACGTACTACGCGCTGACCCCCAACAGCGTCCAAAAGACGGTGCTGCATCGCCAGTTCGAAGCCTGGCTGCTGGAGCAGAAGACATGAACCTGCTCGACACCCTCGCCGCCTGGCCCGGCGCCGTCTGGCTGACCCGATCGGGTACGGCCTATCTGTTCGTCAACGCCGCGCACATCTTTGGCATCGGCCTGCTGATTGGCGCGATCCTGCCGCTGGACCTGCGGCTGGCCGGCCTTTTTCGTTCGTTTCCCGTACAGGTGCTCGCGCCCTTCCTGTCCCGCGCCGCGGCGTGTGGCCTGGTGCTCGCATTGCTGACGGGCGCGTGGCTGTTCTCGGTCAAGCCTGCCGAGTATGTCGGCAACACCGCGTTCCTGTTCAAGATGGGCCTGCTCGCGTTCGCGCTGTTGAACGTCGCGGTGCAGCATGGCAGTCGGCATTACCGGCACGCGTTGGCGGGTGGACCGGTGCACGGCGTGGTGCGCGGTGTGGCGCTGGTATCCGCGGCGAGTTGGGTGGCCGTGCTGGTGGCGGGGCGGTGGATCGGGTTTCTTTGAAGCAACGCGCCAGCCGTGCGGCACACCCATTCAGCTACTGGTCAGACACTCGCCACGCCCCCGCCACATCCGATCCGCATGCTCTTCCCCTTGCGGATGGCCGCAAATCACGGGGAGAAGAACATGATGTCGATCAAGACTGGGGTAGTGGGGGCGGTACTGGGATGGTCGCTGGCGATGTCCGGCATGGCGCACGCCGACGTGCCTACCTCGCGCGAATACAAGGTGCTGCTCAGCCCGTCGCTGTTCGCGAATCAACCAAAGAACGCATCGAACGCCTATCTGGCGGACCTGAAAGCGGCGCTGGCCTCGGCGGGCTTTGACCGCACCGTGACCGGCACGTTTGCCAAGAACGATGAACGCACGGTGCGCTTCTATGACTCCCCCGGCAGCTGCGAGCTGCGCGCGCAATCCTATTCGTTTCGCGAACGGGTGGACAGCAAGCGGGAATCGACGCTCAAGTTCCGGTCGACGTCGCAGTCAGCGGCCGCAGGCGTGACCATCAAGGGCAGCGAGAGCAACGCGTCGTCCAAGTTCGAGATGGACAAGACAGCGTCGGTGGTTGCGTATTCGCGGTCGACCAAGCAGGACTTTTCGACCGGCAAGAACCTGAACAAGATGAAGGACATCAAGGACCTGTATCCGACCGCGACCGGCCTGAACGTGACGGCCGATGCCACGATGGCGATCGTCAGTGGGCTGACGATCTACGAGAAGACCTACGACGGCGCGACCAGCGACATCGGCCAGCAGGCGGCCGAGTTCTCGGTCTCGCTCTGGTACCTGAACGCCAGCGCGACCACACCTGCCGTCGCCGAAGCGTCATTCAAGGTCGAGGAAGGCAATGGCGACTTCACCACCAAGGTCACGCAGCGGTCCGAACTCATCTTTACGACGATGACGCAGATGAGTTCGTGGGTGGCCCCGACGGCTATCCCGAAAACGAATTGGGTCTATCAATACAACCCTTCGTTCTGCAACAGCCCGGCGCCTGCCGGCGCCGCGGCATCGTCGACGGCCATGCCGTTCTGACCAAAGACACGATGAAGGGATAACCCTTCATTGATGCACGCACGGTCATGCAGCCTTGTACGCAGCGTCATAGGCACGGGTGCCGGCGCTGCGTACAGTTCGGGCTGTCGTGACCGCCGCGCTGGCGCATCATTCATCCAAACAAAGACAGCGCGGCTCCCATCACAAGTGGTTGTGGTCACGGCGATCCACGCACGGCGTCCCTAGAACGCTGGCGTGGGGCCTCGCTTCGCCCCTCTCATTCTTGTCGACGGAGACATCATGACTTCTCGCGTTACCGCGACGCTCGCGCTCGCCTGCGCCACCCTGACCACCACCGCGTTCACCAGCGCCCATGCGCAAAGCAACGTCACGTTGTACGGCATTGTCGACTCCGGGTTCGTATATCAATCCGATCCGGTCACGGGCAGCGGCAGCAAGAAAAGCATCACTGGCGGCGGGCAGTCGGGCTCGCGCCTCGGCCTGCGCGGTACCGAAGACCTGGGCAGTGGCAACAAGGCGTTCTACACCCTGGAGATGGGCATCAATGCCGACGACGGCACGTCCACCCTGGGCGCGCTGTTCGGCCGCCAGGCCTTCGTGGGGATCGAGAACAACAAGCTGGGTTCCTTGAGCCTGGGCCGTCAGTACACCCCGTTCTATTCCATGACCTTCCTGACCAGTGACACCTTTGGCGTCGGCATGACGGGCGCGGCCATCAACCTGCAGAACGGCTTTACGCGCAGCAACAACAGCGCCATCTACAAGACGCCCACCTTCGCGGGCCTGACGGCATCGATCATGTATGCCGCCGGCGAAAGCACGCTCAGCACGTCGGCAGGCCGGTCGTACGCGGCGGCCGTGCTCTACCAGAACGGCGCATTGAAAGCATCGCTGGGTCACTACAACACCAACAACGCCACCGGCACGGCCAGCAGCTACGGCACCATGCTCGGCGCGAACTATGACCTGGGCCCGGTGATCCTGTATGGCGACATCCAGCGGCTGCGTTCCGACCTGAACGGCGTGCCCGGCGTGACCAAACAGGACACCAACGTGAACCTGTACAGCCTGGGCGCCCGCGTGCCGATCGGCAAGCACACCGTGTACAGCGCGGTCACCTACGCCGACGATCAACGCAAGATCGCCAACGCCGACGCAAAGGCCACGCATATTGCGCTTGGCTATACCTACCAGCTGTCCAAGCGCACCAATCTGTATAGCTCGGTTGCGAAGATCAACAATCGCAACGGCGCGCAGTACCAGATCATCAACGCGACCACGCCGGGCTACGGGCAGTTCGGGTTCGATCTGGGCATCCGGCATTTGTTCTGAACGACAACGAGGTACGGGAGGAAGACATGAAGATCACAATGTTGACGATGGCGGCTGCGATGCCGATCCTGATGGCCTGCGGCGGCGGCGATGACGACGCTTCGACAGGCACGCCACCCGCTGCCAACGCAGCGCCCCTGGCCCCCGACTGCACCGCGCTTGCGCGGGTGGTCACGCCGAATACCGTCATCAAGAGCAGTCTGATGGTCAGCGCAAACTCGGTGCAGTCGGACGGCGTGGTCATGCCCGCTCACTGCGTCGTCACCGGCGAGATCAATCCGCGTATCGGCGTCAACAACGTCCGCTACGGCATCAACTTTGAACTGCGGCTGCCGCTCGAATGGAACAAGCGCTTCCACTTCCAGGGCGGCGGCGGCGTGGACGGTGTGCTGCGCCCGGCGCTGGGCACCCTCAGGGCCGGCGTCGTGCCTGCGCTGTCGCAGGGCGCGGCGGTCGTCAGCAGCGACATGGGCCATACCGGCACCAGCACCCGCGACGCGACCTTCGGCCTGGATCCGCAGGCGCGTATCGACTGGGGCTATGCGTCGATGGACAAGGTCACGGTGCTGGCCAAGGACCTGATCACGCGCTTCTACGGCACGGCGCCGGCCTACTCGTATTACATCGGCAGCTCGGGCGGGGGACGCCAGGGCATGATCATGGCCCAACGCTTTCCCACGTACTTTGACGGCATCGTGTCCGGCGCGCCCATCCTGGAACAGCACATCAACCAGATCAGCTCGATGCAGATGCTGCAGCGGTTCACGGCCATTGCTCCGAAAGACGCCAACGGCCGCCCCATCCTGAGCCGGTCGTTTTCAGACGCGGACCTGAAGCTGATTGCGGACGGTGTCGTGGCCCAATGCGATGCGCTGGACGGCGTGGCTGATGGTCTGATCGAAAACTATCCTGCCTGCACCTACAACGTGGCAGCGTTGCAATGCAATGGCGCGAAGGCGGATACCTGCCTGTCGCCGGAACAGGTCAGCGCATTCACCGCGGTGATGGGCGGACCCAAGGACTCGTCGGGCAAGCAGCTCTACCCTGCCCCGCCGTGGGATACGGGCATCGGCGAACCCGAATGGCGGTCCGATCAGATCGGCACGGCAACCGGTCCGGTTCCCAACTCACGCAAGAGCACCAACGAGTCGATCAAGTACGTGTTCATGACGCCCGCCAAGCCGGACTTCGACTACCTGAAGTTCAACTTCGATACCGATCCCGCCACCATGCTTGCGTCGGCCGCGATCACCGCGTCCAACTCGACCGATTACACCGGCTTCAAGGCGCGCAAAGGCAAGCAGATCGTGTATGTCGGAATGTCCGATTATCTGAACAATCCGAGCGGGGTCAACCGCTGGTATCGCGAACTGGTGGCCGCCAATGGCGGGATGGACGCGACCAAGCAGTTCGTGCGCTTCTTCAATGTGCCGGGCATGGCCCATTCGGATGGCGGCAAGTCGCTGGATGAATTCGATCCGGTCACTGCGATCCATCAGTGGGTCGAAAAGGGCATTGCGCCGGAATCGATGCTGGCGAAAGGCGCCAGATTCCCGGGGCGCGAACGGCCGATCTGCGCCTATCCCAATATCGCCAGGTACGTGGGTAGCGGCAGCGTCGACAGCCCTGCCAGCTTCCGGTGCACCGCGCCGGCAGGCTGATCGTTGATGGCAAGGCGGCTGGCCCGCAAGGGCGGCCGACACGGGCTGCCGGCATTCACACCGCCGGCAGCCCTTCCAGGATCTTGTCCAACGTGACCGGATAGTCCCGCACCCGGACGCCGGTCGCGTTGTACACGGCGTTGGCAATCGCGGCGCCCACGCCGCAGATCCCGAGTTCGCCGACGCCCATGGCTTTCATGGGCGACATGGTCGGATCTTCGTCATCCAGGAAGATGACGTCCTGATGCGGAATGTCGGCATGCACGGGCACTTCGTACCCGGCCAGGTCGTGATTCACGAAAAAGCCCAGCCGGGTATCGACCACCATGTCTTCCATCAACGCGGCGCCAACACCCATCGTCATCGACCCGATCACCTGACTGCGCGCCAGCTTGGGATTCAGGATGCGGCCGGCATGGCAGACTGCCAGCATCCGGCGCACGCGCACTTCGCCCGTCGCGGCGTCCACAGCCACCTCGACAAAGTGCGCACCGAACGTTTGCTGCGCGAACCGCTGCGCCAGGTCCCCATAGGTCATCGCCTCTTCGGCAACCAGTTCACCGCCTTGTGCGGCCGCATGCAGCGGCGCGCTTCGGGCGCCATCAGTGACGGTACCGTCGGCAAAGGTCGCCGAGCCGGCATCGAATTCCAGCGCCGCGGTGATGCGTTCGCGCAGGGTCACGCAGGCGGCATACACACCCGACGTGGCGGACGCCGCGCCCCACTGCCCCCCGGACCCGGACGACACGGGAAAGGTCGAATCGCCCAGCCGCACCGTGACGCGATCAACGCCGACGCCCAGCATTTCGGCAGCGGTCTGCGCAAGGATGGTGTAGCTGCCGGTGCCGATATCCGTCATGTCCGTCTCCACCGTCACGTGCCCCTGCGCATCCAGGCGCACGCGGGCGGCTGACGTGGTGATCGGGGCGCCACGAATGGCTGCGGCAACGCCCAGGCCTATCCGCCAGCGCCCCTCACGCACCTGCGCCGGCTTGGCCTGCCGATGCGACCAGCCGAACTGCGCCGCACCCGTAGTCAGGCATTCGATCAGCTTGCGGGTGGAAAACGGGCGGTCAGGATTGGCCGGGTCCACCTGCGTATCGTTGACGATGCGGAACTGCACCGGGTCCATGCCGATTGTCTCGGCCATCTCGTCGATCGCAATCTCCAGCGCCATCAGGCCCGAGGCTTCTCCCGGCGCGCGCATGGCATTGCCTTCGGCCAAGTCCAGCACGGCAATCTTCAGGTCCGTCATCCGGTTCGCGCCGGCGTACAGCAGCTTGGTGGCTGCGGTCGCGGTCTCGAGGCTGCCACCCGGCAGATTGCCCGACAGGCTTTCATGACCGATCGCGGTGATCCTGCCGTCGGCGCTCGCACCGATCCGAATGCGCTGCATCGTGGCCGGACGGTGCGTGGTGTTGTTGAACATCAAGGTCCGCTGCAACGCCACCTTGACCGGACGGCCCGCCGCGCGCGCCGCCAGCGACGCCATCACCAGATCGGATGCAGCCGTCCCCTTGCCGCCAAAGCCTCCGCCGATATAAGGCGTGATCAGCCGGATGCTGTCGGGCGGAATGCCCAGGATCATGCCCAGGTCGCGCTTGCCCCAGGCCACCAGCTGCACCGTGCACCAACAGGTCAACTGGTTTCCGGACCACGACGCAATCGTGGCATGTGGCTCCATCATCGCGTGGGCCTGATCGGGCGTGCGGTAATGCGCGTCCAGCTTGAACGGCGCCGCCGCAAAGGCCCCTGCAAAGTCGCCCACTTCGGTATGCGCGGGTGATCGCACCTTTGCCGGGTCAGGCGCGGTTGCGCGCGCAGCCTCTGCGGCAAGGTCGAAGGCGCCGGACCCCGGCGCGTACCGCACCTGGACCAAATTGGCTGCGGCGCGCGCCTGCTCGAACGTTTCCGCCACCACCACCGCGACCGCCTGGTGATAGTGATCGACGTCCGGCCCGGCCAGCGCCCGGTCGACGTAGAAGCCCCCCACCCCGAGCTTGCCTGCGTTGTCGGCCGTGACGATGGCCAGCACGCCCGATGACGCTCCGGCGGCCGTCAGGTCCATCGATTCAATGCGCCCCTTGGCAATGGCTGCGCCCACGATCACGCCGTAGGCGGGCGGCCCACCCACGTCCTGGTTTTCGTAGGCGTACCGCGCCGTGCCGGTGGTCTTCAATGCGCCGTCAACGCGGTCCACCGGTTGGCCGATGACGACTTGTCGATCCGTGACATTGGGCCCGGCGGGTGTATCGAATTTCATGGAGACCTCGCGAGTGACAGGCCGAGGAGCAAGGTCACTCCGTCAAGCCGGAAGAAGGCGGCGCGGACGGGGGTGCGAGTGCCGTGGTCCGCGCTGCGCGAGCGGTGCCCGCCGGTCCATCATACGGGCGGAACGGGCGGGCATTGGGTGGCGGGAACTGCTTGGGGTTATGAATGCGGCTCAGGAGTGGGAACACCATCCTAGAAAAGATCGTCCTCACGTTGATGCCGCAAGGCAAGAACAGTCACGATGCCATGGGGCTCGATTTCAAACAGCGCAACGTATCCGGAAGACCCGAAAGGAACGATCAGTTCGCGCAGGTAAGGATTCTTGCCTGGATACGCTTTCCGACAGTTGAAGGGGGCTAACGAAAGATGTGCGATGCCGTGCCTGACGGCATCCAGCGCCCGATCTGCGATGACCTCGTTGCCCTCGTCACGCTCCAGAATGAAGTCGTAAAGCCGAAGCAGATCACGCTCTGCTTCTTGCGTGAAGCGGACCTGGTAGTTCATGTCGCGGTCTTGCGAGCCCGAGCCTTGGTCCGTGCGAGCGTCAATTTCTCCAACACTGAGTCAGCCGACACATAGTCGCCCGACTTGGCTGCGCGATCCCGAGATGCCAAGCCGCGAGCGACGAAGGCAGCCTCAGCCTGGCGCCGCTCGACCTGATAACGGATCGCCTGCTCGGCGAATTTGGACAGCGTTTCGCCTTCGCCAAGCACACCTTCGGCGGCCTCACGAAGTTGGGGGTCAACCCGTAACGGTGGGAACGTAGCGGTCTTCATATCAGCTCCATGCGATGCTTTTGCGATGCAATTGTAACTCGCATCGATCGCTTCAAGGCATGGAGTGAGACAAAGACATCACGCGGAAAAGTACGACGCGCAGATTCGGGATCAATGCTTCCCGACCGACTCCATGCCCTTTTCCTTCATCAGCATCGCCGTCTCCGGACCCGTCAACAGATCCAGAAACGCCTGCGCCGCCGCGGCGTGCTGCGAGGTCTTCGCCGCCGCGCCGGTGTAGGTCGTGTAATTCTGGATCGATGCGGGCAGCGGGCCGACCAGCGTCACCCCCTTGACCGGAACGATCTCGCTGATCTGGTGGATGCCCAACGTGGCGTCGCCCTTGACCAGCCGATCCGCCACATAGCCGCCAAACACCAGCACCGCCTTGGGTGCGATCTGGTCGGCGATGCCCCATTCCTTGAACAACTGCGCCAGATAGATCCCGCTCGACCCACCCGACGCCGGGTCGATGTACGCGACGTTCTTGGCATCGAGCAGGGTCTTCTTGAATTCTTCGACCGTGCCGATTGCCGGCATCGGCGCGCCCGCCGGCACCATGACGCCCACCCCTACGCGCGCCAGATTGGCCACGCTGTTGGCCGCCACTTTGTCCTTCGCGACCAGGTCCTTGATCAGGCTGGGCGTCAGGACCACCACATCGAACATCGCGCCCGCGTCGATCTTCTTGGCCAGGCCCCCGGCTGTGTCGTTCTCGACGGTGACCTTGTGGCCGGTGCGCTGCTCGAACACAGGGACCATCGCGACGACCACCTGCCGGAACGCCCCGGTCGTCAGGACCTTGATGTCGTCGGCACGCGCACCCGCCGCGGACAGACAGAGGGCGACGCCGGTAAGGGTAGAGAGCAGAACTCGCATTGCAGTGTCCTTCAGGTTGTCATACTGGCCGAGCGGAGTGCTCAGCCCAAGGTAAACGCTTCGTGTACCGATGATTGCAAGGAACCACCAAGCACCGGCCCCCCGCCCGCCACATAGATCCAGTCGCCGATCGCCGTCGCGGCGACGGCGTGGCGGGGGCTGATCATGGGGGCGTGGCGTTGCCAGGTGTTGGTTGCCGGGTCGTAGCTTTCCAGTTGCCCGTAGATGGCAGCCACCACGGGCACGCCGTTCTGCAGGATGCCGCCTTCGCCGCCCATACAGAAAATCCGGTTGCGATAGACAACCATGCCATGACCGGACCGCGCGGTGGGCATGGGCGCGCGCAGGTCCCAGGTGTCTTTCTGCACATCGTAGACATGGTGCAGGTCGGTGTTGAACTGGAAATTGTTGAAGCGGCCGCCGACCACGTGGATCGCGTTGCCGAAGGCGACACAGCCGACATGATCGCGGGCTGCGGGCAAGGGGCGGTGCAGTTCCCACTTGTCGGAGGCGGGATCGTAGACTTCGTGCCACGCAATGCTGGCGCGTTCCGGCGCGGGATCGGTGGCGCCGCCGATCAGGTGCACCTTGCAGTTCATAACCACGGCGGCCGCTGCGCCGCGCGGTCTGGGCAAGGGCGCCATGTCGAACCAGCGGTCGTCTTTCACGTCATAGAAGAACGCCTTGGTGTCGCAGCGGCGGTTCTGTTCGATGAAGCCGCCCAATGCATAGACCCGGCCGGCGTCGGCCACCACGGCGATATGGTTCGCGCCGCGGGGCACCTGCGCGGCGTCGTACCAGGCATTCTTTGAAGGGTCATACACCGTGTGATACGCGCGGTCGAACCGCCCTTCGCCGTAGCCGCCCACGACATGCATGCGTCCTTGCCACGCGGTCGCCCAGGCCATTTCGCTGCGCGGGATGGGCATGGCGGCGCGAGCTTCCCATCGGCCCAGGGGGCCTGCCGGCGCCGGGCTGTCGAAGACGCGCTGGGCTTCTTCGGACGGCGTCAGGTGGTGCGGCGCGCCGCCTTTCGACATGCTGTGATACGCGTGGTCGGACGGCGGGACGGGTTTGAGCGGGGCCAGGGGCGATGGCTGCGCCTGCGCGTGGACCCAGGCGGGCAGGGTAATCACGGAGGCGGCGGACGTGATGAAGGCGCGGCGATGCATGGAGCGCTCCAGGGAACGGGTGGCGTCCAAGCTACCGTCAAATCAGGGGGAAAAGCAATGGAATTGACGCGCCCCGACCTGCCGGCTGACGGTCCCGCTTTTTTGTGACCGGGGAACGTCTCTCTGGTAAGCAGGCATGTCGGCGCCGCCCCTGCGGTAGCCATCCGCGAGGGACGTAGGCACACTGTCGGACACTCCAGGCAGGCACCCACACCGATCCAGCTATGCGCCCCAGTATTTCGACGTCTTCCGTATCCCCCCTGCCCCACACCACGCCGCGCTTGTGGCTGCACGTCGCGCTTGGCGCTGCGCAAGGCGCCGGACTGTGGGGGCTGATCGAGCTGGCCGACCCGTCGCTGGCATTGCCTTATGGTCCCTTGCTCGTGGCCCTGATGTACGCCACGGCGGTCGCGCCATCGGCGTGGCATTTTTCGCATGATGGCTTTGCGAACGCGCGCACACGTATCGGCTTTGCCCTGGCAATGGCCGTGCTGTTTGCCGCGCTGGGCGCGCATGCTGCGCCGCGCGTGATCCATCCCCTCCATGACGTGTTTCCGGTGTCATTTGCATTCGTCAGTGCACTGCTGGCTTTTGTGATGGTGTGCCTGGCCTGCGGCGTGGACGTGCCACGCCGGCGCATCGTGTACGACCGTCTGTTCGAGATCGCCTGGCGCAACGCGATGCTGGTGGCGGTGGCCGTCGCCATCACGGGCCTGTTCTGGTTGCTGCTCTGGTCCGCGGCGTCATTGATGGAGAGCATCGGGCTGACCATCGTGCAGCGCGTGGTGAATCACGATGCCTTCCAGTATCCCGTGACCGGCGCGGTGCTGGGCCTGTCGATCGGCCTGGGTCTGACGCGGCCCGAGATGCATGCGACGCTGCGGCGCTTCTGGTTTGCATTGACGGTGTGGCTGCTGCCAGTGGCGTTGGCGTTCGCCGCCGTGTGGGTGGCCGCGCTTGTCTTTACCGGGGTCGAACCGCTGTTCGCGACCAAGCGCGCTGCAATGTATCTGCTATGGTTCTGCGCGCTGGCGGTCAAGTTCGTCAATGTCGCCTACCGGTTCGAGGGCGAGGCACCGGCCTATCGTCCGGGACTGGCGCGCGCGCTGCAATGGCTCTGGCTGACGATCCCGGTATTCCTGGCGCTGGCTGGATGGGCGCTTCTGGAACGCACCTTGCAACATGGACTGACGACCGACCGGCTGTGGGGCGGGCTGGTCTGGGTCCTGCTCGCCATGTACGGCGTGGGGTATGCCATGTCGTTGTGGCGACCGGGCCGGTGGATGCACACGGTGCCCTCCACCAACATTGCCGTCGCGATCGTCGGGGTGGTCCTGGCCGCTGCGTTGATCAGCCCGGTGGCCGATACGCGCAGGCTGGTGACGGCCGATCAGGTCGACCGGCTTGAACACGGCAAGGTCACGCCCGAAGACTTCGATTGGCAATACCTCGCCAGGAAGACGGGCCCGTATGGCCGCGATGCGCTGACCCGGCTTGCCGCGCAAGACACTGGCGACACCCGGCAGCAGGACATCAAACGCCTGGCCGCGGCGGCCTTGGCCGACTCTGACACCGTGCGGCAACCGCCCCCGCAATTGGCGGATGCGCGCCTGGACGCCACGCGCCGGATTCCGGTCAAACCGGATGGGCAGACGCTTGACGAGACCACTGCCCGATGGCTTGCCGATCCGGCCTACAAGGAAGAGGACTTCAACAGCATCTGTCTGGTCGAGCCGCAACGCTGCGCCCTCTGGATGGTGGACATCGACAACGATGGCGAACGCGAGCTGGTCGTGATGTCGGACGATCGGGGCAGCGTGCAGGCACTGCTTTATATCCGGTCGGCCACGGGCTGGCAGCGCCAGGGCCGCCTGGGCAGCTATGGTGGCCGCCAGAACCTGGCGGGCTGGCTGGCCGCGATCGACCGCGGTGACGTGCAGCGGGTGCCGCGCCGCTGGCCCGACTTGAAGGTCGGCAATCAAGTCCTGGAGGTCTATCCGTATTGATGCGCCGGCGCGCAAACGATGCCCGCTACTTGCCGTTCAGGAATCCCTGCACCATCCGCACCGTGGCGTCCGGCTGCTCTTCCATCAGCCAATGGCCCGAGTCCGCAATCACGCCTTCGGTCACATCGCTGGCGGCATGACGCATCACCGTTGCCATCATCGGGCCGAAGGATTTGTCGCCACCTATCGCAAGCACGGGCATCGCCAGTTTGCCTTGGGCAACGAACCGCGCGTTGTCGATCGCGTCCTGGTCAAAGGCCGCGAACTGCGCAAAGCCTGCGTGCATGGCGCCGGGCTGGGCATACAGCGCCGCGTAATGCGCGCGGGACGCCTCGCTGAAGCGTGCCGGGGATGCCGAGAACTCATTCCAGAACCTGTCCAGATAGATGCGTTCGCGACCCGCAACCAGCCGCTCCATGTCGGGCCCGCCAAAACGGAAATGCCACAACAGTGGATTCTTGAGGATGGTTTCCCAGGGGCCGACGCCGGGCAAGGGTGCGTCCATCAACACGAAGCGCGATACACGATCCCGGTGTTCGGCAACGAAGGCATACCCCACCATGTTGCCGATGTCATGGGCGACGACCGCGGTTTGCCCGACCTTCAACGCGTCGAGCACGCCCGCAATGTCCCTGCCCTGCGTTGCCTTGTCGTAGCCTGCCGCCGGCTTGTCGGACAGTCCCATCCCGCGCAAGTCGGGCACGATGACGCGATGCGTGCTGGCCAGTGCGGCCGCCAGCGGCGCCCACATGTCGCCGGTCTCGCCATAGCCATGCAGCAGCACGACCGCTGCCGGCCCCGTGCCACCCACGCGAACATGCAGCGTCGTGCCATTGGTCGCGATGCGTTGATCGACAAAGGACGGCGGGAAGGGCGTAAGCTGCGCAAGGGCGGGCGCGGCAGCGCTCATTGCGAGCACGCCTGCAAGGAAGGAAAGACGCATCGTTGATCTCCTGGCCACGGCGCACCAGCGCGCCCTGACCCGTCATGATGATCTGCGTTGAACGTCCGGACTAGGCGGCGAAAACAGATTCTGGTTTCCGGGAACGACGAACGATCATGAAGCTCGACGGCATCTCCGCTTTCGTATCGACGGCCGATGCCGGTTCCATCAGCGAGGCCGCGCGCCGGCTGGCGCTGCCCAAATCGGTCATCAGCGCACGACTGGCAGAGCTGGAGCGGTCGCTCGACGCTCACCTGGTGCAGCGCACGACCCGCAAGCTCACGCTGACCGAAGATGGGCAGGCCTTTTTGGTGCGGGCGCGGCACATTCTGACCGAAGTGGCCGACGCACAAGCCGAGATCGCCGAACGGCGCGGAACATTGGTCGGATCCTTGCGCCTGTCCGCGCCCGTCAGCTTCGGCATTCTGCACCTGGGCCCGGCCCTTTACACCTTCCTGCAACATCATCCCGGCATCGACCTGACCCTGGATCTTGACGATCGTTTTGTCGAGGTTGCCGCCGACGGCTTCGACGCGGTGCTTCGCCATGGCCCGGTCGCCGACAGCCGGCTGATCGCCCGGCGCCTGGTGACGACGCGCCGACGGCTGGTGGCGTCGCCCGCCTATCTTGCGGCGCATGGACGGCCGACCTGCGTGGATGAACTGTGCGATCACGCCGGCATTCTTTACACGAATCGCGAGGCCGACTGGCGCTTTCACATCGATGGGGCCTGGACCGTTGCCCGGCCGCGCCGTGCGCTGCGTGTCAACAATGGCATCGTGATGCGCGACGCGGCCCTGGCCGGTCTGGGGCTGAGCTTGCTGCCCACCTTTTTTATCGATGCCGAATTGCGAGCCGGAACCTTGATGGCAGTGGACGTGGGCGCCACGGCAGAGGGGGCCGAGCTGTACCTTGCTTACCCCGGCGATCGGCGCGCCTCGGCCAAGGTGCTGGCCCTGACGGAAAGCTTGCGACGCAGCTTTGGCGATCCGCCGTATTGGGATCGCGACGGCTTGCCGGGCGATGACGGGACGCAGCACCTTACTGGCGCGCAGGACCTTACCGGCGCGGGGAACCTTACCGACTCGACAACCGCTTGGCCGCGAGGTCCACGAACGCCCTGACCTTGGCCGGCGCGTGGCGCCCTGCCGGATACACCACATGAATGGGCAGCGGCGGCTCTTCATGATCGGCCAGTACGATCACCAGCCGGCCGTCTGTCAACGCGGATGCGATCTGGTATTCCGGCACCCGCGCCACGGCCATCCCGGCGATCGCGGTGGCAATGACGGCCTCATTGGTGTTCGACTGCAACCACGTCTGCACCGTGACTTTATGGTCCCCGGCAAAGCGCCATTCCGGCGACACCCAGGCACCCGTGGACGCGGCAACACGATGGTTGCGCAGGTCCGCCGGGACCGTGGGCGTGCCATGGGCCGCGAAGTACGAGGGCGCGCCGCAGACGACGCGCCTGACTTCGCCGACCTTGATGGCCGTGTAGCCCGAGTCCGGCAAGTGGCCGATGCGCACGGCCACGTCGATGCCCTCTTCCACCAGATTGACCGGCCGATCCACGAACAGGGTTCGTGCATTGACGGCCGGATGGGCGCGCAGGAATTCATGAACGACCGGCAAGACGTGCATGTGCCCGAACAGCGCCGCGGCGGTAAGGGTCAAGGTACCCGAGGGCGTCGCGTACGAACCCGCGGCAGAGGCCTCGGCTTCGGTGATCTGCGCCAGGATGCCGCGGCAGTCGTCCAGGTATTGGCTGCCCGACTCGGTCAGCTTGACCGATCGTGTCGTGCGCACCAGCAGCCGCGCGCCGATCGCGTCTTCCAGCGCGGCAACGGCGCGCGTGACCGCCGGCGGGCTCATGTGCAACTGCCGCGCGGCTTCGGAAAAGCTCTCGGTTTCCGCGACCTTCACGAAGATCCGCATTGACTGCCAACGATCCACTTTGCCTTCCTGTGCTATCGGTTTCCGGCATGTTACGCGTAAGGTCTCGGATCACCCAGCGACCCTGCTGCGCAGAGCGAGCGCCCCAGGCCGTCGCACGATACGCCGCGGGCGAAAGGTCCACAGCCGTTCCGCCCCTTCAAAGGCCGCCATGTCCGGCGAGTCCAGGATCACCCTGGCATCGCCCGTCATCTGCAGGATGTTTCCGTTGACGAAATCAACGAACAGCAAGCCCGCCTGCCCGTTCAACACAAGATTGCCTAGCGTCGAAAAGAACTGGTTGCCGCTGAAATCCGGAATCGTCAGCAAACCGCTGTCGTCCACATGCACGAAACCGACCGGGCCACCCCGGTGCGACACATCGACCTGACGACGGGATTCCAGGTCGGCATACGACGCGACAAAGAACGTTTCCGCCGCGCGGATCATGTTGGCTGCTTGCGCATCCAGCCTGTCAAGGTTTTCGACACTGCCGGTGTACGGCTGCGCCGGATCCCGTACCGGGGCGACATCGCGCACCTTGATATACCGCGGGCAATTGCCGAAACTCTGATCAACCTGCACCCGCCACCCCTGAGCCGTTGGCTCGACCACCCCGTTCATCCGATTGCGGCGGCGCGTATGCATTTCGATGCCCAGCAGACCAATCGGGTCGCCTGCCCGCAGTCCTGCCTGCGCCGGATCGTTGACATCAGTAACTGTTGCGATATCGAGCGCAGTCGACGTCGGCGATGACATGAACCCCGGCTTGCCCGCAAGCATCGTGGCCCAGGCGTTCCCCTCCTCGTCGACACTACCCGCCACTACGAACGGCAGCTGAGCGAAGAACTCGCGATGCTGGTCGAGCATGTGATCGCGCACGATGCGCGGACCGATCGCCTCCATCCGGTCGGCCACCCCCAGTTGCTCCTGAAGGGCCTTTTCACCTGCATGCCAGGTGGGCAGCGTGGACAGGGTAGTTGTCATCATCAACGTCCTTGAAGGGGTGCAACAGGTGCTTGGCCAGAAGCCGTTGGCCGGATACGTCAGGCCGACAGCCCGATTGGCGTCTTCTTGAAAGGGACGAAGCCCGGCAACGCCTCGACCCGGCGCAGCAAGGCATTCACGGCCGGGTAGCCCGACAGATCCACATTGCCCTCCGGTGCCTGCGCGACGTAGCTATAGATGGCCACATCGGCAATCGTCGGCCCCTCGCCCACCAGCCACTCGCGATCCGTCAGGTGCTGCTCCATCTTGGACAGGATCGCGTGGGCGCGAGCGATGACCTCGTCCGCATGGAACTTCGCGTTGAACACCGTAATGAGCCGCGCCGCTGCCGGCCCGTATGCCACCTCACCGGCCGCAACCGACAGCCAGCGCTGCACCGCCGCCGCACCGCGCGCGTCGTCGGGCAGCCAGTCGGTGCGGCCTGTCTTTTTGGCGAGGTAAACGAGGATGGCGGTCGAGTCCGAGATCACGACACCGTCGTCATCCAGCACGGGCACCTGGCCGAAGGGGTTCATGGCGAGGAACGCGGGCTGCTTGTGCGCGCCGTTAGGCAGGTCGACTTCGATCAATTCGTGGGGGATGTCGATGAGCGACGCGAACAGGACGGCGCGATGGGCATGGCCGGACAGGGGGAAGTGATAGAGCTTCATGGGTCGTCTCCGAAAGGATCGGGAGAGGCCCCGTTCCATGACCCAGACGATACTTAGGGTGGCGGGTAAATAGAATACGCTTTATCTGGAGTGGTTAATTCCAGATAAAGGAATAATTGGCGCGCTAGGCGATGGGAATGTTGGAACTTATGAACTCGCGAGTCAGCTTTGCCATCCCCTTTTTTCCTAAAGAAGCTGGCTTTGATTCCGTTATTAGCTAGGGCCGAGCAACGCCGCTCCGATCAATGCGATAGGACCTTTTTCCTAGCTACGGCGGCCGGTCGTCAACCGACATAAGAATAGTTTCGTTAGGGGCGAAAATGCGTGTCAGACAATTAATCGCGGCAGCCGTAATTGGACTGGCCGTCGTGCTGGCCGGTTGCGCGAGTGAACCGCAAAAGCATGTTGATACTTGCAAGGAATTAGCTACAAACGCAGTGGCACATATCGAGTGCGTACAAGGCAGGCTTCGATCAGACCCATTTACTCCGCAAGACGTGCAGTCGCGAATCGACTTTATGGCTGTATCGGCACGCAGCCTTGACGCAAGGATGGCAGCTGGAGAAATCACGCGCGAAGAGGCACAAGCAACATATGAAACGTTAGGGCGGGAGTTGGACAGGCCACCGGCACCGGGCAGCTCGACGGTTTACCTGTCCAAAGAAACCTTGGACGTCATCAGGCTTCCGGCCGACACGCCAGCCTTCAGTCGATTTATTCAACCGGCGCCATCTGCACGAGGCGCATACACCAACCTTCTCACCGAGAGCAAGACCGAGCCAAGTGGAAGCAGCGCGCCTTGCGTTTTGTCGACATGTGGCTCAACCTCCGTCAAAGGGTATTACCGGAAAGACGGGACGTACGTTCGTCCGCATACGCGGTCATCGTCCGGGTCTGGAAGGGGACGACGGTAGTAAACCCAGTCTTCATGGCAAGCCTGCGGAAGCAAGCCCGTGGGACTCAGCGCCCGCCATGTTCCAACTTAGCGTCCAAATCCCGATCCACCAAACAATCAATGAACGCCCGCAGCGCCCGCGGCACATGCCGTCTGCTCGGGTAGTACAGAAACAGCCCCGGCCGCACGATCGACCAATCGGCAAGCACCTGGACCAACTCCCCCTCGGCCAGGTGTCCATCGACGCGCTGCCGATCGAACGCATAGGCAATGCCCAGGCCCTGCACCGCCGCGGCCACGCCGATGTCCGAATCGTTGGTGACCAGCGGACCCTCGGCCGCGATCTCGACGCGTTTGCCGCGTTTGGCGAATTCCCATCGATACGCGCGGCCATCGATGCCCAGCCGCCAGTTGATGCACGCATGGTCATGCAAATCAGCCGGGGTCTGCGGCACGCCGTGCTGCGCAAGGTAGGCCGGTGACGCGACGGCGACCATCCTGACGTCCGGCGTCAGGCGCACCGCGATCATGTCCTGTTCGACCCGGCCGCCGACACGGATGCCGGCGTCGAACCGGCCGGCGATGAGGTCGCTCAGGTTGTCATCGACAACGATGTCGAGTGTGACGTCGGGGTGGGCGCGATGGAAGCGGCCAAGGCGCGGTGCGATGACCTGCCTGGCGGCCATGCCCAGGGTGTTGATGCGAAGCGTGCCGCGCGTCTGGCCCGCTGCCGCGGTGACTTCGGCGACGGCAGCGTCCATGTCCCGGAACAGCGGGGCGATGCGCTCATACAGTTGCGCGCCGCTGGTCGTGGGCGCCACGCTGCGGGTGGTGCGGTTCAGCAGTCGCGTATCCAGGCGCGCTTCAAGCAGGCGGATGGTCTGGCTCAAAGCCGAAGGGGACACGCCCAGGAATTCAGCGGCACGGGCAAAGCTTGCTCGCTCGACGACCGCTGCAAATGCCTTCAGCTCGGCAAATTCGGATCCGCGCATTATGGTGCGTTCTCTTCATTGGGTTTGTGGATTCTAGGTGATTCCCTACATGAGAGCCAAGGCGCATTCTGATGGCGACATCAACAAGGAGCCATCACCATGAGCACGCTCAAGTTTCCCGCACCTATCGCTGCGTACTTCGCAGCCGACACCCTTAGCCCTGAGGCCGTTGCCCGCTGCTTTGCCGTGAACGCAGTCGTGAAGGACGAAGGCCACACCCACACCGGCCGGGATGCCATCCGGGCTTGGAAAGCCGACGCGTCCGCCAAGTACACCTACACGACGGAACCGTTGTCCATCACCCAGCAAGACGGACAGCATCTGGTTCGCAGCCGGGTCACTGGCAACTTTCCCGGCAGCCCCATCGACCTCCGCTATCGCTTTCATCTGGAAGGCGATCTGATTGCGTCGTTGCAGATCGCGTCATGACATTCGCTCTGCCACTGCGCGTGTGGGATGACCAGGCGCATGTGATCGATGGCGGCACGGTGCCCGCGGTGTAGATCGCGCGGGACATGCGAAGGCGAACCGGGTAAGGTCAGGAAAGCAAGCGATGGGCGGCCTTCCCGGTCGCCTCGACAACGCCGCAGGAGACGCCCCATGAGGTCCTTCGCGTTCCAGACCGTGCCGCAGATCGTTCTTGAATACGGGGCCGCCCGCCGCTTGAGCGACATTCTGGGGACCCGGTTCAGCCCGTCGCGCGTGTGCCTGGTGACCGACCGTTTTCTTCATGAAAGCGGATTGCTCGGCCCCATGCTGGACAGCCTGCGCGCCACCGGATGGCAGGTGCTTGTCGTGGACGATGTGGTGGCCGATCCGCCTGAAGACGTAGTGATGGATGCCGCTCGCCGCGCGGCCGAGCATGGCACGCAAGTGGTCTTAGGCGTGGGTGGCGGGTCATCCATGGATGTGGCCAAACTTATTGCCGCGTTGCTGGCGTCTCCGCAACCGTTGACCGAGATGTACGGCATCGGCAACATCACCGGCCACCGCTTGCCACTGATACAGGTGCCGACCACGGCCGGCACGGGATCGGAGATGACCAACATCTCGATCGTGACCACCGGCGCAACGACCAAGTCGGGCGTCGTTGCGCCGCAGCTGTATGCCGACCTGGCCGTGCTGGATGCCGAACTGACATTGGGTCTGCCGCGCGCGATCACCGCTGCGACCGGCATCGACGCGATGGTGCATGCGATCGAGGCGTACACGTCGGCGCACAAGAAGAACCCGCTGTCGGACGCGCTGGCCCGCCAGGCCTTGGGATTGCTGTCGACGCACTTGCTGCGCGCCTGTGACGACGGCCAGGATCGCGACGCGCGGGAGGCGATGCTGCTCGGCGCGATGCTGGCGGGGCAGGCGTTTTCGAACGCGCCGGTGGCGGCCGTGCATGCGCTGGCCTATCCGCTGGGCGGGCGTTTTCATGTGCCGCATGGGCTGTCGAATGTGTTGGTGTTGCCGCATGTGCTGCGCTTCAACATGCCGGCGGCGGCGTCGGCCTATGCGGAGCTGGCCGGGATTGTTGCGCCCGATGTGCAGGGCTCGCAGGAAGAGCGCGCCGATGTGCTGGTGCGCTGGAGCGAGGGCCTTGCTGCAAAGTGCGGCATCGCGACCCGGTTGCGCGACGTGGGCGTGGCCGAGACCGACCTGGACATGCTGACGGATGACGCGATGTTGCAGACGCGATTGTTGATGAACAATCCGCGGCCGGTGGAGCGGGAAGATGCCAGGGCGATGTACGCGGCGGCGCTGTAAGAACCCGCACGCTGTTTATTGCGTCGACGCAAAGGCGGTATCAAGCAAGGCGGATGCGGCAGCCAACGCGTCACGCTGCTTCGTAAGCCATGCCGCGTCGGCAGCGATACGCGCCAGACCCGCCGTCATCATGCGATCGACTTCCGCAGGTTGAGGTCCCCCCAGGCAGGCTGCCCTGGCCACCAGGTTGGCCGACGACAACGATGTCTTGAAGGCATCTTCATCAAGCGGCAGGACGGCTGGCAAGATGCCCGCTTGACGGGCACTGTCTGCATACAGGCTTCGTGCCACGTCATACGGAAAATGGGCGGGACGCCATCCGTTTGCCTTGCCATATCGGACGAGCGCCGACGCAAAATGATGCCCCACATGAAAGGGCACGTTGTGCAACTGTTGCAGCACATCGGCCAGTTCCGGCGTAGCGGAATATTCGGCGTCCACTTCCTGCCGCGCCACCGCCTCATCAAAATCAAGATGCCGCACCAGGCGAGCGACGTCATTCATCAATTGCGTGTACTGCGCCATCGCAAGATTGGGCTCACTTCGTTTGGAGTCCGGCATGCCGTGCGGCACGTTGTGCGAGCGCAGGGTGTAGGTCATGGCCGTTCCGATCAGTACGCTGGCCTGCTGGCGCACATGGTTCAGCAGGGTCGGGTTCACCTTGTGCGGCATGCTGGAGCTGGTGCCCGTCAATCCGGGGCCTTCGGCAATCGTGAACCACGGCGTGGTACGCGCGTACTGCGATTCCAGATCAGACGCCAGGGTTCCGACGATGATCGCTGCCGAGGTCGCGGCGCTGACCACCTTTGCCCCTGCGCCAATGATCGACAACTCATTGGCAAACAGTGAATTTTCAATGACGCACGCAAAGCCCAGCAGGTCCGACAGTCGCTGCCGATTGAGCGGAAAGCTCGACGTCGCCACCGCGCCCGCGCCAAGGGGCGACTGATTGACGGTGTCGTAGGCCTGCTTGAGGTTATCGAATTCAACGTCGAGCGCCGCAGTGTAGGCACTGATGTAATGCCCGACAGGCACGCCTGCCGATTGCCGGCCCTGCGTGTAGACCGGTAGCAGTGAACGCTTGTGGCGTTGGCCAAGGTCCATCAACGCCTGCCGCGCCGCGTTCAGCACATCCAACGCGCCCAGAATGGCAGGACGCAGCAACAGTCGCCGGCTCGTCGCCACGATATCGACGCGGCTTCGACCGCAATGCAGCGTCGATACCTCGATCCCCCCGATAGCGATCAACTGGGGTTCGATCTGCTGATAGTCCCCGGTGCGCACAACACCGGGCCGCAGCATGGCCAGGTCAAGGGCGGCAATGGTCCTGGCGTTGTTCCGCGCCGTTGCCATGTCGATGATGCCGGCTTCAAGCAGCGCGACATTGGCGGCCTTGTTCATCTGGCTGAGCCAGTGATACTCGTCGTCAAGCGGGCCCACCCGGTCTGATGCCTCCTGATTCACGGCGCTTACTCCGGCGTGATGCCCGCGGTGCGAACGGCCTGGTGCGAGCGTTCGGTCGCCTGTTTGATATAGGCCTTGGCCGACGCACTGGTCGACCCTTCGATTTCATACCCCTGCTCGCGCATCCGGGCCACCACGTCTGGCATCCGCATGGCCGCCATGGCCGCGGTGGATACCTTGTTCAAGACATTTGCCGGCGTGCCCCCAGGCGCTACCAGGGCAGTCCAGCTGACGGTAAGGAACCCGGGAATGAACTCCGCGACCGTCGGCACGTCGGGCAGCGCCGGATGGCGCTTCGCACCTGTCACTGCCAGCACGCGCACTTTGTCGCCTGCCTGCATATACGGGCCGACGGACGCCTCGAAGCCAAACATCATGTCGACATGTCCGGCCAGCACGTCATTGAAGGCCGGGGCGATGCCCTTGTACGGAACATGCAGGAAACGCGTGCCCGTCGCAGACTGGAACAACTCAGCGGCCAGATGCGAAGGCCCCCCTTTGCCCGCCGACGCATAGCTGATCTTTCCCGGATTCGCTTTGGCGTACGAGATCAATTCCTGCAGGGTGCGCGCGGGCACCTTGGGATTGACCACGATCATCATCGGCGTGTAGGTCAGCAAGGAGATCGGCTCGAACTTGTCGGGATCGAAGCTGAGGTGGGCCTGCACCAATTTGTTGACGACCAGCGGGCCTTCACCTGCCAGGAACAAGGTATGGCCGTCAGGCGCAGCGCGAGCCACGAATTCGGCCCCGATGTTCCCGCTTGCGCCTGGCCGGTTCTCGACAATGACCGGTTGACCCAATGTGACGGCAAGCTGTTCTGCCAGCGCGCGGCCCAGCGCGTCCACTCCGCCGCCGGCTGGAAACGGGACGACCAGCTTAATGGGCTTGGTCGGATAGGCCTGAGCATGAACAAACGAGACGGGGCTCAGCAGGACAACGAGAAGCGTGGCAAGCAAGGTTCTGCGGATCATGGTGTCAACCCAATGTGAGGTGAAAAAAACGTTGCATGTCCCGGACCCTGTACCAGGCCCGGCCCGCTATCGTGCTGGCGCATGTCCCGCGCGCAGTTCTCTTGCCCGGTCGCGCACGCCCGTCCAGGGTGCCGCGCTGTCGGTGTGCCGCTGTTGCAAATACAGCGCCAGCGCTTCGATCTGCACGTCGTCGAGCACGTCCGCGTACCCGGGCATGACGCCGAGGTCGGGATGGGCGGGGGATTGAATGCCTTGCAAGATCACTTGCAGCAGGTTGTCGGGCGAATCGCTGTGCAGACTGGTGGCCAGCGCGAGCGAAGGGCGCGCGGCCTGCGAGGCGGGCCCTTGACCGGGGTCGTGACAGACCGCACAGGCACCTTGATAGAGACGAGCCCCCAGGCCATGGAGCAGGTCGGCGCGGTCGTTGCCGCGTTGCTCCAGTTGCGTCACCGTCAACACTTCCCGCTTGACGTCGGGCTCGGCTTGCAGCGACACCAGATAGGTCGACATGGCGGCGATATCCGCATCGGGCAGTGCCGCCATGCTCTGGACCACGGGCGCCATGGGGCCCGCGGCGACGCCGTGCCGCGCCGAATAGCCGGTGCGCAGATACTGAAAGAAGTCGGTCTCGGTCCAGGGCAACGGCGAACGGGAGCGGCCGTTCAGTGCGGGCGCTTCCCACCCTTCGGCCGTTCCCCCGGCAAGGAAATCCGCCATGCCGCGTTTTTCGGCGCCCAGCGGGTTGCGCGGGGTGTGACAGGCGCCGCAATGACCTGCCCCTTGCACCAGATACGCGCCGCGATTCCATGCCAGCGATTGCGTCGGGTCGGGCTGGTAGACGCCACGGTCAAGGAACAGGGTGTTCCAGCCCGCCATCACGCCGCGCACGTTGTAGGGAAACGCGAGCGCCGTAGCGGGTGGCGTGTAGGCCACCGGCTCGCGCGTCATGAGGTAGGCGTACAAGGACTGGATGTCGCCATCGCTCATCTTTGCAAACGACGTGTAGGGGAACGCGGGATACAGATGTCGACCGTCGCGGTGGATGCCTTCGCGCATGGCGCGTTCGAACGCTGGCAGTGACCACGCACCGATGCCGGTGTTGCGGTCCGGGGTGATGTTGGTGGAGTAGATGGTGCCGAAGGGGGTGTCGAGCGCCAGCCCGCCCACATTCGGCACACCGCCAGGTGCGGTGTGGCAGACCACGCAATCGCCGGCGGCCGCGACGCGCCGGCCGCGTTCGATGGCCTGCTCGGAATACAAGCCTGGATCGAATACCGCCGGCGGGATCGCGCTGCGCCACGGCGACGCGGCAAGCAATCCTGCCGCCGCCAGGCCCAGGCCGCCTGCCAAGACGGCCGTCCACGCACGTGCTTTGTTTTCGGGCCGGGTGGCGAGCAGCCGGCGGTTGCCAAGGGTCTGGAATGGCGGCGAACGCAGGCGCACGCCGGTGGCGTCGAAGATGGCGTTGGCAATCGCCGCCGCGGCGGGTGCGTCGATGGCAGGACGCCAGCCGAGGTCGCCGGGGCTGGCCGAAGCGGGGCCTGACTGCGTCACGTCCACCGCCATGGGCACGATGGGTAGGTGCGCGGCCTCGTCGGGAAGAGACGTATCGGTATCGAAGGTGGGAGGCGTCTGGATCATTCGCTGGGCCGCCTGCCGGACCCGGGTCTCGAGCTGCGTCCCGATCTGCGTACGGTCAGACGCGTGAACGGGCGTCCCCTCCAGCGGCGGCGCCGACATCGTTGCGGACTCTTGTCCGGCAACGACACGGGTCACGCTGACGCCCCCGTCAGGGTCCACCGCGACATCGACGACCCAGGCTGCGACGGACTGCGCAGGCTCGCCCGCGGCGTCCGGCTGGCTGACAAACGCAAAGCCGCGTCCCCGCCTCACGTCGTCTGACGCGTCAAGATTCGCGCCCCATTGCGCGCGTCGCGCCACGTCGCGGATGACGCGGACGCTGCGTGGGTGATCGATGCGGGCCAACCGGAAATCGACCGGGCTTACGCCCTGATCCCGCGCCAGTTCATCGATGAAGGATTCGGCGGCGAAGACGTTGGCGTGAACGATGTCGTCCGTGGAAATTTGCGGTATCGGCACGTCGATGCGCCCGGGCGAGAAGATCGCTATACCGTCGACCTGGTAGGGCATGTCGATGGCCGGCCCAACACGCACGACAGGAGATTCGTGCGACAGCAATCTGGCCAGGGATGGCCTGCGCCACGGCACGCGGTCGGTGTCCACCGTGACGTGCCGGCTAGGCCCGGCCGGATGCAGGGTCGCACCGACTGCGATCTGCGTGGACGCGGCAGGTGCGCCACCCGCACAGGCAACCCGGACCGGCCGGCCGACAGCCTGCGACAGCAAGGCCGCATCGGCGGCGGCGTCCCAGACGCCAAGGCCGCGTTGCGTACCCTGATCCCGCATGACGTTGCCGCGAACGCTGTCGCCGCGAATGCCGTCGGACCGCAAGCCGTCGTGTCGCATGCCATCGCGCTGGAAGTCGTCGCAGTCATTACTGCCGCCCTTCACGTCATCGGAAAGCTTGCCGTTCCCATGCACCCGCACCGCATCGACAGTCAGCGCCAGCAGGTCCGCCAGCTCCAGGGCCAAGCCGGCCGGTGCGGGCGTTGCGGTCCACACGTCCACCCTGCCTTCACGGACCCACGCCAGTGCCCACGTGGCGTCCGCATCCGAAGGGACCGGCCAGGAATAGGTGCGGGACCCGGCGCGCAACACGGCCCCTTCACCCGCCAAGGGCATGGGCCGCGGCTGCCATTGCGGCGCCAGCCGCGCCAGCGCATCCTGGGCGTGGACAGACGTCAACGCGACCACGCCAACGAAATTGCCGAGCGTGACGACGCGCAGAACCCCAGGCAGGCGTTCGGCTGCGACGACATCCAGTCCCGCCATGATCGGTCCGGTATAGGCCGTGCCGTTCCACGTCAGCGCGGGCGGCCGCAGCACGGCCCCGGCCATCACACCCTGCGGCATCACACCCTGCGGCATCCCACCCTGCGGCATCCCACCCTGCGGCATCACCCCACCGTTCCCCGGCCCCTCGCCGATCGCGCTCATCGTCGATGTCGCGCAGCAAGCCGCGCGGCGCAAAGGATTTCCAGGTGGGTGCCGCAGCGGCACAGGTTGTAGTGCAGTTCGCGCCGCAGCGTTTCATCCGAAGGGCACGGATCCCTTCGAAGCAAGGCTTCCACCGTCATCACCATGCCGTTCAGGCAATAGCCGCATTGCGCCGCCTGCTCGTCAATGAAGGCCTGCTGCACCGGCCCTGGCCGATCCCCGCGACACAAGCCTTCCAAGGTCGTGATGTCGCGCTCCAGGACATGCCCCAGCGGCACGACACAGGACCGTGCCGCGACACCATCGACCAGTACCGTACAGGCCCCGCACTCGCCCAGGCCGCATCCATACTTGGGACCATTCAGTTCCAGGTCATTGCGCAGCACGTACAACAACGGGGCGTCCAGCGCAGCGCCTTCCACGTCGTGAACCGCCCCATTCACCGTGATGCGCACGGGCGTTGTGCCAGCAGCCGGGGTCATCGTGATTCCCTCATGAACGCATTGCCGCCAACACCCTGTCCGGCGTGAACGGCACATGGCGCAGCCGGACGCCGATGGCGTCGTGGATGGCGTTGGCGACAGCGGCGGCGCTGGGCACCGACCCCGACTCGCCCGCACCCAGGGGCGGATTGCCGTTGGCGGGCATGGTCAGCACGTCGATGTCCGGGACGTCAGCAAAGCCCAGGATCGGATAGCCGCCCCATTCGGTGGCGCTGACGCCGACGTCGTTGAACAGCACGTGTTCTTTCAGCACCCGGCTACAGGACTGAATGACGTTGCCATGGATCTGATGACGCACGCCGTCGGGGTTGATCACCAGGCCACAGTCATAACCGACCCAGACCTTGCGAACGCGCACCACACCGGTCCGCGTATCAACGTCCACATCACACACCCACGCGCACCAGGCGGCGCCGTGGCCCGGGTAGGACCCGTGCACGTATTGGTGCTGCGCAAAGCCACGTCCGCGATACACACCCGTGTCGCGGGCGACCTGTTTGGGGGCCTGCCTGCGTGCGGTCCACCCTGCGCGTTCGGCCACCGCCCGGGTCAGCGCGATCGCCCGGGGATCGTTCATGAACCGCAGGCGGAATGCGACCGGGTCGGCGTCATGCATCGCCGCCAGCTCGTCAATGAAGGATTCGTGCGCGAACACATTGGGCATGGCCGATACGCCGCGCATCCACGCCGCGCGGACGATCGTGTGCATGTCGTGGACGCCCACACGAATGCGCGCGCAACGGTATTGCGGCACCGCCGTGCGATCGCCTTTGTGTTCGACCGGGGATTCCGGCGGCGTGCGGCCGGTGTAGGCCAGTGCAAGGATGGGCGCATTGTTCGACGGATAGGACACCGAAAAGTCGTAGACCAGTTCCCCATCCGGATCCAGGCCGCCCGTCACTTCGAGCAGTTGGGCGGTGCCTTTGGGCTCCCACGCATGCTCTTCGTCGCGCATCAGCTGCACGCGCACCGGCCGCCCGATGGCATGCGCAAGCAGCGCCGCTTCGGCTGCGGCGTCGTCCGCGCAATTGCGGCCATAACATCCCGAGGCTTCCATCCGCACGATACGGATCCGGTCGGTTGGCAGGTCCAGCAAGGTCGCGATATCGGCATGCAGCACATGCGGCAACTGCGTGCCGCTCCACACCGTCAACCTGTCGTTTTCAAAACTGGCCAGGCCGCACGACGGGCCGATGGACCCATGCATCTGGTACGGCCACACATATTCCGTGCGCAAGGGACCCTTGTCGTCATAGACCGCGGCATCGACATCGCCCACGTCCTTGAGCGGCCGGTTGCGCGACGGATTGGCGCGAAGCGTGCCGGCCAGATCGGCCATGTCGGGCAAGGCTGGCCACGGCCGCCACGACACCTTGAGCGCCCGCGCCGCCTTGATGGCGATTTCTTCGCGTTCCGCAACGACGGCAACAAAGTCGCCCCTGACCACGACCTGCACGATGCCGGGCAGATGCGACACCGACTCGGTATCGACGGCCAGCAGGCTCTTGCCGGTCAGCGGCCCGATGTCGCGGCCGCGATAGGGCGGGCGCACCACGCGCGCATGGAGCATGCCGGGCAACCGCATGTCGTGCACGTAGGTCAGCTGGCCCATCGCCTTGCGCGGAATGTCCACGCGTGGATGCGCCTGACCAACAAGGCGATAGCGCGCCGGATCTTTCACTACCACATTCTGGTCGAGCGGGATCTCGAGCTGGCACCCTTCAATCAGATGGCCGTAGGTCCAGGGCGTCGCTTCGCCCTTGCGAAGGATGCGTCCCGCAACCACATCGAGTTCGTCCATGCCGCAGCCGATCATTTCCGCCGCGCGCGCCACCAGCACTGCCCGGGTCTGCGCAGCGGCCCGGCGCAGCGGGACGGCGGCCATCTGGATCGATGCGCTGGCCGTCGTGCCGCCCTGGTCCGGCGTGCGGTCCGTGTCGCCAAGCACCATCTGGACATCGGCAGGCAGCACGTCGAGTTCTTCGGCAACGATCTGGGTCAGCGCGGTGCGCAGCCCGGTGCCCAGATCCACATGTCCATTGAAGGCCGTCACCTTGCCGTGCGCGTCGATCGACACGAATGCGTCAACACGATTGTCGGGCACCAGACTGATGCCAACCAGCGGCGCCGGCTTGCCCGGCCCCGGCAGCGGGTTGCGCTGGATGAGGACGTCGGCGGGCCCCGGCGCCGTGCGTCTGCCCAGCAGCACCCGCAAAAAGAAGTTGCGCGGGGGCGCAGCCGCCGCCGACGCGTCGGGCGAGTCGTCGACCGGGAAAGTCAGGTGCGTGCGCGACATGCGGGGCCTCCCGGGGATAGGATCAACGCGGCGCGGGGTGCCCGGTGACCACGCCATCGGGCAAGGCCGCGCAGTGATCATAGATTTGTCCGGGCCGGGTGAACCAGACTTTGTCGCGCTGCGGGTGATTGCTGATGTATTGAAGCGCGCGGCGCAGGGCCCTGAGCCGGTACGGCTGCCCAACCACCATGGCATGCAGTGCAAGGCCGAACACCAGCGGCTGCTTGTCGCTTTGCGCCAGCAGTTCTTCGAACTGGTCGATCATCATCTGTTCAAAGTCGCTGGGCGTCGCGTGCCTGACCAGCATCTGCGGCGAGTCATTGAGTTCCAGCGGATACGGCACGGACATGATGCGGCCGCTGCGCGTCTTCATCCACAGGGGCTGATCGTCGGCGGGCCAATCCATCACGAACTTGAAGCCGGCTTCTTGCAGCAGGTCGGGCGTGACCTGGCTGACCGACATCCAGGGCGCCATCCAGCCGCGCACTTGCTGACCCGCTTTTTCCGAGATCTCGTCGCGCACCTCGGCAATGAATCGCGCCTCGTCCTTCTCCCACATATAGCCGTGGCGTTCGGCGTTGGTGCGGCCGTGCCCGATGATCTCGTCGCCCCGACGGTTGATACTGTCAACGATTTCGGGCGCATACTCGAACAGGGTGGTGTTGACCAGATGCGAGGCAGGCAGCCCCAGACTGTCGAACAGATCCAGCAGACGGAAGACGCCGACCCGGTTGCCATAGTCGGTCCAGCAGAACGAGCGCTGGTCGGGTGCCGGAATGGGGACGGTGGGCGTATGGGTCAGCCCGGTGCCAAACGCAAAGTGCTCGATATTCAGGCCGATGTGAAAGGCCAGGCGCTTGCCTTCGGGCCACGTGTAGTCAGGCCGGGAAATGATCGGGCTGTACGCGTATCGGTTGTGGTGCGGGATAAGCATGAGACGACTCCATGAGGTGGCCGCGGGCTTGGCGTGCGGCGCCGCGTTCCAACCGAAGCACGTTGCGCCTGTTCCAAAAATAATTATAATCCCATAAATAGTTGTACAGACAAATTTTAGGATGCCGGTATGAAGCCCAGTCCGTTCGCGTACCACGAGCCTGAAACGCTGGAAGACGCCCTGCAATTGCTGGCGAGCGTGGCGGACGATGATGGCCGCATCCTTGCGGGCGGGCAGACGCTGGTTCCCGCCATGGCGCTGCGGCTGGCTCGTCCATCGCACCTGGTGGATATCAACCGCATCGACGCGCTGCGCCGCCTGGAAGTCGATGGCGATGTCCTGCACATCGGCGCCTGCGTGCGCCACATTGCGCTCGCCACCCCCGTGGAACCGGGCCCGCTTGGCCTGCTGCTGTCCCAGGTCGTGCGACACATCGCCCACCTGCCCATCCGCACCCGCGGCACCTTTTGCGGCAGCCTGGCCAATGCCGACGGCGCGTCGGAATGGTGCCTGGTCGTCAACACGCTGGACGCCGTGCTGGTGGCGCACAGCACCCGCGGCCGCCGCGAGATCCCGGCCAGCGCGTTCTTTCTTGGCTATATGACGACCGCGCTCGAGGCGGACGAAATCCTGACAACCGCCCTGCTGCCCCGCCTGCCCGCGGCGACGCGCTTCGGCTTTGACGAAATCGCGCGGCGCGCGGGCGACTTTGCGCAGGCGATGTGTCTTGCGGTGTTCGAGCTTGAGGACGGCAAGATGCGGCGCGTGCGTATCGGGGTGGGCGGCGTGTCGGGCACCACCGTGCGTGCCGCGCAAGCCGAAGCCGCATGCGAGGGCCAGGCGCCCGACCCGGCGTTGTTCGACCATGCCGCCCAGCTGGCTGGCGCGGCGATCGACCCTGTCGATGCCTCGGAAGAGGCGTGTGACTACCGCCGCGCCCTGGCCCGTACCGTCGTTGCCCGCGCGCTGGCGCAGGCGGCCGGATTGAACCGCTGATTACCGGAGCGCATCCATGTCCAAGCGTGAAGTCACCCTGAACATCAACGGCACGGTGTTTCCCATTTTTGTCGAACCGCGCCGCACCCTGCTCGATGCCCTTCGCGACGACTGCGGCCAGACGGGCACGCATGCGGGCTGCGAGCATGGCGTCTGCGGGGCCTGCACGGTGTTGGTGGATGACCAGCCGGTGCGCGCCTGCCTGATGTTCGCGACGCAAGCGCAGGGCAGCCAGGTCCGCACCGTGGAAGGGCTGGCGCAGAACGGCGAACTGTCCGCGCTGCAACGCGCGTTCATGGAAAAGCATGCCTTGCAGTGCGGCTTCTGTACGGCCGGTTTCCTGATGCTGGCGACCAGCGTGCTGGAAAAGGATCCCACCGCCAGTGATGAGGTCCTGCTGGATGCGCTGTCGTCCAACATCTGCCGATGCACCGGCTACAAGAACATCGTGTCGGCGGTCACCCTGGTCCGCGACGCCAGCCTGCAAGCGAGCCAGCCATGAACATCCATGCCTATCACGAGGTGCAGCCCGACGTGCTGCGCGCCGACAGCGAACGGCATGTCGGCCAGTCCGTGCAGCGCCTGGAAGACCCGCCACTGGTCCAGGGCCAGGCCCGCTTTGCCGGTGACATCAACTTTCCGCATCAGCTGCACATGCGCATCGTGCGGGCCCAGGTCGCGCACGGCCGCATCCTGCACATCGATACCGAGGCCGCGCGCGCCATGCCGGGGGTCATCGCGATCTGGACCGGCAAGGACGTGGCCGACATTCCGCCCATCCCGTTTCGCGCCACCACGGTTCAGGGACTGGAGCCCTACTGCCAGCCCATCCTGGCGCAGGACTACGTGCGGTATGTGGGCGAGCCGGTCGCCGCCGTGTTTGCAGTGGACGCCTATCTGGCCGAAGACGCCGCCGACCTGATCTGGCCGGACATCGACCCGCTGCCCGTGGTGCTGGATGCATCGGGCGAGGTGGGCGAATTCCTGCCCGGGTACAGCACGGAACCCACCATCATCCGCAAAGGCTATGGCGACGTGGACGCCGCCTTTGCCCAGGCGCACGCGGTCGTGGAACTGGACCTGTCGATCGGCCGGCATTCGGGCGTGCCGCTGGAATGCCGGGGCGCCATCGGCCGCTACGATGCGGCGCGCGACGTGCTGGAGATGTATGGCGCGGCCAAGAAGACGCATTGGAACCGCGACGAAATGGCGAAGATGCTGAACCGCAGCCCGTCCAAATTCCATCTGCATGGCGACCATGTGGGCGGCGGCTTTGGCGTGCGCGGCGAGCTCTATCCCGAAGACGTGCTGGTGTGTCTTGCCGCCTTGCGACTGCGCCGCGCGATCAAGTGGATCGAAGACCGCCGCGAACACCTGATGGCCACCAACCATTCGCGCCAGCAGCGCCACCAGGTCAAGGCCGCGGTGGATGCCGACGGCCGGATCCTTGGCATTCGCAACACCCTTTTTCACGACAACGGCGGGTACGTGCGCACCCACGGCCCACGCGTGGCGGACATGTCCGCCGGCCTGCTGCTCGGACCCTATCGCGTTCCAGCCTATGCGGTCGAGGCCCACTACCGCCTGACCAACAAGACCCCCTGCGGCACCTACCGATCACCGGGCCGCTACGAGACGACCTTTGTGCGCGAACGCCTGATGGATGCGATTGCGCACCGGGTGGGCATCGACGTCCTGGAAGTCCGCCGGCGCAATCTGATCGGGCCCGAAGAAATGCCCTATGCCCGCCCGCTTGACGCGCTTGGCACCGATGTCGTCCTGGATTCCGGCAACTACGCGCTGCTGCTGGACAAGACCCTGGACCGTATCGGCTGGGCCGAAGCCCAAGCCGACATCGCCAGGCGCAAGGCCGCGGGCGAAGTGGTCGGCATCGGCCTGGCCATGTTCGTGGAAAAGTCCGGACTGGGCCCGTCCGATGGCGTGCGCATCACGGTCGACACGGCGGGTGATGTGGAGCTGGTCACCGGTGCGGCGTCGGTCGGCCAGGGCATGGAAACGGCCTTGGCGCAGATCTGTGCCGACGGCCTCGGCATCGACTACCGGCGCGTTCGGGTGGTGCATGGACGCACCGACCAGATTGCCTTCGGCAATGGTGCGCACGCGTCGCGCGTCACCGTCATGTCGGGCTCGGCAACGCAAATCGCCGCGGCCAAATTGCGGGCCAAGGCCATCGACATCGGGGCCGAGATGCTAGGCCTGACACCCGAAGAACTGGACATGACCGATGGCCACGTCCATGCGCGGGGCGTGGCGGCCGGTCGCCGCATCGGCCTGCAGGACATCGCGCGCCATGTGCACGCGGGGTCCCGCACGGTCGGCCGCCGCGACCCCGGCCTGACTGCCGAAGGCTGGTTCTACAGCGATCACATGAACTATCCCTACGGCATCCACGTCGCCCAGATCCGCATCGACGCGGGCAGCGGGCAGGTCGAGGTGGAACGCTACCTGGTCTCGTATGACGTAGGCCGCGCCGTCAACCCCATGTTGATCGATGGCCAGATCGTCGGCGGCCTGGCGCAAGGACTGGGCGGCGCGCTGTTTGAGGAATTCACCTACGACGAAACCGGTCAGCCGCTGTCGACGACGTTTGCGGACTACCTGCTGGTGACCGCGCACGAAATGCCCGCATCGGTTGACGTCCTGATTACCGAAGACGCGCCCAGCCCCTTGAATCCGATGGGCATGAAAGGCGCGGGCGAAGGCGGCACCAACGCAGTCGGCGCGGCGATTGCCGCCGCCGTTGACGATGCGCTTGGCCAGCCCGGATTCGTGACACGCCTGCCCGTGCTTCCTGCCGCCATCCACCGTGCCCTGGCACGACGCACCTGACCCTGACAACGAGCGCCGCCATGCCGACACCCGCCAACCACCTGACTGCCACCGACGCGGCCGCGTTGATGCGCGAGGGCAGACTGACCGCGTCCGACCTGGCCGAGGCGTGCCTCGCCCGCATCGCCGAACGGGAACCCGAACGCAAGGCCTGGGCGCATGTGTCGCCGAATCAGGTGCGGGCGCAGGCTGCCGCGTGCGACGCCAATCCGTCTTCCGGCCTGTTGCACGGCATACCGATCGGCGTGAAAGATGTGCTGGATACCCGGGACATGCCCACGCAAATGGGGTCGCCCATCTACGCCGGTCACCAGCCCCCTGCCGACGCCGCCATCGTGAGCCTGCTGCGCGCGGCAGGCGCCGTGATTCTGGGCAAGACCGTCACGGCCGAGTTCGCAGGCATGGCGCCCGCCCCCACCACCAATCCGCTGGCCCTGCACCGGACACCGGGCGGATCGTCCAGCGGGTCGGCCGCCGCCGTGGCCGACCTGATGGTGCCGATCAGTCTGGGGACGCAGACCGGCGGGTCGGTGCTGCGTCCGGCCTCGTACTGCGGGGTGGTCGGCTTCAAGCCCAGCTATGGCCGCATCAATCGCGCTGGCACCAAATTCGCCGCCGAAAGCCTGGACACCCTCGGCTGGATGGCGCGGTCCGTGCAGGACATCGCCCTGGTCGACGCGGCCCTGACAGGCAATGACGCACCGCTTTCCGCATCGACCGCCACGCCCGTCTCGACTTTGCGGATCGGCGTCTGCCAGACCTATCTGTGGGACGCCAAGGCCCTGCCCGAAACACGGCAGGCGCTGCAGACTGCCGTCGAGGCACTGGAAGCCGCCGGCGTGACCGTGACGCCTGTGGCATTGCCCGAACGATTCGGGCACCTGTCTGTGGTCCGAGAAACGCTGAATGACTATGAACGGGCGCGCGGCCTGGCCAGCGAATGGACGCACCACCGTGACCGCATCAGCCCGCAATTGTCGGCATCGATCGAACGCGGCTGGCGCATTCCGCATGCGGACCTGCTTGCCGCGCAGCGCTATGCCGAAGACCGCCGCCGCGACTTCGACGACCTGATGGACGACTGGGATGTGCTGCTTGTGCCTTGCGTGAATGGCGAGGCGCCCGAAGGCTTGCACTACGCCGGCGATCCGTCGCTGCAGGCGCTGTGGACCCTGTTGCACACCCCTGCCCTGGGTCTGCCCACGCACCGGGGTCCGAACGGCATGCCGGTCAGCATCCAGCTGGTGACCGCCCGGCATCGCGATGCCGAATTGCTGAAGGCGGGCGACGCCATCTGGCGCACGGTCCTGCAATTTTCCCCCCGCCCATAACGACGACATCCAACGAGACACAACGAGACCTGCCCCATGCAATTTGCCAACTCCTTCGAAGTGTCGCTTCCGCCGGAACAGGCCTGGCCCGTGTTGATGGACGTGACCTCCGTCGTGCCCTGCATGCCCGGCGCGGAGCTGACCGAAGTCATCGACGATCGCCATTTCAAGGGCAAGGTATCGGTGCGGCTTGGGCCGGTGGCACTGTCGTTCAACTGCACGGCGGCGTTTGAGGACGTGGACGACACGGCGCATCGGGCACGCATCGTTTCGCGCGGCACCGACGCCAAAGGGCGCGGGGGTGCAAACGCAACGATCGCACTGTCGCTTTCCCCCTCGGCAAAGGGCTCGCGGGTTGACGTCCAGACGGACCTGGCGATGAGCGGTGCGGTCGCGCAATACGGCCGGGGGTCGGGCGTCATTCAGAGCGTTGCCACACAGATCATTTCGCAGTTTTCAAAAAACCTCGAAGCCCGGATCGAGCAGCTGCGCGGCGCCGGCGCACTCGACGCCCCGGGCTCGACGCAGGCAGCCGCTGTGGCGCCCGTCCATGCCGCATCAACACCGCCTGCCGCGCCTGCCCCCGTGCAGGCCAAGCCCATCAGCGGCTTCGCATTGCTGTGGGCGTCATTCAGGGCGACGGCAAAAGGTTGGTTCGGCGCCAGATGACTTGCACTTCGTTGAACACGCTCATAGGACTCCGCCAGACATGATGAACACCACGCTCACCCTGCTCAGCGCCCCGCAGCTTCGCGCCTTTTACGCGGCGGGGCATTGGACCGACGACACCATCTATCTGTCGGCTCGCAAGCACGCGGAAAGCCATCCCGATGCGTACGCCATCCGGGACGGCAAGCGGCGCCTGACTTATCGGCAGTTGCTCGATGCCGTGGACGCCCTGGCCGCCGATCTGCATGCGGCGGGCGTGGAGCCGGGTCAACGCGTCGGGGTCTGGTTGCCCAGCCGGGTCGAAACCGCGGTGGCGCTGCTGGCCTGCTCGCGCAACGCCTACACCTGCTGCCCTTCCCTGCATCGCGACCACACGGCTGCTGACATCGCCGGCCTGATGACACGGGTGCGCGCGGCCGCGTTTATCGGCGAAGCCAACTATGGCGCCGATGCCGGCCGGAAGGATGTGTTCACGTTGCTGGAAGGGCTGGACACCTTGAAGCGGGTGATCCGCATCGAACCGCTCAACGCAGCGACGCCGGCGGTCGATTTTCCAGCAGGCAGCCACGCGGCCCCGCCCGTGTCCGAGGACCCCAATCGCGTGGTCTACCTGGCCTTCACGTCGGGCACCACTGGTCAGCCCAAGGGTGTCATGCACAGTGACAACACCCTGCTCGCCAATGCCCGCGCGATCGCCAAGGACTGGCACTTCGGGCCGGAATCGGTGCTGTACACGATGAGCCCGCTCAGTCATAACCTGGGATTCGGCGCGATGGTGTCGGCATTCGCCACGGGCGGCGAAGTCGTGATCCACGATCTGCCCCGCGGTGCGAGCCTGCTTGACCGGCTGCTTGAGACTGGCACCAGCTTTCTGTTCGGTGTGCCGACCCACGCGATCGATCTGCTGGCCGAATTGCGTGTCCGCCAATCCGAGTCCGTGGGACGCCTGACCGGCTTTCGCATATCAGGCGCCTCGGCCCCGCAGGAAGTGGTGGCCGAACTGCTGCGCCTGGGCGTGAAACCGCAAAGCGGCTACGGCATGACCGAAGCGTGTTCGCATCACTACACCCTGCCCGATGACGACCCTCGACGCATTCTTGAAACCTCGGGCCGCGCCTGCGACGGTTACGAAATTCGTATCTTCTCGCTGGAAGACCCCGACCTGGAATTGACGGTAGGCGACGTCGGCCAGATCGGCGGACGCGGTGCGAGCCTGATGCTCGGTTACTTCGACGACCAGACCGCAACCGAAAGTTCGTTCAACAAGGCAGGCTGGTTCATGACTGGCGACGTGGGCTGCCTGGATGCCGACGGCTATCTGAACATTACCGGCCGCAAGAAGGAACTGATCATCCGCGGCGGGCACAACATCTACCCGGCCCGTATCGAAAACCTGGCCCTTCAGCATGGCGCGATTGCCCGTGCCGCAGTGGTGCCGGTCCCCGATCCCCGCCTGGGGGAAAAGGTCTGCCTGGCGTTCTCGTTGCAGGCGGGCAAGACGGTGGATGCCGATGCTTTGCTGCAGCACCTGGATGATGCCGGCCTGTCGCGTTACGACATGCCCGAATACCTGATCGAAGTACCGAACATTCCGTTGACGGCCAGCGGCAAGATCTACAAACGCGCGCTGATCGACGCCTTGCATGCCGGGGAGCTGACGCCTACCCCAGTGCGCTTCAAGCCCGCACCGCAGAACGCATGAACGACGACAAGGCTGCGGCATCCGCCCGCACGGACCACGTCGCCATGGCGCGTTTGCGTCATGAGTTGGCGCATCCCCCCTTCCACTCGGTGCTGCGGCCCGAGGCCATCAATGCGAGTCTGGACGGACAGGTCACGATCCTGCTGCCTTACCAGCCTGTGTTCGGCCGCGCGGCGGATTCGGGCAACGTGCATGGCGGCGTGCTGGCGGCGTTGATTGACCTGTCGGCGCACGCCGCGGTCGCCGTGCAGACCGGGCGCATGGCGCCGACAGTTGATCTGCGGATCGACTACCTGCTTGCCGCACCGGCCGCTGACCTGATCGCGCGCGCCCGGACCTTGCGCGTGGGCAGGAACCTGGCCCGTGCCGATGTCGAGATCATGGCGGCCGCGGGCGGGCCCGTGATCGCAGTGGGGCGTGGGACCTTCAGCACCTTCGTTGTGCCTTCGCCTGTTGGTGATTCGTCCAAGCCTGATTCGTCCCAGCCTGATTCGTCCCAGCCTGATTCATCCAAGGATTGACCGCATGCGCGCCGCTCTCGTTCGTGAATTTGGCCCCGTCGACCAACTGACGGTGGAAACGATCGCCGATCCCGAGGCCACTGCCGGCCACGTGGTCATCGACATCCACGCCACCGCCGTGAACTTCGTCGACCTGCTCGTCATTACCGGCAAATACCAGTTCCTGCCGCCGCGGCCCTTCGCGCCGGGCAAACTGCCGTGCGGCGTGGTCAGCGCCGTCGGCCCGGACGTCACCACCTTGAAGGTGGGCGACCGCGTGTTGACGCTGCACGAGCAGGGCGGGTACGCCGAAAAGGTGCGCGTGCCGGCCCACGATTGCTACGTGCTGCCTGACCGCCTGTCGTTCGTCGACGCCGCGGCCATGTCGCTGGCCTATGACACGGCATGGTTCGCGTTGTGCGAACGCGGCCGAGCCAAGGCAGGCGAATCCGTGCTGGTGCTGGGCGCGACCGGCGGCGTGGGATTGGCCGCCGTGCAGTTGGCGCGTGCGTATGGCCTGCACGTGCTGGCCGCCGTGTCCGCACCGGGCAAGGCGCAGCAAGTGCTGGACGCGGGCGCGCACGGTGTTGTCGACTTGTCGCAAGGCGATCTGATCGACAGCCTGCGCGACCAGGTGCGCGCGCAGACGGACGGCAAGGGGGTGGACATCGTGATCGACACCCTGGGCGGCGATGTGTTCGACGCCGCCATCCGCGCGATTGCCTGGCGCGGCCGGCTGGTCGTGGTGGGCTTTGCCACCGGCCGCATCCCGACGCTGAAGGTCAATTACGTCATGCTCAAGAACATCGAGGTCAGCGGCCTGCAGGTGAGCGACTACCGCAAGCGCACGCCCGATGAAATGGCGCACTGCATCCGCGAAATCTTCCGGTTGGTTGAAGCGGGCGCGCTGCGGCCCTCCGCGGTCACACGCTACCCGCTGGAAGACGTGGCAAGCGCGCTGACTGCCCTGCAATCCCGGCAGGCGTCAGGCCGCCTGGTGCTGACGATGAACGAGACCGCCTCGCTATAATCCAGAAAAAGGGTACCTAGCCAAAATGTGGACAAACTGGGGCCTTTGCTCAAATTGGCACTGGAGACCGAGATGACTTTACGCTACGACGAAATTGGGAAACGACTCAAAGCCTTCCGCATGGCTTCGGGCATGAACGCGGACGAAATCGCCCAACGTATCGGCATCTCGCGGACCGCCCTGTATCGCTTCGAAAAGGGCGAGCTGGCCAAGATTGAAACGCTGGAAAAACTGTCGGAATTGCTGAACGTGTCGATGCCCACCCTGCTGGGTGTCGGCATCGAATACATGCCATCGGCCGTGGCCTATTTCGAGCGGACCCGTCAGCTGGAAGAGACCGCGGAACATCTGCTGGTGCTGGCCGGACCGATCTCTTTCCTGCTGGCGTCCTTCCAGTTCGAAGGCATGCTCGATACGGTCCTGCGCGAAAGCATTCCGGAAGATGCACCCAACCGGCAACGCAGCCTGGACGACGTGAACCAGATCATGGACATCCTGCACCAGCGCAAGGAAAGCTATCGCAAGCGCCGGCCCAGCATCGTCAATCTGATCTCCACCACGCAGATCGAACGCTTCCTGCAGAACGGCATGGCAGGCCGGCAGAATCTGCCCGCCTCGGTGGCCGCGCAACGCCGCGAAATGGCCCGCCAGGAAGTCGAACATTTCGTGAACCTGATCGAAGGTGACGAGATCGGCGTGCAGATCGGCCTGGTCAGCGACACCCTGCCGCACAACGGTTTCCAGATCTTCCGCAACGCACAGGGAAGCACCCTGACGCTGAGTCCCTTCCGGCTGGGCGAACAGCCCAACATCCGTGTAGGCGTGGCCATGGCGACATCGGCGCCCGAAGCGCTGACGCTGCACCAGAACATCGTGAACGATGCCTGGCGCACCGCCATGAAAGGCCCGGCCGCTGCCGCCTTCCTGAAAAAGAAACTCCAGACGCTGTCGAGTCTGGCGCCCGTGTCCACCCGAAAAAGAGCCTGATCATGCCCCCTTCCGAAAGCATCGACGCACTGATTGCCGAACTGGTTGCCGCCAACCACGTGCTTGCCAATGAAAATGTGCTTGATGCTTTCGGTCATGTCAGCGTGCGGCATCCGGACCGGCCGTCGCATTTCCTGCTGTCGTGTTCGCGTGCGCCCGAACTGGTGGCCCCGGCCGACATTCTTGAGTACGACGAGATGTCCCAGCCCGTCACTCCCCTGGACGGGCGATCCCTATATATCGAACGATTCATTCACGGCGAGATCTACCGCACGCGTCCTGATGTGAACGCCATCTGCCATCACCACGCCGCAGCGGTCATGCCATTCTGCATCAGTGGCACGCCGCTGGTGCCGGTGTATCAGCATGGCGCCTTCATGGGTGGAACCGTACCGTTCTGGGACAGCCAGGACGAATTCGGCGATACCAATCTGCTATTGAGCAATGTGGATCACGGCGCCTCGCTGGCGCGTGCGCTGGGACCGAACTGGGTCGTGCTGATGCGCCGTCATGGCGCCACGGTGGCCGCCGTCAATCTGACCGAACTGGTGTTCCGCGCGGTGACGAGCTGCATGAACGCGGGCTTCCAGTACCAGTCGCAGTTGCTTGGAAAAGTGGATGTACTGTCGCCCGGCGAAGTCGCCAAGGCCGGACTGATCGCGCCGTCGGCCATGCTGCGCGCCTGCGATTACTGGAAGTCGCGCCTGCCTGCGGCGGCCTGATTGCAGACGACCCGCCGCGCTTGAATCCCATTATTGGAATAAGTCGTACTTTTTGTTTACTGACGTGAGGGAAGTGGAGCACCATATCGGAGCGAGCTGAACCTGCCTGGGCACGAGCTTGTGCAGGCCGAGCACCACATCGCTGCGGGGATCGTCCTATCTATATCAGCCCCCGCGTTCGGCTTCACGACCAAGGCCCGCACTACGCCTGAGTAAGGCTTCCGCACGCCTGTCGAGTACTAATTTATTTACATTGGCCAAAATTGGAACGGTAATTGCTTTATTGACGCTTTGTGATCCACCTCGGAGCAGGAGCCCCGTCATGCGCCCCCACCAGTCTGAAGTTCTTCGAATCGCTGCGTACCGCTGCGCCCCCGCCCTGGCTGTCGCCATGCTGTCGACCGCGCTTGCCCCGGGCGCGCAAGCGGCCTATCCGGATCGCCCCATCGTGTTCGTGGTCGCCTATGCGCCAGGTGGCGGCACCGACACAGCAGCGCGAGCCTTGGCACGCGGGTTGTCGACCCAACTGAAGCAGTCGATCATCGTGGAAAACCGGCCCGGCGCGGGGGGCACGATCGGGGCCGGTCAGGTCCAACGCGCCGCGCCCGACGGCTACACCTTCCTGTTCGCGGATCCGGCCTTTGTCATCAACACCGGACTGATGCCGAACGTTGGCTACAACCTGAAGACCGACTTCACGCCTGTCTCCACCGTGACGATGTCGCCGCTGGTGCTGTCGGTGCACCCGGCCCTGCCGGTCAAGGACATCGCGGCGCTAGACGAACTGGCCCGCACCAAGCCGGGCGGCTTGAGCTATTCGTCGGCCGGCATCGGCACCACGCCGCACATGGCGGGCGAAATGCTGCGCTTCGCCACCAAGGCGCCGTTCACGCACATCCCCTACAAAGGCAGCGGGCCGGCCATGAGCAATCTGGTCGCTGGACAGCTGGACTTTTCGTTTTCGACAATCGCAGCGGCCAAGCCCTTCATCCAGCAAAAGATGATCAAGGCCATCGCCACGACCGGCCCGACCCGCAGCGCCGAATTCCCCGACGTGCCCGCCATTGCCGAAACCATCCCCGGGTACCAAGTGCTGTTCTGGACCGCCCTGTTCGCGCCCGCCAAGACCCCGCCCGCCATCATCGACGCCATGAATACGGCAGTGCGCAATGCACTGGCGGATCCCGAAACCAAGGCAACCATTGAACGGTCGGGTGACACCGCCACCTATCTGCCTACCGAGAAGGTCGGCGGCTTTGTTGACGATGAACTGCGCCGCTGGAACAGCCTGGTCAAAGAGGCGAACATTCGGCCGGAATGATGCTACCGGGGGCCGGATCGCGGATTGTCTGGCCCCCGCACTCCCCGCTATTGCGCCAACTTGAACTGGATCTTGGCCGCCACATCTTTCCATTGACTGACGTCCGCCGCCACGCGCTGGTCCATCTCGTCGGGTGTCGTCTTTACGGGTGACAGGGCTTGCCCCTTGAACCGCTCGTGCGTCTTCGGATCATCAACATAGGCGTGCAGCTCTTTGTTGAGAAAATCAACGATCGGCCTGGGTGTGTTCTTGGGCGCGAACACGGCGTACCAAAGGTCCACGCGATAGCCCGCAACCCCCTGCTCCGCCACCGTGGGCAAATCCGGCATCTCGGACCACCGCTTGTCACCCGTCACGGCAAGCGCGCGCAGGGCACCGGATTTGATATGCGGCAAGGCCGTGTTGGCCGCGCTGAAAATGACCTGCACCCGGCTCGCCAGCAGTTCGGGAATCATCTGCGCCGCCCCCTTGAACGGGATGTGCACCATCTGCGTGCCGGCCAAAGAATCGAACAAGGCGCCTGCCATGTGCTGCACCGTTCCCGGTCCTGAACTCGCATAGTTCAAGCTGCCCGGCCGGCTCTTGGACAGCGCAATCAGTTCCTGGACGTTGCGCACACCCAGGCTGGGATTGACCACCAGAATGATCGGCATGTCGGCCACGATACCCAGACCCGTGAGGTCTTTGGTCAGGCTGAAGGGAGACGTCTCGCGGGTCGCATCAACGATCGTTGCCGTGTTGGCGCCCATCAGCAGGCTGTAGCCGTCAGGCGCGGCCTTGGCCACCAGATCGGACCCGATGATGCCCCCGCCCCCGGCCTTGTTCTCGACCACGAACGGCTGTTTGACACGTTCGTTCATGAACGCGCTGATATCGCGCGCCAAGAAATCATTCCCGCCGCCCGCCGAAAAGGGAACGATGAAACGCACCGGTTTGTTGGGATAGGACTGTGCCTGCACGGCACCCAAAGACACACTACACAGCAGGCCGACACAGGCCAGCGGCCGAACGAAGCGAGACGCGAACATAGCAAACCTCCGGTAGGGACATCGAATGAAGAAATCGTCTCGGGTGCGTCTTCTGATGCGCGCAGTAGGGGGTAGAACGCGACCGCATGGCGACCGATCGTCGATCGTCAGGTCACACGCAGTAGATATCCAGCAGGGTCGGGATGTAGTCGTTCATCAGCACAATGTGCTTCTTGCGGATGCGCCAGCCCTGCTCCGATCGTTCCAGCTCATGCCGATAGGAACCGAAGAACGCGTGTGCATCGCGGTGCCGCGGGAACACCACGTGGCAGCTCCAGGAGGACCGGATCGCAATCGAATCCTCCGCCCGGTCGACCACCAGTTCCGTGCCCAGCACATGGCAGGTCCGGGGCAAGGGCCGCGATGCCGGTGACTTGCGCGACGTGATCCGCGCAATACGATCATCCAGTCCGGCACGACTGGCGTAATAGATGTGCGACAGCCCGTCTTGCGGATCGGCGTTTAATGTTTCTTCGGTGCGCCACATCGGCATCCAGTACTCGCAGTTGTCGGTGTACAGGTCCAGCCACTCGGTCCACCGATGCTCGTCCAGATACATGGCTTCGCGGCGGATCACGTCAATGGCTGCCTGGCCATCGCTGCGGTCGCTCATGGCGTGACGCCTTCAGCGCTCAAGGCCACACCCGCACTGCGTGCGCCCGCCATCATCAGGCGGTGCCACGCCCGGTACGACGCCAGATAGCACATCTCTTGCTGGACAACAAAGTTGCTCTCCACGCTGAAGTCCGGAGTGATACCCAGCGTCTCAGCCGTGGGGTTTGCGCCGCGCTGGAACAGCCCGCGTCCGCGCTCGTTGCCCTGGGTGTAATCGAACAGGCCAGGCGTGGCGCCACTGCCGCCCGCCTGATATCCGTCCTGGCAGTCCTCGTAGATCACCGTGTCGTCAGGGGTCGCGAAACCGGACGGATTGAAGAAGTCTTCAAACTGACGCAGGCGCCACGCGCGCCGCTCGGGCGACTCGCCAATGGGCGCGAGGCAATAGACGCGCATCTCGGTTTCGTTGGCCGACAAGGGGCGGAACGTGCGGATCAACAGCGACGTCGAATCGGCGATCTGCATGTTCGGGAAGATCACGCAGTTCTTCAGGTTCAGCATCCAGTGCGCCTTGGTCTCGCCCACGCGTTCGCGAATCTCGTCGATCACCGGCCAGATCGGCCGCTTTTCCTTTTCCGGCTGATTCAGCCAGTTCAGCGAGTGCCCATGCGCAAACAGGAAGGTGCCGCCCTGCTGGGCATTACGCTTTTCCCAATCGAATTGTTTGGCATCCTGATTGCCCCCGCCGTCGCGCCGCTTGGCCTGCACATCCAGAAAGCTGGAATGCGTCGACGTCAGGTGGTAGTTGTCCATCCCGTTGTCCATCTGCAATTTCCAGTTGCCCCGGTACGAATACACCGCCCGCCCCGGCACGAACTCCATACCCTCGGGTCCCTGGTCCATGTAGCAATCAATGAAGAATTTCATGTCGCCCAGAAAAGCGTCGAGCGGCGGCACGTCCTTGATCAGACAGGCAAAGATCAGGCCCTTGTACGACTCCAGCCGCGCGATCGGCAACAGGTCATGGTTGGTGGCGTCGAAGGCAGGGCCGTAATTTCCGGCAGCTTCATCCTTGATGTGGAAGTTCTTGCCCTGGCAGTCGTAGGCCCAGCCGTGATACGGACAGGTCAGGTACTTCTGGCGGCCCTGCTCCTGCACGACGATCTTTGCGCCCTTGTGCCGACAGGCGTTCAGAAAGCCGTGCAGCTGGCCGTCTTCACCGCGGGTGATGATGACGGGCACCCGCCCGATCTGCGTCGTCAGGAACGCGTTCCTTGCCGGCAGTTGCGACGCCAGCCCGATGAACGACCAGGTGCGCTCGAAGATATACCGCTGTTCCAGTTCGAAGATTTCGGGGTCGGTGTACACGTCACGATGCACACGGAACACGGCGTCGTCGGGCCGGTCATCGATACAGCGCTTCAACCGCTCGTAGGTGTCTGCCGAAATCATCGCGCGCTCCAGACGGGTCAACGCAAATCGTAGCGTCGCACTGCGCGCCAGGCGAATGAGAAAAACTCATTCGCCACATGACTGGATGAGGGGTGTGGTCCGCTATGTCGCCCGCGTGGTGGCCGGGGCGGGAGCCCGTGTTGCCCACCGGGTCCGATCAGCCAACCGCGTCGCGTCCGCTTCCGCATGCAACCATCGCTTGAACGCCATGACCGCCGGCCGGCGGTTCGCGGCCTTGCTGCTGATCAACTGATAACCCGACGCCAGGGGAATCGTCAGATCGAACGGCGCCACCAGCTTGCCCGCCTCCAGTTCCGCTGCGGCCAGCACCGGAAAGCACATCACGATGCCCATGTTGTCCACAGCGGCCTCGATGGCCAACGACGCCTGCGTAAACCGCAGCCCGTGATCCGTGCGGATATGCCCCGCGCCCGCGGCATCCAGCCACAACTGCCACAGCGAACGTTCGCCATAAATGGCGTCGCGATCGCAATGCAGGGGCGTGAAGGCATCGAGCTGGTCCGGCGACGTCAGCGGCGGATGGCGCGCCAGCAAGGCCGGACTGCACAGCGGCGTCACCGCCGCATCCAGCAGCCGCTCGGTCAGCAACCCCGGCACGTTGCCCGCGCCGTAGATCAGGGTGATATCGGCCTGGTCGCCGCCCGCGTCGGGCAGTCCGGACCGCGCATCACCCGGGCGCAATTCCATGAACAGCCGGGCATACGTATCGACATACACATCCACCCCGGGGTGGCCAACAATGAAGCGGTGCAGCCGCGGCATCAGCCAGCGCATCGAAAACGACGGCGACGTCCGGACGGTAATCACCTCGCTTTGCGGATGCAGCTTCAGCTGCTCCACAAAGTCGCGCACGTTATCCAGGCCGCGCTGCAAGGTCGGCAGGCAGGCCCGCGCCGCCGGCGTCAGCTCGACACCATGCGCGTCGCGCACGAACAGCGACATGCCCAGCACATCTTCCAGTTGCGTGACCCGATGGCTGACGGCCGTGGGCGTCACATGCAGTTCCTCCGCCGCCTTCTTGAAGCTCCTGAGGCGGGCAGCGGCTTCGAACACTTTGAGCGCATTGAGCGGCGGCGTGCGAGCGTCCATGGCGGCGGGTTCCTGCGTTGTCTGATCGAAAACCGAACACTGCAAGGACCGCAGTCCAAGGCGCGACACCGGGATCCGGTATCGCGCTGGACCATTCTACGTAGCGGGATGCCATCGACACAGAAAAAAAATGGCCTGGACGTCACGGCGCTCGCATACACGCTCGGTCACACGGCCTTGATGCCCGTTTTGGCCAATGCCCTTTCCCAAAAACCCTTGTCCTTTTGCATGCTGCGCGCGAACTCCTGCTGCGTCATCAGCTTGACCTCGACAGACCGAGTCTCCAGCGCGCGTTGCAGTTCCGGATGGCTGATGGAACGGTTCCAGGCATCCACCAGCTTGGCCGTTTGCGGCTCCGGCAGGCCGGCAGGCGCGACCAGCCCCGACCATCCGACGACCTCCATGTCTTGCACGCCGAGTTCGCCGAAGGTTGGAACGTCGGGAAATAGTTTCATTCGAGTCGTGCCTGTCACTGCAAGCGGCTTCAAGCGACCGGTCCGCAGCAGGTCTTCGGCCCCGGTCACGGTCTGCAGCGTCATGTCCACTTCGCCCGAAAACACGGCATTGATGGCGGGGCCCTGCCCGTTGTAAGGCACGTGCACAATCTGCAGGTTCTGCGTCGCCTTCAGGTATTCCATCAACACATGCGACGACGCGCCGATCCCGCCAGAACTATAGGTGTACCGCTCCGGCTCCTTGGAAATGAGCGACCTGACGTCGGCAAGTGTGGTGGCGGCAATTCGCGTGGGATTCACGAACAGCACGAAGGCCTGTGACCCAAGATGCCCGATCGGGCGAAAGCTTTTGACGGCGTCAAAACCGCTGGGGCGGATCACGGTGTTGATGAACAGACCGCCACCGACAAGGCCCAGCGTATAGCCATCGGCAGGCGCCTTGGCCAGACGGGAATAGCCGATGTTGCCGCCCGCGCCGGGCACATTCTTGACGACCACGCTTTGTCCGAGCTCCTTGCTCAGCGTATCGGCGGACAGGCGGCCGATCACGTCAACCAGCCCGCCGGGCGCAAACGGAACCACCAGTTCGATCGGCCGGGTGAAGAGGCTTTGCGCGCGGAGCGGCCCCGACGCGGCCAGTGCGGCGAGCGCCAGACAGAAGTGGCGACGGTGAGCGTGATGCGTCATGAGGCAGCCTTGAAAAGAGTGGGAAATGACGGAAGTCGGAATGGCGAACCCGGCATGGGGCATGGGGCATGGGGCATGGTTACGCGTCAGCCCCCTTGGGCCGTGCGCCATGGATCATGCGGCTGACGTTTGACCGCGTCGCTGGATCGCCAGCGCCTGCAATCGCTGCATGTACGTCGATGGCAACTCCATGCCGGGCTGACGCCGTTGTCCCCACTTTTCGTGGTCTTCGGCCGTGTGGAACACCTGCGCTTCGGGCAAGGGCGGCCACTCTGGCACTGCCAGCCATAGGCGTAGCAAATGGCGGCGCTCGGCCACCTCGTCGGCATCCTCATAATCCGTGCGCCCATGCAGCACCAGCCGATTGTTCAGGAACTGGATGTCCCCTTCTGCGAAATCCATGTCCACATAAAAATCCGGGGACTCGGCCAGCCGTTCGACGCACGTGATCGCTTCCAGCTCGTCATCCGTCAAGGTGGCGTCCCCTCGTGCCGCGGCGCTCCGGGCATAGCCGCCAAGGAAATAACAGGCCACGGAGGCTGCTGCGTGCCCCTGCCGGGTAAACACCGGCACCCGTTGCCGGCTAAGGACGCGCCCGGAGCCGAACTGCGCATCCAGATCCATGCGCCGATAGAAGAACCCTCGGTAGAGCGTGTCCAGCACGTCGGGGCGCGTCGCGAGCAAGGCGTCGTGCAAGGCCACCGCACTGGCGATCCGGCTGGCGCCGCCCGACCTTGCCCTGCGTAAACACATCAGGCCCACCACGTCGCAGGAATCGGTGTGCATCCCCATGTGGCCTCCGGTGTGATACCCGCGCGACTTGTCCTGCAAGTCGGTCTGATCGATCACATGGCCCAGACGCTCCCCCTGGTAGGACTGCACCATCGACCGCCCGAGATAGGCCCCCAACCCGAAATAGATCCGCGCCATATCGTCCGCCGAATAACGGTGCCGCGGAAGCCCTCGGAGCATGACGAAGCCGCGCCCCGATCTCAGGTTGTCCTTGACGCGCGCAAGCAGGTCGGCCGTAACGGTCAATGGAAAACTGCTGCGCGTGATGTCTGTCAGGTCCAGGTCACCCAGCGCCTTCAGATGGGTCAAGGCGCGATCAATCTCATCAAGTTCCGGCGGCGACAGCACGTGAAGGCACTCCGTCTTCCAGTCGACCGAATGGCTGCGCCACGCAGCGGGACCACCGACAGGAGTGTGCGAAGGAAGCGATAGGTTGGACATTGCCGTCAGGGATCGATGTGGATGACGGAATGATTTTGGAAGGCGCAGCCTGATCTATCCAATACTATTTTCGGCATGCCCTGATACCATCGACGCAACTCTGGTCAGGACGGACGACAGCATGGACTTACGGCAATTGAAGCAGTTCACGGTATTGGCCGAAGAGCTCAACTTTCGCCGCGCGGCGACTCGCCTGCACATGACGCAGCCGCCGCTCAGCGCCGCCATTCAGCGCCTTGAGGAAAGTGTGGGGGTCCTGCTATTTGATCGCGATCGCAGCAAGGTGCGCCTGACCGCCGCAGGCACGGCCTTTCTTCGTGAAGTTCGCCAGTTGCTTGCGCAGGCAGAGGCCGCGGTTGCCACGGCGCGATCCGCCGAGCAAGGCGTGACCGATGCACTAGGGATTGCCGCCGTCGACAGTGTCGCGTTCGAGTTGCTGCCCGGCATCCTGCAGACCTTCTGCGCAGCGTTTCCTTCCGCGCAAATCTCGTTGCAGATGGCATCCACCGAAAACGCGATTGCAGCCCTGCACAAAGGGACGCTGGACGTGGCGATCATCGTTCCGTCGGCGAATCCGGCCGGCGGACTCACGATCACGGCGCTGACAGAAGAACGCTTTTGCCTGGCGGTTGCGGCTCACCATCGGCTCAGTCACCGGCGCACCGTCCGACTGTCCGAACTGGCCGATGATCAGTTCGTGTCGCTGTATCCGTTTTCATCCGGACCAGGCTATTCGGTCGCGTTGCTCCAGGCTTTTCACGACGCCAAGATCTATCCGCGCATCGCACCAGGCGATTCGCGAACCTTGGCAAACCTTGTGCTGGTCAGTGCGGGGGTCAGCGTGGCCCTGGTACCGCGGCCGGTGCGTCACCTCCAGGTCGCGGGCGTCACGTTTCTGGACGTGGTGTCCGAAGCCCGCAAGCCGCTGCGCTACCCGCTGGCCCTGGCCAAGGCGTCAGGCAATGACTCGCCGTTGGTGAAGGTCTTTGAGGATATGGCGCGGGAGGCGGTGGCGGGAAAACGCAAGCGCCCCACGCGGGCTTAGCGGTAGAACGCTTCGACCTTGCCCTTCAGCTTGATCAGCAGCGGCTGGCCCCGACGGTCCTTGGCCTTGGGCGATCGCACGCGGATCCAGCGTTCGCTGATGCAGTACTCCTCGACGTCGGTACGTTCCACGTCGTTGAAACGAATGCCGATGTCGCGTTCGAACGCGGCGGCCACGTGATGCGGGCTGCGCGGGTCGATCGAAAGGTGATCAGGCAACGGGGGCAGCGTGTCGGTGTTGGGGGCGGCGTTGGGGGTAGTGTCGGTAGTGTCGGTCATGTCACTCATGTCGATGCGAAGAAAGAAGCGAGCGCCAGTTTACCGGCTGGCGGCGCGGCGGATGATGATGGCGCGGGAGCCCATGGCCGATGGTTCGCCGAGAGAGGCAGATCAGCACTCGGATTCGAGGCAACGTACCCCTCCCCTCGGTTACGATTGGTTGCATCGAGATTTCGTCGCGCACATTGGCGTGCCGAAGGGACTGAAGGATTCTGCTTATGACCATTTCCGGACTGAAGTACTGCCTTGCCGTTGTGTCGATCACCATCGCCCTGCTCCCATCGGCCGCATCCGCATTCCAGGTTCTGCCTCGTCTGAGCGACGTGGACCGCAGGCTGACAGGCCTGGGCGGGAACCGCCTGGTGGATGGCATTGGTCAATGGATCGTAGGCAACGCGCTTCCCATGATCAAAAGTCCAGTCCACGAAGCGATCACGTTGAACGCGCTCGATTGCGTGGTGCAACCGGGATCGGAATCGTTATGCCTGACGGAATCCGCAATACGCGCCAACCAGATCTTGCTATACGGTGTGCGGTGGCCGGACGATCCGCCGTTCGCGCTGAACCGCGCATCTCCTCCCCGTATTGCTGACTGCAATCCAGCGGTGACCTTGCGCTCCACCGCGCAGCCTAAGTGCTGGAAGGCACTGTTCTCTGACGCCGAGCGGACCGCCAAAGCGCGCACGGCAAGTCAACCTGGTGAGCCGGCGTTTGGTCCCGGCGATTACCTGCTGTATCGCTCGCATTTTGGTGACCTGCAATTCTTTCATTCCATGGCGGCGTATGACGGCGAATTGGCTGCGGCGACGCAGCGGCGAATGAAGATGTGGGCCCAATTTCTTTGGGGCATCGCGATCAAGACTGTTCCGAGCACTGACTTTATCCGCGACCTTGGCGTGGACCAACTGGAGTTCTATTTCCCCGGCGACATGACAGCGATGAACCTGTTCGCCACCGGCATCATCGAAGTGCGAAAGGATCTGGATAAGGTTGCGCTAGGGGCACTGCTGCACATGCTGCAAGACAGCTTCTCGCAGGCGCATGCTGGTCGCGAGCCAGAAAGCGGTGCGTCGTGCGCCACGATTCCTCGATTTGCACAGCCCGGCAGGATCCGCCAGTTCTACAGCTACGCGGGGCAAGTGGGCACGTTGCACGATCATGAAGATACCTTCGATGCACTGGGCCTGCAGACGCTGCAGGTCAGCCCCAGTGTTGTGGACGCAAGCCGCGCCTTCCTGACGTTGTGGCAAGACAATGCCCCCTGGACCGAAGCAGAAAAATACTTTGACTGCGCGTTTGCGCTATCTGCGCCCAGCGCTACGGCGGGACCGGGACCCTTTTCTTATTGATGTGCACCAGCAGCAGGCCGACCAACTCAACAATATTCCTGCTAATATTCATGAAATACTGAAATTTGGAAAAAAATGTCACCCGTCGTCGAATCCTTCGTGGCGCATTTTGGGGAGATGGGCAGCCGATGGGGCATCAACCGCACTGTCGGTCAGGTGTACGCACTGCTATTCGTGTCCCCGCAGCCCTTGAATGCCGACGAGATTGGCGAGACGCTGGGAATATCCCGCTCCAACACCAGCATCAGCATCAAGGAACTGGAAGCGTGGCAACTGGTCCGGTTGACGCGCACCCCAGGGGACCGGCGCGAATACTACAGCACGCTTGGTAGCGTATGGGACATCTTCAAGGCGGTTGCTGCCGAGAGGCGCCGCCGAGAAGTCGAGCCGACGCTAACCATGTTGCGGCAGTCGCTGCTCGATCCGGGCGCGAACGCGGCCGACCGCTACGCCCTCGAGCGCATGCGCGAGATGTACGACCTGGCCGAGATGTCGAACAACTGGTTCGAAGAACTGCAGGACCTTTCACCGGAATCCCTGCTGCAGCTAATGAGCCTGGGCCGCAAAGTCCAGAAGCTGCTCGCTGTGAAGGACCGGGCCACCGCGCCGCTTAGAAAAAAGCCCCGCTGAAGCCTTTTCAGCACAAACCCCGATCGTAAGGCGCGAACTCAACGCCTAACTACGACTTAAATTTTCACTAGTTACTGAAATATGGAAAACTCAGGGCCCTCAGGACTTAAAGTCGGCAGCGTCATGTCAGCGCTGGGGGCCCTGTTATGGATTCCTCAGGCAAGCCTGATCGCGGCGGCGGTGTACCAGGTTGCCCTTGGCAATGGCGCTAGCGCCATCGTGCTGCATGCCCTGGGATTTGTCGCATTGGGCGTACTGCGTTCCACCCTGGACGCCTGGGCTACGCGGCGTCTGTTCCGCGATGCACGCGTTGCGGTTTCCGCGTTGCGGGAGCGTGCGGCCGCCGCCCTCGCCTCCCGTTCCCCCCTCGATGTGTCGCGTCCGGCCTCTGGCCAGGCGGCAAGCGTGATCGGGGAACAGGCGGAAGCCCTGGTTCCGTGGCTGACCCGCTACAGCCCGGCTCGGTGGCGCGTGATGCTGGTGCCTCCGGTCATCGCGGTGGCAGTCGGCGTACATACCTGGGCAGCGGCCCTGATCCTGATAGCGGCCGCGCCGCTTATCCCTGTGTTCATGGCATTGATCGGTTGGCGCGCGAAGGCTGCCAGCGAAGCGCAGCTGGGTGAACTCGGTCGCATGAACGGGTTGCTGCTGGACCGGTTGCGCGGACTGACGACCCTGCGCGCTCTGGGCGCGGTGCCCTCCACGGCACAGCGCGTACGCAACCACGCCGAGTCTCTCAGGGTCGGAACCATGCAGGTCTTGCGCATTGCGTTTCTGTCGTCAGCCGTGCTTGAACTGTTTGCCGCATTGGGCATCGCCCTGACCGCCGTCTATGTCGGCTTCCATCTGCTTGGCGAGCTGACGTTCGGTGCGTGGGGCGACACGTTGACGCTGAGTGAAGGGTTGTTCATTCTGCTGCTCGCGCCGGCGTTTTTCGAGCCCTTGCGAGACCTGTCGGCGGCCTGGCACGATCGCGCTGCCGGTGAAGCCGCAAGGGACGCGATAACCCAGCTGATCGGCGGCGATGCTGGCTTGGTGGGCGGCGGGCACACCGGCCCATCCGCCCTTTGCAATACGCCTGCTGACACTTACGCACGCGGCAGGACGCCAGCGATCTCCCTGCGCAACGTGACCGTAAATCAATACGGCGACGCACCGCCGCTGCACTTTGCGGACATCGACATTCACGCAGGACAGCATGTCGCGTTGTGGGGATCCAGCGGCAGTGGCAAGACGCTATTGCTGTCGCTGATGGCCGGTCTGGTGAAGGCAGGAAGCGGCACCGTGACCATCGGCGGTGCGATGCTACGCGACGACACCGCAGGCGCATTACGGCAGTGCATGGCGTGGATGGGACAAAAGCCGCATGTCTTTGCTGCGTCGGTCAGCAGCAACGTCTCGCTGGGTCAGCCTGATGTATCGCCCGAACAGGTCCAACACGCCTTGCAGGCTGTCGGCCTCATGGACGCCGTGCAGCATGGCGTGTCCCGCAGCGTTGGCGAAGGCGGTCTGGGGCTGTCAGGCGGGGAAGTCATCCGGCTGGCCCTGGCGCGCGCGGCCGTCCGGCCCGGCGCCGACATCCTGCTGATCGACGAACCAACTGCCCACCTTGACAACGACACCGCGCAACGCGTGATCGCCGCCTTGCAGCAGATGGCCATCGGCCGCACGCTGGTGGTCGCCACGCATGACCCCCGGCTTGCCCGGCACATGGACAGGGTCGTCAACGTCGATGCCGAGGTCTTGCCATGAGCAAGCCCAACGACATGGCAGCGATTGCGCGTTTCTACCTTAGTGCCTCTGGCCGCTCCCTTCTGCTTGGGATCATCCTGACGGCGGCCACGGTGGCGATGGGAATCGCCTTGCTTGGGGTGTCCGGCTGGTTCATTACCGCTACGGCGTTGGCCGGCATGTCGTTGACATCGGCCATCGCATTCGACGTCTTCATGCCCTCGGCGTCGATACGCCTGCTTGCGCTGGGGCGAACCGTATCCCGATACGCCGAGCGGGTGGTCACACACGACGCCACGTTCGGCGTCCTGGCGCAGTTGCGCGAACGGCTGTTCCTGGGCTGGTCGCAACCCGCAGCAGCTCGCGACCTGGCGGCCCGTCCATCACGATGGCTGTTCCGGTTGACGGCGGACCTGGACGCGCTCGAGTCCGTCTACCTGCGTCTTGCCGCGCCTTGCGCAGCTGCCATCGGCGCTGCCGCGCTCGCGGGCCTGTTGCTGGCCAGCGTGGATCCGCGGCTGGGTGCGGCGGCCTTTCTTGCGCTTTGCACGCTCGGGCTTGGCGGATCGGCAATGGTCATGCGCCAGGCGTGGCCCCACGCAGTGCGACGCGCCAAAGCCCTCGAACGTGTGCGATCGCAAACCATTGATCTGGTTGCAGGACAGACGGAATGGATCATGGCCGGGCAACTGGATGCACAGAAGGCGCGGCTATGGGGCAGCGACCGGCGCCTTGCACACACCGATCTTGCTCTGAATCAGGTCGACGTCATTGCTGCCTGGATACAGGGTGTTGTCGGTGCGGTGTTCGTGGCTGCCGTGCTGCTGGCTGCGGCGGAATGTGCCGCGACCGGCGTGGCGACCGTCCCGATGATGGCCTTGGCAGTGCTGGGTGCACAGGCTTCTATCGAACCTTTCGGCGCCCTCAGGCGCGGCGCGCTGGAAGCAGGACGCACGTGGCTCGCCGCCCGCCGCATCGCACCCCGGCTGCGCGCAGAAAACGAGGCATTGCCCAAGATCCGGGCGCCAGGCGCCAATGTGGCCTGCCACCTGGTCGACGTGTTCGTCCGGTATTCCTGTGAGCACCGTGCGGCAGTCAGTGGCTTCACGGTCTCGATCGCGAAGGGAGACCGCGTGGCGTTGATCGGCCCGAGCGGTGCCGGCAAGTCCACGTTGCTGTCGGTGATTGCAGGCGACGTGACGCCCAACCAGGGCAAGGCGGCCGGACTGCCCGCCACGATGTTTACGCAGCGCACCGAACTGTTCCAGGACACGCTCAGGGACAACCTGCGCCTGGCCAACCCAGCAGCTGATGACACGCGACTTTGGCACGCCCTGGCCGATGCCGGCTTGGCCCAGGACCTGATTGGCAACGGCGCAGGACTGGACACGCCGCTGGGTGAAGGCGGGATTGGCTTGTCGGGCGGACAGTCCCGGCGTCTGGCGCTGGCCCGCTTGCTGCTGCACGACAGCAGTGTCTGGCTGTTGGACGAGCCGACTGAAGCGCTGGATGCCTCGACAGCGCGAGACGTTCTGACCGTGCTGGCCCAGCGTGCGGATCACCGCACCGTCGTCATCGCCACGCACCTGCACCGCGAAGCCGCGCTGGCGGACCGCCTGCTGCTGATGCGCGCTGGCGCGGTGGAACAAGATGTCCGCCGAGGCACCCCCGAATTTGACGCAGCGCTGTCGGCGCTACGTCCAGATTGACCTGTAGACTCGCTAGAGCAAGGACTTCCATGGAACTCGATATCGTCGGCCTGTCGCGCCTGCAGTTTGCGATGACGGCGCTTTACCACTTTCTATTCGTACCCCTGACACTCGGGCTGTCGGTGCTGGTTGCGATCATGGAGACGGTGTATGTGATGAGCAGCCGGCCTATCTGGCGGCAAATGACCAAATTCTGGGGCACGTTGTTTGGCATCAACTTTGCGATGGGCGTGGCGACAGGCATCGTGATGGAGTTCCAGTTCGGCATGAACTGGAGCTACTACAGCCACTACGTCGGTGACATTTTTGGTGCGCCGTTGGCCCTGGAAGGCCTCATGGCGTTCTTCATGGAAGCGACTTTTGTCGGCCTGTTCTTTTTCGGCTGGGACCGACTGTCCAAGGTGTCTCATCTGGCAGTCACATGGTTGGTGGCGATCGCCACCAACTTTTCAGCCTTGTGGATCCTGATTGCAAACGGGTGGATGCAAAACCCCGTCGGCGCAACTTTCAATCCGCAAACCATGCGCATGGAAATCCATGACTTTGCGGCGGTGATCTTCAATCCGGTGGCCCAAGCCAAGTTCGTTCACACCGTGTCAGCCGGCTATGTTGTCGCGTCGATATTCGTGCTGGGCGTATCGGCCTGGTACCTGCTCAAGGGCCGTCATGGCGAACTCGCGAAACGGTCCATGACGGTGGCTGCGTCATTCGGTCTGGCCGCGTCGCTGTCTGTCGTAGTCCTAGGCGATGAAAGCGGGTATTTGTCGACCGAACACCAGAAAATGAAGCTGGCCGCGGTGGAAGCCATGTGGCACACGGAACCGGCGCCCGCCGCGTTCACGCTGTTCGGCCTGCCCGACCAGGACGCGCGCGAGACCCACTACGCCATTCACATCCCCTGGGTCATGGGGCTGATCGGCACACGGTCGTTGACCACGGAAATTCCCGGCATCCACGACCTGGTCGACCTGGCTAAAGTCCGAATCCGGCAGGGTATTCGTGCGTATGACGCGCTGGAACAGATTCTTGCCGAGAACAGCGTCAAGGCCATCTCACCTCCCCTTGCCGAACGCTTCGAGGCCGATGGTCATCTGCTTGGCTATGCCCTGCTGCTGAAGCGGTATGTCGACGATCCGCGCAAGGCCACCGACGCACAGATCGATCAGGCTGCGTGGGACACCGTGCCCCAGGTAGCCCCCCTGTTCTGGTCGTTCCGCGTGATGGTTGTCCTTGGCATGTTCTTCATCGTGCTGACCGCTACCTTCTTCGTGCTGTCTGCGCGGCGCCGTCTGGACGCACATCCCTGGCTGTTGAAAGTCGCGGTCGCTGCCATCCCACTTCCCTGGATCGCTGCGGAATGCGGCTGGATCGTCGCCGAGCTGGGACGCCAGCCATGGAGTATCGAAGGCGTGCTCCCCACGGCAGTCGCGGTCTCCAACCTGGGCGTGACCACGGTGCTCACCACGCTAATCGGCTTTGCCGCCCTGTACACGGGGCTTCTGGTGATCGAAATGAAGCTGATGCTCAAAGCGATCCGCAAGGGGCCTGAGCATGAGCACGTGCGGTCCCCCGGAGGCGCGGTTCCCATTCTTGGCCACAGCGGCATGCTGCGCACCGCTCCCATGATTTCTGAGGAATGACATCGTGATCCTGTACGAACTGATGGACTACGACACCTTGCGTGTCATCTGGTGGGCGCTGCTGGGCGCCCTGCTGGTCGGCTTTGCAGTGACCGATGGCTTCGACCTTGGGACCGGCGCACTGCTGACGGCAGTTGGCCGCACCGACCTTGAAAGGCGTGTGGTGATCAACACGGTCGGACCGGTATGGGAAGGCAACCAGGTATGGCTGATCCTGGGGGGTGGGGCCATCTTTGCCGCCTGGCCGCAACTGTATGCCGTGTCGTTCTCGGGCTTCTACTTCGCCATGTTTGCGATCCTGCTTGCCCTGATCATCCGGCCCGTGGCGTTCAAATTCCGGAGCAAACATGAATCACGCCGGTGGCGGTCGGCATGGGACTGGAGCCTGGTCATAGGCGGCATCATCCCAGCCGTCGTGTTCGGCGTGGCTATGGGGAACGTGCTTCAAGGCGTGCCGTTCCGGCTCGCCCCCGACATGCGCATTTTCTACGACGGCGCATTCCTTGATCTGTTGAACCCCTTCGCCTTGCTGTGCGGCTTGGTCTCGCTCGCCATGATGCTGATGCACGGGGCGGCGTGGCTGGTGCTGAAGACCGACGACGACGTGGCGGTCAGGGCCCGACGTTACGGCCTCGTAGCCGCCGTGGCCGTTCTGGTCCTGTACGGGCTGGCCGGCGTGGCGTTATGGACAGGGATCGAAGGCTATCGCGTTACCAGTTCCATCGTGACCGACGGGCCGTCGAATCCGCTGTTCAAGACTGCCGTCTCGCAGACAGGGGCCTGGTTCGGCAACTATCTGGCCCACCCCTGGACGATGGCTGCGCCCGTCTCGGGCTTGGTTGGCGCCATGCTGGCCGTGCTGGGGCTGTGCTTACGGTGGGAGCGCGTCACGCTTGTGGCCAGCAGCGCGTCGATTGCCGGCATCGTGCTGAGTGTCGGGGCATCCATGTTTCCTTTCATCCTGCCTTCATCTATCCAGCCCTCGGCCAGCCTGACGGTGTGGGACGCGTCGTCCAGCCACCTGACGCTGTTCATCATGCTGATCGGCACCTGCATCTTTCTGCCGCTGATCGTTGCCTACACCACCTGGGTCTACCGCGTGCTGTGGGGCAAGGTCACCGCCAGCGACATCCGAGATGGCCGCGGCCATGCCTACTGAATCGAATTAATCGGGAGAATGACGATGTGGTACTTCGCATGGATTCTAGGGTTGCCACTTGCGGCGATTTTTGCGGTGCTCAATGCCATGTGGTACGAGTTGATGGATGACCCGGCAAAGTAGCGCGGCAGCGTTGTCGCGTCGTTAGTTCGAGGCCACAGACAACATCGATTCGGCACTGCCCATGTAGGGAATGTGCTCTGCCGGATTCCCGTGCGGTCCTTGAGCAGTTCGCTCGCCAACTGGAAAGCTGTCGCGCTGGCTGCATAGTTCGCGGTCTTCGGACTTGCCTTGGCATGGGTGACTGGGTCGGCGATCGACGTCATCTTCGAATCGCGTTGGTTGAGACGACCAACGGAAACGACGCAACGAGCGATATCGGAACAAAATCTTTCTGCGGAGCGTACGAAACGTTCCGATATGTCGCGGGATTGATGGAAATAGGTCCAGTCGCGCCCATCAGCAGCGTGTGCCCGTCGGCCGGTCCTTTCGACACCACGACGGAGCCGACAAGCAACTCCATCGTGACGATGCGATGAATCATCTTGTCTCCTGTGTCTACAACGCATGGCGCTAGGCCCTGATCTGCAGGACTGATCCTATTCGGCCTTGATCGACAATGCTTTGACGACAGGTACAAAAACCGCCTTTTCGGCCCGCACAAGCTCCTGGAATTCCGCCGGCGTTTTGGCGACTGCCTCTGCTCCATATTCTGCAAACTGAGCGCCAATTCTTGACGTGCTCAGTATCCGGTTAAGTTCGACGTTAAAGCGGCGAACCCTATCGGCAGACATGGAGGCCGGAGCGTAGATGCCGAACATCGAATCGGCAAAGATCCTGTCGACACCCATCTCGGCAAAGGTGGGTACATCAGCGTACCCTTGTGCTCGCTGGCGGCTCGCGACACCCAACAGCCTGAGTTTGCCGGCCTTGACCATGGGCAGGAAGTTCGCCGGCCCGAACGCGTAGTCGATCTGGCCAGCCATCAGGTCCTGGATAGCGGGTGCAGCCCCCCGGTATGGCACATGGGTCTCTGCCGCCCCAAGGCCGACGTTCAACAGCTCTCCGGCCAGATGGGGCGTTGTTCCGTTCCCTGCCGAACCGAAGCTGAGTGCTTTGGGATTCGCTTTGATGTAAGCGATGAAAGAAGCCAGATCCTTCGGCTCCAACCCTGGGCGGGCCAGCAGAAACAGCTTGCTGTTGGCCAGTAATCCGACAGGTTGCAGGTCCTTGTCAAAGGTAAATGGAATATTGGTGTAGATAAATGGATTCACCGACTGGGTAGTCGTGGGTGCGATGAGGAACGTGTGGTCGTCGCGACCGTTCCTGGCAACTTCGGCTCCCGCGACATTGCCACCCGCACCCGGCCTGTTTTCGACGACAACCGTCTGACCGAGCGCCTCACCTAATGGGCCCGATACGGCACGCGTCAACACATCGGCCAAACCGCCTGGCGCCAACGCGACGATCAGCCTTATCGGTCGGGTTGGCCAGACTTCTGGAGTCTGTGCCTGGACCACCGGGACCATCATGGCAGATAGCAGACCAGCCGCAGCGGCTCGGGTGCCACACGATTTGAGCAAGTGATACACACGATAAAATCCAAAGGTCATACGCGCCCTGTGAAGCAAGAAATGGATAGGTACTGCATCATGGAGGGATCCCCCGCATCCGACTATCCGATTTGCGCCAGTCACTGTCCGTTTACGCAGTCTCAATTCAATGTCGAGTTCGTTAATGAAGCGTGACATCAACCTTGTCAGCGCTGGCTTTGCCCTGACCGCGTTGACCTATGGCTTAGGCCGATTTGCCTACGGATTGCTGCTGCCCGAGATTCGCAACGATCTTGCGTTGACGGTCTCAAGCGCAGGGTGGATCGGTGGAAGCTCCTTCGCGGCGTACTGCATCGGCGTGCTGATCGCCTTCATCACGCTGACCCGGCTTGGCGATCGCGGCGTTGCTGCGCTGGCGGGCATCACGGCCACAGTTGGACTTATCTTGATCGCGACTGCATCGTCGGCCTGGGTTCTCGGAACGGGCATTGCGCTTGCCGGTTTCGGCACCGGACTGACATCGCCACCGCTTGCCGCCGCGGTATCGCATCACATCGACGCGCAGGCGCACTCGATATCCAATGGTGTGATCAACGCAGGCACGGCGGGCGGAATCGCGTTGTCGGGAATCTTCGTCGTCATTGTGGACAGCAGTTGGCGCACCCTTTACACGTTATTCGCTGGAATTGGCGTTGCGGTCTCCGTTTGGGCAGTTCTCGCCTTGCCCTCCTCTCGGCACGCCGTAGCGGCAAGGCCTTTCACCTTCAAGTCCTTGGGACGCGCAGGCGTAGATGGCCTCTGTGCCAGCGCGTTCCTGATGGGCGCAGGAAGCACAGCCGTGTGGACCTTCGGCGCGGCTCTACTGCAGCAACGCTTTGAATTCAACAGTCAGGAAGTCGCATACGCCTGGATTGGGCTTGGTACTGCCGCGACGCTGGGCGCGTCCACCGGCCTCTTGACCAACCGGTTCGGGGTCGCGTTCGTTCACCGTGCTTCGCTTCTGGCCATGGCACTCACTTTGTGTGCACTGGCGTTTTATGGCCTTCCGACTGCACTGGCTTTTGCCGGCATGGCCGTGTTCGGAGCCGCATACATTGTTTCAACAGGCGCATTCTTGCTATGGGGCATCGCTCTCTACCCGAGCCGCCCTGACATTGGTCTTGGCATCCCCTTCCTCACCATGGCGGTCGGGCAGACCGTTGGCGCGCCGGCGTACGGCTTTGTGTGGGATCACGCGGGTGTCACGCCTGCCTTGCTCGGCGCCGCGTCAGTGATTGCCCTTGGCGCATTCTGGCGGCCAGCCCATCGCCTGCTGGCTCATGACACCTGAAGACATGACCTTCAGGAAGGCTTGACGACCGCCAGAATCGCGATCGCAATGAGCGCGCACACAATCAGTGGCCCGGTACGCCCGGCTCGGCCCGGAATGCGATTGACGATGCGGCGAAGCTGCCCCGCCTGAATGCCGTGCACTGCCGACAGAACAACAACCAGAGCAGCTTTGGCCGGCAGCCATAGCGTCCCGGTCCACCCACCAAGAAAGGCAAGCGCGATGCCGAAGCCCCACGCAAGCAGCATGGCAGGCAGTGTCACCCTTCTGTCCCAGCGCCGGACGGTCTCGGCCATCGCACTGGCGGCTTCAGAAGTGAAAAGGACCGACCGGATGAAGACGCTGGTCCCGACAAGCCCTCCTACAAAGACTAGAGCGCTGGCCACGTGAAACGCCTTTAACCATACGTAGCTGCTGGCCAGGGTCATGCCACCTCCCTTTTGCGCAAGCTGGCGTTTTTTCGTGCCAGTAGCAAGCCGTTGAAAAAAACGCCCATCGGAATGAGCGCGAGAATGATCAGTTGCGCAGTTTCCCGCCGGTTGAAGTAGGGCGCCGACGCCGTTGTTTGCAAGATCAGCCAGAGATAAGCCAGCACCGCAACGCCATGTGCCGGACCCATCAACTTGACGCCGATTGACCAGTCAAACACATGCTTGAGCGGAACCGCGATCAGCAAGAGCACCAGCAACATCGCACCCTCCAGAAACGAGGCAATCCTGAGGCGGCGCAGCTGTGCCAGCTCATCACGTACGTTCACGTGATCGAAGTCGTCACCGGGCGCCGAAAAGGGCCCGGCATTGTCGTTTCGTAGCGGCTTGAGGGAAGGTGACATACGGCGGTCTCATTGAGTGACCGCCTATTTATAGCGGTAAGCCGCAACGCACCGTGAGTGGCAGGACCGACAAAGAATGATCACTTTCTGCCATCTTGTTCTATTCTTTGTTTCACGACTTTCAACGACGTAAATCGCCTCATGCAGAGAATAGCGGTGTTGGCCTTACCTGGCGTGATTCCATCCGACCTCGGAATCGCATGCGATGTCTTCAGGTACGTGCGGAACAGGAACGGTGATGATGCCTACACCGTCGAAGTGTGTAGCGAGGCGAACAAAGTCGATACTGGCCTGTTTTCGCTTAGCGCGCCTTATCGGCTTGGCAGGTTGACGCAGGCGGACATCGTTGTGGTGCCAGGCGTGCAAGACATCAGTGCCGCCCCCTCGGCGGCCGTGGTGCGTGCCATTCGAGCAGCCCACGCGCGTGGCGCCCTGGTTGCCTCGATCTGTACAGGAGCATTCGTTCTGGCAGCGGCAGGTTTGCTCGATCGACGCCGGGCGGCCACCCACTGGGCGGCGGCAGAGGACTTGGCTCGGCGCTATCCCCAAGTCATGGTGGACGCAGACGCATTATTCGTGGACCACGGAGACGTAGTGACGTCGGCGGGTTCATCGGCAGGCCTGGATATGTGTCTGCACCTGATCGCGCGCCAACATGGCCAGGCCATTGCAGCGCAAGCGGCGAAGCTGGCCGTTGCGCCGCTTCGGCGCGATGGCGGCCAGGCGCCCTTCATACGGCAGCAACCGCTGGTTGCTTCCACGACCTTTGCCGCACTCCTGGAGTGGATGCACCACAACCTGCGAAACCCGATCGACGTCCGAGCCCTGGCCGAACGAGCTCACATGACACCGCGCACTTTCGCTCGCAAGTTCAAGGATCAGACGGGCACCACGCCGATCCAGTGGCTGCTGACCCACCGGATTCGGATGGCCCAAGAACTGTTGGAGACGACGGCCATATCGATTGATGACGTTGCTGCGGCCGCCGGATTCGAGTCGTCAGTTACCTTCCGTGCAAGGTTTCAACGAGTGGTAGGCCTGACGCCGACCGCGTATCGTCGGCGGTTCAGTTCGCCGCAAGAAGGCAGTCCTAGTCAGGCGTCAACCAGGGCGGCAAACAGATTGCGGATCAAAACTGGTACGACTGACCATCATCGGGCACCAGCACCCGCGAAAAGTCCATGCCGGTTGCGTGAATGAAAGCCCGCAGCTCTGCGCGGGTTTGCATACCGTGATTCACGGCATCCATGTGGCTGCCAATAATCGTGGCCTTGGGGGCCAACTCGTACGCACGTTGCAGATCGGCTTTGCCCATGATGATCGAACCGTCCAGGCCTTTGATGCGGGCATAACCTGTGTTCAGGATGATCACGTCAGGCTGAAACTGCTTGATTGCCGCTTCGACCTGACCGTTCCAGATCGTATCGCCGGCCACATACACGGTCCTGTAGCCAGGTCGCTGAAAAACGATGCCCATCACAGGGTTCAACATTGGCACGGCGTGGATGGCTTCGGCACTCCCGTGTTGACCCTCGGCTCGGCTGATGCGCGTCCCTTTCAACTCAATAGTGTCACGCAATACACGGACATCCTTGAAGCCGTCCTTGCGAATCGCTTGTGCGTCGGTATCGTCCTGGGCGATCAGAGGCACGGTCTTGGGCAGCGTTTTCTTCGCGGCCTCATCCCAGTGATCCAGATGGGTGTGGGTCACGATAACGGCGTCGGCCTTAATGACATCGGCCACTGGCATGGGCAGTTCGACCAGCGGGTTGCGAAGTTCGCTGCGATAGCTGCCAGCGAAGCCCGGGTATGCGCCACGCTTCGCCAACATTGGGTCGATCAGGAAGGTGGTGCCTGCGTAAGTCAGCTTGATCGTAGCGTTGCGAATCTGCTGGAAGGTGACGTGCTGCGTGGTCCGGGCGGTGCTCTGCATAGTGGCTTGTGCAGTGGCCTCTGTGGCAGCCTGTGCCGACAGCGAGCAAAAGCCTGTCATTAGGGCTGCGGAGAAAAGAACGTGAGCGGTTTTCATGACTTGCCTTCAAGGATGGAATATCGACAGGCATCCATTATCCGGCCCGGCCCAAGATCCGACCATTGGCCTGAAAGACATTGACCGATAAAATCGGGCCAATTTTCTGATGTTTTGGATCCGCACGCAATGCAACCTGTTCGAGTCGCCGTTGTTGTCTTCGAAGGCGCTAGCCTTTTCCATTTGTCGGTGCCCGGCATGGTGTTTGGCGCCACGTCGACGCTGGAAAATCTGCCGCCTTACGAGATCAGCTATTGCGCCCCGAAGCGAGGCGCGATCCGGTGCGACCAGGGCATGACGATCGACGTGCCGAGGGGTCTGCGGGCCATGGCGTCTGCGGACATTGTCATCGTCCCGGCATGGGACCATCCGGAAACGCGTGCGCCTGCCGCATTGACCAAGGCGCTGCGAACAGCGCACGCTCGGGGCGCACAGGTCGTCGGCCTGTGCCTGGGCGCCTTCGTTCTGGGGGATGCCGGCCTGCTCGATGGCCGCAAAGCAACAACACATTGGGCCTGCCGGGACCTGTTTGTGCAGCGCTTTCCGCTAGCGGAATTCCATCCTGACGTGCTTTATGTGGACGACGACCAGATCGTGACATCGGCTGGCACCGTAGCAGCCATCGACTGCTGTCTCAATCTGCTCCGTCAACGTCACGGAACAGACGTCGCAAACCATGTGGCGCGCCTGCTGGTGACGCCACCGCATCGGCAGGGAGGGCAGGCGCAATACATCGAACGGCCCTTGCCCGAGCGACCCGGCGAAAGCCGGCTGCCCGGCGTTCTTGAATGGGCGCGCGCGCATCTGTCCGACACGTTGTCGGTAAATACGCTTGCCGACCAGGCCAGCATGAGCCGCCGTACGTTCACGCGGCGTTTCAAGGATGCGACGGGTGGAACAGTCGTTCAATGGCTTACCGCTGAACGAGTCGCCCGCGCGCAGCACCTGCTTGAGTCGTCCGACCTGACGATCGAACAGATCGCGACCAAGGTGGGGTTCGGAACGGCGCTTTCCTTGCGTCAACACTTTGCGAAGCTGGTGCGCACGTCGCCGTCGAGCTTCAGGCGAGCCTTTCGGGAACGGGCGCAATAGGTCGGCGTGATGACACATCGTTGCTATCAGGTCACTAAGCGTCCTCTGCGGGCGCGCAGCACTATAGGCATGAAGAAAAGCAGGCCTAGCAAGGGTCCTGGCAAAAGGTACCAGGCGACGTAGACCCCCATGTCAGCAAAGTCGCGGGTGACCCAAGTGATGGAGGCCACGGTTATGAGGAACCCGATGCTGTTCTGTATGGCCAAAGCACCTCCGACAAGTTCGGGCGGGCATGCGTTGGCCGAGAGTGCTGAAAATTGGGCGGAGTCCATGATCACTGTCAGTCCCCACAACAGCAGCGCTGGAACGCAGAACGCCAATCCTAGCGGACGCACGAGCGGGTACACGAGGCACATCAAACCCGATATAGCCAGAGCTGTCGCTGCTACGGCAGCGCTATCCACCCGTTTACTCAGCCAACCACCCAAACTGCTTCCCAACGCGCCTACGCCGATGATCGCAAAGGAAAGCACCGCTACCCAGATCGCCGTCTTGTCGGTATCCACGTCCGCAACTGACACAAGATCCTTCACAAAGAAGGGCACCAGTGTCCAGAACGCGTAAAGCTCCCACATGTGTCCGAAGTAGCCCATTGCGATAGCGCGAAACTTTGCCCCCTTGAAGGCAGTCAGCGCAGCGCCCCACTGCCCCTTCTTCGCGGTCGCAGGTGGCAAGTATGGACCATCGCCCAATACCCGAACCAAGCAAGCGCCGCCAATAGCTAGCAAGCTGGACGTCAGCACGACAGCCTCCCAGGACAGCCCACCTCCTGCTGCACGCACGGCGTGCGGCAACGCTGATCCAAGGGTCAGCATACCTACGAGCAAGCCCAGCGCAGCACCGGTCCTTTCCCGTGTCCAGCCGATGACCATCTTCATGCCAAGCGGGTAAATACCCGCAAGACACACACCTACTGCAAAGCGGATCACCATGCCTTGTTGGAAGTTTGTTGCAAGCAATGCGAATGCTGCATTTAGCATCGCCCCGACAAGACATGCGCTTGTGAACAGACGAGTTGCGGAATAACGATCCGCCGCACCGCTGGCGGCAAGGAGCAACGTGCCTGCTATAAAGCCCATCTGCGTTGAACCTGTCAGTTGCCCAAGTTGGGCGCCAGACAGGTTCCATGCGCTGGCCAGACTTTCCGCGGCGCTGTTCGGGCTGAACCACAAAGACGTCCCGCACAACTGGGCGACAACGATCAGAGCAAGCGGGTATCGACGGATGCGCATCATTTGGCGGCCATGATATGGTCACCTTCGCTACCGCTATGGTTGTCGCAATTAACCATGACCTTGCCGCCTTGTGGGAATCGCATTTTTGTACCTTACGAATACGAGCGTGAATGCCTGAAGCCTGGAACCTGGAATGAATAACCGACAGCTTGAAAGCTTTCTTGCCATCGTCCAGCTTGGCAGCTTTGCTGCTGCTGCCGAGCGACTGCACGTCACCCAATCCACTGTTTCGGCACGCATTCAGGAGCTGGAAGATGACCTGGGAATTAGTCTGTTCGACAGATCACAGCGCCAGGTACATCTGACGAACAAAGGGAGACAACTTGTGGCCTACGCGGAGCAGGTGACGCACATTTTTCGCGAGATCAAAGAGCAGCTTGGCTCCGACACTGCGATCGGCGGGATCGTACGCATAGGTGTCGCCGAACTGGTTGCACTGACATGGCTGCCGAGCTTTACAAGAGCGGTGAGCAAGAAATTTCCGAACGTTATATTGGAGTTCGAAGTCGGACTGAACCCGGCACTGCTCGCAGGAGTTAAAAAAGGTGATTTCGACATTGCCATCATTGCGGGGCCTTCGACCGACACGACGTTCGTCGCTCGTCCGCTCGGCACTGTCCTGTTTTCATGGATGTGCAGTCCAGATCTCTATCCAACGAATGAGCTCATGACTGCACGTGACCTTCGACGTTGGCCGATCGTCTATCAAGGCACCGACTCCTATACGACAGAAGCAACGAACACCTGGCTCGGCATCCGCGCTTCCAAAAAGCACCTTGGAACCTCCTGCAATAGCCTTGCGGCTGTCAAGTCGCTGACCGTTGCAGGTGTGGGCGTCAGCCTGCTCCCTCACGGCATCTTCGAAGACGCGGTGCATCGCAAGGAACTGATCCCTATTCGCACTGAACCCGCCGGGCTTGAGATGCCATTCACTGCAGTGTTCACCAAACAGACATCATCTCGCCTAGTCGAGGACATCGTGGATCTGTGCGAGCAATCAAGCACCTTTTCCTGACTCGGCTCAAGTCGATTCCTTGAGGTCCATGCCCGCGGTTTCTTTCATGCTGAAAGCCGCAACAAGAGCGATCACTGCAAGCACGATGATGTACGCCTGGAATGCCCAACTTGCATTGATCGACCGTAACCAGGTGTTGAGGTAGGGCGCGGTTCCGCCGAAGAGGCCAATGGCTACCGACGTCAATACGCCGACGCCCACGCCCCGCACGCGCGCTGGCACAAGCTCCGCCATCAGGGCCGGATACTGCCCCACACCGATTGACCAGATCACCAGACCAAGACCCTGAGCAAGCAGCAAGGACCACGGCTGCTCCGACAACATCATCTGAATGGGAATAGCCATCACGCCAACCAGGAGTGCGAAAGTCATCACGGTTTTGCGACGGCCGATCCGGTCGGACATGTGCCCGAATATGGGGATGAATACCAGCGCGATCGCCTGTGCAATGAGGCTTGAGGTGTAGGCACCTTTCGGGTCCATGTTGTATGCGGAGATTGCCATTGCTGGAGCGAAGGCTACCCAGATGTAATACCAGACATTCATCGCCGCGTTCAGGGCAATCACCAGCAGGCTGAATTTCAGAATCGTCCGCTTGGACAGTTTCTGGCTGACCGCCTTGAGCTTGTCTTCGGTCTTGAGCGCTACGAATGCTTCTGTCTCGACGGCTTTGCGGCGCATGAACAGCGCATAGATTCCCAGCACCGCCCCAAGGGCGAAGCCTACCCGCCAACCCCATTCGCCCATGTCTTCCTTGGTTAGGAGCGCGCTTAGCGCGGCGGCAACACCTGTCGCGAGCATCACCCCGAGGATGACGCTGATGTACACGGAACTTGCCCACAGGCCTCGTCGTTCACGCGGCGCGATTTCGGCAACGTATACGTACGACACGCCAGACTCGCCACCGTGCGCGAAGCCCTGCAGAATCCGCATCAAGAATAGTGCCAACGACGCCCATGACCCGATCTCGGCGTAGCTCGGAAGCAAAGCAATGCCCAGACTGGTCATTGCCAACATGATCATCGTGGTGACCAGGGCCATCTTGCGGCCTTTTCCGTCGGCCATGCGACCGAAGATATAGCCGCCGATTGGACGGGCAAGGAAACCGCCTGCAAAGATCGCTAATGTCGACAGGAAAGCGGAAGTCGGATCGGATTTCGAGAAGAAAGCACCCGCCAGATAGATCGAAAATGTGCTGTAAATCGTCCAGTCGTACCATTCGAGGATGTTCCCCACGGCCGCAGCTTTCAGCGAACGTTTTCGGTCGGCGGCGCTTGCTCCTCCTGATGCCAGATGCACTGGGTCGACATGATGATCGACCGGCATACGATTGCCCACGGTTGTCTCCATCGCATTCTCTTTTAGATGTAATTTTTGAGCGGGGGCGCGACGTGTCCGCCTACCCCACGTAGCTGCCTGCGGGTAAGCCTTAGCGTGACCGCCGATACGTGGCGGCCGGATGGGGGGACAAGAGTCGGGGAGCACCGTCGAAAAGCTTTTCGCGCAAGGTTCCCTGAGCATATTCGGTCTTGTAGACGCCACGCGCCTGCAGTTCCGGCACCACAAGATCGACAAACTCCTGGATGCTTTCCGGAGCGACGGTGTAGGCCAGATTGAACCCGTCCACGTCAGTTTCTTCCATCCACTGCTGCAGTTCGTCTGCTACCTGCGTCACAGAGCCGACAATCACAGGCCCGGATCCACCCACTGCCAAGTGCTCGGCAACCTCGCCAACCGTCCACACCCGGTCCGGATCCGAGATGGTGAAACGGTCGATGGCCGTATGCATGCTGTCGTTGCGCATATGTTTAACCGTATCCTTCGGGTCGCACGAGGAGAAATCAATTCCGGTCCACCCCGACATCAAGGTCAGCGCGCCCTCATAGCTTGCGTACTTCCGATAGTCGCGCAGCTTTTCCTGAGCTTCCTCTTCGGTTCGTCCCACGATGACGTTCATCATTGCAAAGACGACGACTGCATCAGCCGGGCGCCCCTGCTCCTGCACCGCAGCCCGGAGCTTTTTGACCGACTGCTTCATCACATGTTTGGTCGGGCTACTGATAAAAATGCATTCCGCATGCTTGCCTGCGAATGCCTGGCCCTTAGGTGAGGTGCCTGCCTGATACAACACGGGCGTCCGCTGGGGCGATGGCTCGGACAGGTGAATTCCGTTCAGCCGAAAGTACTCCCCGTCATGCTCCACGGCATGCACTCTGGTCGGATCAACGTAGATACCTCTATCCGCAGACCGTTGGACCGCGCCGTCCTCCCAGCTTCCTTCCCAAAGTTTGTACATGAGTTGCATGTATTCTTCGGCGATGTCATATCGCGTGTCATGACTTGTCTGCTTCGTTGCACCAGAAGCTTTTGCAGCACTGTCGAGGTATCCCGTGACGATGTTCCAGCCTACGCGGCCATTCGTCAGGTGATCGAGCGTGCTCATCTTTCTTGCGAAGGTGTACGGAGGTTCGTAAGTCAATGAGCCCGTAATGCCGAAGCCAAGGTGCTCCGTCACTGCTGCCATGGCGGGTACGAGTAGGAACGGGTCATTGTTTGGAACTTGGACCCCGTTGCGCAGCGCCGCGTCGCGGTTGCCACCGAACACGTCATAGACACCCGTCACGTCGGCAAGGAAAATGCCGTCGAATTTTCCCTTTTCCAATGTCTTTGCAAGGTTTTGCCAATAGGCAATCGTGGTGTATTCCGATGAACGGTCCCGTGGGTGACGCCACAGCCCTTGAGACTGATGAACTCCTGTGTTCATGTCGAACGCGTTGATGCGGATCTGCTTTGGCATGTGTATTCCTTCGAAGTCGACAGACGTGCGGCGTCGCATCACCGGTACGAAAAACGCGGGTGATGCGACTTCTTTGCTTGATAGGATTGGTTAGGCGGGAACGGCTTCAGCGAGTGCAGTCAGCTTGCCGGCGTGGTAAACCAGCGGCGCAACATCCCTGACTTCGGTATGAACAAGTCGGGCGACAACGATGGTGTGATCGCCCTCTCCGATCGTTGATTGCACGAGGCATTCACCATGTGCCAGCGCGCCGTCAATTAGAGGACTTCCTGCCGGTCCGAAGGTGTGAGCGACGGTCCCGAACTTGTCTTCGGCCTTGGAGGCAAATATCTTGCAAATATTTGCTTGGTCCGATGATAGAAAATTGATGCCGAAATGTCCGCTCTGCTTGATTGCGGTCAACGTGTTCGACGTGTTGTTAAGGCAGATAAGGAAAAGCGGCGGCGTCAACGACAGCGACGTTACGGCACTCATCGTGAGGCCATGAAGCTTGTTGTCGTTATCGGCTGTGGTGATAACTGCGACGCCGGTCGGGAATTGGCCGGCGAATCGACGAAGGTCGACTTGGTTGTCGTTTTGTAGGGTGTCCATGCTTGTCTCCATTAAGCCTGGACCCATTTTGGACAGTTGTTGAGATCGGAACAAACGAAAATAAATGACGTTCATCGATCGTTTTTTTCGATTGATAGCGGCATGCTTTTTTAGAATGCTCAGATCCATCATTCCCAAGGAAGTCGCCATGGACGTCAAACACCTGCAGTACTTCCTGGCCGTGGCCCAGTTCGGAACCTTGGGCCGGGCGGCCAAGCAATTGAGCGTCAGTCAGCCGGCCATCTCGAAAAGCATCGGGCGACTCGAAGCGACGCTTCACGCGCGTCTGTTTGATCGCACTCCACGAGGGATGGTATTGACCGAGTTTGGTTTGGCTCTCGTGGAACGCGCACAGTTCATTTCGAATGAGTCGCGACTTATCCGCGAAAGCTTCGACGTGCTACGCGGATCCGGGAAGGGAACGCTCAGCGTCGGGTGTGGCAGCAGCCATGGCTCCACCATTGTTCCTGCCGCGGTACTGGCGTTGCGTGCAAGTCGGCCGAATGCCACGTTTTCGATTACGGTTGGATCGTCCGAGACATTGTTGAACGCACTCAAGCAAGGTACCGTCGATGTGCTGGTCGGTGCGCTGTTTGCAAATGCGTGGGACCGCGAACTGGCCTCTGAACTGATTGCCTACGATCGTGTGGTCGTGGTTGCGCGTCCGGCCCACCTGCTGTTTGCCAACCGTCCGCTTGCGCTCGAGTCGATGGCGCGTGCCAGCTGGGTTCTTGGCAACACAGACGACAGCTTGCGCGGCCAACTGAGCAACCTGTTTTCAAAGGCTGGCGTGACTCCGCCCGAGCCGGTCTATCTGACCACATCCGTCCCGACGATCAAGTCACTGCTGTTATTGACGGATCTGCTCGCCTTCATTCCAGAAAGCCTCGTGACTCAGGAACTGGCCAATGGGTCGTTGAAGAAGCTCGAGCACGAAGACCTGGTCTGGCGCCGTCCGGTGCAGGTGCTGTACCCGTTGCGACGGCCTCTTTCCAGGCTTGGGTCGGCGTTGGTGCAGCAACTACGGTTAGCCGTGCAGGACAGCCCGGCATACCTTCGTGTCTAAAGCCGCGTCACCACTCAGTCAATGCGAATATTCGCAGCCTTCACCAACCTCCCCCATCTTTCATGCTCAGCCGAGACGTGTTTGGCGAATAAAACGGGTGGCATGAAGGTCATCCGTGCGCCCAATGTGTTGAGTCGGTCCTCAAAGTCCTGATCGGTCACGACTTCCCGGACCGCGCCGGCGATCCCATCGACAATGGGTTGAGGGGTGCCGCCCGGCGCAAATACGCCGAACCAGGCTTCGATCACGAAGTCCGGATAGCCGGCTTCAACCATAGTCGGCGTATGCGGTAGTGCGGCAATCCGGGTGGAACCCGTGACAGCAAGCGGCCGGGCGCGGCCGCCTTTGATCTGACCCAGAACGCCCATCGACGTCCCGAACATGAATTTGACCTGATTAGCCACGAAACCATGTTGGGCTGCACCGCCGCCCTGGTAGGGAATGGCGATGAAGGGCAATTGAGACTGCAGCGCCAAGGTGGACAGGGACAGATGCGGCGTGGTACCGATGCCCGGGTGCCCTGCTGGCGTCGAGGGATGGCTTTTAAGCCAGGACGTGAACTCGGCAACGCTGTTGATGCCGTCAGCAGGGTGCACAAGCAGGATGTCCGGTGCGGTAGCAATCATGGAAACAGGAACCAGCGCTCGGGCGTCCGACCTGACCTTGGCTACCAAATGCGGATTCACCGCGTTGGCAATGCTCCCCAAGAGAAGGGTGTAGCCGTCCGGTTCCGCTCGTGCAACGGATTCAGAGCCGATGTCTCCCCCAGCGCCCGGCCGATTCACCACAAAGACCGTCGCATTCCATTTTTTGGAAAGACGAAGTGCCAATTGGCGGGCTAGCACATCGGGCGCACTTCCGGGACTTGATGGCGCCACCAAGGTCACAGATCTCGAAGGAAAAGTTGGCGTCTGTTGCGCGTGTGGAGCCGCACACCAGGCAATGAAAATTAATGCAGATAGCAGTTGGCGCCGAGTCATGCCGATCTCCTGATGCGTACGTCAGATTGGGCCGCGGGTCTGCGCTGTCAACGCGCCGTTAACATCGAAAATGATGGCTCGCAGGTCTTGCACACCAAATTCGGCAAGCCGTTTGCTGTGCTTGTGCAGATACTTTTCCGCCAGCGCATGACTCTCGAAAAGGTACACGCCGCCTGCAACCCCCGCGTCCTCGTTTTCGGTCCAGACTTTCCACCGCAACCCGGCTTCGGCGGCGATATCCGCGGCAAGGTCTCGAGACAGGGCTTCGAGGCCTTCACCCCATGGGCCAGCAAAAGGGAAATCAACTTGCAGAAGAGCGAGAGTCATGGATTTTTCCAGTCGGTAAAAATTGGTGGGTCAGGACGCGCGCCCGATATCCAGCAGCGAATGCTCCGGATTCCATCCTGCGGGGGGCGTATTGGCCGCTCGTTGAAAACTGGCTCGCAACCAGCTTGATTTCTGAATGGCTTTGAAAAGACCGGAACGCAACGTTGGCGGCCACCGAGTGACGGCGGAATATGCCAGCGCCCAGTTCTGCGTGTGCTCGGTCAAGGGGCGCTCGGCCCGCTCCCAGACAGTCAGCCCTTGTTCGAGATCACGCGCTTCGGACACATGCTTGGCCAAGGCCAAGGCATTCATCATGGCGATGCCGCCGCCTTGCCCCAGATTGGGTGGCATGGCATGGGCAGCATCTCCAACCAATGCAATTTTCCCTGCGTGCCATGCATGAAGCCGTATCACTTCGAACGGGACGAATCGAATACGGGACCAATCCGCTGTCTGACCCAGGTGCGAAAAGAGCGAGCCCAGATAAGGAAATGCCGATGACCAACTATCGACCTCCAAAGGCGTTGATCGCCCTTCAACGTCGGAAGTAAGGCACGTGAGCGCGGTGTATAGCAGACCGCCGTTGCACCGGCCACACAGGACTCTGCGCGATCCCGACCAGTATTCGCTCGACGCACTGCTTGGCAGCGAAGCGGCATTCGAGCCGGCAATCGGATCAGGCCCCAGGATACGCATTGCTCCATCCGGAAGCTGCCGGCGTTCCTTGATGAGGCGCAGGCCGTCCCGGATAGCCGAGTTGTAGCCATCGGCCGCAACAACCAAGTCCGCTTGCGCTCTCGCGCCTTTTGCGAATTGGCATTGGCCATCCGGACTTGCCGAGAGGACTTGAGATCCGTACTGGATGTCGATGCCCAACGAGCGGGCGCGTGCTTCCATGATCGAAATCAGCGATTGCCGCGGAACCCGATAAGTGGCCTTGAGGGGAAAGATACCCGCTGCAACGCCTTGGTAGCCATACCGGCGCTGTTCGAGAACACGAGTCGAACAAGCGATGACTTCCGAGGAAATGCCTAGCGCGTCCAGCACCCTCAGACCATTGAGATGAACCGAGATCGCAAAGCCTTCAGTGCGCAAGGATTCGTGGCGCTCGTGCACCCGAACTGTCCATCCACGCGTCGCCAAGGCAATGGCAGCGGTCAATCCACCAAAGCCGCCGCCGGCAATTTCTGCATGTCCCTTCATCATGACACCTGCCTTGATTTGAAAAGCTGATCGCAGTCTAGGCAGGCAGTCCCATGCGGGGCAAGCGCGCAGCCCTTCCATTCGGTTAGGGCATTCGCTCGTCAACGTCCGTGCAAGGACGTCACCTCCAGGCGACGATCGTTCGCTCACCCCCTAACGATGCGTTATGACTTCGTTCGCGCAAGCATTTCTGCCGTGTCGGAACGCCGCGCCAAGCCGGTTTCTTCGCCGCCAGAACTGGACGAAACAGCGCCACCTTTGGATAGACGGTCAGCCGCCCAATGCCCAGACTACGTCGATATCTTCCAGGAGCAATGATGGCGAACACCACACTAGTTCTGAACACCGAACAGGCCATGGGCCTTGTTTCCATGGCCGAGGCGGTCGACCTGATTACCGGGGCCTTCGCTGATCTGGGATCAGGCGCCGCACAGGTGATGCCGCGCCGACGACTGCATACACCCCTGGACGGCCCAGGAGAACAGCTTTGGTCCTGGCTGAATGTCATCACTGGAGTATTGCCTTGCAACGAGACCGTCGCCGTGCGTCTCGACGTCGCCCATATCGCCAAGCCGGAGACCAATGGCCAGCGTCGCATGGAGTTCCGCGGTGACTACTCGGGCTTCGTACTGATCTGGGACATGATCAGTCGCGAGCTGATTGGAATCGTGCACGACCACGCCGTGTCGGCATTACGCGTCGGCGCCACAACTGGCGTGGCGGCAAAGTTCCTGGCCAGAGAGGATGCGCACACCATCGGCATTCTTGGCTCCGGCAACCAGGCTGCTGCGCAGATCGAAGCAATCTGTGCCGTGCGACCCAGCATCCGGACACTGCGGGTGTACTCACCGACGCCCGCCAACCGCGAAGCATTCGCGCAGAAAATGAGCAAGAAGCATGGCATCGATGCACGCGCAGTTGATACAGCGGAAGAAGCGATTCGCGGCGCGTGTGTTGCGATCGCCGCATCGAATGCCGACGGTCCAATCCTTTTCGGTGATTGGCTAAGCCCGGGTTGCCACGTCGTCGGGATGCTGTCGCCGGAGCGGAAAGATCCCCGCCGGGAACTCGACGACGAGTGCGCCAGGATCGCGGACATCATCGTCGTGAACTCAAAAGAGCAGGTCAATCTTGATGATCAGACCGAGCTTACCGAACCGTTGCGCAAGCGATGGATCAGTGAATCGCACATCCAGGAACTCGGTGATCTGTGCGCGGGTCGCATTCCGGCCCGCACCTCCCCCCAGCAGATTACTTATCACAACAACAACTGCGGGATGGGAATTCAATTCGCGGCAATCTGTCGCCGTGTAATCGACATAGCAAGAGAGCGGGGACTGGGAACCGAATTGCCGGTCGACCTGTTCATGACCCGCCGCGGAGACGATGCATCTGCACCATGAGGCCAAAGTGCGCCAGACATTGCACGCCTCCAACCATTCGCGACTCGTCGCCCCTTGCCCAGGATCCAATCATGCAGCCGATTCGTTACCTTTCTCTCGCAGTAGCCGCCACGTTCGCGGCCTTTTCAACGACAGGCGCGCAGGCCCAGACCTACCCGACCAGAACTGTGACCTTGGTGGCGCCATCGACGCCCGGCAGTACCCCTGACGTCTTGGCTCGGCTCGTTGCCCAGCGGCTGACTCAGGTCTGGGGACAATCCGTCGTTGTCATCAACAAGGCAGGTGCGGGGGGCGACATTGGCGCAGATAGCGTCGTCCGTGCCGAAGCCGACGGATATACCGTCCTGCTCGGTCACATCGCACTGACCGTGAATCCTCATTTCCAGAAAAAGCGCCAGTTCGAACTGAATCAGCTGACACCGGTTTCGCTCATTGCAAACGCGCCCGACCTGCTCGTGGTTCATCCTTCGTTCAAGGTGAACAATGTGAAGGAGCTGGTAGCGCACCTGAAACAGAATCCAAGTACGCCGGCGGGACACGCGGGAAGCGGCACCACGCCGCAACTTTCGCTGGCGATGTTCGCGCTGGATACCAAGGCACCGTTTGTGACGGTACCTTACCAGGGCGGCGGCGCCGCGCAGTTGGGTATCCTGTCGAATCAGATTCCCTTCATGTTCAGCACTTCTGTCGGCGTGTTGCCCCACGTTCGAAGCGGCAAGTTGCACGCGATCGCAGTGACCAGCAAACAGCGACTGGCGGCGGCGCCCGACGTTCCGACGATGGCGGAATCAGGTCTGCCCGGCTTTGATCTGTCGGCCTGGTTCGGCCTGTTCGTGCCGGCCAAAACGCCCCAGCCCATCGTCGACAAAATTGCGCAGACAGCCAAAACCATTGTCGAATCTCCGGAATTCTCTGAGAAGCTCAAGGAAATGGGCGCCGAGTCTTCGTACATGCCTCCTCAACAATTCAAGGATTACGTCGCAGCTGAAAACACCAAGTGGGGCCGTCTGGTCGAAGCGGCTGGTCTGCGTACCGATTGACGTTCGTGCTGGTCATGCATTCAGGCGAACAGGACACCGGCGAACTTTGCGGCGAGCTGGGCCAGGAAACCGCCATTGAAGCGCACTTGGCCGAACACTTCGTTCATGTCCACATGCCTCTGTGCGGTGGTGCTCGCCTGTTGTGCCCAGAGGGCGAACGAGCGTTGAACGCGGAGTTGGCCGGTGTCATCTCCCCGGGCTCACCCTGCCGGGTCGTCTGGGACCGCGACTGCGAACAGCTGATCGTGAGGATTGCAGGCGAACGCCTGGAAAAAGTGGGGCGGGGTATCGTCGGCGGCAATTACCGGGCGCCGATTGTCTTCGAACCCGAAATGAACCTCCAGACGCCGGGGGGTCGCGCGTGGCGTCTTCTTGTTGATTACGCGAGGGGCGAAGATGCCATGCGCAATCCTACCACCCCGTCGTTCGGCCACTACACACTGGAAGACCTGTTGATTGCACATCTGCTCGTGCACCAACGGCACAACTACACCGACGGCCTGCTGGACGCCCTACCTGAATCTCCGAGCCGATCATAATGCGTCGCAAGGCAAATCGGAGTTTGCCTTGCGACGGTTGGAGCTACCAGTCAGCCCTCAGTGTCGAGCAAATCGAGATCGAGACCTTCCACGGGACCTGAATCCTGGAATTGCGCCGGCTGCAAGGTTTTGCGGTCGACGCGAAGGTCGAACACATCGAAGCGGTTGTAGTGGCCAGTGATGTCATGCATCTGCCGCGGCTGAATGCATCGCGACAGATCGATATCCGCGTAGACGATACCTTCGACGTCGATGAGCGGCTCGCCGATCACGCGGCCGTCGGGTCCGAGAAAGCCCGTGAAGGCGCTGTTGGGACGCGACATGAGCTCCCGGGCCTTGGGGTGCAGCGGCGCCATGGCCTCGATAATTTCGTCCGACACGGTTGAGCATGACACCGCGGTAAACACCTTGCCTTCAAAGCAATGGGCCGCAGCCCTGACCTTGATCGCCTCGGCCATGTCGTAATCCGCCGGCGCCACCGGCAGTGCGATGTAGCTGGCAACGTGCATGAGCTCGCCTTGCGACAGAAGGGCGAATCGCGCAAGCGTATTGGTGTTCTCGCCGCACGCCAGCGATCCAAGGGGTCCGACAGGGGTCTTGTGCACGCGAAGGGCTGACGCATCGCCGTTGGTCCAGGTCAGCTTTTCTGCCCACGTTGGCACCAGCTTGCGATGCCGGCCCAGAATGCGGCCTTCATCGCTGATGGTGAGCAGGGTGTTGTAAATGGTGCCGATGCCGGTCTGGCTTCGCTCGTTGACACCGATGACGACCGTTACATGGTGCGACGCTGCTGCCTGGGCCACCTTGCGGATTTCCGGCCCAGGAATTTCTATCGACGCCTTGACCATTTTTTCGAACCACGGACTGGCTTCGATCGGATTGGCAAGCCAGCTCCAGTAGGGATAGGCGGCGATGAAAACTTCCGGGAAGGCCACCAGCGTCGCACCATTGCGCGCGGCTTCGGAGATGAGGGTGCACACCTTGTCGACCGTGGCGTCAACGTCAAGAAAGACCGGGGCTGCCTGTACCGCGGCCGCCTTGAACTTGGGAAGATTCAACATGGGGTTACCTTGCTCTTAGACTGCAACAACAGGGTGGCGCAATTCGCCAATGCCCTCGACGGTTGCCACCACGATGTCGCCTGGCCACATCCACTCTTGTGGATTGCGCCCGGCGCCGACGCCTTCAGGCGTACCGGTAGCAATGATGTCACCTGGATCGAGCGTCATGCCCTTGCTGATGTCGGCAATCAACGTAGGAATCTTGAAAAGCATGTGCGCGGTGTTCGAGCTTTGCTTGGTCACGCCATTCACCGTCAGCGACAGATTCAGGGCATGCGGATCAGGGATCTCGTCCGCAGTGACGATCACAGGGCCAAAGGGACCATACGTGTCCTGCCCTTTCGAATAGATCCACTGTCCTGCACGGCGGCAGTCACGGGCGGAAACGTCGATCATCACGCTGTACCCGAACACATACTTCAAGGCATCTGCTTCGGCGATACGTTTGCCGCGCGTGCCGATCACCACAGCCAGCTCGACCTCCCAATCCATCTGCTGGGTGATGTCGGCATTGTGTTCGATCGCATCGCCCGGACCGATGATGGTCGACGGCGGCTTGGAAAAAATGACGGGCTCTTTGGGCAGGTTCGATGACGTGTCCAGGGTTCGGCTCGACTCGGCGACGTGCTCCACGTAGTTCAAGCCGATTCCCCAGATGTTCTTGCGGGGCCGGGGGATCGGGGCGAGCAGCTTGACGTTGGTCAAAGGCAGAACCGAGCCCAGCGGAAACTGGCCTTTGCAGTGCGCGATAAGCCGGGACACGCTTACCACGGCATCCGGGCCGAGGTCGATGAACTCAAGCATGGTCGACGGAAGGTCGACGCCGACCTTGGCGCCGAAACGTGCAAGATCGATGACGTTGCCATCTGCAATGGCGCCCAGGCGGGCTTCGGATTGTCCGGCGCGATAGGTGACGAGACGCATGGTGAACTCCTGATTGATGCCGCCTGAAGAGGCGGTTTCCTTGGTGAAAGTCGGCGGCGCTTCAGCCGGTCACAGGTTGGTGACCGCCATTCTCCGCAAGCGCTTCTTCGCGATACAAGGAAAGCGAATGCATGACGGGAAAGTCGTTGAAGCTGAAAAGCACGGCGTCATCGGTCGAAGACAGGTTGGCGTGTTCATGGAACATCCACGACGGCACGCAGAAGATGTCGCGCTCTGCCCAGTCGAATCGTTTGCCGTTGATGATCGAGTAACCCTTGCCCTTGGCAACCTGGTAAATGACGCTGCCGGTATGCCGGTGCGCTTTCGTCGCTTCGCCCGGCCGCAACAGTTGCATGCTGGCGCCAATGGTCGGCATGACCGGCCCCCCGGTAACAGGATTGATGTAGTGCATCAAAATGCCGTCGAACGGGCTTCCGTCGGACACCTTGGCATGCTTCAACAGCGCTTCGTACGTCGCGTCCCATTCGTACTTGAACAACGGGGAGTACGGCTTGGACCACCCAGCCCCCTGGGGCCTCAGCCCCCGTCCGCCCCAAAGCGCTGGCATATCGTCAACTGCATGCGTCACCGCCTGCTGAAGATCGGGGTGGACCACGTAGAAGCCTGCCTCGAGCGCATTGACCAAGGGGATATCCAGACCGTCCTGCCAGATGCACACCGAACCGTCCTCGGACACGCCGTGTTCATGCCATGTGCCATTAGGCGTCAGCACGAAGTCGTTCGCTCCCAAGGTCATCTTGTGGCCGTCAACAATCGTGTAGGCGCCCTTGCCTTCCATGATGAAACGCAGTGCCGAAGCGGAGTGCGCGTGAGCGGATGCGGCTTCTCCGGGGTGCATGACTTGCAGGCCCGAATACAGCCAACCCACCGCTGCGGCGACATCCTGTCGCCCGGGATTGTTCAGATAGATCACTCGGCGCCCAGCCTGCTCCGGCGTTACCAGGCTGACCGAGCGCAGGACATACTCTCGCAGATCCTGGTAGCGCCACAGTACTGGCACCGATCCGGACTTGGGTTGCCAGGGTTCGATCTTGTTCGCGACTGTCCAGAGCGCCCCGGCCTGCAGGTGCTCAAGTTCCCTGTAAAAGGCAACGCGCTCGGGAGTGTCCTCGACATCGGCGCGGCCCCTGACGTTCTCACGAAATTCGTCATATGAACTGGTGCTCATGATCATTCCTTGTTGTGGAGCCCTGCATTGCGTAAGCAACCCATCCGTCACTTGCCCGTTGTTGCGCGCTTGGCGCTGCGCTCAAGCTGGTCTTTGGCCACCATGTAAGGCTTGGGCCAGTCCAACTGCTCGTAGCCAAGCCTGGCCATCTGCTGTAACAGCCAGGAAGGGTCGGCCAGATGCGGCCGGGAAATCGCACACAGGTCAGCACGGCCTGAAGCGATGATTCCATTGACCTGGTCAGCTTCGGTGATTGCGCCAACGGCCATGGTGGGAACGTGGGCTTCGTTGCGCACGCGATCCGCAAAGGGCGTCTGGAACATCCGGCCATACACGGGCTTCTGGTCCGGCACCACTTCGCCCGAAGAGCAGTCGATGATGTCCGCGCCATCTGCCTTGAACATGGCTGCCATCTGGACGGCATCGTCGACAGTGCTTCCACCTTCGGCCCAATCGGTCGCCGAGATCCGGACCGAAATAGGTTTGTCAGCGGGCCATACTTCACGAACGGCGCGGAACACTTCGCGAGGAAAGCGCATGCGGCTTTCCAGGTCGCCGCCGTAGGCATCGTCCCGAGTGTTTGTCAGCGGCGAAATGAAGTTGGACAGCAGGTAGCCGTGGCCAGCCTGCAGTTCCAGCCAATCGAACCCAGCTTCATCCGCGCGTCGCGCCGCCGCAACAAACTCTTCAAGCACGGCATCCATGTCATCGCGCGTCATGGCTTTTGGCATTTGCGACACGCCAGGAAGATAAGGAAGCGTGGATGCTGCAACGAGCGGCCAGTTGCCCTCCTTCAGAGGATGGTCGGAATTTTCCCAGCCAAGCTGTGTGGAACCGCGCCGACCCGCGTGACCCAGTTGGACGCCGATGTGGCTATCCGTATTCGCATGGACAAAGTCGACGATGCCCTTGAATGCCGCCACCTGTGTTTCGTTCCACAAGCCTGGACAACCCGGCGTGGCACGAGCGTCTGGCGAGGTCGCGGTCATCTCGACCATGACCAGTCCGGCACCCCCCAATGCCCTGCTGCCCAAGTGGACCAGATGGAAGCTTCCGGGAACCCCATCCTCGCAGGAATACAGAGCTGTTGGCGAGACCACCAGGCGATTCTTGAGGGTTATGCCACGCGCCGAATAGGGAGTCATGATGGGCGGGACGGCAGCCGTGCTTCCACCCGCGCGGCCGGCGAGCCACGCCTCGTAACGCTCCAGCCACGCCTTGTCACGCAAGCGCAGGTTTTCATGCGAAATGCGCTGCGACCGGGTCAATAGCGAGTAGGCGAATTGTTCTGGGTCCAGCGCTTCATAACGCTTGATGTTTTCAAACCATTCGGTCGAATTGCGTGCCGCGTTCTGGATCTTGAGGACCTCGACCGACCGCACACTTTCATACTTCGCCATGACGTCTTCCATCGCCCCTGGGTGAAGTTTGATGGTCCGGGCCAGTTCGATCGCGTCTTCCAGCGCCAGCTTGGTGCCAGACCCGATGGAAAAATGCGCGGTGTGGGCAGCGTCGCCCATCAGTACGACCGGCACCCGCCGAGTCGAGCCATCCGAGTTTTCGAGATCGGTCCAGTGCACCCATTTCTCGCAAATAACACGGGGGAACTGGATCCAGATGGCCGAGCCACGCAAATGACCCGCATTGCTGATCAATGGGTTGCCATCCAGATAATCGGAGAAGAGCGACTCGCAATAGGCGATCCCCTCTTCCTGGCTCATCTGGTCGATGCCCGCTGCCTTCCAGGTGTCTTCCTGAGTTTCGACAATGAAGGTGGAAGTGCCATCTTCGAATCGATAGGCGTGCGCCTGGAACCACCCGTGTTCGGTGTTCACAAAAATAAAGTTGAACGCGTCAAAGACTTTTTTGGTGCCCAGCCAGACGAAGCGGCATTTGCGAACGTCGATGTCCGGGCGAAAGGTGTCGGCATACCGCTTGCGCACCGCGCTGTTGAGGCCATCGGATGCGATGACCAGATCGGCGCCGTACCGCCGCGCCACTGCCTGGTCATCGTCTACGGTGGTGTCGAACACCAGGTTGACACCGACTTCTTCGCATCGCGCCTGCAAGATATTCAACAGGCGCTTGCGGCCGATTCCGATGAATCCATGGCCACTGCTTCGCATCGCCTGGCCCTTGAAGTGGACCTCGACATCGTCCCAGCGATTGAACGCGTCCGCGATCGTCGCTGCCGAAACAGGATCGGCTTCATGCAGGTTGCTGACGGTGGCATCCGAAAACACCACGCCCCAACCGAAGGTGTCGTAGGGCTTGTTGCGCTCGACAACAACGACTTCGTTGCGGTCGTCCTGGAGCTTCATCAGCAGGCTGAAATACAGGCCGGCCGGCCCACCACCTATGCATACGATTTTCATGACTGCTTCCTTTGTTGTGCTCGGCACCCGAATGGCGTTAGCGCCGCTCGATAGCGGCCTTGAGGTCTTCGGGGATCGGCACGGCCTGGTGCGTGTCGAGAGACGTGGTGACGATGGTCTGTTTGGCGGCCATACGAAGCACACCGTCATGTCCGACGCATCGGAGTTCCAACGACATCGAGCGATTGCCGACATGATCGACGTCAAGTTCCAGATCGACGTCGTCGCCAAAACGGCTGATTGCCGTGAAAGAGGCGTCCAGGCGGACCGTTGGCATACCGATTCGTCGGCCCAGAATCAGTCCCTGGTAGCCTTCGGGCAACAGGCTGTCGATCCAGCTTTCGGTCAGGTCGTTGAAAAGAATGAAGTACTGGGGATAGAAGACAATGCCGGCAGGATCGCATTCGGAGAAATGGATCTTGTGCCGGCGCGTGAAGGTATGTTTGCTCATGACGGACTGTGCTCGGAAAGTCGTGAAATGGGCTAGCCGCAACTAGACCAGCGCGTGTCGTGCAAGCGCCTTGTCCAGCGCCTTGCCATGTTCGTCCGCCAGTGCTGCGTCGCGCAGATCACGCAAGGTGGCTGGCGCCATGCGTGCCCCTTCTGCCTTGACGGCGTTCATTACGCGTCGGTAGTTGGCAAGGCCACGCGCATGGGTATCGCTGTATCCCTTCACCAGCCGCTGACATTGCGCGAGTTCAAGCGCAAGCAGCGGGTTGTGGGCTGCCGCGCGTTGGACTTCATCAAGCCACTCCTTGATCCGCGCATCTTCCAGCTTGAAACGCAAGGTGGTGCGTCGCATTCCACGCATGCGGGACACCGACCAGAGCAGCAGGAAGCCACGCAGGGAGCTGGTGGTGATGACGCGCCCCGACGTGGTGAAACGGCGGATCAGACGGTGCACGGCGTGCGGCTTCATAAGCCAGCGGCCGATAGGCGCGGGCAAGGTTTCGCAAATTTCTTCGATGCGGGGATGCATGAATTCCTTGATCGCCAGCTGCTGCTTGTCCGTAGCGCGCACCTCGTCCCGGACCCGCTCGAAACGACTGCTCCGAGTTTTGAGGTCTGCGACGCGGATGGTGTCCTCGTAAGACATCCACAGGGCCAGGTATCGGGCGGTTTCGCGGAGCAGAGCCAACTCGGTTTTGCCGACGCTGGCAGTCAGCGCCTGCAATCGGTCCAGGTACAGACGCGCATAAGTGACGTCCTGGTAGTCGATCATGCGGCGAACGCCCTCGACGACAGTGCCATGGAGGTCGGCCGGGTGCTCCAGGCGCACGCGCTCCAGCAGATGCATGAGCTTCGGCTCCTGGACGGTCCACTGCACCGGGCGAACACCTGGAGTCGATTCGACAGGCTCTTCCGTAGCCTGGGTGGTGGCATACGACGCTCCAAAGGCACGCAGGCTTGGTTTCACTCCAACGCCGCCACGCTCGATCGTTGCTTCGAACGCGGCACGCCCGAAAGGCAATACGCCGGTGCCCGCCAATGCTCCGAAAAGCACTGCACTAATCACACTTCCATTTGCCTCGGCGGCAAGCGCCATATCGAACTTCACATACCGCTTGGCCGCCTTGCCTGCATGAGCGATAAGTTCATTGCTGTCCACTCGCCCATCTCCCATGGCCGACTTTTCGGCGATCGAATAGACCCGGTGAGTTGATGAAATCAGCGTAGTGCGGTCTGGTGTGACAAAGCCGCGTTGCACGGCACGCCCTGCTTCCATGAGTTCGGATGCAAGCACGATGTCAACGTCGCCGGGGGTGGGCATCAAAGCCAGGATGGGTCGTTTCGAAGCCTGGCTCGCAAGCTCTTCCGGAAATAGCTCCACGTAATAAATCGTGGCGCCGGTTCGCTGGGCAACGCCCGGTACCGACGTGGTCTGAGCGATGTAGCCGTTGTGCTCGCCAAGGCCGACAATCCAGTCCGCGAGCACGCCGCCGCCTTCCCCGCCCATGGCCAGGATGGCGATCTTTATCGTCCGTGAAGGACCTGCATTCAGAAAATTCAAGATCTCACCTCTTCCAGTTCGAGTTCAAAATGCCAGGCGGTTACGGCGCGCTGCATCGCGGCGCTGCAGGAAACCGATCACGGAGCGGCGCAGTCCCTGGCGGAACTTGTCCATTCGATTTGGGTTGGAAATGATGTCGGCGCGGTAGAAGGAGGGGCACAGCACTGCTGCGTGGGACACTTCACCGCACAGGCCGCAGCCGACACAGCTGTCGAGCACCGCTGCGACGGGGTCGAGACGGAGCGGGTCGGGATTCGGCTTGATGGTCAGTGATGGACATCCCGATAGTCGGATGCATGAATGGTCCCCGGTGCACGTGTCGGAGTCGATGCCGAAGCGTTCACGCACCACGCGTTTCCCGTCCGCCAGTGCTTTCCTGACTTTCTGTTTCTCGCGGCGCTGCAGGTTCAGCATGCATTCACTCTGGGCGATGACGACCTTCGGGCCTTTCGTGACGGTCGTTAGTGCTTCCTTCAACGCGTTCTTCATGGCTTTCAGGTCATAGGTGTGCTTGACCGTCTTCACCCACTTGACGCCAACGCCTCGAACGGCGTCCTCAATCGCGTGATTGGTGCTCCGCATCGCGTTGTGTGCGGTGGACGACAGGATGTCCTGCCCACCCGTTGCAGACGTGTAGCTGTTGTCCACCACAATGGTCAGGTTGTCGCTCTTGTTGAACACGCCGTTGGCGATGCCGCTCGTCAAGCCGTTATGCCAGAAGCCGCCATCGCCCATCACGGATATTGCGCGCTTGCCTGTAGCCGAGTTCAAAGCCGATGCGCTGGCTCCGCCCAGGCCGTAGCCCATGGTCGTATTTCCAAGGTTGAAGGGAGGCAGGATAGAAAACAGGTGACAGCCGATGTCGGCACTGACGTGGTGTTCGCCAATTTCTCGCTCCAGCAGCTTCATCGCGGTAAAAATCGGACGCTCCGGGCAGCCCGTGCAAAAGCCGGGAGGCCGCGCGTGAACACTGTCTTCGATGACAGTTTCCACGACGGCAGGCGGCGCGGGTCGCTGTAGCTCGTTGACCTGCATCAGGGGAATGACTTTTCGCACCGAAGGCACCACGGGCTCGGCTGCGATCTTGCTGTACTGCTCAAGGAAACGGCGAAGGCCCTTCAACAGCGTGACTGTGTTGTACTCGCCTGCCAACGGCAGCATGTCCTTGCCGTGCAGCGATACCGTACTACCGGCTTGACGCAGGATGTTTGCCGCATTCTGCTCGACGAAGTTGGGCTGCCCTTCCTCCAGGATCAGAACGGCCCGCTTGTCTGAGCAGAACCGCTGCCATTCGGAATCGATCAGCGGATAGGCCACGTTCATGACATACAGGGGAATGCGGGACTCCCCGAACACATCTGCCAATCCCAGCAGTTCAAGTGCGCGAATCAGCGTGTTGTAGCCACCCCCCTGCACGACGAGACCGATGTCCTGCATGTCGCCATCGAAAAATTCGTTGAGCTCACGTTTTTCGATGAACTCCACCGCAGCAGGCCAACGACGCGCGATCTTTTCATGTTCATGCAGGAAGCTGGCGGGCGGCAGAACGATCCGCTCGACATCTCGTACCGGGTTGTTCAGCGCGTCTTCGATAGACATGGCGCTGCGGCGATTGCGCGAGGTGACGAATTGGCCATGCACATGGCACGACCGGATCCTGAGCTGAAGCATGACTGGCGTATTGGACGCCTCGGACAAGTCGAATCCGTCTTTGACCGCCTGCACAATGCACGGCAGATTCGGTCGGGGATCCAGCATCCACATCTGCGACTTCATGGCAAAAGCGTGGCTGCGTTCCTGCATGATGGAAGAGCCTTCGCCGTAGTCTTCGCCAACGATGATCAGCGCACCACCGGTCACGCCGCCAGATGCAAGGTTCGCCAGCGCGTCGGACGCGACGTTGGTGCCCACCGTCGCCTTGAACGTGACCGCGCCACGCAGCGGGTAATTGACGGACGCGGCCAGGGATGCCGCCGCCGTTGCTTCGCTGGCGCTGTTTTCAAATCGGATGCCGTGATCTGTCAGGATGTCTTTTGCATCGGCAAGCACATCCATCAGATGTGAGATTGGGGCGCCTTGATAACCCGCTATGTAAGCAACGCCTGATTCGAGCAGCGCTTTGGTAACTGCAAGGATGCCTTCGCCACTGAAGACCTCGCCTTCATCCAGACGTAATTTCTCGACTTCTTCTACAAACGAACGCTCGGCCATGACCACCCTCTTCGAGAACGGAGAGCGCATGCAAACGTGGCGCCTCCCAGTTCGCAAATATTAGTTTAGGCCTAAATATATCCAAAGTAATATTTATCAAATGGACGGCGTTTGGCAAATTACGGATAAATGGCAGGCCGAAGGCAAAGTGGGTATGTAGAGAGACGAGCACATGGACGTACTCAATTAGCGTTGACCCGCATCAACCATGCGTACGTCCAAGGCCGGGCGCGACAGGCAGGAGCTAGCGGTAACAAGCGATCTACCAACATAATTTAGACATAAACCTATGATTGTGGATATAGTCGGGCTAACCGGATCAGCATGGCACCGCTGACACGACACTCGAACTGGGGTTGATACATCATGGCAACGACGAGTCTGGATCTCTCGAAAGTCTATCGTTCACCCGTCTTCCGGACCCGATCCGCACGAGACGCGCAGTACGAATTGAGCCGCCAGTTGATCGACCACGAACTGCGCTGGCGTCCCGGCGAAATCTCCGCATCGCTGCACCGCCGCGAACTCAGCAAGGTGAGCGTCATGGTGCTGCAGTATGGTGCGGAGGTGGAGGTCACACCGCTCCAGTTCGATGACTTTGCATTGGTGCAGATCCCCTTGAAAGGCGCTGCCGAAATCGAATGCGAAGGCGTGAACCTGAAGGTGTCGCCATGGGAGATCGCTGTCATTCCACCTCGGCGTACGGTGCGATTGAACTGGGAACCCGGTTGTGAGCAGCTGATCCTTCGGCTTCCGGACAGCCTGTTGAACGTCGGCCTGGAACCATCGGCGCATTCCTGTAGGACGACGCCTGGAGGCGTACAGGAATGGCGCGGGTCAGCGTTCAAGCTTCGACCCGATATCTCGTCGCAATGCATGTCGCTGCTGCAGCAGACGCTCGCGCTCATTCCGACCGGAGACACCAATTGTCTTCACCCTGCCTGGCTTGACCAGTTCGAGCAGACACTTGCCAGCTTCTTTTACGCCCATCAGCCGTCCATGGACACGCGGTCAAACGCCGGACCGGAGTCGCACACGCCGAAACCCGGCCACAGCCCGGAACTCGACCGTCTGGAAGAGTACGTGCGGACCCATCTGTTCGCTCCCCTCATGCTCGAAGATCTGGCGAAAGCGGCCGGCGTGCCCACCCGGACACTCAACGCGCTGTGCCATCGTCATCGCGGCGTGACGCCCATGACTCTGGTGCGCAACCTGCGACTGGACGCGGTCCATCAGCGTCTGCTTTCCGGACTTCCAGTCAGCGTCACTGAGATCGCCACATACTACGGATTCGGCCACCTGGGACGCTTTTCCTTGTATTACCGCGAAAGATTCGGCGAGCTGCCCCGCAATACGAGCCGGGGACTCAAAGAGGCCAAGGCGCACAACTGAACGCGAGCAAAATGCGGATGGTTCCTGGCGTTTATGGGATAGCGGCATAGTCCGAGGGCGCGCGATGATCTGGTCATGAACCGATCATCCAATCAGAAGTTCGATGCCATCGTCGTTGGCAGCGGAATCAACTCACTGGTGTGTGCAGCCATGCTTTCCCGAAGCGGGCGCCGCGTCAAAGTGCTGGAACGCGAGTCGCGGTTAGGCGGCTGCATACGCACCGACGAGCTGACGCTTCCCGGCTTTCATCACGACACGCTGTCGACCGCCCATCCCCTATTCGTGGTCGGTCCGGCCTATGCCGCGCTGGGAAAGGCGCTTCACGCGGCCGGGCTGGAATACTGCAATACGGCCCTTCCAACCGGTGTCGTTCTTCCGGATGGCCGGCATCTTGCCTTGACGACGTCGCGGTCGGACAACGTGGCGGCCTTTAATGCCCTTCACGACGGCGACGGCACGGCCTATGCCGCGGGGCTGGACCGGCTGGCGGCACAGGGCCCGCTGGTATTTGGTCTGCTTGGCAGCGAACTCTGGAAGTTGTCGACGCTTCGAACAGTGGCCAAGAGCGCCTGGCAACTTGGCCCAGGAGCGTTCACCAGTTTTGTCGGTACCTCATTGACCCCCGCCCGTGCTTGGCTGGACGGGACATTCGGTTCGGATCTCACCGCTGCACTGCTTGCACCATGGGTGCTGCATTGTGGGCTCGGGCCCGATGCGCCGCTGTCCGGCCTCATGCTTGAAGTGATTGCCATGACGCTGGAAGGCGTGGGCATTCCCATGGTCAAGGGCGGCAACGCCAACACCGTCAAGGCTTTCGAACGCATCATTGCAGAAGCGGGTGGCAGCTTCGAGACCTCTGCAGACGTTGCGCGTGTCCTGGTCCAGGGTGGCAAGGCGTGTGGCGTAACGCTTGCGGACGGCCGCAACTTCTACGCAGAACATGTCATCTGCAACGTCACACCCACCCAGCTGTATGGCCGGCTGACCGAGGGTACGCCCTTGCCGGGTGTCGTCAAAGACCAGGCCGCTGCGTGGAGATATGGCAAAGGCAACATGCAGATCCACCTGGCGCTGTCGGAAGCCCCGCAATGGCATGCCCCGGAAATGGGCCGGGTGGGCTACGTCCACCTGACAGGCGGCGTTGACGCACTGTCGCGGGCGATCAATGAGGCAGAGCGCGGACTGTTGCCGGCGGAGCCAACCATCTGCATCGCGCAGCCCACTGTCCTTGACCCTACCCGCGCGCCGGAAGGCCGCCACATCCTTTGGATTCAGCTGCCGGAATGCCCGCGGCATCCGACAGGCGATGCTTCAGGAGTCCTTGAAGTATCAGCGCAGGGTGGATGGACCCCTGCGCTGCGGGAAGCTTACGCTGACCGCGTCATCGAAAGGATAGGCAGACACATTCCAAATCTGCAGTCGACCATTCTTGGCCGCGCAGTGTTGGCACCGCCGGATCTAGAAAAGCTGAACATGAATCTTGTCGGTGGCGATCCCTATGGCGGCGATTGCAGCCTGGACCAGTCATTTCTATGGCGTCCGATGCGCGCGACGCGCAACCACACCACGCCCATCAAACATCTTTGGCACATCGGTGCCTCGACCCATCCCGGTCCGGGACTCGGAGGAACCTCGGGGTTCCACGTGGCAACGGAACTGGGAGCGACATGACATGACGTTGACATCGGGCAAGGAGGCCTAGTCACATGAGCGAGATCATTGGACAGCTGGTTCGCGAACTCAGCAGCGGTACCGTAAAGATCGTCGACCTGACGCACACGTTGTCGCCCGAATTCCCGACGCTGCAACTACCAGAGCATTTCGGACAGGTAGGCGCATTCAAGATCGAACAGGTGTCACAGTACGACGACGCCGGTCCTGCCTGGTACTGGAACAATTTCAGCTGTGGTGAGCACACGGGAACGCACCTGGATGCGCCAGCGCATTGGGTCAGTGGCAAGGACCACCCGCGCAATACGGTGGACACGATCGACGTGGAGCGATTCATCGGCCCGGCTGTCGTCATCGATGCAAGCAAGGAAGTCGATGCCGATCCGGACTGGAACCTGACGGTCGAATTCCTTCGTACCTGGGAAGCACAGCACGGCAAGATCGAGCCAGACACCTGGGTGCTGTTCCGCACGGATTGGCACAAGCGGCTTCCGGATGCCGCTGCGTTCATGAACATGCAAGCAGACGGCGCCCACACTCCGGGCCCGACCCAGGAAGCAGTGGAATGGCTGATCAAGGAGCGCAACGTGCGCGGCTTCGGTGTGGAAACCATCAACACCGACGCCGGCCAGGCATACGCCTGGCCGGTTCCCTATCCTTGCCACACCTTGATGCACGGCGCGAACAAGCTGGGGCTGCAGTGCCTGACGAATCTGGACGCATTGCCAGCGACCGGCGCGATGATCATCGCGGCCCCACTGAAGATCCAACGCGGATCGGGATCGCCGCTGCGCGTGCTGGCGCTTGTTCCTTGAAAAGGCACCGCTCAGTAACATGGACGCTGGTTTTCATTCATCCATGACAGATTGATAGAGAAAGCTTCTCCTATGACCAACACTAGCATTGACACCATCTGGTACACCCGCTGCCCGGTGCCGACCGCGTCGGCCATCGCCATCACCAACGGCTGGCTGGACGAGGAATTCGCGACTGACTCGATCGCCGTGAAATCCCTGCGTGCGTCGGCCGACCGTTCCGTCCGTGAATCGCACTTCAGTCACAAGCAGGCCAATTCGTTTCGCCATGGGGGAAATGCGCCTCCGATCTGGTCCCGCTCACAGGGCCAGGATGTCGTTGTGATCGGGCTGACCTGGCTGCCGCAATATCAGTCGATTCTTAGTCTGCCGACCAGTGGTATCCGCAACATTGCAGATCTGAAGGGAAAACGGCTGGCGCTTCCGAGGCGCGTGAACGAAAAAATGGATTTCTGGCGGGCCTCCGCACTGCAAGGGTTCCTACAAGCGTTGGCCACGGTCGGCCTGTCAGAGAAAGACGTCGAGCTTGTCGATCTACCTATCGAAGAGCCATATATCGGCGAACTGACCACATCCGACACGGGCGCGCTGTTTGATGCCAGGCAATACGCCAGCTCGGCAAGAGCAGAGACCTTTGCACTGATTCGTGGAGAAGTCGACGCACTCTACAACTACGGGTCCGCAGGCCCGGCGCTGCAGGAATTTCTGGGCGCGACCGTGGTGGCTGATTTGAACAAACACCCCGACCGGCGCGTTGCCATCAACAACGGCACGCCCAATGTCCTGACGGTCAGCGGCGAACTGTTGCGCGAGCGCCCTGACCTCGTCGCTCGCTACCTGGCCCAACTGCTGCGCGCCGCGGAATGGGCCAGCGAGCACAAGCAGGAAGCCCAAGCCATCATTGCCCGCGAGGTATCGGTCGCCGACGAATGGATGCCCTACGCTTTTGACGACGACGTTCACACCTGCCTGGCGCCGACTCTCGACGCAGAACTGGTGCAGGCGCTGGAGGTGCGTAAAGACTTCATGCTGAAGCATGGCTTCATTCAAAAAGACTTTTCCATTTCCGACTGGATCAAGCCCGAGCCGCTCGCTGAGGCAAAAAGGTTGATCGAGCAGTCGCAGTCCTCTCACACATCGACTTAGCTTTATCTGGGCAGCTTCTTCGCGTTATCCCACACACAAAGGACACGGATGGTTGATTTTTCATTGAATGGTCAAAAAGTTTCCGTCCAGGCTCCCGCGGATAAGCCGCTGCTCTGGGTGCTTCGCGAGGAATTGAAGCTGACCGGCACCAAGTTCGGGTGCGGCGTCGCGCAATGCGGGGCGTGTACGGTGCACCTGAATGGTCAACCGACGCGGTCCTGTGTGCTGCCTGTGTCGGCTGTCGCCGGCGCTGACATCACAACTATCGAAGGATTGGTCAAGACGGACGTTGGAAGACGCCTATACGATGCCTGGGTCGACCACCAGGTCCCGCAATGTGGCTATTGCCAGTCAGGTCAACTCATGACCGCCGCGAATGTGATTTCATCTGCCACCGCGCCGCTGCTCCGTGCTGACGTGCTCGAGAAGATGCAAGGCAACCTATGCCGATGCGCCACGTACAACCAGATCGCTTCGGCTGTCATCAGTGCTGGCACCACCGCTTCGGGAGCGAACAATGCCAGATAACACAGTGACCCGCCGCATGTTCATTGCGGGATCTGGCGTCGCAGCAGTTGGCGTGGCCTTTGGTGCCTGGAAATGGATGGGCGAAGAGCGGGCCCAAGCGTCGACTGGCGTGCTCGCCGCCGAGCCGATTTCCGTGTTCAACCCAATTGCCTGGGTCAGTATCGCTTCGGACAACACCGTCACGATCTATTCGCCTGCGGCTGAGATGGGCCAGGGCACCATGACGTCCCTGCCCAGAGTGCTGGCAGAGGAATTGGAAGTCGACTGGAACACTGTCAGGGTCGAACAATCGCCCGTGAATCCCGGCGCGTTCGGCAACCCTGGCTTTGGTGGCGCCATGGTCACGGGTTCGTCCCGAACCGTTCGAGGGTATTACCTGCCGTTGCGGCTCGCAGGACTCCAGGCCAAATTGGTCCTGGTGCAGGCCGCCGCTGACATCTGGGGCGTTCCGCCTACGGAAATCCTTGCCGAAAAGAGCGTGCTGACTCATGCGTCAAGCAATCGCCGCATGACCTACGGCGAGCTGGCGAAGGTCGCCACAGCCCCCGCGACACTGCCTGTCGTGGATAAGAGCATGCTCAAGCCGATGTCCGCATTTACGATCATCGGCAAGGATGTGCCGCGGGTCGACGTTCCCTCCAAGTCCGATGGAAGCGCCATTTTTGGCATCGACGTGAGGCTGCCAGGAATGCTGTGGGCTGCCGTGAAGTACGCCGAGGTTCAAGGTGAAAAACCATTGAGCGTCGACGTCACAAAGGCAGAGGCCGTGAGTGGCGTCAGGAAAATCATCACGTTGCCCTACGGCGTCGCCGTCGTTGCCGATTCATTCGTGACGGCACGAACAGCCCGAGACCTGCTGGCAGTGACCTGGACCCAGGAAGCGCCTGGCCGGTCCTATGACAGCGATCGGGCCATGACCGAATACGTTACCCGTGCAAAGCACCTGACGGAAGCCGGAACAGCGTGGAGCAAGCGCGGCGATGCGCAAAGCGCCATTGACGGGGCAGCGCGCACCATGAGCGCGACCTACCTGTCAGCGCATGTGGCGCAAGTCACGCTTGAACCCATGAATTGCACTGCCTGGGTACAGGGCGACCGAATCGAGATCTGGGCGCCGTCACAGATTCCAAGCGGTGTCCTCGGGGTAGCCGTGCAGTCGGGTTTCCGCGCCGAGAACGTGAAGGTCAACATCACATTGCTGGGTGGCGGCTACGGACGACGGGCCGAAGTCGACTTCGCTATCGACGCCGTACTCATTGCCAAGCAGATGCCCGACATTCCCGTCCAGGTCATCTGGACGCGCGAAGATGACTTCCAGCGCTCGAAGCCACGGCCCATGACTGCACAGCATTTGACCGCCGGGCTGGATGCCGACGGGCGCATTGTCGGATGGCGACACCGCATCACGAGCGAAGGGGCGACCATCCGTCTGGCGCGGGCGCTGTATGACGCTACCGGAGGCAAGGACCCGACGGTCATGAAAGGCAGCGAGAACGTCTACGACATCCCGAATCAACTGGCGGAACACTTGCCCGAAAAGCGCGGGATCGATGTCGGCTATTGGCGTGGGGTGGGCCCAAGCTACACCAAATTCGCCGCTGAGACCCTGGTCGATGACATCGCAGTTCAATTGAAAAAGGATCCCCTGCAGTATCGACTCGACATGTTGAGCGCATCGCCTCGCGCCCAAGCCGTCTTGCGCAGAACGGCAGCGATGGCGAACTACCCGGTCAGCCGGGGCGCCGGACGTGCGTTGGGGCTTGCTTTCTCAGACGCCTATGAAAGCTTCATCGCCATGATCGTCGATGTATCGATCGTCGAAGGGAAAATCGTCGTGCATGAAGTGTGGGCTGCGGTCGACTGCGGCCATGCCATCAGCCCGGCCAACATCAAGACGCAGATCGAAGGATCGGCGTTGTACGGACTGTCGGCGGCTCTGGGAGAAAAGCTGGATTACAAGGCGGGACAGGTGCAGCAGCAGAATTTGCATGGCTATCCAATCCTTCGATCATCGGGCACGCCGCTGGTCAATGTCGAAGTCATTCCGACCGACAATCCGCCAGAAGGGATCGGAGAAGTCGGACTGCCGCCCCTCGCACCCGCTGTGGCAAATGCTATTGCGCAGTTGACCGGCCGTCGGATCCATACCCTTCCCTTCCCCGCCACCGTGTAAAAACCCAAGGCAAAAAAACAGGGGCAGAGGCCCCTGTAACCATATTTCGTCGACCCTTGACGACGAACTACGTTGACGGTTGCGACAGCTTGTCGAACCAGCGAGATGCGGACATTCCCTGGTCAGGGCCCAGGCAAGCAAAGCCGCCGTCGACAGCGAGATCAGTGCCGGTAATCCAGGACGCGTCAGGGCTGACCGCAAAGACAACCGCCTTGGCAATCTCTTCGCCACGCCCGACTCGGCCAAGCGGATGCAACGCGCCGCCCACCCGGTCGGCAACGTCTATCGATCCCCCGCTGACCTTCGCCAGCATCGGCGACCACGTCCACGCCGGCGACACCGATACGACCCGGATGCCTGCTGGAGCCAGTTCCACCGCAAAATTCTTCGTGATCTGCAGAAGGGCGGCCTTTGACGCCGGGTACACCGCGCGCCCTGCTGCACCGAACTTGCCGCCGATACTCGACAGATTGACGACAGCGCCGCCTGGCGGCATGTGTGGCGCCACCTTGCAGGTCAACACCGCAGCCGATACCAGGTTCACATTCAGCGTGCTGTGCCATTGCGCACGCGTTGACGCGAGCCCTGCATCTTCGTAGATCGCAGCACAGTTAATCAGGATGTCGATGCGACCGCTTTGCGCGACGATATGTTCCACGCATCGGTCCAAGGCATCGTCATCGGTAATGTCCAACACCATCAGGAATGCGGACGGTCCGATGGCATCAACGATGACCTGCCCCGCCGCGCGGTCCCGACCCGCCACAAAAACTGCGTCGGCGCCCGCGGCGGCAAGTTCCTTGGCAATATCGGAGCCAAGCCCGCTTGTCGCGCCCGTTACCAGCGCGACCTTGCCGGCAAGTTTGTTGACCATGTCTGTCATGCAAGCCCCTACTGAGTTGGATGAATCGGTTGAGTCAGCACGCGCCACGCGTCGGACCCGAATGTCGTGACATCCGCCATGAGGGCCATGGAAGCTAGGGCAGCATCGTGCGCCGTGCGCGATGCTGCCGTGCAGGCATCGGCCACGACGCTGACGTCATAGCCATGTTCCGCCGCATCCCGCACCGTGCTTTCGACGACGGAATGGGTTGCCACGCCTGCGGCGACGACCCGGGCAATGCGATGCTGTCGGAGCAGGCTGTCCAGATGCGTGCCTCGAAAAGCGCTGATGCTTTTGTGGGTGACCACAAATTCCCTGTCGCTGGACAGCGGCGCGAGGGTATCGAAAAAGTCGGCTCCCCAGGAGCCGTCCTGCACCGCGCCGATGTCGGCGACACGCCCGAAGATGGGCATGTTCCGCGGAAGGTCGGCGTAGTCGGGGCGAAAAGCCACCCGCACGTGCACGATCAGCCAGCCCAGATTTCTGGCGTCGGCCAGCAGACGGCGGGCGTGGTCGATGAGCTTGGAGCGATGAGCCTCGTCATCGATACCGACCCGGATCTTGCCGTCCACGTGCAACACGTCGTTCTGGAAGTGCAGCGCAAGCAACGCCACCGAGCTTCCAGTCAAATGAACACCTCAAGGCTTGCAAACGTGGCATCACAGTTGATGAGGTCCACACGCTTCATGTAGATGCGCCACCCGCCCGATTCGGTCGGGATTAGTTTGTGATGCACGGTGGCGGCCAACACCCTTTGCTCAAGCCGCCACTCGGTAAAGTTCAGGCTGGACCGTACGATGAGTCGACCCGCGGCATCCAGGCCCAGGGCACTGACGCCGCCCACCAAGTGATTGGTACGCGTGGGCGGCTGCTGCGACCAGTTGCGGGGATTGGAGATCCGGCGCACCCGCAATTCACGCAACATCTTGTCTTCCCAGAACAGGGAAACTTCTTCGAATGGATCGACCTGCCTGTGAAAACGCGGCACCCAATACCGGCCGTCTTCATCCCAGAGCTGCAACCAGGACTCGAAGTCCCCGTCGTCGAGCAAGCTCGCTTCGTTGAAAATGAACTGCGAAAGCACATCCAGCGGTTCACCGACAAGCGTGACCTTGGCATGCGGCACTATCGATACGTCAAAACTGCGATCAAGCAACACCACGATGGTTCTCCTGTTTGCCGGTGCGTCAGACGGTTGAATCGTCGACCATGAATTCGCGCCAGGCGCGGAACTGATTGCGCATGGGCAGCTCGCTGGTGCCGTTGATCGAAGCCATTCCATCAGGAAGCTGCTTGTCGGTACCGACATAGCGATGGTGGCTGACCCAATCGCCACCGTTGGTGTTGTTGCCTTCCTGACAACGTCGATAGACCTCAACGTCGTCCGGCATGACATTCGAAGATGGCGAATTGATCAGGTTCGCGTAGGTCAGTGCCCGATCGAAGACCGCCGTGGGTGCGCCCTTAAGCCGGAACGTCTGGATTTCGACCATCGTGCGATCCACTGCCATGGGCCGGATGACGCGGAATTGCTGGAACACGTTGTGGGGCGCGCCGCTACCGTAAATGACGGTGTTGTGGCGATTCATTCCGAAGATTTCCTTCGCGCGCTCTTCACCATAGGCGGTGACCAACGTTTGGAAATGCTCGCGCGTCACCGGGTCCCGTGTTGCGGCCGTAGGGTCAAAAATTCCTTCCATGTAGCCATGTCCATTCTCGAACGCGCGCAGTTCCAGCTTCTCCCAAAAGTCGTAGGGTTCACCGTTGCCGTCCATAATCAACAGTTCAAACGGCATTTCGCCAATTTCGGCAGCCTGCTCACGCGCAGCAACGAACGACGATTCATGGGTGACCCGAGCGTGCATCGTGTCGTGCAGGTTTTCGTAGAAAACCTTCCAGTTGGAGAACTGGAGCACACGAAAGACGCCCCCCGCCACTTCTACCTCTCCGACCGGCGAGCGGTCGCACAGGTTATCGATCGAGGACGCGACGCCGCCCAGAAATGTCTTGAGGTCCGGCCCATCTTCCGATTGGTTTGCGAAGACGAAGCCGCGGTAGGTATCGACCCGGGCAAGCTTCTTCATCGAGAAGTCAGGGTTTTCGGGATCGTAATTGGTGCCTTCAAGACCGTTGCGCAAGGGCAGCGAAAAGTGGCTGCCATCCAGCTTGAAGGTCCATGCGTGGTACGGACAGCGGAAGAACTTTCCGGTGTTGCCACACCCTTCACCGACCAGCTTCGCGCCCTTGTGCGGACAGCGGTTGTAGACCACATTGACCGCCCCGCTCTGCGAACGAACCATGACGACATCCTGGTCCCCGATACGTGTCGCCAGGTAATCGCCTGTCTTGGGCACCTGGCTGTCGTGGCCGACGTAGATCCAGGCCTTGCCGTAGATCCGCTGCATCTCCAACGCGAAGATATCCGGGTCTGTGTACACGCTCTTGTGCACGCTATCTTCTCGTACGAGTCCAGCCAGCGCTTCGTTGGTAAGCGTCATTTGCGTTCTCCTGATTAGAGGTCCAATACCAATTTTTCCGACATCGATCGCGAGACGCAGATGCAGATGCTTCCTGCTTCGCGCTCCCTGCTGCTCAGGCAGGAGTCCCGATGATCGGCCTGCCCTTCGATAATTTGGGCCGTACAGATACCGCAGTCACCGCGTCGGCAATCGAACATCGTCTCGATTCCCGCGGCTTCCATAGCTTCCATGATGGATTGCCCTGCGACCACACCGACCGTCACGCCGGTCTGCCTGAGTTCAACGGCAAAGCTGCGGTCACCGCCAACAGGCAAGCTCCCGGCAAATAGTTCGCAATGCAACTGCTCTTCCGGCCATCCGAGCTCGCGCCCCGCTGCAAGCGTCGCGCCTATGAATCCCTTGGGCCCACAGACGTGCAAATGTCGTCCGGCCTGCGGCGCCCCGATTACCTCAAGCAGCGGGATGCCCTTGGATGGATCGCCTCCATCGAACCAACAATGTGCATTGGGCAATGATCCGACCTCGTCGGCAAATGCCGCATCGCTGGCGTCTCGGGCAACGTAATGCAGGTCGAATGCCTTGCCTTCGTGAAACAGGCCAAGTGCCATGCAAAGGATCGGCGTGATGCCGATCCCTGCCGCGATCAGAAGGGGTCTCGAGTCCGCGCCTTTCATGGGAAAGTCATTTCTGGGAAATGAGGCAGTAATGGTCTGACCCACCGCCAACTCGTGTACCCACCTGGACCCACCCGTGCCCTGTTCTTCAAGCTGAACGGCGATCTCGTAAGAGTCCCCATCGACATACGGGCGTACCAGCGAGTAGGCACGGTGCATCACCGGACGTGTTCCCGACGCCGGCACATGAAGCTCGATATGTGAACCGGGCGCAAACGACGCGAGCGGGGCCCCATCTGTTGGCACCAGCACCAGCCGACGCACTCTTGATGTGATCGCCTCTGCCCGCTCTATGCCTAAAACGATCGTGCTGCCCACGTTGCCTCCACGTTTCATATGACGCCTGCAGCGCTCAGCGCCAGGCGGTGATGAATTATCCCGCTGCCCCTCGGGACGCAATATCCGATGATCGCTGGCATTTGTCCTCGCATGGCCGTTGATTCGTTTGGTCGGCACATGGCGGATAGGTCGCCACCTCAATTTGCAAGATCCGGATAGCCCTGCAGCAACACCTTCGCCAGAATGGGCCGTCCTTCAAATAGGTCGCAAGGATCAACCCGCATCTTCGGAACACTGACATGACATCAACGCCTTTCCGCCGCCTGACTTGCTTGCCGGCCGCCCTTCTGACTGCAGGTGTGCTTTGCGGTGCATCGTTTGCGGCTAACGCCGACACCCTCAAGATCGGGTTTCTCACCACGCTGTCCGGCCCCGGTAGCGTGATCGGTAATGAGATTCGAGACGGCTTCAATCTGGGCCTCAAGCACTCCGGCGGAAAACTGGGCGGCATGGATGTCGACATGACCATCGTTGACGATCACCAGGATCCGCAAGCGGCGCGCAAAACGGTGGACCGCCTCATCAAGCGAGACAAGGTCGACCTGATCACAGGCATGGCGTTCTCGAACGTACTGTTGCCGGTGCTTCCGCAGATACTGCAGAGCGGCACGATCTACATTTCTCCCAATACCGGACCTCAGGATTACGCGGGCGAGAAATGTGACCCGAGGTTCTTTGCCGCCGCTTGGCAGACCGAGGACTTGCCTGCTGCAATGGGCAAATTTGCCAACGAAAAGGGCTACAAGAAGGTAGCCATCGTTGCGCCTGCATATCCCGGCGGCCGCGAGTCGCTCAATGGATTCAAGAGTCTGTACACGGGCACCGTCACCGACGAAATCTATACCAAGCTGGACCAGCTCGATTACTCGGCAGAGCTTGCCAGACTGAGGTCCGTCAAGCCGGACGCCGTGTTCTATTTCCTGCCAGGCGGCCTGGGCGTCAACTTCATCAAACAGTTGAATGCAGCCGGGCTCGACAAGCAGATGGCCATATTGACAACAGGATTTTCCGCTGATGAGGATGTCATCAAATCGGTAGGTGCGCCGATGACCGGACTGTTCAATGCTTCGCAATGGGCATCCGACCTTGATAACGAGGCCAACAAACGGTTCGTGAAAGACTTCAACACGACATACGGGCGCATGCCGACGCTGTATGCCTCGCAAGCGTACGATGTGGCCCGCCTCATCGATAGCGCTGCAAAGAAGACAGGCGGCAAGGTCACCGACAAGGAAGCGTTCCGGGTCGCACTGAAAAGCGCCGACTTTGCCTCGGTACGCGGTCAGTTCGCATTCAACACCAACCAGTTCCCGATTCAGAACATCTACATGCGCCAGGTCCAGGCGCTTCCAGACGGCAAGCTAGGCAACCGGTTGATCGGCACCGCGCTCGCCAATCACAAGGATGCGTTCGCAGCCGAATGCAAGATGAAATGAACACAGTCATTCTTGAGCAGACGCTGAACGGCATTCAGTTCGGATTGATGCTGTTTCTGCTTGCTGCTGGCCTTACGCTAGTCTTTGGCATCATGGACCTCGTCAACCTTTCTCATGGATCGCTTTACATGATCGGGGCCTACCTGATTGCCACGTTCACACAGGCGCTCGATTCCTTCTGGCTCGGCATGCTGTTGGGTATCGGTGTGACGGCTTGTGTAGGCGTACTGCTGGAGATGACAATCCTGCGGCAACTGTACAAGCGGGATCATCTCTCGCAAGTGCTTGGCACGTTCGCCATCATCCTGATTGCGAACGAGTCGGTGCGCATTTTGTGGGGACCGCAGCCCCTTACCTTCAACCCGCCTGCGTCGCTTGCCGGTCCGGTTGAACTTTTTCCTGGGTTCGAATATCCCGCCTACCGCCTTGCCATCATGGCGGTAGGCGCCCTGGTGGCCGCAGCGTTGTATGTGCTGATCTCCAAGACCCGCATTGGCATGAAGGTCCGTGCCGGCGCGGCAGACCGCGAAATGGCTGAGGCCATGGGCGCCAAGGTTTCCTGGATGTTCAGCGGACTGTTCGCCTGCGGCGCGGCGCTATGCGCGCTGGCGGGCGGCATGCTTGGACCCCTGCTCGCGGTGCAGGTCGGTATGGGCGAAAGCATCCTGATCCTGGCCTTCGTGGTCGTTGTCATTGGTGGGATCGGCTCGGTGCGCGGCGCTTTCGTCGGATCGCTTCTGGTCGGCATGATCGACACGTTGGGCCGCGCAGTCATTCCTTCGCTGTTCAGTGGTTTTGGCCCCGAGGTTGCATCCAGCGTTGCGCCCGCTCTGGCAGCCATTCTTATCTATCTGCTAATGGCAGCGATCCTGTTCTGGAAACCCAAGGGTCTCTTCCCCGTCGGGGCCTAGACGTTGTGACCCGACGTTGTGACATTACCGAGAACATCACCATGCAAGCAGCTTCAATCTTAGCCGCGACACCGACGGCGACGCCCTTGCGTTCGGTGTCGGGGGCGACGTCCCACTCGTTGAGTGCTGCCGTCACCCTGCCCATACTCCTGGGCCTTCTGTTACTTCCCATTGCGGCGCATTTCTATGGGCAGGAGTATTTCCTGTCACCTGTCACACGCGTGCTTATCTACGCCGTGGCCGCATCCAGTTTGAATTTGATCCTGGGTTTTGGCGGCATGGTCAGCTTTGGCCATGCCGCATTCATGGGCGTAGGCGCCTACGCTGCAGCGGCGCTGATGATGAACCAGGTCACCTCGCTGTGGATTGCGCTTCCGGTTGCCATGGGACTGGGCGCTGTCGTCTCGGCAGTCATCGGGCTCATCAGCCTGCGTGCGCACGGCGTGTACTTCATCATGATCACGTTGGCCTTTGCTCAGATGCTGTACTACGTGGCGATCTCGCTGAAGTTTCTCGGTGGCGAGGACGGACTGTCATTGAGCGCCAGAGGATCAATGTGGCCGGTTCTGGAACCCCTTGACGACACCGCCCTGTACTACGTTGCGGTGCTGATGCTCGCCAGCGTCGTGGTCTTCATCCAGCGATTGGTCAACGCCAACTTCGGACACGTTCTGGAAGCAATACGCATCAACGAAACGCGGGTCGCATCCCTTGGCGTGAACACGTTCAGGCATAAGCTCATTGCGTTCATGGTTGCCGGCGCACTGGCGGGGGTAAGCGGCGCCCTGCTCGCTCATCAATCAGGCTTCGTCAGCCCTTCACTCATGCATTGGACGCAATCGGGCGTTCTGATGGTCATGGTCATTCTGGGGGGTGCCGGCCACCTTTACGGGGGCATCATCGGCGCAATCATCTATGGTGTGCTGGAAGAAAGCCTGTCTGGGTACACCGAACATTGGCAGTTGGCCCTGGGCGTCGTTTTGCTCGTGGCCGTGCTGGTAGCCCCCCAGGGAATATCGCGGTTGATTCTGAAGAGGACGCCCAAATGAGCACGGTCTTACGCATCGACAATCTGGTCAAGCGCTTCGGCGGCGTGCTGGCAACAGACAAGGCCTGCCTGGACGTATCGGAAGGCGACATTCATGCGCTGATCGGACCGAACGGTGCAGGCAAGACGACCCTGATCCACCAGTTGTCCGGCGCCTTGGTACCCACCAGCGGCCACATTTTCTTCCAGGGCGAAAACGTGACCGGCTCGTCGATCGACAAGCGGGCGAGGCAAGGCCTGGTTCGGTCCTATCAGATCACCAGCATTTTCAAGCCTTTCTCTGTCCATCAAAACCTGACGATTGCGATCCAGGGTCGCACGCGCGAAACGCTAGGAATGTGGCGACGCGCATCGTACGTTCAGACTCGTCTCGAAGAGGCGGAACAATTGGCCATCCGCGTCGGGCTTGGAAGCAAGCTGGGGCAGTCGGCTGCCATGCTGTCGCACGGAGAGCAACGTCAACTTGAAGTCGGGCTTGCCTTGGCAATGCGTCCAAAAATGCTTCTGCTTGACGAGCCGATGGCGGGAATGGGTCATGAAGAATCCGGGCAACTTGTCGAATTGCTTTTGGGACTTAAGCGCTCCGTGACGATCCTGCTTGTCGAACACGACATGGACGCGGTGTTTAAGGTGGCGGATCGTATCTCGACCCTGGTGTTCGGTCGGGTCATCGCCACGGGTACGCCGGACGAGATCCGACGCCATCCCGAAGTGCGCAAGGCTTACCTGGGCGACGAATTTGAAGAGGTGGCGGCATGAGTGCATTGCTTGACGTGGCAGGCGTCCACACGTCGTATGGAAGCAGCAAGATTCTTGCTGACGTCGGCCTGACCATTGCTGAAGGTCAGGTCGCGACATTGCTTGGCAGAAACGGCATGGGCAAGACCACCACGATTCGATCAGTGCTGGGCCTGACCCAGGCTCAGTCTGGCTCGATCCGGTTTCGCGGCCATGCCATCGAGCGACTATCGGCAGATAAGATCGCTCGTATGGGCATGGCAGTGGTGCCCGAAGGACGACGCATCTTTGCCAATCTGTCGGTCGAAGAGAATCTTGTTGCCTTCAGTGCGAACCGGAACAGCACACGGGAACCCTGGACACTCGACGGCATCTACGACCTGTTTCCACGCCTGAAGCAGCGTCGAAGAAACATGGGCAATCAGCTATCGGGAGGCGAACAGCAAATGCTGGCGATCGGTCGCGCACTGATGACGAATCCCTACTTGCTGATTCTGGACGAGGCAACAGAAGGACTCGCTCCCCTTATCCGAGAGGAAATCTGGGCGTGTCTTAGCAAGTTGCGCGCACAAGGCCAGACCATTCTGGTGGTAGACAAATACGTGGACCGGCTCGTCACCATAGCCGATTGCCACACCATCATCGAACGAGGCAAGGTGGTGTGGAAAGGTCCCAGTCAGGCACTGGCAGATGACCGGATGCTTTGGGAGCGTTATATCGGCGTTTGAGGTGGAGCCGACAGACCTGATGTGTGATACGTTCAACATCACGACGGAACACCGAGCAGGCTCGCTGTAGGCAGGGAGCCGTTAGTTGTGCCCTCCATTGATGAGGTCCCTGTGGCAACCTTCGCTCCCCCACTTCTAGATGCCGGCGTGTTCAAGAACAGCGAGGTGGTTCGCTCAAAGGACGCGCATGAGATGCATCACCACGTCACCAACACCCTGAGTGCCCATCATCTTGACGTAAGAAGCGTTGGCTTTAGAGCCTCCCTTCGTCAGGGATCCGTCGGCTCCATGCGGGTTTGCGAGCTTGAATATGGATCGATCGTCCAGGCAGATCCCGGTCGGCTCGATGACTACCTGCTCATTCAAATGCTGCAAGCAGGTCAGAGCCGCGTTTATCACGAGGGCAACGAAACGCTTCTGTCATGCGATATGGCGGGCGTCATTGCGCCTACCATCCCCTTTCGCGCGCTCTGGGAGAGGGATTGCCGTCATGTAATGCTGAAAATTCCCCGCAGCAAGCTTGAGCAAGCCTGTAGCTCCTATTTGGGTCATGACCTTGGAGGGTCTTTGCAGTTCAGAATAGGCATGGACTTGCGAACCCCGACGGGTCAAGCATGGAAACATCTGATGGAGTATGTCTTGGGCAGCGCGCCACCTGCCGAATCGTGTGCCATAAGCCCGATTATTCATGGGCATATGGAAGAAGCAGCCATTGCACATTTGTTGATTCACCAATCGCACAACTTTAGTGAGGCGCTCAAGCGAGCCAATGACTCGAGCATTAACGTGCCGAGCTGCGTAAGACGCGCAGAACAATATATCGAAGATCATTTGCTTGATGCTATTACTCTGACTGATGTCGCGGAATACGCTGGGGTGTCGGTGAGCACCTTGTGCCACAGCTTCCGCCGACATCGCGGTTCAAGCTTGATGTGCGCTCTGCGTGGGCTACGTCTTGAAGGTGCGCGTAAAGAGCTTCTGACAGGTAATGGGAGGTCTATCGTCGACGTTGCCTATGAATGGGGCTTCAATCATGCTGGACGCTTTTCCATCAGCTACAGGAAACGTTTCGGTGAATCGCCCACGCAAACGCTTCAGCGTTAGGTGGGAAACATGGTTCTAAGCAACACGTCGTTGAAGTAGTTGGCGTCCCTGATTTGGTCAAGGTGGATATGGAAGTGGTCGAACGCTGGGAAGACATGGCTCTTCACGGAAGTGCCGGTTTCGACCAATGCGGCTACGAAAGGCAACGCTTGAGCCAACATCAATGGCGCATCATATTGCGACCAAGATACGAAGAACGGAGTGACATTGTTCTTCGTATGGCAAATGGGGGACGCAGCGTGGGCATCGTCTTGCGAGGTCAGCCACGCGTCGATTGAGCCAATGCTCGGATTTTCGGCATATCGACTCGAGTGCCTCAGGTCGTAGATCCCGCTGAAGGGAAAGCACGCCTTGATATCACCAGGCTCCAGTCCGAAAAAAACATGGCGGTCCGATCGAAGTGTCACGAGCGCAGCCAGATTCCCACCTGCCGAATGGCCTCCTATAAAAATCTGATTTGGGTCGCCGCCATAGTGAGCGATGTTCTGCTTTGTCCACGCTACGGCGGCCAAACAGTCGTCCAACGCGGCAGGGAATTTCTCGATGCCGCTAAGTCGATAGTCGATAGCCACAAAGATCGCGCCGCGCCTTGTCACGGACCGGCGCCGAATGCGAACCACTCTTTGAATCCGTGGGACCAGTTGCCACCATGGATGCCGATATAAACCGGACAGGGCTTGTGGGATTCCTCTGGAAAATACAGGTCGAGACGATGGTCATCCAGGGGGCCATACGGCACATTGAGGAGGTGCTTCAAAGCCGCGGCGGTGCCTTCCGAGAGCGCCAATGCGACTGCTGCGTAGGTTGTCGATACTGGCAATAGAGCCGACTGAGTCGGCAATGTTCTGAATATAGACATTCATGGTTCCTTGCTGAAAGAGGCTCCGGCGGTATCGTTGACGCCGTCGGAACTCGTCGCTGCGAAGTAGGGATCGCCAATCGATCAGGGAGTGATTCGTCCACCGTTTACATGCAAAGTCTGACCCGTGATAAATCTAGCCGCTTCGCTTGCCAGGAACAGTGCTGGGCCGACCACATCTTCAGGTACCGCAATGCGGCCTAAAGGAATCAGGTGCAGATGTTTGTCTTGATTATCGGTAAACCAGGCCCACTCCTCGGTTACCTCTTTGCTGTATCCCGTTCCACCGCCCATAAACGCGGTTAGTACCGCGCCCGGCGCCAGCGCGTTAACTCTCAGCTTCGGCGCGTACTCTGCTGCAAAGGCCTTTGTTAAGCCGATCAGTCCAGCCTTGGCGGCACCATAAGCCCCGTAACCTTTAAGCAAGTTCACCCCAAGGCCCGAAGACACATTGACGATGCTTGGTGCAGCGGAATTCATGAGCAGCGGCAATGCTTCGCGCGAGCATAGGAAGGCCGAACGAAGATTCCCTGCCTGAATTCGCTCCCAGTCATCGAGTGAAACGGCTTCAAGCGGTCGGATAGGCACTAACGCAAAACCTACCATGAAGAACAAATGATCGATGTGACCCCAGATATCCTGCAGTTGCTCGAAGGCGAGTTTTACAGATTCCTCATTGGTCGCATCGACGGCGATACTTAACACTCCCGAGGGTGGCGGGTGCCTGTCGATAGACACCTGCAAATCCATCACGCAAACGTCGAGTTCGTTGTCAATACTGGCTTGGACGAGTACTCGGCCCAGACCGCCGCATCCGCCGGCGATGACTACCTTGGACCCGGCGCGCGGAGCGAGACGGGTGAGATCCGGAAAGGCAAGAGAAGCAGAATTTGTCATTGAAGAGTCCAATCAGTTGAGGCTTTGATACGCGGGCGCCCTATGCTCAGGTAGATGCACGCAGGGGCGCGTAGCGGAAGAGCTACGCCGAGGCCTTACGCGTATGCTCGGACTCAATAAGACCTTTGACCAGACGACGCGCGATGAGCTGTCCCTTGTCGGTGACTAGACTCATGGTTTCACGGTCAGGCTGCTCTTTCATCTTGGCTTGCACAGCTTCGATCGCATCTTTGTCTTCATCAAAGATCCCTGCCACTGACTGAAGAATCTTCCTCGACAGGTCAGCGTCAGCCTGATTGAAGTTGCGGGAGAATGCCCAGAAATACCAAGTGGACTCGTCGTCGGCTGGGGTGATGGCGTTGAGGTTGCAACCTTCGACTCCCGCGGAACGGTCGCCATGCAACGCGCCGCTTCCTGCAGGTGCGACACCTACATCAAGAACGATGTTTGCGGGCGGAATGAAATTGACGACTTGCCATCGGTCGGCGTTAACATGCCTGCCCAACTTCTCGAATAGCATCGCCTTCCAGAAGGGCGCTGGCTCATGATCCGGCATCAATCGCTGCACAGTGACGCTCCTGTCATCATGTGAGACATGAATGGGATGCTCCACAACGTGCTGACTGCCGAGGGAAGTGCTGTGGACATACGTCTCGTGCGTCAAGTCCAACAAATTGTCGCTGATCAGCTGGTAATTGCCTTTCACAAACGTCACGTCGCCGCAAGATGTCCAGCCGCGATGATCGTTGCGGGCAAAAATTTCAGGTATGGCGCCTTCGTCGGCGAGTTGAGGATTGCCGGGCCAGACCCAGACCCAACCATGGCGCAAAACTGTTGGGTACTTTCTCACGGTTGCGGCAGGAGGAATGCGTTCCTGCATCGGGCACTCAACGCATTTACCCTCGCCGTTGAAGCGCAAGCCGTGGTAGCCGCAGCGGATAGTGCCGCCTTCGATACGGCCTTTGGACAAAGGCAATTCACGGTGGCAGCATCTATCTTCCAAAGCTGCCACTTCTCCGGCATCGTCTCTAAAAAACACCAACGATTCGCCGCAGATTTTTCTTGCCAGCAGTTCGCCAGCGCGGATTTCCTTAGGCCATGCGCACACGTACCAAGCGTTTTTCACCAACTCCATTTTGTTGCCTCCCGTAGACCAATGATGTCAAACGACGGCCAAGTGTGGAGTTAGGAGATCGTCAAGCCGGTACGGTTTCTGTTGCTCCTGTCCACTTTCTGCAGTGTGGAAATCTTTTTCAAGGAACATTGGCAACATCGCAAGTGCAAGTACGTTTGAGGCGTGCTGGACGCCAGGCGAAAGAGTTGCGCCTCAAACTCGACGGAGCGCGTCACGAAGGAAACTGAGGTGCCCGATGCAACTTGATCAACAGACGCAGCGTCGCTCGCAGTTCGTCGGATTTTTTCTTGCCGAGCGGCGCCAGGACAAGTTCCTCGTGCGCCTTGGCCTCGGCGATAAGGCTCGCCGTCATCCGCTTGCCGCGCGGGGTGGCGGTAATCAGCGTGATCCTGCGGTCTGACTCATGGGGAAGTCGCTTGACATAGCCCTGGGCCTCGAGCCGATCCAGAAGACGGGTGACCGTCGACTGCTTAGTAACCGAAATCTGGGCCAGTTCGCCGATGCTCATCGGTTTGCCACTCGACAATGTCGACAGCACTCGCCAGTCCGAGATGGTGAATCCATTGTTCTGTACGATCACATGGAATTCGGCGGAAATCAGCTGACTTGCCTGCGCAAGCAACGCCGGTGTGTAGGTCTCAGCAAAATAGCACTCGTCGTCGGAATCTGAACGCTCGGTCATGACTGCCTTGTGCATGGCATCTTGTGTGCCACGGTGGGAAAGGCGCTAGCTTACACGCTGGAGCTAGTTGCCTGGCTTGACAGTTGGAATACGATCTTCCCTGTGAAGTTAGACGGTACAACCCGAGAGATTGCTCGTCTCATTCTGCGGCGTGCCGACCCAACTTTCCGAGCTTTTTCATCGAGGCCGATATCAGCTCCGAATTCGCCGCGCGGGACCGCGATTCAAAGCCCTGATCGACGGCGTCACTTCAGATAGCACCCATGACACTCAAACAGATCGAAGCTTTCTACTGGGCCGCGAATCTAGGCAGCTTCAGCATCGCCGCCAACCGGCTGCATGTGACCCAATCCTCCTTGTCAAAACGAATTGCCGAACTTGAGGAATCGGTCGGGGCACCTTTGTTCGATCGATCCAGCCGGCGCGCGCAGCTTACCGAGTGCGGTCAGCGCCTGATTGCGCTTGCAGGCCAAATGCTTGATCTATCGGAACAATTTCGCGCCAGCGATCTGACCGGGACGCGGTTGACCGGCGTCTGTCGGTTTGGCGTCAGCGAATTGATTTCACTGACGTGGTTGCCCACGTTCACCCGCATGGTGAACCGGGACCATCCTGCCTTGGTGCTCGAGCACTATGTGGACCTGGCAAGACATCTGGAGCGCAAGGTGGTGCGTGGAGAACTCGATTTTGCCGTTGCCCCCGGGCCGGGTCAGGGAACACAGGTGACGGCAAAGGTGGTCGGCCGCGTCGAATTTACCTGGGTCGCTTCACCCGGACGAATCGACGCCGGAACGGTCCTGCGTCGCAAGGAACTTGAGCGGCATCCGGTCATTACGATGACGGAAGGGTCCGGGCTGACACGAGCCATCGAAGTGTGGTCGCAGGAACAAGGCATCACGCTGCAGCGCACCTTGGGGTGCAACAGCCTCATGGCCATCGTTGCGCTGGTGCTTGCAGACATGGGGATCAGCTTTCTTCCGTCCCAGTTCATGGAACCCTGGCTGAGGGAAGGCGCCTTAGTCGCTTTAAAAAGCGAGCCGCCGTTGCCTAGCCTGAACTACTGTTTCTTTCGCCGCACCGATGACGGGCGCACGTTGCTCGAGACAATGCAGGACTACGTGACGCGTGCCACGGATTTCGAGTCACCTCCCGACTGCCTGGCTCCACTTGCAAAGTCGAAAAACGACTTATAACCCAGTCAAATTTATCGCTTGAAGGAAAGAACGTCAGCATCGATCATTCTCTAATAAGAAAGGAGACACTGATGAGACTGGCATACTTTTCCACCCTTGCCGCGGCGACCCTGCTTCTGTCGGCAGCGCCGGCCGCACAGGCTGCGTGGCCCGATGACAAGCCGATTGAAGTGGTGGTCGGCTTCGCGCCGGGCGGCGGCACTGACCTGATGGCGCGCAAGCTGCTGCCCTTCGTGCAGAAGCGGCTTGGCCCGAAAGCCCAGTTCGTCGTCGTCAACAAACCCGGCGCGGCTGGCGAAATCGCGAACGCGCACGTCAAACAGGCAAAGGCAGATGGCTACACCCTGGCGGTGATCAACGTGCCGGGTTTTCTGTACGTGCCGATGATTAAGAAATCGCAATATGAGCCGCAGGATTTCACGTTGATTGCGCGGGTCGTGGATGATCCGACACTGATCGTGACGCGGGCAGATAGTCCGGTCGCGTCGTTCGCCGGCTTGCTGGCTGCGATGCGTCAGCAACCAGGCGCTCTGAGCTTCGGTCACAACGGCGTCGGCACCAACGGCGAACTTGCCCTGCAATTGTTGAAGCGAGAAGCCAAGGTGGATGTAAATGCCATTCCCTACAAAGGCACCGCTGCACAAAAGACCGACGTGCTTGGCGGACACTTGAGCTTCGGCCTGGTCAGCGCCGGCGAAGTGCCGGAACTACACGGCAACGGTTCGGGACAACTTAAGGCGCTTGTTCAGTTCGGTGAGACCCGGTCTTCTGCCTTGCCAGGCGTTCCAACAGCGACTGAGATGGGAACCAAGGTCACCATGAGTTCGGAACGTGGTTTTGCCGCGCCGAAGGGCGTCCCTGCTGCAATCGTGAAGCGCCTCGACGTGGCCATTGCCGAAAGCCTGCGAGACCCGGAATTCATTGCTGCCGCGTCGTCGGATGCCCCGGTGCTGGCCTACCTGGGCGGCGAACAGTGGCAGCAATCGCTGGAAAAAAACAAGGTTGCCTTGCGCGCGCTAGCCAACGCCCAACCGAAAGAGTGATCGGCCCGTCGCCCCCGCATAGAAGGAAATCGTATGAATAGCTCGACACCCTGGCGTGTTGCACGCTTCGACCTTTGGATCAATCCGGTATTCGATGAACGGCTGAAACAGGAACCATCGATCGCGGTAACGGTTGCACCAACGCAGGGCAATGACGACCACGCGTGGGACGTCCTGACACATGCCCACGTCTACCAGATCACCGCCGCCAAGGACGAACTGCCGCTGCACTTTCATGCGCATCGGGCGTTGCTGGAACGCTGCCCTGATCTGCTATGCGTATCGTCGACTGGCGCCGGTTACGATACGGTCGACGTGGATGCGTGCACACGGGCAGGGGTCTTGGTCGTCAGCCAGATCGGCGGCAATGCCGCTGCCGTCGCGGAAATGACCATTGGCTTGATGCTGGCCGTGTCACGGAGAATCGTGGAATCCGACCGAAAGCTACGTACCGTTCGCGGCTTTTCGCGGGAATCGGTCATGGGGCGCGATATCGGCGGCAAGACACTGGGTCTGGTAGGCATCGGCCATGCCGGCGCGAAGACCGCCGCGCTTGCAAAGGCATTCGGGATGCAAGTAATGGCCTGCGATCCCTTGCTGACCGACGACACGGTCCGATCGAGAGGCGCCGAACCGGTGGACCTTGATACCCTGGTGCGAACGTCCGATATTGTGTCGTTGCATTGCCCTCGGGACGAAAGCACATTGAACCTGTTCGATGCGGCACGCTTTGCGTCGATGAAGCCAGGCGCGCTGTTCATCAGCACGGCGCGTGGCGGGATCCATGACGAACATGCCCTTGCCGGGGCTCTGCGCACGGGCCATCTTGCCGGCGCGGGCCTGGATGTATGGGACCCCGAACCACCCCCGCTCGATCACCCTTTGCTCAGCCTGGACAATGTGGTGGCGACATTCCATACCGCCGGCGTGTCCCATGAAGGGCGGCATAACGTGGCAGCGATGGCGGCGTCCCAGATCATCGACATGTTCAAAGGGGTCCGCGCCCCGCGGATCGTCAACCCTGAAGTGTGGGATACCTTCGTGCAACGCAGTGAACGCGCCCGCCGTGACGCGTCCGTTACAGCCTGACGCGCTAAACTTCCCAACCGATGATTCCTCGCCTGTCGCCCAGTGACCATCCCACCTCATTGACCGTGGATTTTCTTGCCGAATTGCGGCTGCGAGGGTTCGAAGGGGATATCACTCAAAGTCACGCCGACCGGACCGTTTTTGCCACCGACAATTCGATTTACCAAGTGGCTCCGCAGGCGATCGTCTTTCCTCGTCACGAGGCCGACGTCATCCGGGTAGCCAAGTTGGCCGACGACCAACGCTTCGAAGCAGTGACGTTTACGCCGCGCGGAGGGGGCACAGGCACCAACGGTCAATCCCTGACGGACGGTATCGCCGTAGATCTGTCGCGTCACATGAACGCGATCCTTGAGATCAATGTGGAAGAGCGATGGGCGCGCGTGCAGGCGGGCGTCGTGAAAGACCAGTTGAACGCTGCCATCGAGGCGCAGGGACTATTCTTCGCCCCCGAGTTGTCACCCTCCAACCGGGCCACGATCGGCGGCATGATCGCGACTGATGCGAGCGGACAAGGTTCGGTGCTGTACGGCAAGACACGTGATCACGTTCTCGAACTCAAGACCGTCCTGCTCGATGGGTCCACTTGGCATTCCCGCCCGCTGGACACGGCTGCGTTCGACGTGGCCAAGGCGCGTCCTGATCGCGTGGGCGCCATCCATCGATTGCTCGACCGCATCCGTGTCGATGATGCCGAACTGATTGCTTCGACGTTTCCCAAGCTCAATCGCTGCGTCACGGGGTATGACCTGGTCCACCTGTGTGACCATTGCGGGCGCTTCAATCTCAATTCGGTGCTGTGTGGGGCGGAAGGCAGCCTCGCTTTCGTCACCGAGGCCAAGATCTCGCTGACGCCCATCCCACGTTGTACGGCCCTGCTCAACATCCGCTACGACAGCTTCGACGCAGCGTTGCGCGATGCCGCTGCACTGATGAGACTCGAAGCTGCAGCAACCGAAACCGTCGATGCAACCGTCCTAGCTTTGGCGCGCAAGGATTCGATCTGGCTGGAGGTCGCAGAGTATTTTCCGGACGATGCTGCCGGTCCTCCTCAAGGCATCAATGTGGTCGAGTTCCTGGCCGACGACGAAGCGGCGCTTGCCGAGAAACTGGCGCGCGTGGAAGGCATGCTGGCGGTTGACCTGGGCCGGTCCGGCAGACGGGGCTACACAGTTGCTCACGGCGCAGTAGCTGCCAAAGCCATATGGTCCATGCGAAAGAAATCGGTGGGCCTTCTGGGGAATATGCCTGGAGAACGCCGTCCGGTGCCGTTTGTGGAAGACACGGTGGTCCCGCCCGAGCACCTTGCCGACTACATTGCCGAATTTCGCGCAGTGCTGGACCGGCGTGGGCTTGTCTACGGCATGTTCGGGCACGTCGATGCGGGCTGCCTGCATGTGCGTCCCGCCCTGGACATGAAAGACCCTGCGCAGGAAGCCTTGATTCGCGACATCACGGACGAGGTCGTCGCACTGACGCGCAAGTACCGCGGTGTTCTCTGGGGCGAACATGGCAAGGGATTTCGGTCGGAATACGCGCCTGAGTTCTTTGGTGATCTGTACTCGCGCATGCAGCAGATCAAGGCGGCGTTCGATCCGAACAATCAGCTGAACCCTGGCAAGATCGCAGCACCGCCGGGCCGCTCGCTGACGCGGATTGACGCCGTACGTACGCGCGGTGCGCTCGACAGGACCATCCCTATCGCGGTGCGCGCAGCCAACCAGGATTCGCTGCATTGCAATGGCAATGCAGCCTGTTTCAACTTCGATCCCGATGACGCCATGTGTCCATCGTGGAAAGGCACTCGCGAGCGTCGTCATTCACCGAAGGGACGTGCATCGCTGATGCGCGAATGGCTTCGTATGCTCGCCGAGCGTGGCGTCGATCCCTCAGACATTGCCGTCCGGGCACGCGGACAATCCGGCTGGCGCAATGTTATCGACGTTGTCCGACGGACAGTCAATAGCTGGTCGGCCCGGCAAGGAAAATCCGACTTTTCAACCGAAGTCAAAGAAGCCATGGATGGCTGCCTTGCATGCAAATCGTGCGTGGGTCAGTGTCCGATCAAGGTGGACGTACCCGCCTTCCGGTCGCGATTTCTTGAGCTGTATTACGGCCGATATCTAAGGCCTGCCAAAGACGGGCTTGTCGCTTCGCTTGAGCACTACTTGCCCGCTGCAGCCAAGGCGCCGCGTCTTGTCAACGGCGTCACGCAGAGTCGAGCGGGGCGGGCGGTGCTGGGCGGCGTGGGACTGGTTGCCCTGCCCGCGATGACAGGAATCGACTTGGTCGCAGAGGCCGCTCGTCGAGGCGCGCGCCTTGCATCAGCCGGACGCTTTGCAACGTTGACGGACGACGAGAAGACGCGAAGTGTCGCGATCGTTCAAGATGCGTTTACGTCGTTCTATGACACGAACGTGGTGCTAGACCTGTGCGAGTTGCTGACGGCGCTGGGCTTCCTGCCATGGCTGGTTCCCTACCGTCCCAACGGCAAGCCGCAGCACGTGCTGGGCTACCTGGGCAGGTTCAGCCAGACGGCAGCACGTAATGCGGACATGCTTAACGACCTTGCCACTGCGGGCGTGCCCTTGGTTGGCATTGATCCTTCCATGACGTTGGCCTATCGGACCGAATATGCCAAGACTCTCGGCGCCGACAACGCGCCCAACGTCATGTTGATTCAGGAATGGTTGGCCGCTCGACTTGAAACGATGCCCGCGTTTGATGCGGCAACCCGATCATCCTGGGCGCTGCTGCCGCATTGCACCGAACGCACCAACGCACCCGCAGCAACTGCGGCGTGGGTCGACGTAGGCGCGCGCCTTGGCGTGGATATCGAGGTCGTGGCCAGTGGATGTTGCGGCATGGCTGGCCTGTATGGTCACGAGCGTGTGAACCGTGGGCAGTCCGAACATATCTATGGCTTGAGCTGGGCGAAGCACGTTGCGAATCCGTCCCTGCAGGGACGCCTGGCAGCGACGGGCTATTCGTGCCGCTGCCAGGCGAAACTCGTCGACCAAGCCATGCTGCCGCATCCGGTCAGTGTGCTGCTTGCACAGTTCAGGGCAAACGTCGCTCACCGCGCGGCGTGGGCAAGCGAGATGCCTAGCTGACAGTTCAGCCGACACAGCTGACCAGCAGTCGAATGGGCGGCGTCGCCGACAGCCAAGCAAAGCCGCTAAACGCAACGTCCTTGGCGGTGCCAGTCGCTCCTCGTCGGTCGCCCAACGCAAAAAGGCCAGTTCCGAAGAACTGGCCTTTCGCTAATATCCTTGGTGGCCTGGGGCGGAATCGAACCACCGACACGCGGATTTTCAATCCGCTGCTCTACCGACTGAGCTACCAGGCCGTACTTCTACTTCTGCACTGCTTTTCCTGCCAGACCGCTGCTTTTTCGCCGCGCCCTGAACAGCACGAAATAATACACGAATTTTCGGCGCCGTCAAAACGCTGACATGACTTTTGCATAGCCAGCGCTGAAGTCGATCCAGACTCAGATCACCCCCAACGCATCCATCGCCTCCGCCACCCGCACGAAGCCAGCAATGTTCGCCCCCAGCACATAGTCCCCAGGCGCCCCATACTCGTCCGCCGTCTCGGCACAACGATCATGGATGTCCCGCATGATCTCGGCCAACCGTGTCTCGGTCTTTTCAAACGTCCAGCTATCCCGCGACGCGTTCTGCTGCATCTCCAAGGCCGACGTGGCCACGCCACCCGCATTGGCCGCCTTGCCCGGCGCGAACAGCACGCGGGCGTCCTGGAACAGCTTGACGGCATCGGGGGTGGACGGCATGTTGGCGCCCTCGCCTACGGCCATCACGCCGTTGGCAATCAAACGCTTGGCATCGCGGCCGGTCAGTTCGTTTTGCGTGGCGGACGGCATGGCGACGGCGCACGGGATGTCCCAGATGGAGCCGTCTACGATGTAGTGGGCACCGGCGCCGCGCAGCTTCACGTACTCCGACAGACGGCCGCGGCGCACTTCCTTGATCTCTTTGACCAGGTCCAAATCGATGCCGTTGTCGTCGATCACGTAGCCGTTGGAGTCCGAGCACGCGGCGATGACGCCGCCGAATTCCAGGACTTTTTCCATGGTGTAGATGGCGACGTTGCCGGATCCGGAGACGACGGTGCGTTTACCTTCAAACGTTTCGCCGCGGGTGGCCAGCATGCGTTCGACGAAGTAGGTGGCGCCGTAGCCGGTGGCTTCGCGGCGGGCGCGGGATCCGCCGTGAAAGAGGGCCTTGCCGGTTAGCACGCCAGCCTCATATTTGTTGGTGAGGCGTTTGTATTGGCCGAACATGTAGCCGATTTCGCGGCCGCCGACGCCGATGTCGCCAGCGGGAACGTCGGTGTATTCGCCCAGGTGGCGATGCAGTTCGGTCATGAAGGATTGGCAGAAGCGCATGACTTCGCGGTCGGACCGGCCGCGGGGGTTGAAGTCGGACCCGCCTTTGCCGCCGCCGATGGGCATGCCGGTCAGGGCGTTCTTGAAGGTCTGCTCAAAACCCAGGAATTTGATGATGCCGACGTTGACCGACGGGTGGAAGCGGATGCCGCCCTTGTAGGGGCCGAGCGCCGAGTTGAACTGGACGCGAAAACCGCGGTTGATCTGGACCTGGCCGCTGTCGTCGATCCACGGCACGCGAAAGATGATCTGGCGTTCGGGTTCGCACAGCCGTTCGATCAGGGCGTTGTCGGCGTAGTAGGGGCGCTTGGCGATCACGCGGCCCAGGCTTTCCAGGACTTCTTTGACGGCTTGATGGAATTCCTGTTCGCCGGCATTGCGGTTCATGACTTCGTTCAGGATGGGCTGCAGCTTTTCATCGATCATGCGTTCGGGGTCTCCGTGACAGGGCTAATCACCGCGTTTCTACCTACGGCGCACCACATTGGATCATGCCTGACTGCGCTAAATGCACCAATATGGGTAATCACGTAGCTCCGATTGCTGGGCCAACGCAACCTGATAGTCCGCATCTATTACCCTCTTCGCCCAATACAATTCGGTCTTGCGCAGGTGCTGCCCTATAATGGAAGGCTAAGCCGCTAGTCAAGCGGCGCCTGAATCCCGCCATGTCTGTCGACGTCCTCACCTTTGGTCTGAATCACGTCTCTGCCCCCGTCTCGGTGCGCGAGCGTGTGTCGCTGCCTATCGAACTGCTCAAACCGGCGCTTGCGGGCCTGCGTTCGGCCTTTGGTGGCGCGGTGACGGAGGCAGCGATTCTGTCTACCTGTAATCGGACCGAGATCTACTGTGCGGCCGATTCCAGCGTGGCCGAGCAGCTGCCGGCGTGGCTGGCGGATTTCCGCCAGTTCGATAGCAGCCAGTTGCAGCCGCATCTGTACCGCCACATGCAGGACGACGCCGTCCGCCATGCGTTCCGGGTGGCCAGCGGGCTGGATTCGATGGTGCTGGGCGAACCGCAGATCCTGGGCCAGATGAAGGACGCGGTGCGCGCGGCGGAAGACGCCGGTTCGATGGGAACCTTGCTGCATCAGCTGTTCCAGCGCACGTTTTCCGTCGCCAAGGAAGTGCGGTCGCAAACGGCGATCGGGTCGCAATCCGTGTCGATGGCCGCGGCGTCGGTGCGCTTGGCCGAACGGGTGTTTGGCGATCTGAAAGAATGCAATGTGCTGCTGATCGGCGCGGGCGAGATGATCGAGCTCTGTGCGACGCACCTGGCTGCCCACCGTCCGAAAAAGATGGTGGTGGCGAACCGTACCGTGGAGCGGGCCGAGACGCTGGCGTCGAAGTTTTCGGCGGGCGCGATGCGGTTGAGCGAGTTGCCGGATCGGCTGTGCGAATTCGATGTGATCGTGTCCAGCACCGCCAGTTCGCTGCCTATCCTGGGACTCGGGATGGTGGAACGGGCGACCAAGACGCGCCGGCATCGCCCGATGGTGATGGTGGACCTGGCCGTGCCGCGCGATATCGAAGCTGAAGTGGGCCGGCTGGATGACGTCTACCTGTATTCGGTGGACGACCTGGGCCGGCTGGTGCAGACCGCGACCGATGCCCGCAAGGCGGCCGTGACGCAGGCCGAAGCCATCATCGAGACGCGGGTACAGAATTTCATGCACTGGATGGACTCGCGCGAAGTCGTGCCGGTGATCCAGTACATGCATCAGACTGCCGACGCCGTGCGCGCCGCCGAACTCGACCGGGCGCGCAAGGCGCTGGCGCGGGGCGACGATCCCGAGCAGGTCATGGAGCAGTTGGCCCATGGGCTGACGCAAAAATATCTTCACGGCCCGCTGGCCGCGCTAAACCATAGCGACGGCGCTGACCGCAAGCAGTTGCTGGCCTTGTTGCCGCGCCTCTTCACGTCACGCGCCTCGCGTAACGACCACTAGCCTTCAATGAAAGCATCGATGCGGTCCCGGCTCGAGCAGTTGACTCGACGCCTTGCCGAACTGGACGGCCTGCTTGCCGATCCGGACACGGCCCAGGACATGGACACCTTCCGCAAGCTGTCGCGCGAGCGCTCCGAGCTCGAGCCGGTGGTGGTGGCGTTCGGCGCGTACACGGGCACCGAAGAGGACCTGGCGACGGCGCAGCAGATGCTGTCGGACCCCGACATGAAGGGCCTGGCCGAAGACGAATTGAAAAGCGGCAAGCTGCGCCTGGAACAGCTGGAAGCGGAACTGCAGGTGTTGCTGCTGCCGCGTGATCCCGATGATGGCCGCAGTCTGTTCCTGGAAGTGCGCGCGGGCACCGGCGGCGACGAAAGCGCGCTGTTCGCGGGCGACCTGCTGCGCATGTACACCCGTTTTGCCGAGCGCAATCGCTGGCAGGTCGAGGTCATGTCCGAAAGCGAATCGGAACTGGGTGGCTACAAGGAAGCGATCGTACGGATCGCGGGGGATGGCGCCTATGGCCGGCTGAAGTTCGAGTCGGGCGGCCATCGGGTGCAGCGCGTGCCCGCGACCGAGACGCAGGGCCGCATCCACACGTCGGCATGCACGGTGGCGATCATGCCGGAAGCCGATGAAGTGGCCGAGGTGAACATCAATACCAGCGACTTGCGCATTGATACCTTCCGGGCCAGCGGCGCGGGCGGCCAGCACGTGAACAAGACGGATTCGGCCGTGCGGATCACGCACTTGCCGACCGGGATCGTGGTGGAGTGCCAGGACGACCGGTCGCAGCACCGGAACCGCGACAAGGCCATGAAGGTACTGGCCGCGCGGATCAAGGACAAGGAAGTGCGCGAGCGCCAGGCCAAGGAAGCCGCGCAGCGCAAGAGCCTGGTGGGATCGGGCGACCGGTCGGAACGAATCCGCACCTATAACTTCCCGCAGGGCCGGATTACCGATCACCGCATCAACCTGACGCTGTACAAGCTGCAGAACGTGCTGGATGGCGACCTGGACGAAGTGATTTCGGCGCTGGCGTCGGAACACCAGGCGGAGCTGCTGGCCGCGCTGGGCGACGAGTAAGCCGTGGCGGCAGCCGATGTCCGCTCGTTGATCGCCGCCAGCGGACTGCCGGTGCTGGAAGCCCGGGTGCTGATGGGCCATGCGCTGCACGTGAATCGGGCGTGGCTGATCGCACATGACACGGATCCGCTGACCGACGCTCAAGTAAGCGCTTACAAGCAACTGGCCGAACGCCGGCGCGCCGGTGAACCGGTGGCCTATCTGCTGGGCGAAAAAGAATTCATGGGACATAGGTTCCAGGTCACGCCGTCGGTGCTGATTCCCCGCGCCGATACCGAGGTGCTGGTGGAAACGGCCCTGGGCGATCTGGAAGGCAAGACGCTGGAAGGCAAATCCCTGAAAGGCGAGTCCCGCCCCGCCGTGCTGGACATGGGCACGGGCAGCGGCGCCATTGCGATTTCCCTGGCGCTGGCGCGGCCCGATGCCGATGTCGTTGCGACCGATGTAAGCACTGACGCCCTTGCGGTGGCGCAAAAGAACGCCATATCGTTGGGAGCCCTTGTACGTTTTGCGCAGGGCAGCTGGTTCGACGCGCTGAACTCGGCCGGCTTGCCGGCGGTCTATGACGTGATCGTGTCGAATCCGCCGTATATCTCGTCGGGCGATGCGCACCTGGACCAAGGGGATTTGCGTTTTGAACCGCGGCAGGCGCTGACGGATTTTCGCGATGGCCTTGAAGCCTTGCGGATCATCATTGCCGGAGCGCGGCCGCATCTGCATGCCGGGGGCAGCCTCTGGCTGGAACATGGTTGGGACCAGGCCGCCGCCGTGCGCGCGCTGCTGGTAGAAGCCGGATTCCAGCGAGTAAGCAGCCGCCGAGACCTGTCGGACATCGAACGGATTTCCGGCGGGTACCTATAATCGATGTATTCAATTCCTAGCACGTGAGGTTCGCCATGAGCGACGTACAAGAATTTCTGCGCGAAACCGTGACCGACAATCCGGTCGTCCTGTTCATGAAAGGCACCGCGCAGTTCCCGCAGTGCGGCTTTTCGGGCAAGGCCATCCAGTTCCTGAAGTCCAACGGCGTCAAGCAACTGACCACGGTCAATGTGCTGGAAGACGCGGAAGTGCGCCAGGGCATCAAGGAATTTTCGAACTGGCCAACGATTCCCCAGCTGTACATCAAGGGTGAATTCGTGGGCGGCTCGGACATCATTGCCGAACTCGACAGCACCGGCGAACTGAAGCAGATGCTGGCCGAAGCCGGCGTCGTCTGACGCTGACGGCCCCTCTGCTGCGACGTTCCCCGCCGTTCCATCCCGACGTCTACATCCGGAGACCGGCATGAAAATCTATCTTGCCGGCCCCGATGTGTTTCGGCCCGATGCGGCGGCGTTCGGCCGCAGCCTGCAGACCCTGTGCACCGAGCTGGGCCTGACCGGGTGTTTTCCGCTCGATAACGAATTGAAGGCCGAGCTGTCAGGCCGGGATGCCGCGCGCGCGATCTACGAGGCGAACGTGGCCATGATCCGCGACTGCGACGCCATCATGGCCAACCTGAATCCGTTTCGCGGACGCGAGCCGGACTCGGGCACGGCGTTCGAGGTGGGCTATGCGGCGGCGCTGGGCAAACAGATCTGGGTCTACACCAGCGAGCCCCGCAATCTGGTCGAGCAGTGGGCCGAAACGGACCCCGTGCTGCACGGCCCGCAGATCGACGACGCGGGCATGCTGGTCGAGGACTTCGGCCTGAATCTGAACCTGATGCTGGCGTGCAGCAGTGCGCACGTGGTGATCGGCACGGCGCATGAGTGCCTGCGGCGGATTGCCGCGCGACAACTGTCCGAAGGAAAAGAATGATGAGTCCCCTGCGCGGCGCTGTGAGTGCTTGCCTTCTTGCCGGCGCTTGCCTGGTCTCCGCTTCGGCGTTCGCGGCGCAGGCGGCCCGGTCCCCTGCGGCGGCAGCGCCTGCTGCCGGGTCGACGTCGGGGTCGTCTTCGGGGTCGTCCGCGGCGTCCTCCTCCACCGGCGCGCCCGTGACCATCACGCCGCAGCTGGAAGACCGCATCGTCATGTCTTTGCTTGCGGCGATCCAGGCCAAGGACTATCAGCAGTTCGTGGGCTTGGGGAACGCGAACTTCGGCAAGCTGGACAAGGCGGCGTTTGACGCCGTGTCGACCCAGCTGAGCCCGCGCCTGCAGGCCGGCTACACCGCCGACCGCCTGACGCAATATCAGCAGCAGGGCTACGAGTTTTCCTTGTGGAAGATCTCGTTCAAGGACAACGGCGACGACATCATCGCGACGCTGAATGTGGCGCGGGATGGCAAGGTGGGCGGATTCGTCCTGCGGTAGCCCGCGGCGCGCAGTCGGCTGACCGGCCTGCTACGCGGTGGCCCCTGCTGCAAGACGCACCTGCAACCCAGCGGTCTTCTGCAAGGTGCCCCCGCTACACATCGGCCCCGCTGACCCCGCCCTATCGCGCCGCCGGCGCTGCCGCCTTCGTCGCCCGCCACCGTTTGTCGTGTGGGCGAACCCAGAACGTATAGATGCTCAGCGCCAGCAGTGCGCACGCCAGCATCACGCCCATCATGGCGCGGGCCGTGTGGCCATCATAGAAAAACGTGACGAGCGAGCCGGACACGGCGCCCACACTCATCATCAGCGCCCCCACCACGCCCGACGCGACCCCACCCGCTTCCGGCACCGGCTCGACTGCCGCGTGCGATGCATTGGGCGCAATCAACCCGAACGAAAACGTGTTCGCCATCAAGACCGGGATCAGCAGGCCCAGCGGCAAGGTGTTGGTAAAGGCCATGACGGCCAGCACCAGTGACGTCCCGCTCGACAAGCCCAGCCCGACTTTCAGCAAGCGGTGCGGCGACACGCCACGGGTGTTCAGCCGGCCGTTCAGGATGGACGCCAGCATGATGCCGAACGCCGTCCCGGCAAACACCAGGCCGAAGCCCTGCGCCGACATGCCCAACGTTTCCATCATCAGCAAAGGCGACCCGGTGATGTACGCAAACTGGCAGCCAAAGGTCAGCGCATTCACGGCGGCGTTGCCGAACGCCACTGGGTGGCTGATCACGCGTTTGTAGGTCTTGGCCAGCGCAGGGATCGACAGGCTCTTGAGCATCGTTGATGCCGGCCGGCTCTCGGGCAGGCCCAGGTACACCGCCAGCGTCACGACCGCCCCGGCAATCGTCATGAACACGTAGATGGCGCGCCAGTCGAACATCACCAGCACCCAGCCGCCCAGGGTGGGCGCAATCATGGGCGCCACGATGCGCACTGTGGCCACATACGACAGCCGCGCCCGCGCGAACTGGCCTTCGAACAGATCCCGCACAATCGTCAGCGACATGACCATGCCGGCCCCCGCCCCCACGCCCTGAATCGCGCGAAACGCCAGCAGCGCTTCCAGCGTCGGCGCCATGGCGCAGGCCGCGCTGGCCAGCGTGAACAGCGTGCTGCCAAACAGCAGCACCGGCCGCCGCCCGTACCGGTCCGCCAGAGGCCCGTACGCGATGGGCGCGATGGCAAAGCCGACCAGGAAGACACTCAACGTCAGCGCCGCGCGCGACGGCGACACCTGCAGCGACGCACCGATTTGCGTCAGTGCCGGCAAGGACATGTCGGTTGCCAGCGCGGGCAACGCGGACAGCACCGCAAGAAGGAAAATGAAGGCGACGGATTCGGGACGGATGCGCATGGGTCACTGCGTGCTGCGGGTGGCCTGGCGGCAGACCGACGCCTGGTAGGGACCAGGCCCGGGCACGCCAGGCAGCGCCCTGGAGGGGGCCTTCGAGTTTACCCTAGCGACCCCGCCACCCGCCCCCCGGCCCCGGTCGCTATTCCACCGTTGCCCCCGACCTGGCGACGATGTCCCGCCAGGCCGCGGCCTCATGCACGAGTTGGGCGGCAAACGTGGCGGGGGTGTCGTCGGGCAGCACGAAGCCCTGGGCCTCCAGCGTGTCACGGACCTTGGGATCGTGCCTGGCCTGCCGCACCGCATCCGCCAGCTTCTGGATCACGGCGGGCGGCGTGCCCCGTGGCGCCGCCAGCCCCCACCAGTTGCTCAAGACGCCGTCGGGAGCACCGGCTTGCGCCAAGGTCGGCACGTCGGGCAAGGCCCGCAGCCGCTGGGTGCCCGCCACCGCCAGCGCACGAATTCGGCCGGACGCCAGATGCGCACCCGCTACGCCATAGCCCACCAGGAACATCTGCACATCATTTGCCAGCAGCCCCGTCACACCCGGCTGCGCGCCTTTGTACGGCACGTGCACCATGGCCGCGCCCATGGCATTCGACAAGGCGAACGCCGACAGATGCGGAGCCGTGCCCGCTCCGGGCGATCCATAGTTCAGCTTGCCCGGATGCGCCTTGGCGTACGCCGCGAATTCGCGATACGACGTGGCAGGCACCGATGCATTGACGAACAGCACGGACGGCACGTCGGCGACCCGCGTCACTGGCACCAGATCCTTGAGCGGGTCGAACGCCATGTCCTTGTACAGGTACTGGTTGATGACGAAGTTGTTGGTGGCACCCAGCACCAGCGTGTAGCCGTCGGGCTTGGCGCGCGCGGTTTCGGCCGTGCCGATATTGCCGCCGGCCCCCGCCTTGTAGTCGATGACGACCGGCTGCCCCAGGCTTGCCGACAGCGCAGGCGACAAGGCGCGAAACGCAATGTCGCCCGCCGCGCCGGCGGCATAGGGAATGATGACGCGCACGGGCCGCTCAGGCCAGTCGGCCAGGGCAGCAGTTGCGACAGCACTGATCGCGATGCCTGCCGCGCAGGCGAGCACGCGGGGCAATGAACATGGCTTCATGACGACTCCCGAAGATGACGAAGGGCGGATGACACGCGAGCGCGCGCGGCAACCGGACAATGCAGCAAGGCAGACCCAACCGCTTGCGGTCTACAGATCGATGCGCATCAGGTCATGCGCCAGGCGCAGCGGCCCGTGATAGTTCTTGCGAATGTCGGCCGCCACCTCGTCCATCAGATGCGGGCCCATCAGGTCCACCGGCAGGTGGTGACCGGCGGCGCGCTTGAGCACCGGGCTTGTCGAATCGAAATGGCCAAAGTGCGTGGCCACCACGCTCTTTGCGCCCGCCCGGGCCGCGATCACACCCAGTTCGGTCGGACTGGTGTGGGCATAGATGCCGACGCCCGTCTTGGCACGGTGTGCAATGAAGGATTCCGGAAAGGTGCATTCGTGGATCATCAGGTCGGCATCGCGCGCCAGTTCGACCATGGCGTCGCACGGTTTGGTGTCCCCGCTGAACGCCACCACCTTGCCTTCCGCTTCGAAACGAACGCCGAAGCATTCGCAGATGTGCTCGGGGATGTGGTCCACATGCAAGGCGTGGATTTTTACTTCGTCGTCCTGATATACCATCCCGGGGGAAATCTCCCGCACGTCGGGCCGCACGGCTTCGATGTTCGCCTGGCGCAGGGGATACGCCGACCGCGCCGCGAAGTCTGTGTGGAATGCGCCGTCTTCGAACAGATGCCGGGCAAAGTTGCGCGTGCCTCTGGGCCCAAGCAGCACCGGCGATCCCTTGCGGTTCATCATCCAGCTCGAAATGACAAAGTAGGGAAAGTCGCCAATATGGTCGTGGTGCAAATGGGTCAGGAACACCACGCCAACATCGGCCGGATTGACGTTGGCGCGCACCATCTGGCGCGTCGCGCCTTCGCCGCAGTCGAACAGATAGTGTTTGCCAGAGTCGAGGGAAATAAGAATGGCGGACTGGCCGCGGTCGGGATCGGGCAGTGCGGCGCCAGTGCCCAGCATGGTGATTTTCACGAGTCGCTCCTTGAAAGGCTCGTGAAAAGTATGTGGCGCATCGATATTCCCCACTAATGAATTATGCTGATCCATCGATAACCGTCAGGAATTCCGGAGGGCGTGTTCATGCACCCGCAGCTCGACTCGCGCATGTTGTCCCGCCTTCGGCTGCGGCATCTCGAATTGCTGGACGCCTTGGGCGAAACGCAGAATATCCATCACGCCGCGCCCCGGCTGAACCTGACCCAGCCTGCCGCCAGCAAGCTGCTGCAGGAAATCGAAACCCTGTATCGCACGCGTCTGTTCGACCGGCACCCCCGGGGCATTACGCCGACCGAGGCAGGCGCATCGGCCATCCGTTGGGCGCGCCAGCTGCTATTTTCGGTCGGGGAATCGGTGGCCGAAGCGCACCTGATGGCGCGGGGCGCAACGGGCCGGGTCCGGATCGGCGCCTTGCCAGTGGCCATTCCCATGCTGGTGACCGGCATGCTGGACACGCTGGCGCAGACCGCGCCCGACCTGGTGGTGACACTGGTGGAAGGCGGTAGCGATACGGTCTTGCCTGCGCTGGCGCGGGGCGAACTGGACCTGGTGCTGGGACGCCTGACCACCGATGTCCATTCCACGCAGTTCACGCACCACGTGCTGTACGAGGAACCGGTGTGCCTGGTCGCCAGCGCCACCCATCCACTGATTTCGCGCGGACGTATCGGTTTTCAGGATCTGGTGGATGCGCGCTGGATCCTTCCGCCGGAACTGGCCCCGCTGCGCCGGGAACTGGACGCCATGCTGCTTGCCCATGGGGTCCACCGGCCCATGCCTCGCATCGAGACCATGTCCTTGCTGTTGATGCAGATCCTGCTGGCGCGCGGCGACACGATTGCGGCAATGCCGTTGCACGTTGCCCGGCATTACGCCGCCCAACACATGCTGGGCATCCTGGACCTGAACCTGCCGATCCGCATGCCTCCGGTCGGCATGATCCTGCTCGCTGGCGCCCGTCCGGCCGCGGCCGTGCAGGTGGTGATCGACACCATCCACGCCGTCGCGAACGCCTATCATCCGGCGACGCCATCGACCGATTCCCCCCGCCACGGGGCGCAGGCATAATGACTCATCCGACAGTGACCCAACCCGACCTCGCCCTGCGCGAAGGCCACCCGCCAGAAGGTCCCGCCGCCATGCCTCGCCTGCTTCTCGTTTCCGCCGCACTTGCGGCCGTGTTGTCGTTGTCCGCCTGCGGCAGCAATGTCTCGCTGGCCGAGCCGCAGCCCATCCGGGGCTACGTGTCGAACATGGGCACCTTCCAGAATTTCATTGCGACGCGGCCGACGCCGTCGGGCTTCCGGCGCATGTATCCCGACGTGCAGCTGGTGCTGCCGCAAGACATCGCCACGATGGAAATGCGGAACAACAACAGCCGCTATTTTGCGCAGCTGGATAACCAGGGCCGCATCGTGGGCGGCAGCTTCCGCTAGGACTGCACCAAGGCAGTCAGCGCCGCGGCGCCGCGTCCCGCACGATCGGAAACCGCAAGCAGATCGACGCGCCCTTCCCGTCCGTCCCTCGCCCGAACGACAGGGTGGCGCGCAGCCTGCGGGCCAGTGACGATACGACCTTCATGCCCATGCCAGTGGACCGCGCCGGGTCGAAGTTGCTCGCAATGCCGGGGCCGTCGTCGTCCACCTTGAGTTCACACAAGCCGCCCTCGACCGGTTCCAGGCACACGGTCACGTGATGCGCGCCCTGCTTCATCGCATTGATCACCAGTTCGTTCACCACCAGTCCCAGCGACACCAGATTGTCGGTCGACAGGTAGACGGGCGACCCGGTCACGTGCACATGGCCGGTCCCGCCCACGAAGTCGGAAATGTCTTCGCACAGGTGGTCCAGGTACTCGACGGCCTGCACGCCTTCATAGTCTTCCGACAGCTGGATGTGCTGGTGCACGCGCGCAATGGCGGCGACGCGGCCAGCCGCGCGGCCGATCTCGTGCCCAGCCACGTTGTCGGCGTTTTCTTCGGCCTGGATTTCGAGCATGGTGGTGATCAGCTGGAGGCTGTTCATGACCCGATGGTCGACTTCCTGCGCCATGACATCGGCATGGGCCAGCGCAGCTTCCTTTTCGGCCACCGCGGTGGACAGCGTGTCGATTGCGCGGCGCGCCGACAGCCGCAATTCAAGCTGATCCATGACGACCGAGGCCAGGTCTGACAAATGGCCGATCTGGTCCCGGTTGATGCCGCGCGGCCGTTTGTCCAGCACGCACAGGGTGCCCAGGTTGTGGCCGTCGGACGTGTGCAGCGGCACGCCAGCGTAGAAGCGCAGGCCGAACTCGCTGGCAACCAGCGGGTTGGTCATGGCGCGGGGATCGAATCTGGCGTCGGTCAGCACCCAGGCGTCGTCGTGCAGGATCGCCGACGCGCAAAGTCCGGCGTCGCGCGGGATCTGTTCCACGTCCAGGCCATGGTGGGATTTGAACCAGATGCGATCGGTGTCGACGATGCTGATGATCGCGATCGGGACGTCGAGCAGGCGGGCCGCCAGCGCGGTGACGCTATCGAACGCGCCATCGGGCGGCGTATCCAGGATGTCATAGCGCCGCACGGCGTCGAGCCGGCGAGCTTCCTGGTCGGCAGGCATGCCGATGAAACTCTGGGTAACGGTACTGATCACGCTGGGCCTCTGAAAATGCGCGCGAGGCGTTGCCGCCACGCCAATACATGGGAAACAGCAGGTGATACATAGCAAGACAATTACCGGCCAGCCTAACGGCGTAGCCCATCAGTAAGCGCTTTGTCTCATGCTACAACGATCCAGCCCAGCAGTAGCCGCCCGTGTTCACGCCGGTGCTGCCTTGTAACGCCTCTTTCCAGGTTGAACGCATGTCTGTCGTTGCCCTTACCTTCCGCCCCGCATCCGGGCGCCGATCCCCCGCCGCGCCGTGGAAGGCGCTGGTATTGGTTGCCGTGCTTGCGCTGGGTGGCTGTGCGTTGCCTTCGCAGGAAGGCCGCAAGGAATCGCAGGCCATCAGCGCGGCCGAAGGTGCAGGCACGCGCATTGGCCGATCGCTTGCGGGCGCGGCCTCCGCCAACCCGGGGCTGACTGGCATCAGCCCCCTGTCGGACGCGCGCGGCGCCTTTGCCGCCCGGATGCGGCTGGTGCAGGGCGCAGAACGCACGATCGATGTGCAGTCCTACATCTGGCACAAGGACGCAACCGGAACGCTGCTGTTGCGGGCGCTTCATGATGCGGCCGAGCGCGGCGTGCGCGTGCGCCTGCTGCTGGACGACAACGGCACCGCGGGCCTGGACGATGCGCTGGCTGCACTCGACCGGCACCCCAACTTCGAAGTGCGCCTGTTCAATCCCTTTTCGGTACGGTCGCCCAAGGCCATCGGCTACCTGACCCACTTCGACCGCGCCAACCGGCGCATGCACAACAAGTCGTTCACGGTGGACAACCAGGCCACGATCGTTGGCGGACGAAATATCGGCGACGAGTACTTTGGCGCCACCGACGACGTGGTGTTTGCCGACCTGGACGTCATTGCCGTGGGTGCTGTCGTGCCGGACATGTCGAAAGACTTCGACCGGTACTGGGCCAGCCTGTCCGCCTATCCCATCGACCGCATCCTGGCTTCCAAAAAGCCGGTGCCGCTCGAAGAGGCCTTGCCGCCGCTTGCCGAAGACAATCCGCAGGCCAACCGCTACCGGAAAGCCAATGACGAATCGCGCCTGCTCGACTCGTTGTACGAGGGCAAGATCGAATTTCAGTGGAGCAAGGTGCGGATGATCAGCGACGATCCGCGCAAGGGCCTGGGCGAGGCCCCCGACAGCAAGCTGATGATGCCGCGGATCATGCAGTTGCTGGATACGCCGCGGGAAAGCCTGGACCTGGTGTCGTCGTATTTCGTGCCGGCGGAGACGGGAACGGCAGCGTTCACCCAGCTTGCCCGGGAACGCGTCAAGGTGCGCATCCTGACCAATGCACTGGAAGCCACCGACGTGGCGCCGGTACATGCCGGCTATGCCAAGCGCCGCAAGGCCCTGCTCGAAGCGGGAGTCACGCTGTACGAGATGCGTCGCCAACCCGGCACCGAAACGTCGGATGTCGGCGGCCCGTTGGGCAGCTCCGGTTCCAGCCTGCACGCCAAGACCTTTGCGGTGGACCGAAAGCGCATGTTCGTCGGGTCGTACAACTTCGACCCGCGATCGGAAAAGCTCAACACCGAACTCGGCTTCGTGATCGACAACCCGAAGCTGACCGACGCCGTCCATGCCGCCTTCGACGAAAAGATTCCGCAGGTCTCGTACGAAGTGCGGCTGGACGACAAGGGTGACCTGTACTGGCTGGCCTGGGAAGACGGCAAGCAGGTGCGCTACGACTCGGAACCGAAAACCGGATTGCTCAAGGGTCTGGCCATCCGGGTGTTGTCGTGGCTGCCGATCGACTGGCTGCTGTAGCCGATCAGCGGGCCGTCATTATCGGCCCTGGTTACCGCGCCACGGTGACCGAGTTAGGCGGGATCTGGTAGCTCCAGGTCTCGCTCAGCACCTTGTCGCCCTGCGCCAAGGCCGCACGCAATTCGACGGCCTGCGAAGGATCGTTCACCTTCACGCGCAGGTTGATGCGATAGCCGCGAATGACCGGATTGCGTTCCAGCGACTGGTGCAGGATCTCGGCATTGCCGCTGTAGCTGACCACGGGCCGAACCGCGGCGTCCGCGGGCAGATTGGCCAGCGACGCGCCTTCGAAGTCCACCAGCAGGCCCACGCTGCCATCCAGGTGGCGGATCAGGTTGGCCTGCGTGATCTCGCCCGCCGTGCGCAGGGTCTGCTTCACATACGCAATGTCCTTGTCGATCAGCGCCGGCTCGTTCATGGTCCAGTGCATGCGGTAGTCGTACTGCATGGGCTGGCCCTTGGCGGGCTTGGCGTCGGGCGTCCAGAAGGCCACGATGTTGTCGTTCGTTTCGTCGGGTGTCGGGATCTCGACCAATTCGACCTGGCCCTTGCCCCAATCGCCTTGCGGCTCGATCCATGCGCTCGGGCGCAGGTCGTAGCGGTCTTTCAGGTCTTCGTAGCGCGAAAATTCGCGGCCACGCTGCAGCAGGCCAAAGCCCTTGGGCTGGTTGACGCGAAAGGTGCTGACGGCCAGGTCGCGCGGATTGTTCAGCGGGCGCCACAGCCATTCGCCGTCGCCGGTATGAATCGCCAGGCCATTGGAATCATGCAGGGCCGGACGGTAGTTCTGCGTGCTGTCGGTGCGCTGATTCGGCCCGAACAGGAACATGCTGGTCAGCGGCGCAATGCCGATCTTGTTGACGTTGCTGCGCGAGAACACGCGCGACTGCACATCAAGCACGGCATCGTCACCCGGGCGCAGCGTGAACCGGTAGGCGCCGGTGGCGCGCTGCGAGTCCATCAAGGCATAGATCACCAGCTGGCGATCCTGCGGCTTGGGTCGCTCGATCCAGAATTCACGAAAGGCCGGGAATTCTTCGCCGCTGGTCAGCGCCGTGTCCATCGCCAGCCCCCGCGCCGACAGGCCGTACACCTGGCCCTTGCCGATCACCCGGAAATAGCTGGCCCCCAAGACGCTCATGATCTCGTCCTGCTTGTCTTTCTGGTTGATGGGGTACAGCACGCGAAAGCCCGCATAGCCCAGTCTGGCCGTCTGGTCCTTGTCGAAATGCAGGTCGCCAAAATGGAAGCGTTCGGGGTCGTAGCGGATTTCCTGCACGCCCTGCGGCGTGATCTCGCTGATGCGCACCGGGGTGTTGAAGTGCATGCCCTGGTGATAGAAGCTGAGCTTGAACGGGGTATCCAGGTCTTTCCACTCCACCTTGTCGGCGCGCGGCTGGATCTTCATGTAGTCGGCAAACTGCATGCGGCTGAACACCGGCGGCAGGTTGCTGGCCGGCGCGGCGTACGGTTTGTCCACCAGCGCCTTGGCTTTGGCAGTCACGTCGTCCAGCGAGAAGGCATGGGCCTGTGCGGCGCCCAGCAACAGGCCAAGACATGAAAGGCTTATCGACGTCAGTACTGAAGGACGACGCACGGAAGCGCTGATGGCAGAAAAGACCACGGAAATCTCCAGAAATTTGCGATGGAACGCGGACAGCCGACCGTCCGCCACCCGCAAAGTATCACGATGCCGCGCCGTTGCCGCGGGTAAACCATAGCAGATGGGGCCGCGCCGGCGCGGTTCCGCAGGTCAGGACGCGCTCGCCAGATGGCGCATCTACAATAGGGCCCGTCCGGTTGCCGCCAAGACGAAACAGGCGGCCGGTTCACTCGACGCGTCGCCCGCCCGACCGCCTGCGGGGTCGCTGCCGCGTCACCGCATCAACGTGCCACCCGAGATTGCCGTCCCATGAAAATGTTGTGTTCGCTGGCCGTCGTCGCCAGCCTGATCAGCCTTCCCGCCCTGGCCGCCACGCCTGCCGCGCAGCTCGATAACAAGCCGGCCTTCATTGCCGGCCTCATCAAGAAGATGACGCTGGAAGAAAAGATCGGCCAGTTGCGCCTGATCAGCATCGGCACGGAAATGCCCCAGCCGCGCATCCTTCAGGAAATCGCGGCCGGCCGCATCGGCGGCACGTTCAATACCGTCACCCCCAGCGAAAACCGGCCGCTGCAAGACGCCGCGGTCAAGCACAGCCGCCTGGGCATCCCGATCTTTTTTGCCTACGACATCGTGCACGGCCATCGCACGGTGTTTCCCATCAGCCTGGCGCAGGCGTCGAGCTGGGACATGGACGCCATTGCCCTGGGCGCGCGCACGTCGGCCATCGAAGCGTCCGCCGACGGCATCGACATGACCTTTGCGCCCATGGTGGATATCTCGCGTGATCCGCGCTGGGGCCGGACATCGGAAGGCTTTGGCGAAGATCCGCATCTGGTGTCGGAAATCGCCAAGGTGACAGTGCGGGGCTTTCAGGGCACGTCGGCCGCGAATCGCGACAGCCTGATGGCCAGCGTGAAGCACTTCGCGCTGTATGGCGCGGTGGAAGGCGGCCGAGACTACAACACGGTCGACATGAGCCCGATGCGCATGTACCAGGATTACCTGCCCCCCTATCGCGCCGCGATCGATGCCGGCGCGGGCGGCGTGATGGTGGCGCTGAACTCCATCAACGGCGTGCCGGCCACGTCCAACACGTGGCTGATGCACGACCTGCTGCGCAAGGACTGGGGCTTCAAGGGCGTGACGGTCAGTGACCACGGCGCGATTACCGAACTCGTGCGCCACGGCGTTGCGCAAGACAACCGGGAAGCGGCCCGCCTGGCCATCAAGGCCGGCATCGACATGAGCATGCACGACGCCCTGTACCTGCAGGAACTGCCCGGGCTGATCAAGTCCGGCGCCGTGTCGATCCGCGAGATCGACAATGCCGTGCGCGAAGTGCTGGGCGCGAAATACGACATGGGCCTGTTCCACGATCCGTACCGCCGTATCGGCGTGGCGGCGAACGATCCGGCCGACGTCAATGCCGAAAGCCGGCTGCACCGCGCCGCGGCACGCCAGGTGGCGCGTGCGTCCATGGTGCTGCTGGAAAACCGCAACCAGACCCTGCCGCTGAAAAAGAGCGGCACGATTGCGCTGGTCGGCCCGCTGGCCGACTCGCAGCTGGACATCCTGGGCAGCTGGTCGGCAGCCGGGGTCGCCAGGCAGGCGATCACGCTGCGCCAGGGCCTGCGCGATGTGGCCGGCGACAAGGTGCGCGTGATCTACGCGCGCGGCGCCAACATCACCAACGATGAACGCATCGTCGAATACCTGAACTACCTGGATACCGACAATCCCGAAATCATCCAGGACAAGCGCTCGCCCGCCGACATGATCGCCGAAGCCGTCAAGGTGGCCGAAGAAGCCGATGTGATCGTGGCGGCCGTGGGCGAATCGCGCGGCATGTCGCACGAATCGTCCAGCCGGACGCGCCTGGACATTCCCGCCAGCCAGCGCGCGCTGCTGGAAGCGCTCAAGGCCACGGGCAAGCCGCTGGTGCTGGTGCTGATGAACGGCCGCCCGCTTGAACTGACCTGGGAACAGGCCCATGCCGATGCCGTGCTCGAAACCTGGTTCAGCGGCACCGAAGGCGGCCATGCCATTGCCGACGTGCTGTTCGGCGACTACAACCCGTCGGGCAAGCTGCCGGTGTCGTTCCCGCGGTCGGTGGGGCAGATTCCCACGTACTACAACCGCCTGCGCGTGGGCCGGCCATTCGTGGAAGGCAAGCCGGGCAACTACACCTCCCAGTACTTTGAAGAAAAGAACGGGCCGCTCTACCCCTTCGGCTATGGCCTGAGCTACACCGACTTTGACGTGTCGCCCATCACGCTGTCGGCCCCGGCCATGGCCCGCAAGGGCAAGCTGGACGCGTCCGTCACAGTCCGCAATACGGGCGCGCGCGATGGCGAGACGGTGCTTCAGCTATACATCCACGACGAGGCCGCATCCGTGGTGCGCCCGGAAAAGGAGCTGAAGGATTTCCGGAAGGTGGCGCTGAAGGCCGGCGAAAGCCGCACGGTCAGATTCACCCTGGACGAAGACGACCTGAAGTTCTTCAATGCCCGCCTGCAGCACGTGGCCGAAGCCGGCCAGTTCGCGGTGCAGATCGGCCTGGATTCGGAAAATGTGCAGCAGGCGGTCTTCGAGCTTCGATAGCGCGCGCCGACCCGTGCTGCCAAAAGACGTTACCAAATGGCGTGACAGCGCGGTGAGGACTCACGCTACTATTTGCGGATGAGCACCGGTCGCGGCGCCCGTCCCGCGTGCGCCGATTCGATCCGCCACCGCGTTGACCCCAGGCGACCCGCGCGGCGGCGCGCTCCCCACTCGTTCCAGACCAAAGGTTTCCATGAAGCATCGGACCTGCAGCACGCCCAGCCGCGGCTGCCCTTCCCTTGACGCTGTATTGCCCATGCCCGCAACGCCGGCGCGCATGACGTTTGAGGAATGACGACGTGGTGAACCGTTTGAAGCGCCTGAAAAGCAACGTTCCCGGCCTTGACGACATCCTGTGCGGCGGATTCGTCGAAGGGGCGTCGTACATCCTGCGCGGCCGCCCCGGCGCAGGCAAGACCATCCTGGCCAACCAGGTCGCCTTCTCGCAAGCCCGGGAAGGCAACAGCGTCATGTACGTGACGCTGCTGGCCGAATCTCACGAACGCCTGTTCGAGGCGCTGTCGACGCTGGACTTCTACGACGCCCAGCACGTCGGCAGCAACATGACCTATGTCAGCCTGTTTCAGACCCTGCGGTCCGAAGGACTCGACGCCGTCGTGACCATGCTGCGCAAGGAAATGGCGCGCCGCAATCCGACCATGCTGGTGGTGGACGGCCTGCTGACCGCCCGCGACGCCGCCGACGACTCGCTCGACGTCAAGACCTTCGTGGCCGAATTGCAGGCCAACGCCGCCTTTTCGCGCTGCACGATCCTGCTGCTGACCAGCGCCCAGCCCGGCGACGCCAGCCCCGAACACACTATGGTCGATGGCGTGATCGAACTGCACGAAGACTATGTCGGCGCCCGCACCTCGCGCCGCCTGCAGGTCACCAAATCCCGTGGCAGCGGCGCGCTGGCGGGCCTGCATCAGTACACCATCACGCAAACCGGCATGTCCGTCTTTCCGCGTCTGGAAGCCCTGCTGGCCCACCCGTCCATGCTCGACGCGGCCCCGCCCGAACGGCTGGCCAGCGGCGTCGACGGGCTGGACGACCTGATCGGCGGCGGCATTCCCGCCGCCTCGGTCACGCTCGCCATGGGGCCCTCGGGCACCGGCAAGACCACGTTGGGCCTGTCGTTCCTCAAGCTCGCCACGCCCGAACAGCCCGCCGTCATGCTGGGCTTTTCCGAATCGCCCCAGCGCCTGCTGCGCAAGGCCACGGCGATCGGCATCGACCTGGAATCGCTGGTCGCCTCGGGCGCGGTCACCCTGCTCTGGCGCCCGCTGACCGAGAGTCTGGCCGACAAGCTTGCCTATGAACTGCTCGATGCCGTGGCGGCCGTCAATGCCTGCCGGGTCGTCGTGGACGGCTACAGCGCGCTGGAACGCACCATTCTCGACAAGACGCGCATCGTCGAATTTTTTTCGGCGCTGGGCAATGAACTGAAGGGCCGCGGCGTCACGCTGCTGGCAACGTGGGAAACGCGCAATCTGTTTGGCCTGAGCGCGGAAAGCCCCACGCCCGAAATCTCCGGCATCGTGGACAACCTGTTGCTGCTGCAGCAGCATCCGGCCGGCGCCGACCTGCGCCGTGTCGTAGGCATTCTCAAGATCCGCGACGGCGTCTATCCGTCGTCGATGTACGAAATTGCCGTCGGTCAGGGCGGATTGCACGTACGGGGCAAGTTCGACGTCTCCAACCCCTCTGTGGACGAGCTGCGCGCGCCTGCTCCCCGGGTCGAGTAGGGCGGAGCCGGTACGCTATGACCAAGATCGTGGTAGTCGATGACGAGAGCCTGCTTGTAGACGTCCTTGCCTTTGCCCTGGAGGACGAAGGCTACGAGGTTGCGCTCGCTTATCACGGCAAGATGGCGCTGGAACTGATTCTGGCCGCACCGCCTGCGCTGGTCATCACTGACTTCATGATGCCGCTCATGACCGGCCTGGAGCTTGCGCAGGACCTGAAGGCGCGTCCGGAATACCAGGACCTGCCGATCATCCTGGTCAGCGGCGCCCAGGGCGCTCTGGCCCGCCGCCACCCCGAACTCTTCGCCAAGGTGTTCGACAAGCCGTATTCGCTGCCGGACCTGCTGGAGCAGGTGCTGAAGCTGGCCGGGCCGGCCTAGCCGGGAAGGCGCGGCTTTTTACCCGCGATAGCGCTGCATTTACGCCGTCGTGGTCACGCAGTAACGGTCGATCAGGCCCATGGTGTCCAGCGCCGGTTTGGGCGGGCTGACCAGATAGCCCTGGATGTCCCAGCACCCTTCTGCCTGCAGCACCTTGAGCTGTTCGGCGGTCTCCACGCCTTCCGCCAGCACCGACATGCCAAGCGACTTTCCAAGGCTGATCACGGCGCGCACGATCGACACCGAATCCTGTTCCGCCAGGCGTTGAATAAACGACTGATCGATCTTGATCTTGTCGAACGGAAATTTCTGCAGATAGCTCAGCGACGAATAACCCGTGCCGAAATCGTCCATCGAAATACTCACGCCCAACTTGCGCAGCTGATGCAGCGTGGCCAACACCGATGCGTTGTCCTGCAACAAAAGCGATTCCGTGATTTCCAGCTCCAGTCGATCAGGCGCCAGACCGGATGTTTTCAGCGCACTCGCCACGTCCGCGACCAGGTCGTGATTGCGGAACTGGATGGATGAAAGATTCACGGCAATCTTCACCGCTTCGGGCCAGCCGGCGGCCTCCGCGCAGGCCTGGTGCAGCACCCAGCGTCCAATGTTCTTGATCAGCCCCAGTTCTTCGGCCACAGGAATGAATTCCAGCGGCGACACGATCCCGCGCTGGGGGTGATTCCATCGCAGCAAGGCTTCAAAGCCTGAGATCTCATGGTGCGCCGTGTTGACCAGGGGCTGATAGAACAGCTCGAGTTCGCCGCGATCCAAGGCCACCCGCAAGGCGACTTCCAGGTTGCGCCGCGCCTGATGCAAGGCATCCATTTCGGCCTCGAAGAACCGGTAGGTGCCGCGTCCTTCGGATTTCGCGCGATAGAGCGCCAGGTCAGCGCTTTTCAGAAACAGCTCGCCGGCCACGGCGCCTTGCGCGTCCGCCACGTCTTCGATGGTCGCAATACCCACGCTGGCGCCGATCTGGATCAGCTGCGAGTCAATGTCGAAGGGCTTGTTCAGGGCCTCGACAATGCGGCTGGCCAGGGCCCGCGTGTCGGCCATCTGCGGCACCTCTTTCTGGATCACGGCGAATTCATCACCGCCCAGTCGCGCAACCAGGTCGGTGTCCTGCGTGCAGTCTCGCAGGCGGTCGGCAACCACCTGCAGCAGCGCATCCCCCATCGGGTGGCCCAACGAATCGTTCACGTTCTTGAACCCGTCCAGATCCAGGCTCAGCACGGCCAGCCCCTTTTCGCGCGGCTGCTGGCGCAGGGTCTGCTCCATGTGTTCGCGGAAAAGCACGCGGTTCGGCAAGCCGGTCAGCGCATCGTGGCGCGCCATGTGCGCCAATTTGGTCTCGATCTTGTGGCGCTCGGTAATGTCTTCGTACGTCGCGACCCACCCCCCGGTCGCGATTTCCTGACGCGAGACGGCAATGACCCGCCCGTCCGACAGATCATGAGACTGCGCGGTGACCGGACTGCGGCTGAGCAGGGGCTTCAGTTCCGGATCCGTGGTGATGTCGTCCGCCAGCAGGCCAAGCTCGGGGACACCGAACATGTCGGCAAAGCGACGGTTGAACACGATAAGACGATGCGATTCGTCGAACAGACACAGGCCTTGCGTCATGTTGTTCAGCGCGGCTTCGAATCGGTCGTTCTGCACCGCGATTTCCCCCGCGTGCGCCGTCATCTGCTGCGCCATCAAGCCGTTGATTCTTGCCACGTTCGCGGCAATGCTCGATTGCATCGCCGCCAGTGACGACAACAGCTTGCCCGCCTCGCCTCCGCTGCGGGTGTCGATGTGATTATCGAGTTGACCGCTGGCGATGGACGTCGCGATGCGCACCGCATTTCGGACGGCAGGAACGATGGAACGGCTCAGCAGATACGTGATACCCAGGGCCACCAACACCGACAGGCCGATGGCGATCCAGGTCTGCCTTGCGGATTCCGCAATCAGTTTCCCGACACTTCGCCGGTAGCGGAAACCGTCACCGGCATAGATCTCCACCAGGGTGTCGAACTCGTTCTGTATCTCGTCCAGATCGGCAAGGGACAGGTTGGCCGCCAACGCGGGATCCGACAGCCGCTGCACACGCTGACGCAGGCTGGCGGCGGCGTCCTTGGCCGCGGGCGACATGGCCCTGTCCCCGGCCACCTCAAGATCGGCCAGCACTTCGTTGATCGCCGGCGCCAGCGACGGAACGTCGCGCGGAATCGACACCGACGCGCTTCCGGTGGCGGCTTCCAGGGCCTGCTGCATGAAGGACGTCTTGACGGCGATCAGGCCATTTTGCGACGCACGCAAATAGTTGACGGCCAGGAACGTCTCGTCATAGATCTGTGTGGCGATCGACCCCAGCTCGCGTTGGGACCGCTGCATGAAGCTGCCAAGCAGAAGCGTGATCAGCGTCAGGCTCAGGCATCCCACCAGGATTTTCAAACGGATCGACATAATAGGTACGCTCGGCGCCGTCAGGCGCGATAGCCTCGTTCAACGCTTTGCAGCAGCGGGTTTGCTCACGCTGACGTGCAAAAGCATTCTGGGATGGATGCCGCAGCGAACGTCGAACTCGCCGGGGTTGGGAAACTTCACGTCGACGATATCGCCCGGCGCCTGTTCATCGGAATCGAACTTCATGCCTGGCGACGACGCGTAGATCTGATGCAGGAATTCGTCTTCGTTCGTGAAACGCAGGGTGTCGCCGGCCACGATGCTCACTTTGTCTTTGGCGAACTGGCGGTTTTTCTGGGCGATCGTCAGGGTCTGCGCAGCGGTGGCTGAACCAATCAGCACCAGGGCAGCCAGGATCCCCCCAAGCTGTTTTCGGGACATGCGTTTGAACATTATTTATCCTTCTCGTCGGCGTGGGTCCCGACGCGACGCTCGAATGACACGCGATAGGCCCGGGTCCGGGCCACCAGCATCGGATCCGCCGACGGCGCAATGCCCCCGACCAGATTCAACGGCGTGAACAGCAATGCGCGCTGCCGGGCGGCGTCATCGGTCACGGTCCGGTTCAGCGTCAAGGTCCCGGCGTTGATCACGGTCCTGTCGTCCGGCCAGACCATCGTCCCGTCGTTGACCGGATCGGAAGGCCGCGCAAGCTGGATCAGCAGCCGGAACCGGGCAGGCTCCTGCCTGACGCGTTGCCGCAATTCCTGGGCAAGGTAGTCGCGGGATTTGCCGGCCACGTCGGTGGGTCCCAAGTACGCTGCGCCAGCGATCGGCTCAAGCCGGTAGCGGCCGTAGTGGCTGACCCCCGCGTCGTTGGTAAACCGGAACGCGTTGACGCCGTAGTAGAACTCCCGGGCATAACTTTGCGGCGACCGGTTGGGTGCGGCCGCAAAGGTTTGCGCTGCGGGGTGTGTTGCCAGGAACCGGTCGATGCGGCTGGCATCCTGGGATCCCAGGACACGCAAAAATTCCAGGAAGTCTTCTGGCGTTGCGGCAGGAAACCCGTTGTACGAATGCGCGACGATGTCGGTGTCGCCGCCATCCGGCAGCACAAACTTGATCGACATCCCGCGGGGATTGCTTGCCGCGTCGCCATCGACATTGGCGGGCAGCCCTGAAAAATTCGAAAACCGCACGACCACCGGAATCGCCGGCCCATGAAAGTGGACCGCCCGGGACAGCAGCGCCGCCTGTTCGGTGGGCACGAAAGTCCCTTCCGCCAGAATGCCTTTGGTATGCACCGCACGCGCCCCCGCATGGGGCCCCTGGAACAGGCGGTCAAAGGCATCCACCGTCTGGGCCGCAACGGCCGAGGTGGCCCCCTTCTGGGTAGCGGGAACGGAAACGGGGCCGGGAACGGGTTCAGTGGCGCCGGCGCCGGTGGCGATCGACAGGCCAAGCAGGAACGCGGCAACACCTGGGCTGCCAGCGATGACGTCGGATACGTGGGAGCGCATGGATCGCTTCTTCGACTACCGTGATCCACTGGAGCCATCGGTACGTCGATAGTCGCTATCGAGAGATGCTCGGGGTGGAGAGATTGTTGTTCTTCAGGGGGGGTTAGACAGTCGCCCTGACTTCTTACTCTCTTTACGGCGTGGGGCGGCTGAAGCTGAGCCCGGGCAGGTAACCGGTTGTGTGACGGCGCACGGCAGGACGCCAGACGAACAAAAGGCCAGTCTGCTGACTGGCCTTCTGGGGTACTGCGTACATTCGAGTGGTGCCGGCTATAGGAGTCGAACCCATGACCTTCGCATTACAAGTGCGCTGCTCTACCAACTGAGCTAAGCCGGCAACAAGGTCAGCATTATAGCCACGAAAATGCGGACCCCTGGACGAGCAGGCCTATTTAATTACCGTCAGGCGAGGACGACCCTTGTCGGGGCTCGGCGGCGACGGCGGATCCGTGTCGTCGTCGCTGCCTGAACCCGATGTGTCGTCGTCAGGCGCCGGCACGGCCGCCAGGGCCGGGCGTGGACCCGTGTCGGCCGCGGTCTCGCCATCCGCCGCATTGGACGTGCTGTCGTCATCCACGGCGCCGGCCAGGCCGACCGGACGCTTGGCGGCGGGCGGCGTGGCTTCGAAGGCCATGCCATGGCCGGTTTCGCGCGCGTAGATCGCGGTGACGGCGTCAACCGGCACCGAAATCTGGCGTGCGACGCCGCCGAAGCGCGCCTGGAATTCGATGTACTCGTTGCCGAGGTCGAGCTTGCTGGTCGCGAGGCGGCCGACGTTCAGCACGATCTCGCCATCCTTGACGTGCTCTCGCGGCACGGTGACGCGTTCGTCGACCGTGACCGCGAGGAACGGGGTGTAGCCGTTATCGGTACACCACTCGTGCAGCGCGCGGATGAGATAAGGCTTGGTGGAGGTTTCGCTCATACGTGTCTGCCAGCTATCAGGACGTGCCGAATCAACGGCGCATCACCTTCTCGGACGGCGTCAGCGCTTCGATGTAGGCCGGGCGCGAGAAAATGCGCTCGGCATACTTCTGCAGCGGGGCCGCATTCTTCGGGAGTTCGATGCCGTAGTGATCCAGGCGCCAGAGCAGCGGCGCGATCGCCACGTCGAGCATCGAGAATTCGTCGCCCAGCATGAACTTGTTCTTCAGGAACATGGGCGCCAGTTGCGCCAGACGATCGCGGATCTGCAGGCGGGCCTGGTCCAGCGCCTTTTCGTCGCTCTTGGATTCACGCGATTCAAGCGTGGTCACGTGCACGAACAGTTCCTTTTCGAAATTGAACAGGAACAGGCGTGCGCGGGCGCGCATGACGGGGTCGGCAGGCATCAGCTGCGGATGCGGAAAACGCTCGTCGATGTACTCGTTGATGATGTTGGATTCGTACAGCACCAGGTCGCGTTCGACCAGGATCGGCACCTGGCCATACGGATTCATCACAGAGATGTCTTCAGGCTTGTTGTAGAGATCGACGTCGCGGATCTCGAAATCCATGCCTTTTTCGAACAGCACAAAGCGGCAGCGCTGGGAAAACGGACACGTGGTTCCGGAGTAAAGCACCATCATGGCAGGGTCCCCGTGAGATGTTAAAGATAGAAGCGTGAAAGGCCAGCGACCGCATTGCGGACGCTGGCCCCGGAAATGTAGCCTGAAAAGCTACTTGATGTCTTTCCAGTACACCGAGTTCAGTCGCCAGGCGATGATCGTGAACACGGCAAGGAAGAGCAGAACCCAGACGCCAAGGCGGGTGCGCTGCTGGGCGGCGGGCTCGGACATCCAGGTCATGAAGGCGACCAGGTCGGCCACCTGATTGTCGAAGACCGCGGCCTGGGCCGGATTCTTCGGGACGATACGGCTGACCGAACTTTCGTGCCCATGATAATTCGGGACGGGCTCCCGAGTCACGGTCGGCACGCCATTCTCGTCATGGACGGTGGTGATGCGTTCCCAGCCGTGCTCGCCTTCGGCGGCGTGCATGGCGACGGTCGTGACGGTGTGCGGACCCTGTTCCTGCCACAGCACGTGGGGCATGGCGACGCTGGGGAACACCAGGTTGTTCCAGCCGGTGGCCTGGGCCTGGTCACGGTAGAAGGTACGCAGGTAGGTATAGATATAGTCCGAACCGCTGGGGCCGGCGTTGACCGACTTGGCGCGGGCGATCACCGACAGGTCGGGCGGCGCGGCGCCGAACCAGGTCTTGGCGTCTTTCGGCGTCATGGCCACCGTCATCAGGTCGCCGACCTTTTCGCCGGTGAACAGCAGGTTCTTGCTGATCTGTTCATCGGTCAGGCCGATGTCGCGCAGGCGGTTATACCGCATGGACGACGCCGAATGACAGTTCAGACAGTTGTTCACGAACAGCTTCGCGCCGTTCTGCAAGGCCGACAGGTCGTTGCTGCGGAAGGGCGCGGTATCCAGTGGGAACCCGCCTTCAGCGGCATAGGCCCCCGAGCAGGTCAGCATCAGGATCAGGGCACCGAGGAGCTTCTTCATCTTGATATCCGTAATGGCATGCCGGTCCGGGGCGTTGGCGCCCGGACCCGGTCGAAATCTTCAGTGGGCGGCAAACGTCACGCGGTCAGGCACCGGCTTGAACGTACCCAGGCGGCTCCAGATCGGCATGAGCAGGAAGAACGCCAGGTAGATCAGGGTCCCGATCTGCGACATGAGGTTGAAGACGTCGTTCGGCGCTTGCGTGCCGAGGTAGCCCAGGATCAGGAAGTTGATCATGAACACGGCGTACAGCGCCTTGTGCCAGCCCGGACGGTAGCGGATCGACCGCACCGGCGAGTGGTCCAGCCACGGCAGGAAGAACAGGATCACGACCGCGCCACCCATCATCACCACGCCAAAGAACTTGGCGTCGAAGACCTGCAGCAGGACAGCCAGGACCAGCAGCACCACCGTCACGGCCAACTTCAGCTTGAAGTTGAAGCGGCCCTTGACGAAGATCGCGGCGGCGGCCAGCACGGCCAGGACCGTCAGCACCATCGCGAAGTCGGACGTGACGGCGCGCAGCATCGAGTAGAACGGCGTGAAGTACCAGACCGGGGCGATGTGCGGCGGCGTCTTGAGCGCGTCAGCCGGGATGAAGTTGTTGTACTCAAGGAAGTAGCCACCCATTTCCGGGGCGAAGAACACGATCGCGCTGAAGATCATCAGGAAGATCGACACGCCGAACAGGTCATGCACCGAGTAGTAAGGGTGGAACGGGATGCCGTCGAGCGGAATGCCGTTTTCGTCCTTGTGCTTCTTGATGTCGATGCCGTCGGGGTTGTTCGAACCCACTTCGTGCAGCGCGATGATGTGCGCCACGACCAGGCCCAGCAGCACCAGCGGCACGGCAATGACGTGGAACGAGAAGAAGCGGTTCAGGGTGGCGTCCGACACGACGTAGTCGCCGCGGATCAGCAGGGCAAGGTCAGGGCCGACGAACGGAATGGCGGCGAACAGGTTCACGATCACCTGGGCGCCCCAATACGACATCTGGCCCCAGGGCAGCAGGTAGCCCATGAAGGCCTCGGCCATCAGACAGAGGAAGATCGCCACGCCGAATACCCAGACCAGTTCGCGCGGCTTGCGGTACGAGCCGTAGAACAGGCCGCGCAGCATGTGCAGGTACACCACGACAAAGAACATGGATGCGCCGGTGGAATGCATGTAGCGGACGAGCCAGCCCCACGGCACTTCGCGCATGATGTATTCGACCGACTGGAACGCGCGTTCCGCATCGGGCTTGTAGTGCATGACCAGGAAGATCCCGGTCACGATCTGGATCACCAGGACCAGCAGCGCCAGCGAACCGAAGAAATACCAGAAGTTGAAGTTCTTCGGTGCGTAGTACTCGGACAGGTGCGCTTTCCAGGTCGAGGTGAGCGGAAAGCGGGCGTCGACCCAACCTACGATGCCTGTTGTTTCGACATTCTTCTCGCCAGCCATGACGTGCTGCTCCTTTTGCTCGGCGGTTTACCGGATCCCTGGTGCGCACCTGGCGCAGCCGGGAGGATCCGGCATTCACTAACGTGTGTGTACTGTTTCAGTAACGCGGGTGACCCCGCGCCATATCGAACAACCCGAGGAACAGCGTCAGGCCTTGGTCTTGGCGTCGACACCCACGATGATGCGGGAATCGGACAGGAACTCGTAGGGGGGAATCGTCAGGTTGTCTGGCGACGGCTTGTTCTTGTATACCCGGCCGGCCATGTCGAACGTGGAACCGTGGCAGGGGCACAGGAAGCCGCCGTGCCAGTCGGCGGGCAGGCTGGGCTGCGGGCCTTCGGCAAAACGGGTGGAGGGCGAGCAACCCAGGTGCGGGCAGATGCCGACCGCGACCAAAAATTCCGGCTTGATGGACCGGTATTCGTTGCGCGCGTATTCGGGCGTGATTTCGGCCGGATTGCGTTCGGACTTGGGGTCGGCCACGAGCGGGTCGGTCGCCTTGAGCGACGCCAGCTGTTCCGGCGTGCGGCGCACGATCCAGACGGGCTTGCCGCGCCATTCCACCGTGCGCATTTCGCCCGGCTTCAAGTCGCCAACGTCGACTTCGACGGGTGCGCCGGCGGCCTTGGCGCGCTCGGACGGCGCGAAGGTGCTGACGAAGGGGACGGCAACACCGACTGCAGCGGCGCCACCGACGGCACAGGTGGTGCCAACCCAGAAGCGGCGTTCGGCATCCATCACATTGTCCTGACTCATTGAACGACCCTCAGATCCTTAACGCGCGGTATCTACCGCCCGCAGTACTAGATTCGTGCATTCCTGCACGCCCAGGCTGGGACACTGTCCGGTATTTCTGTCTCCGGCGTCAGTCACCCGCATGCGCGCGTGTCATGCGCTGTTGTGCTTTTCATTGCGGTGGTGCTAATGCTGTGTTCTTGACTGCGTGTTGTGTAGCGACTTTTTTTAGCGCTGCTTTCTATCTGCTGCTTTCTATCTGCTGCTTTTATCTATTCTGTCTCGTGCCCGTGCAGGGACTTCTTAACCTTCGATTATACCGTAATGCCCGCAGTGTTCTACAGCTTATGGCGAAAGTTCCCCAGATGTGGAGGAAACGGTAGCGCATTGTGTAAAAGGCAGTTGATACTTGGCCCGACAGCAGGTCAAGACAGCACGTTCACAACGGTGGGAAGGGGCAACTATGAGCATCATGAAGGAATTCCGCGCATTCGCCATGCGCGGCAATGTGGTCGATCTGGCGGTTGGCGTGATCATTGGCGCGGCGTTCAGCAAGATCGTCGATTCGCTGGTGAAGGACATCATCATGCCGCTGGTCAACCTGATCCTGGGCGGATCGGTGGACTTCAGCAACAAGTTCCTGGTGCTCCGATTGCCGGCCGACTACAGCGGGCCGATGAATTACGACGCACTGACCAAGGCCGGCGCAACCGTGCTGGGCTGGGGCAACTTCGTCACCATCCTGATCAACTTCATTCTGCTGGCGTTCGTGATCTTCTGGATGATCAAGCTGATGAATCGCGCCAAGGCCCGCTTCGAGCGTGAAGAACCCGCCGCGGCGCCCGCTGCCACCCCGGAAGACGTGGTGCTGCTGCGTGAAATCCGCGATGCGCTGACGCGCCAGCGGCTGGGCTGAGCATCCTGGCCGCCCGCCACGGCGGGCGGCGGCCCCGGACTTTGGTCCGGGGTCCCTTCCCTGCCCTTACACCGGGTTGTTGATGTCGACAAAGTCCACACGCACCCCGAACCGTTCTGCAATCGCCTCACCCAGGGCCTGGACGCCATATCGTTCCGTGGCGTGATGCCCCGCGGCCAGGAAACCTACGCGCGTTTCGCGCGCCAGGTGCACGGTGGGTTCCGACACCTCTCCGGTGATGTAGGCATCGGCGCCTGCGTCGATCGCATCCTGCAGCATGCCCTGCGCCGCGCCGGTGCACCACGCGATGCGGGACACCGGCTGATTCGGGTCGCCGACCACCAGGGGCGGGCGTTGCAGGCGCTGGGCCACGCGGTCGGCCAGGGCACCCAGGGTCCGGATGCCGTCGGCCTGTCCCAGCCAGATCAGGCCGTCGCTGCCCGTCTGTTCCGGCTTGCCGTTGACCAGGTTGGGCGTGATGCCCAGTACGCGCGCCAGCTGGGCGTTATTGCCCAGCACCGGATGGGCGTCCAGGGGCAGGTGATAGGCCAGCAGATTCAGGTCATGGCCCAGGGTCAGCGCCAGCCGCGTCCGGCGGATGCCCCGCACCCGCGGGTCTTCGTTTTTCCAGAACCAGCCGTGATGGACCAGCAGCGTATCGGCCCCGACCGAAATCGCATGACGAATAATTGCCTCGGAAGCCGTCACCCCGGCGATAATATGGCGGATCACTGGGCGTCCTTCAACCTGGAGCCCGTTCGGACAGTAGTCGCGGAACCGGTCCGACTGCAGCTCGGCGGCCAGCCATGACACCAGATCTTCGGTGCGCGCGCTGCCGGTTTGCGTTTGCGGTGGTTCGCCTGCCATCATTGTCAATCTCCTACGTCCAGAAGTGTTTACATGCGCCGACTATGGCTGATATTCGCCCAGACCACGACTGTCTGTCTGGCCATTTTATTCATCGTGGCGACATTGCGTCCGGAATGGCTGCCGCGCAGCGGCGGGCCCAACGGCGCCATGGTGGTCCCGTTCTTCGAAGCAGCGCCCCCGGCCACCGCGCCTGCTGCGGCCGCAACCTCGTCGTATGCGCTGGCGACCCGCAAGGCGGCGCCTGCCGTCGTCAACATCTTCACCAGCAAAGACGCGCCGCAGTCCAACAGCCATCCTTTTGCCGATGACCCGGTGTTTCGCCGCTTCTTTGGCGATGAATTCAATCCGCGCCGGCAGCAGACGTCCAGCCTGGGCTCGGGCGTGATCGTCAGCCCCGAAGGCTACGTCCTGACCAACAACCACGTGATCGAAGCGGCCGACGAAATCGAAGTGGCCCTGGCCGACGGCCGCAAGGGCAAGGCCATGCTGGTCGGCGCCGATCCAGAAACAGACCTGGCCGTGCTGAAACTGACGCTGCCCACCCTGCCCGCCGTGACCTTCGGCCGGGCCGAAGACCTGTCGGTGGGCGACGTGGTGCTGGCGATCGGCAACCCGTTCGGGGTTGGCCAGACGACCACCATGGGCATCGTGTCGGCGCTGGGCCGGACGCACCTGGGCATCAACACCTTCGAAAACTTCATCCAGACCGACGCGGCCATCAACCCGGGCAATTCGGGCGGCGCGCTGATCGACGCCAGCGGCAACCTGGTCGGGATCAATACGGCCATTTATTCGCGGTCGGGCGGCTCGCTGGGGATCGGCTTTGCCATTCCGGTCAGCACGGCCCGGCAGGTCATGGAACAGCTGATCACGTCCGGTTCCGTCACGCGCGGCTATATCGGCGTCGAACCGCAGGACCTGACGAGCGAACTGGCCGATGCATTCAAGCTGTCGCGCCGCGAAGGCGTGATCATTGCGGGCGTCGTGCGCGGCGGTCCGGCGGCCAAGGCCGGCATCCGCACCGGGGATATCGTGGTGTCGGTGGACGACAAGGGCATCACGGACACCACGACCATGCTGAACGCGATTGCCGCGCTGGCGCCGGGCACGAAGGTCAAGATCAAGCTGGTGCGGGGCGGGCAGGAATTTGATTCCGTGGTGACGGTGGCCACGCGGCCGCAACCACGGCGGGAACCGCAGACGCCGTGATGGAATGAGCCGCGGGATCGCAAGGCCTGTTCCCTCCCCGATTCGTCCGCAGCAACAAAAACGCCAGCGCTGGAAACAGCCTGGCGTTTTTTATTGGTGGCATACGAAGTACGTAATCGACGGCGAGTGCTTGCCCCTTAGTGCTTGCCCAAGCCCAGATAGCTTTCGACCACACGCGGGTCGTCGGCCAGTTCGCGCGCGGGGCCGGACAGCACCACCTTGCCGGTCTCCAGCACGTACGCGTAGTCGGCCGTCTGCAAGGCCGCGCGGGCGTTCTGCTCGACCAGCAGGATCGCCACGCCGCGGGCCTTCAGTTCGTTGATGATGTGGAAGATCTCTTTCACGATCTTTGGCGCCAGCCCCAGCGACGGCTCATCCAGCAGCAGCAACCGTGGCTTGGCCATCAGCGCGCGGCCCAGCGCCAGCATCTGGCGCTCGCCGCCCGACAGGGTGCCGGCCAGTTGCTTGCGGCGGTCTTTCAGGCGGGGGAACAGCGTGAAGACCTCTTCCATCGACGCAGCCTGATCGCGCTCGCCGCGGCGGTAGCGCGAAAACGCCCCCAGCAGCAGGTTGTCTTCCACCGTCATTTCACCGAACAGCTCGCGCTTTTCCGGGACAAGATTCAGACCCAGGGCCACCATTTTTTCGATCTCGGGCTGCGGCTGCACCACGCCATCGATCGTGACCGTGCCGCGCGAGGGCAGCAGGCCCATGATGGCGGACAGCATGGTCGTCTTGCCGGCGCCGTTCGGCCCGATCACGGTCACGATGCTGCCGGCGGGCACGACCAGATCGGCGCCGTGCAAGGCTTCGACCTTGCCGTAGGACACATGCAGGTCGGATACGGCAAGCAAAGCGGGCGCGGAGGTGGCCGCCGCGCCGTCCCGCACGCCTGACGTGGGTGATGGTGTCGTTGCGGTCATTCCACGCCTCCCAGATAGGCTTCGAGCACGCGGGGGTCCTTCTGCACCTGTTCCGGCAACCCTTCGGCGATCTTCTCGCCAAACTCCATCACCACGATCCGATCGGCCAGGCCCATCACGAAATCCATGTCATGTTCGACCAGCAGGATGGCCATGCCCTCGGCCCGCAGCGTCGCCAGCGTCTCGGACAAGGCCTTCTTTTCCAGGTAGCGCAGGCCGGCGGCCGGCTCGTCCAGCAGCAGCAGGCAGGGATCGGCACACAGCGCGCGGGCGATCTCCAGCATGCGTTGCTGGCCCAGGGGCAGCGAACCGGCAGCCACCCACAGCTGGTCACCCAGGCCCACCCGGGCAGCCTGGCGGGCGGCTTCAGCCAGCAGCCGCGCTTCTTCTTTCCGGTCCAGCTTGAACGCACCGGTGAACAGGCCGTGGACAATGCCGCGGCGTTCGCGCAGGTGGGCACCGATCGCAATGTTCTCGATCACGCTCATTTGCGGCAACAGGCGCACATGCTGGAAGGTCCGGCCCAGCCCCTGCGCGGCAATGTGGCGCGCGCTGCGGCCGGTCACGGCGTCGCCGCGAAAGCGCACCACGCCCGACGTGGGATCGTCCACGCCCGACAACAGGTTGAACATGGTGCTTTTGCCCGCGCCGTTGGGGCCGATCAACGCCAGCACTTCACCGGCGCGCACCGAAAAACTGATGTCGTTGTTGGCAACCAGGCCGCCAAAACGTTTGGTCAGGTGTTCGGCAGCCAGCACCTCTTCACCCCGCTGCGGCATGGCGCGGCGTTCCAGGGGCGCAACCGCCGTGTCGATGGCGCGACTGGGCGGCGCAAAGGGCAGCACCTTGCGGGTCAGTTGGGCCAACAGCGGCCACAGACCGTCGCGCGCCCGTTGCAGCAACACGACCAGCAGCACGCCGAACACGATGGTTTCGAAGCTGCCCGACGCCCCCAGCAAGGACGGCAGCACGTTCTGCAGCCATTGTTTGAGCAGCGTGACCACCCCGGCGCCCAGCAAGGCGCCCCAGACCTGCGACGCACCGCCGATCACCGCCATGAACAGGTATTCGATGCCGATGCCCAGGCCAAACGGCGTCGGGTTCACGAAGCGCTGCATGTGGGCGTAGAGCCAGCCCGACAGCGCGGCCAGCAGCGCCGCGATCACAAAGATGGCGATCCGCGAACGGGCCGTGTCCACGCCCATCGATTCGGCCATCACCATGCCGCCCTTGAGCGCACGAATCGCCCGGCCTTCCCGCGAGTCAAGCAGGTTGCTGATCAGCAGCATGGCCACGCCCAGCACGATCCAGATCAGCCAGAACAGGTCGCGTCCGCCGACCAGTTGCGTGCCGAACAAGGTGATCGGCGGCAAGCCCGACAGACCGGTGTGGCCACCCAGAAAATCGAATGTGCCGAACAGGAAGTACAGGCTCAGGCCCCAGGCGATGGTGCCCAGGGGCAGATAGTGGCCCGACAGCCGCAGTGAAATGCCGCCCAGGATCCAGGCGAACGCGCCGGTGATCAGCAAGCCCAGCAGCAGCCCGGCCCAGGGCGACCCGCCTGTCCATGCCAGCCAGGTGGGCAAGGTCGCGGTCGTCAGCCAGGCCGTGGCGTACGCACCCAGGCCGACAAAGGCGGCCTGGCCAAACGATGTCAGGCCCCCGACGCCGGTCAGCAGAACCAGTCCCAGGGAGACCAGCGCGGCCAGTCCGATGTAATTCAGAAGCGTGACGGTGAATTCGGACAGGCCGAACACCGCGCCCAGCAGCGCCAGCACGCCCGCGGCCACGAGCCAGGAAGGACGCACCCGCATCATTCTTCCTCCACGTGACGCGACGACAGCGACCGCCACACCAGCACCGGGATGATCAGGGTAAAGACGATCACTTCCTTGTAGGCGCTGGCGCTGAACGACGAGAACGCTTCCAGCAGGCCCACCAGCAGCGCGCCCGCCGCAGCGATCGGGTAACTGGCCAGCCCGGCAATGATGGCCGCGACAAAGCCCTTCAGACCGATCAGGAAGCCGGTGTCGTAATAGATGGTCGTGATGGGAGCGATCAAAATGCCCGAGAACACGCCGATCAGCGCGCACAGCGTGAAGCTGAGCTTGCCGGCCAGGCTGGTCGGGATGCCCATCAGGCGCGCGCCCACGCGGTTGACGGCGGTGGCGCGCAGCGCCTTGCCGTACAGCGTGCGTTCGAACAGCAAGGACAGCAGCACGATCAGGGCGAGCGAGCAGCCCACCACCCACAGCGTTTGCGCGCTGATCGGCACACCGGCCAGCTCGAAACTGCCTTCGGAAAACGGCGGGGTGCGCGAACCTTCGGCGCCAAAGAACAGCAGGCCCAGGCCCACCAGCGCCATGTGCACGGCCACCGATACGATCAGCAGCACCAGCACCGAGCTTTCGGCGACCGGCTGGAAGGCCAGGCGCCAGATCATTGGGCCGAGCGGGACGACCATCACGAAGGTAAACAGGATCTGGACGATCAGCGGCAGTTCGGCAAACGAGACATACCGTGCAATGGCCAGCACGACCAGCGGATACACCACGTTCCAGCCGAGCACCGAGGGCACGCGCCGCCAGGACCGGGCGCGAAACGCCGTCCACAGTTCGACCACGGCGACCACGGCGCCCGCGCCCACCAGCAGCCAGACGGTGCCGGGCAACTTGCCGGCTTGCAACGCGGCCAGGCTGAGGGCGCCCCAGGCGACGAATTCGCCCTGGGGAATGAAGATCACGCGGGTGACCGTAAAGGCCAGGACGAGCGCCAGGCCCAACAGCGCGTAGATCGCGCCATTGGTGATGCCGTCCTGCACCAGGAAAAGAACTATCTGGAGGTCCATCTTGACTCCGGAAGGGCCGGAGCCTTCGCCCACCCTCCGCCTGGATTTACTTGATCAGCTTCCAACCGCCGTTCTCGATCGTCACCATCACGCGTGACCGGTTGTCGAGGCCCACGTGGTCCGTGGCGGTCGGGTTGAAGATGCCGTGTGCGCCGGCCACGTTCTTGACCTGCTCGAGCGCATCGCGCAGCGCGGTGCGGAACTCGGGCGTGCCCGGCTTGGCTTTTTTCAGGGCTTCCGGCACGGCGGCTTCGATCAGCTTGCCGGCGTCCCAGGCGTGACCGCCGAAGGTGGACACGGAACCCTTGCCAAAGGCAGCTTCGTACTTCTGCACGTATTCGGTGGCGGACGCCTTGACCGGGTTGCTGTCGGGCAACTGGTTCCAGACGAGCACGGGGCCGGCCGGCAGGAAGGTGCCGGCGATGTCCTTGCCGCCCACCCGCAGGAAGTCGTTGTTGGCGACGCCGTGGGTCTGGTAGTACTTGCCGGCGTAGCCGCGTTCCTTCAGCGTTTTCTGGGGCAGCGCGGCGGGGGTGCCGGCGGCGCCGATCAGGACGGCGTCGGGCTTGCTCGCCATCATCTTGAGGACCTGGCCCGTGACCGACGTATCGGTACGGTTGAAGCGCTCGTTAGTGACAGCCTTGATGCCGGCCGCCGTGGCGGCCTTGTTGAATTCGGAATACCAGCCTTCGCCGTACGCGTCTGCAAAGCCGATGAACGCCACCGTCTTCACGTTGTTCGCCTTCATGTGCTCGACAATCGCGCCGGCCATCTGCGCGTCGTTCTGGGGCGTCTTGAAGGCCCAGCGCTTCTTGCCGTCCAGCGGCTCGACGATCACGGCCGATGCGGCCATCGAGATCAGGGGCGTGCCGGTCTCGGCGGCCACGTCGATCATCGCCAGCGAATTCGGCGTGACGGTGGAGCCGACCAGGATGTCGACCTTGTCTTCGGTGGTGAGCTTGCGTGCGTTCTTGACGGCCGTGGTGGTGTCGGTCGCATCGTCCAGGACGATGTAGTTGACCTTCTGCCCTGCAATGGTCTTGGGCATCAAGGTGAACGTGTTCTTTTCCGGGATGCCCAGCGAAGCGGCGGGACCGGTGGCCGATACGTTCACGCCGACAGTGATGTCGGCGTGCGCGGCAAACGCCGTCGTGGCGAGCGCCAGGGCGACGGCCAGTTTGTTCAACACGTGCATGCAAGTCTCCAACAAGTTGCGAATCGCCCGGGCATCACCCGGGCCGATTTCAATTTTTTTCTACGATCGCCCGTTCTTCGGTTTCTTTTTTCTTGATGAACCGAGAAACGAGCAGCCCCAATTCGAACAGAACGCACAGCGGCACGGCAAGCATGAACTGGCTGACCACGTCGGGCGGCGTCACCACGGCGGCGATCACGAACGCGCCCACGACCACATAGCCCCGCGCGGCGGCGAGTTTCTCAACCGTGACCACGCCGGTCTTGACCAGCAGGATCACGGCGATTGGCACTTCGAAGGTGATGCCGAAGGCCAGGAACATCGTCATCACGAAGTTCAGGTAGGCCTCGATATCCGGCGCCGGCGTGATCGATTGCGGCGCGAAGGTCGCAATGAAATGGAACACCGTCTTGAACACGAAGAAGTAGCAGAACGACATGCCCATGATGAACAGCAACGTGCTGGACACAATCAGCGGCAGCGCCAGCTTCTTTTCGTGCATGTAGAGGCCAGGGGCCACAAAGGCCCAGGCCTGGTACAGCACGACGGGCAAGGCCACCACGAACGCGGCCAGCATGGTCACCTTGACGGGCACCATGAAGGGCGTGATCACGCCGGTGGCGATCATGCGCGTGCCCGGCGGCAAGGTGGCCAGCATCGGCTGGGCCAGGAGGTCATAGATCGTGGATGCGCCGGGATACAGGAACAGCACGATGAACACCACGCCAACCGCCAGCAGGGCGCGGATCAGGCGGTCACGCAGTTCGACCAGGTGGGAAATGAAACTGTCTTCTGTGCTCACGCTTTTTCCCGATCGCGCGCGGCAGGCGCCGCAGCTGGGTGGGTTTCGGCGGCCTGGCTGGCGTCAGCCACAGGCACGGCGGCAGGCGGCACGGCGTCGGCCGGGGCGGGCACGGCGGCGGGCGGCAGGACGTCCGACGGGAACAGCGACGCTTGCGGAATGGGTTCGCCAGGCGTCGCCGGGGCGGCATCGGCATGCAGCGTGACGATGGGGTCCGGCGTGACCTGGGGCGCACCGGGCGGCAGATCGCGCGGGGTGATGGCGGGATTGGGCACCGCGGCCACCGCGTCAGGCGCATGGGGTGCGTGGGGCGCATGCGCCGCATGCGGAGCGCCCGTGGCGCCTTCCGGCAGGAACACCGCATCGCCGCCATGGACCGCCGCATCGGCTGCGTCGGCCGCCGCGGTGGCGGTCGAGGCGCTGTGCGCGGCGTCGTCCGCCAGGCTTTTTACCTCGCGGGTGGTGTGATCCAGTTCCTTGCGCATTTCTTCGACGTTGGTGTCGACGGTCGACTTGATGGTGCGCGCCGCCTCTTCCATTTCGCTGCGCAGGTTGCGCAGTTCGTCGAGTTCCATTTCGCGCCGGATGTCACCCTTGACATCGCTGACGTAACGCTGGGCCCGGCCCAGCAGATGGCCGACTGTGCGGGCCACCTTGGGCAGACGTTCGGGACCGATGACCACTAGCGCCACGACGGCGATCACTAGCATCTCGGTAAAGCTGACATCGAACATTCAGCACGCACCGTTGCAGATAAGTAAAAAACAAGACGCCCCAAGCCGGACGGGTCCGGCTGGGGCCAACCACGATGCCGGCCCGGAGGGCCGCGCCGCTATCAGATGCGTTCTTTTTCCTTGGCTTGCACGTCGATCGTGTCGCCAGGAACGCGCTTCGGATCGGCCGTCGTGTGCGTGGTGGTGGGGCCAGCGGCTTCGCCGCCTTCACGCATGCCGTCCTTGAAGCCCTTGACCGCGCCGCCAAGGTCGCCGCCCATGTTCTTGAGTTTCTTGGTGCCGAAAATCAGCACGACGATAACCAGCACGATCAGCCAGTGCCAAATGCTAAAGCTTCCCATTGCAATACTCCGCGCCGCGAGGCGGTAATTCGTCCAGTCACCCGAAGCGCCGATTGGCCTCCGGTACTCAATTCCGGTCAGTCCCCCGGGGTCAGTCCCCCGGGGTCAGTCCCCTGGGGTCAGTCCCCTGGGGTTAATCCCTTTCCCAGGGCCGGGGACCACCAATCACATGATAGTGGAGGTGGGGGACTTCCTGGCCGCCGTCCGCGCCATTGTTGACCATGACGCGAAATCCGCCGTCCGGTCCGGGCCGGCAACCCTGTTCGAGCGCCAGCTGCGGAAGCAGGACCGTCATTCTACCCAACACCCCGGCGTCCTCTTGTGACACATCCTGCAGCGAGGTGATGTGTCGCTTGGGCACCACCAAAAAATGGACCGGCGCGATCGGATGAATGTCATGAAAAGCATATAGCTCGTCATCTTCATAGACCTTGCGCGACGGAATGTCGCCGCGGCTGATCTTGCAGAACAGGCAATTGTCGCTCATGACGGGCCTCAGGCAGGTCGGGACGCTTTTTCTTCCAGGCCTGACAGGCCTTCACGCCGCGCAAGCTCGGCGATCACCTGTTCAGGACGCAACTTGTAGAAATCCAGCATGACCAGGCAGTGAAACCACAGGTCGGCCGTTTCGGACACGATGCGATCGGCGTCGCCATCCTTGGCGGCCATGACCGTTTCGGTTGCTTCTTCGCCGATCTTTTTCAGAAACGAATCGGGACCCTTGGACAGCAGCCGCGCAACGTAGGACGCGTCGGGCGAACCGCCGTTTTCCGGGCGGCGCGTGGCAATGGTGTCGGCCAGGCGGGACAGGAAATCGCTCATTTGTAGATGCTCTCGGGGTCTTTCAGCACGGGATCCGTCTCGACCCAGCGGGTGGCGCCATCGGTGTCCAGACGCCGGTAGAAACAGCGCTCGCGGCCGGTATGGCAGGCGATGCCGCCCACCTGCTCGACCCGCAGCAGCACCACGTCGCCATCGCAATCCAGGCGCAGTTCGCGCACTTTCTGCACGTGGCCGGACTCTTCGCCCTTGCGCCACAGGCGGCCGCGCGAACGCGACCAGTAGGTAGCGTTGCCGGTGCGCAGCGTTTCGCGCAGCGATTCACGATTCAGGAACGCGAACATGATCACTTTGTGGGTGGTCACGTCTTGCGCAATACCAGGAATCAGGCCGTTGTCGTCGAACACCAGTTCGTCCAGCCAGGCATCGCTGGCCGAGTCCGTCGGGGAAAACGCCGCGGGTTGATCCGCGGCTTCAGAAGTCAGAGCCATGCTATCGATTATCCAGCAGCATCAGTCATTCAGACGCATGGCGATGCCGCGATCGGCCATGAAGCGCTTGGCTTCCTGGACCGTGTGTTGACCATAGTGGAAGATGCTGGCGGCCAGCACCGCGTCGGCCTTGCCTTCGGTCACGCCATTGGCCAGGTCGTCCAGCGATCCCACGCCGCCCGACGCGATCACGGGCACCGGCACCGCTTCGGACACGGCGCGCGTCAAGGCCAGGTCGAAACCCGAGCGCGTGCCGTCGCGATCCATGCTGGTCAGCAGGATTTCGCCGGCGCCATAGTTGGCCATGGTGCGCGCCCATTCGATGGCGTCCAGCCCGGTCGCCTTGCGGCCGCCGTGCGTGAAGACTTCCCAGCGCGGGGTTTCGCCCGGCTGCGACACGCGTTTGGCGTCGATCGCGACCACGATGCACTGCGACCCGTAGCGCTGAGCCGCGTCGCGCACCAGCGTCGGGTTGGTGACGGCCGACGTGTTGATGCCGACCTTGTCGGCGCCCGCGTTCAGCAGCCGGCGCACGTCGCCGACTTCGCGCACGCCGCCGCCCACCGTCAGGGGGATGAAGACCTGAGACGCCACCTGTTCGATGACCGACACGATGATGTCGCGCTGGTCGCTGGACGCGGTGATGTCGAGGAACGTGATTTCGTCGGCGCCCTGCAGGTCGTAGCGGCGGGCCACTTCGACCGGGTCGCCGGCGTCCATCAGGTTCACGAAATTGACCCCCTTCACGACACGACCGGCGGTCACGTCAAGGCAGGGGATGATACGTCGGGTAAGCATGTCGTCAGACCGATCCGAGCTTGTCGGCCAGCGTTTGCGCGGCCTGGAAGTCCAGTGTGCCTTCGTAGATGCTGCGGCCGAGAATGGCGCCTTCGACGCCCTCTTCTTCCACCGCGCACAGCTGTTCGATGTCGCGCAGGTCGGCAATGCCGCCCGAGGCGATGACCGGGATGCGCACGTGCTGCGCCAGGCGCACGGTGGCGTCGACGTTCACGCCCGAGAGCATGCCGTCGCGGCCGATGTCGGTGTAGATGATCGATGCGCAGCCGTAGTCTTCGAACTTCTTGGCGAGGTCGATGACGTCATGGCCCGTGAGCTTGCTCCAGCCGTCGGTGGCAACCTTGCCGTCCTTGGCATCCAGGCCGACGATGATCTGGCCCGGGAACGCGCTGCATGCATCGTGCAGGAAGCCGGGGTTCTTGACCGCGGCCGTGCCGATGATGACGAACGAGATGCCGTTGTCCAGGTAGCGCTCGATGGTGTCGAGGTCGCGGATGCCGCCGCCGATCTGCACGGGAATGTCGTCGCCGACCGCCTTGACGATCGCGCGGATCGACGACTCGTTCTTGGGCTTGCCGGCCACGGCGCCGTTCAGGTCGACCAGGTGCAACCGGCGTGCGCCGAGATCCAGCCAGTGGGTGGCCATGACCGCGGGTTCTTCGGAAAACACGGTAGCGTCGTCGAGGTCGCCTTGACGCAGGCGAACACAACGACCGTCTTTGAGGTCAATCGCAGGAATGAGGAGCATGACGAGTCAGAAAGTGACGTTCGGGTCGGACGGCTGCACACGGCAAGCCAATGAGGAATCGGCCAGGAAGGCCGGCGGGAAGTGCATGCGTATCACGGGTTCCATCGCACGAAATTACGGTAGATCTGCAAGCCCGCGCTGGCGCTTTTTTCGGGATGGAATTGGGTTGCAAAGATGTTATCTCTGGCTACGGCGCAGGTAAAGCCGAGACCGTAATCGGTCCGCCCGGCAATTACCCCTACGTCTTCAGGCACCACATAGTAACTGTGCACGAAGTAGAAATACGTGTCATCGGCCACGCCCTCCCACAAAGGGTGGACCTGGGTCTGCTTCACCCGGTTCCAACCCATGTGCGGGACTTTCAGGCGCGAATCGCCGTCGAAGGCGCTGCCGGCAAAACGCACTACCTCGCCTTTCATGATGCCCAGGCCATTGGATGGGCCTTCCTGGCTGTGGTCGAACAACATCTGTTCGCCCAGGCAGACACCCAGCATCGGCTTGGTGCGGGAGGCGTCGAGCACCGCTTCGCGCAGGCCGGACGCGTCCAGGTTGCGCATGCAGTCCAGCATGGCGCCCTGCCCCGGAAACACCACCCGGTCGGCGGCGGCAATGCCGGCGGCATCGGTGCACAGCCGGATATTGGCGTCGGGCGCGACGTGTTCGAGGGCCCGGGCGACCGACAGCAGGTTGCCCATGCCGTAGTCGACAATGGCAATCGTGGTCACGTCAGAGCACTCCCTTGGTCGACGGGATCGAGCTGCCGGCGCGCGGATCGACTTCCAGCGCCATGCGCAGCGCGCGGCCGAAGGCCTTGAAGACCGTCTCGCACTGGTGATGCGAGTTGACGCCCTTCAGATTGTCGATGTGCAGGGTGATCAGTGCGTGGTTCACGAAGCCCTGGAAGAATTCGCGGGCCAGGTCGACGTCGAAGCGGCCGATCATGGCGCGGGTGAACGGGACGTTGTATTCCAGGCCCGGACGGCCCGAAAAGTCCACGACCACGCGCGACAGCGCTTCGTCCAGCGGCACATAGGCGTGGCCGTAGCGGCGCAGTCCGGCCTTGGTGCCGGCGGCCTGGGCGAATGCCTGGCCCATGGTGATGCCGACGTCTTCCACGGTGTGGTGGTCGTCGATATGCAGATCGCCATCACAGTCCACTTCGATGTCGAACATGCCGTGGCGGGCGATCTGATCCATCATGTGGTCGAGAAACGGCACGCCGGAATTCAGCTTCTGCTTGCCGGTGCCGTCCAGATTGACGGCCACGCGGATGCGCGTTTCGTTGGTGTTGCGAGTGATCTCGGCGCTACGCATGATCAATTCCGGATAGTAGGAAGAATGTCGTTCAGGGCTGCCAACAGGGCAGCATTGTCGTCGGGGGTGCCGATCGAGATGCGAAGGCACTCGGCCAGCAGCGGATGCATGGGGCCCACGTTGCGCACCAGGATGCCGCGGGCCTTCAGGTCGTCGTAGATGCGGGCCGCGTTGCCGGGCTGCGCGGCCACGCTGGAAAAATTCGCCAGCACGAAGTTGGCGGCCGACGGGTAGGACGTCACGCCCGGCAGCGCCGCCAGCGACGCGATCAGCGCGTCGCGATCGGCGCAGATCTGCGCGGCATGCGCGTCCAGCACAGGCTTGTGCTCGAGCACGGCAACGATCGCAGCCTGGGTCAGCACATTCAGATTGTAGGGCGGACGGAGCTTGTCGAGTTGATCGACCCAGGCCGGCGCGCCGGCCAGGTAGCCCAGGCGCATGCCGGCCAGCCCGATCTTGGACACCGTCCGCACGATTACCACATTGGGATGCGACAGCACGAGGTCCATGGACGTGGACCGCGCAAAGGCATGGTAGGCCTCATCGATCACGACCAGTCCGGGGGCGGCTTCGACCACCGTGCGGATCGCATCGGCGCTCCACATCAGCCCCGTCGGGTTGTTCGGCACGGCCAGGAATACGATCTTCGGGCGCAGCCGGGCCATGGCTTCCACCATGGCGGGCACGTCGATCTGCAGGTCCGCCGTCAGCGGCACCCCGGCAAAGGTGGCGTGATTCAGGCGCGCAAAGGCCTCGTACATCACGAACGACGGCCATGGTGACATGACCACGTCGCCCGGCACGCAGGTGGACTGGATCGCAAGACTGATGAGCTCGTCGGATCCGTTGCCCAGCATGATGTCGGCGCCGGCCGGGATGTCGAACGCCGTGCGTACGGCGTCCTTGACCGGCCGGGGATCGGCGCTGGGGTAGCGGTTGAGCGCCACCTTGCCCACCGCGCGAGCCACGGCCGCCTGGATGTCGTCGGGCAGCGAATACGGGCTTTCCATCGCGTCGAGCTTGATCGCCTGGGTGCCGTCGGCCACGGCATACCGCGCCAGGGCCTGGACATCCGGGCGGATGGTCGCGGCGATCACACGGGCCGTGCTGGCGTCGCTGGCGGTCATGGCGTCAGTCCGGCGTGGAAGGTCGGGCGGGATCGTCGAGCCGGAACTCGGCGCTGCGGGCGTGCGCCTGCAGGCCTTCGCCGTGGGCCAGTTCGGACGCCAGACGGCCCAGCGTCTGCGCGCCGGCGGGCGACACATTGATCAGGCTGGACCGCTTCTGGAAGTCATACACCCCCAGCGGCGACGAAAACCGGGCTGTGCGCGACGTGGGCAGCACGTGGTTCGGGCCGGCGCAGTAGTCGCCAATCGATTCGGAGCTGTGGCGTCCCAGGAAGATCGCGCCGGCATGGCGGATCAGGTCGGCCCAGCGGTCGGGATTCTCGGTCGAGATCTCCAGGTGTTCCGGGGCGATGTCGTTGGCGATCGCGCAGGCTTCCTCCAGGTCCTTGACCAGGATCAGCGCGCCGCGGTTCGACAGGCTGGTGCGGATGATCTCGGCACGCGGCATGGTCGGCAGCAGGCGGGCGATGGCGGCTTCGACCTCGGCAATGAAGCCCGCGTCGGGGCACAGCAGGATCGCCTGTGCCAGTTCGTCGTGCTCGGCTTGCGAGAACAGGTCCATCGCGATCCAGTCGGCGGGCGTCTTGCCGTCGCAGATCACCAGGATTTCGCTGGGGCCGGCAATCATGTCGATGCCGACCGTGCCGTACACACGCCGCTTGGCGGCTGCCACATAGGCATTGCCCGGGCCGACAATCTTGTCGACGGCGGCGATCGATGCCGTGCCGTAGGCCAGCGCACCCACCGCCTGCGCGCCGCCGATGGCGATTGCGCGGTCCACGCCGGCAATGGCCGCCGCGGCCAGCACCAGCGGATTGCGCACGCCGTCGGGCGTCGGGGTCACCATCACGACTTCGGCCACGCCAGCCACCTTGGCGGGCACGGCGTTCATCAGCAGGGACGACGGATAGGCGGCCTTGCCGCCCGGCACGTACAGGCCCACACGGTCCAGCGCCGTGACTTTCTGGCCCAGCACCGTGCCGTCGGGCTCGGTGTAGGTCCAGGTCTGCATGAGCTGACGTTCGTGATAGCGGCGGATCCGGTCGGCGGCGCTTTCCAGGGCCGTGCGCTGCGCGGCGGGCAAGGCGTCGAGCGCGGCGAGCCATTCGCTGCGCGGGATTTCCAGCGCTTCGATGTTGTCGGCTTTCAGGCGGTCGAAGCGGCGGGTGTACTCGAGCACGGCGGCGTCGCCGCGCGAGCGCACGTCCAGCAGGATGTCGGTGACGGCGTGTTCGATGGACGCGTCTTCGGACGCCTCGAACGCCAGCAACGTGGTGAGTTGGTGACGGAAATCGTCGCTACGGGTATCCAGTTTGTGGATCAGGGACATGGCGGTACGCTCTGCAGAAATTCGGGATTCGGGGCCGACAGGCGGCGCCTGGAAAGGCAACCGGCCTGCGGTGGGCGCGCCGGGGCACGCCGTGGTTGCGGGATCGCAGCCCCTGCGCGCCGTCTCGGCTGCGGCCCGGAGGCCGCTGCGCCCGTGTCAGCCAGGCATGGCCAGACTGGCGCGCGAGAAGGCGTCGAGCAGGGGCTGCAATCGATGTCGCCGCATCTTGAGCGCCGCCTGGTTCACGATCAGCCGCGACGAGATGTCCATGATGTCTTCCACTGCGACCAGGTTGTTGGCCTTCAGGGTGCTGCCGGTCGACACCAGGTCGACGATCACATCGGCCAGGCCGATCAGCGGCGCCAGTTCCATCGATCCGTACAGCTTGATCAGGTCCACATGCACGCCCTTGGCGGCAAAGTGCTCGCGCGCCGCCTGGACATACTTGGTCGCCACCCGCAGGCGCGCACCCTGGCGCACCGCATTCGGGTAATCAAAGCCGTTGGGCACGGCCACGCACAGGCGGCATTTGCCGATGCGCAGGTCGATCGGCTGATACAGCCCGCCCGGATGCTGCGCCGCGTGTTCGATCAGCACGTCCTTGCCGGCCACGCCCAGATCGGCCGCGCCGTACTGGACATAGGTGGGGACGTCAGACGCGCGCACAATGATGACGCGCACGCATGGGTCGCTGGTCGGCAGGATCAGCTTGCGCGACGTTTCGGGATTTTCGAGCACGGTGATGCCGGCTTCGGCCAGCAAAGGCATCGTTTCGTCGAAGATCCGGCCCTTGGACAGGGCAATCGTGATCGGCGTTTGCGGATTGGCAGGAGAAAAGGCGCTCATTCCGGCGCTCCGGTGCCGACCACCCGGCGGATCTGGGCACCCAGCTTCACAAGCTTGCCTTCCATGCGTTCGTAGCCGCGGTCGAGGTGATAGATACGTTCGATCGTGGTTTCGCCCTCGGCCACCAGGCCGGCGATGACCAGGCTGGCCGACGCCCGCAGGTCGGTCGCCATGACGATGGCGCCCGACAGCGCGGGCGTGCCGATCACGACAGCGGTGTGGCCGTCGATGTCGATGCTGGCGCCCAGGCGGCGCAGTTCCTGCACGTGCATGTAGCGGTTTTCAAAGATGGTTTCGGCAATGATGGAGGTGCCGTCGGCCACCGTGTTCAGCGCCATCAGCTGCGCCTGCATGTCGGTGGCAAAACCCGGGTATTCCTGCGTGCGGAAGCCCACGGCCTGCGGCCGTTCCGTCATGGTGGCGCGGATCCAGTCGTCGCCGCATTCCATCTTCAGGCCGGCTTCGCGCAGCTTGTCCAGCGTGGCGCCCATGCTTTTGGGGTCGGCGTTGCGCAGCGTGATGTCGCCCCCCGTGGCGGCGACCGCGCACAGGAAGGTGCCGGCTTCGATCCGGTCGGGCATGACGCGGTGCGTGGCGCCGTGCAGGCGATCCACGCCTTCGATCACGATACGGTCGGTGCCGTGGCCAGTGATCTGCGCGCCCATCTTGATGAGCAGTTCGGCCAGGTCGACGATTTCGGGTTCGCGCGCGGCGTTCTCGAGCACGGTCGTGCCCTGGGCCAACGTGGCGGCCATCAGCAGGTTTTCGGTGCCTGTCACGGTGACCATGTCGGTACGGATCCGCGCGCCCTTGAGCTTGCGGGCCCGGGCGATCACGAAGCCGTGTTCGATACTGATGTCGGCGCCCATGGCGGCCAGACCCTTGATGTGCTGGTCGATCGGACGCTGGCCGATGGCGCAGCCGCCCGGCAGGCTGACCTTGGCTTCACCAAAGCGCGCCAGCAGCGGACCCAGCACCAGGATCGACGCGCGCATGGTCTTGACCAGCTCGTACGGCGCTTCCAGGCATTCGATGTGGTTGGCGGTCAGGCGGACACGGTGGCTGTCGGACGCGTCACCCGGCGTGCCGCGGTCGGCGCGCACGCCGATCTTGCGCAGCAGGCGCAAGGTGGTGCCGATATCGTTCAGTTCCGGCACGTTTTCCAACGTGACGGTATCGGCGGTCAGCAGCGCGGCGCACAGGCTGGGCAGGGCAGCGTTCTTCGCGCCCGAAATTTCAACCTCGCCACGGAGCGGCGTGCCGCCGGTAATGAGCAGCTTGTCCATCAATTGCCTTTGTATTCTTGCGGTGTAAGAGTGCGCATCGACAGCGCGTGGATTTCCGCGCGCATGCGTTCGCCCAGGGCGGCGTAGACCAGCTGATGGCGGGCGACGGGGCGTTTGCCTTCGAACGCCGAGCTGACGATGACTGCCTCGAAGTGCTGACCGTCGCCCTGCACATCGACGTGATCACAGGCCAGGCCGTCGACAATGTACTGGCGGACCTGTTCAGGGGTGGGAAGAGGAAGATTCATGTTCAGTAGCGCAGCTTGTAACCCGAGGCCAGCAGCCGCAGCGCAATCGCCGCGACCACCAAGAAAGTGCCGCCGACCACCGCCAGGCTGAGCCAGGGCGACACGTCGGACACACCGAAGAATCCATGACGGAATCCGTCAATGGTGTAGAAGATAGGGTTCCAGTGTGACACGGCCTGCCAGAACGGCGGGAGCGAGTGCACGGAATAGAACACTCCGGACAAGAACGTAGCCGGCATGATCAGGAAGTTCTGGAAGGCCGCCATCTGGTCGAACTTTTCGGCCCAGATGCCCGCGATCAGGCCCAGCACCGCCATGATCGCCGATCCCAGCAGGCCGAACACCAGCATCCACCAGGGCGCCGCAAAGTGCGGTCCGGTAAAGAACAGGGCGACGACGTAGATGCTGGTACCCACGACCAGGCCACGCACCACGGCGGCCAGCACGTAGGCCCAGAAGAATTCCCAGTGGGTGATCGGCGGCAGCAACATGAATACCAGGTTGCCGGTGACGCGGCTCTGCATCAGCGACGACGAAGCATTGGCAAAGGCGTTCTGCAGCATACTCATCATCATGAGCCCGGGAATCAGGAAAGCGGTGTACGGAATCGAGCCGTAGACCATCACTCGCCCTTCAAGGACGTGCGCAAAGATCAGCAGGTACAGCACGGCGGTGACGACCGGCGCGGCCACGGTCTGGAAGCCTACCTTCCAGAAACGCAGCATTTCCTTGTAGAACAGCGTGCGAAACCCCGACCCGGCGGTCAGGTCGGGCTGCAGCACCGGCGCAGCGGGCGCAGCGGGTGTGCCAGGAACGGCGCTCATGCGGCCTCCTTCAGAACGGCGGCGGCCACCGGATCGTCATGCATGATATTGAGGAAAGCGTCTTCCAGGTCGGCCGGCAGCACTTCGATGCCCTCGACCACGCCCCCGGCGGCGCGTACCTGTGCCAGCACCTCTTCCACTTCCAGGCTGGCTTCCAGGCGCAGCGCGACCCGCGGCCCCTGCACGTCAACCACCCGGTCGTCCAGCAGCGGGTTGCGGCCGGCGGGCCAGCCCCCGGCGCCCATGTGCAGCACCAGGCGCGAACCGCCCACGCGAGCAAGCAGCGCCCGCGTAGTGTCCAGCGCCACGACACGCCCGCCCTTGAGCATGGCGATGCGATGACAGAGCTCTTCGGCCTCTTCCAGGTAGTGCGTGGTCAACAGAATGGTGTGCCCTTCGCGGTTCAAACGCGAAATGAATTGCCAGAGCGTGCGGCGCAGGTCCACATCGACCCCGGCGGTCGGCTCGTCCAGCACGATGACGGGCGGACGGTGCACCAGCGCCTGGGCGACCAGCACCCGGCGTTTCATGCCGCCCGACAGCGCACGCATATTGGTGTCGGCCTTGGATGTCAGGCCCAGGTTTTCCAAGATTTCGTCGATCCACGCATCGTTATTACGCAGGCCGAAGTAGCCCGACTGGATGCGGAGTGCTTCGCGTACCGTAAAGAACGGGTCGAACACCAGTTCCTGCGGCACCACGCCGAGCGAGCGGCGCGCTTCGCGGAACTGGTCGACGACATCGTATCCACAGACCGACACCTTGCCGGAAGACGCACGCGCCAGCCCGGCCAGAATGGAAATCAGCGAGGTCTTGCCCGCCCCGTTCGGCCCCAGCAGACCGAAGAATTCGCCTGGCGCGACGTCAAGGCTGACGTCATTCAACGCGCGAAATCCTTCTTTCGAGGCGCCCCCCACGCGTTTCCACCAGGAGGTGGCGGCGGGATAGGTCTTGGAAACGTGTTCGATACGAACTGCGGATGGCATGGCGGGCTGCAAGGACGGCTGCGTGGGATCGGCGGACGGCGGCAAGCGCACGCCAGCGGATCAGGAGGCTGAACCCGCTATTATAGGCGCGGCCGGGAAAAGGCAAGAAATCGGACAGGAATCAGACGGAACAGCGGGCCGGAAAGCCAGCTACGCAGACGCCGCAGGAAACGACAACGGGTCCGTGGCTACGCCAGGGACCCGTTGCAGAACACCACATCAGTACTGCCAGGGGCCGGACCGCGCCCCCACGTGCCAGTGATTACTTGGCAGTTTCGAACGAACGGTTGCGGTCGGCCAGCGACTTGATCAGGCCATCGACGCCACCCTTCGTGATCTCTTGCGAGAACTGGTTGCGGTAGTTTTCGATCAGCCAGACGCCCAGCACGTTCACGTCATAGACCTTCCAGGCGGTACCTGCCTTTTCCAGACGGTAGTCGACCGGGATCGGATCGCCATTGGGCTGCTTGATCAGGGTACGAACCACGGTGTCGGTGGCATTGGCTTCGCGGCGGGCAGGCTTCATTTCGATGGAAGTCTGCTGCTTGACCGACGACACGGCGCCGCTATAGGTGCGGACCAGCGTCGTACGGAATTCCTTCACCAGCGCCTTCTGCTGTTCAGGCGTGGCCTGGCGCCAGTAGCGGCCGGCAGCCAGACGCGTCGTCTTTTCGAAGTTGGTGTACGGCAGGATCTTTTCGTCGACCAGCTGCAGCAGGCGCTGCGGGTTGCCGGACTGGATGGCGCTGTCGCTCTTGATGGCGGCCAGGACGTCGTTGGTCAGCTTCTGGACCAGGGCTTCCGGCGCGTCGGCTTCCTGCGCGTGGGCGCGAAAACCGGTCACAGCCAGGGTCAGGCCAACCAGCATCGCGCAAATCACCGCGAAGCGGCGATACAGCGGCTGGGGTGCCGCTTGAGTAAGTGCTTGTACGTTCATGGATAACCTGTAAGGGAAAAGCAGTAGGAGTCTGACCTGTAGCACACCACAGAGTTCAGACCCCTGCAGTGTCAACGTGTTGCGGGGATCGCGGTCGGGTTGGGCGTTGTCGAAGGCGTCGACGACGTGGCCGGATCATCACCGTAGTCGGGCAGCGAGTAGTCAGGCAGGTTGCCTTCGCCGTCGGTCTTGACGCCACGGACCATGCTGTCGCGGCGCTGCAGATAGGCATCGCGGGTGAAGGCGTAGGAGTCCAGGGCGACGTCGTTCAGCAGGTTGCCCACGTCGAGCAGATTGGCCCGGGTGTTGATCAGCTTCAGGACGTACAGCGAGTTACGGACAGGCACATTGTCGACGATGGCGCTGAGGGCCAGCGGATCGAAGGCGAAGTCCACGGCCGTGCCGCTGGCTTCGCGGATCGTGCTGGGGCCGAGCAGCGGCAGCATCAGGTAAGGACCGGTCGGCAGGCCCCAGACGCCAAGGGTCTGGCCGAAATCGGCGCGTACGCGCGGCACGCCTTGCTTGGACGCGACGTCGAAACAGCCGCCCACCCCCATGGTGGTGTTCAGCATGAAGCGGAACGTCATGTTGATGCCTTCCGGCACCCGGTTCTGCAGCACGCTGTTGGCGGCGGACCACACGTCGCCCAGGTTGTTGAAGACGTTGCGGACGCAGCTGCGGACCGGACCCGGGACGATGTTCACGTAGCCCTGGGCCACCGGCTTGAGCACGGCGCGGTCCAGGCTGTCGTTGAACGCGTAGACCTGGCGGTTGACGCCTTCGAGCGGGTCACGCGGATTCTGGCCCACGGGGACGCCGGAAGGAGGAGGTGTCGCGCAGCCGGACAGGATGGCGACCAGCGCCAGGCCCAGCAGGTTCTTGTTGAGTGCGGTAGTCATCGGTGGGTTCTTTTTATTTGTTGGCAGGTTCTTGCGAACCGGCGGAAGGGGTCGGTGCCGTCGGCGCCACAGGAGCCGCTGCCGGGGCAGCTGCAGGCGCGGCGGCCGGCGCAGCGCTGTCGCCGCTGCCGGCAGCGGGCGTCGCGGCATCCGACGCCTTGCTGTAAAGGAACTGGCTGATCAGATTTTCCAGCACAACCGCGCTTTGCGTATAAAGGATTTTGTCGCCTGCCGCAAAATTCTTCTCGTCGCCGCCCGGTTCGATGCCAATGTATTGTTCACCCAACAGTCCGGAGGTCAGGATCTTGGCCGACGAGTCGCTGGGGAACTGGTATTTGCTGTCCATGTCCAGGGTGACGACGCCCTGGTACATCTTGTCGTCGAAGCTGACGCCGGACACCCGGCCGACCACGACACCCGCGCTCTTGACCGGCGCGCGCGACTTCAGGCCGCCGATGTTGTCGAAGTTGGCGGTGATCGTGTAGCTCTTGCCGAACGAGAACGTGCTCAGGTTGCCGGCCTTCAGGGCCAGGAAAATGATGGCGGCGGCGCCCAGCAATACGAACAGGCCCACCCACAAATCGACTTTTTCACGCGACATCTTGTGACCTCCCGGCGACGCCGTCTGGCGTGCCACCCTACCTAAATGAAACATTAACGTCCGTGACTGCCGGCTTGCGCCCGCCATCCAGACACCGCGATCAGTTGCCGAACATCAGTGCCGTCAGCAGGAAATCCAGACCCAGGACCGCCAGCGAACCTGCCACGACGGTGCGCGTCGTGGCGCGCGATACGCCTTCCGGCGTCGGCTTGGCGTGATAGCCCTGGTAGAGCGCAATGACCGTGACGGCCACGCCGAACACCAGGCTCTTGATCACGCCATTGCCCACGTCTTTCCAGACGTCGACGCCGTTCTGCATTTGCGACCAGAACCCGCCATCGTCGATCCCGATCAGCAGGACACCCACGCCCCAGCCACCCAGGATGCCCAGCATCGAAAACACGGCGGCCAGCAGCGGCATCGCAATGATGCCGCCCCACAGGCGCGGCACCAGCACGCGGCGTTCGGGGTCGACCGCCATGACTTCCATGGCCGACAGCTGCTCGCCTGCCTTCATGAGGCCGATTTCGGCGGTCAGGGACGTGCCGGCGCGGCCCGCGAACAGCAGCGCCGTGACGACCGGGCCCAGTTCACGCACCAGGCTGAGCGCGACCAGCAGGCCGAGCGCCTGTTCCGAGCCGTAGCGGCTCAGGGTGTAGTAGCCCTGCAGCGCCAGCACGAAGCCGACGAAAAGGCCCGACACCGCGATGATCACCAGCGAATAGTTGCCGATGAAATGGATCTGCTGCACCACCAGGCCGGGCCGGCGCAGGGCCGTGGCGCTTTTGCCGAGCAGGGTGACAAAGAAACGGGTGAAGGCGCCCAGACCGTACACCCACCCTCGGGCGCCGGCACCGATGGCCGTCAGGAAACGCGTCGCGACATTCATAGCTTGCCTGCCCTCATTGCTTGCCAGCCTGTTGGCGGGCCAGCCAATCGAGGTAAGCCGGCGTTTCCGGATATTCGAACGCCACCGGGCCGTCGGGCGCGCCGTCCAGGAACTGGCGCACGTACGGGTCTTGCGATGCCGACAGCGAAGCCGGCGAACCGGCCGCCACCACGGACCCCTTGCCCAGCAGGTAGACCTGGTCGGCAATGGCGAAAGATTCCTGCACGTCGTGCGTGATCAGGACCGACGCGCAACCCAGCTGGTCGGTCATGGTGCGGATCAGCTGCGCCGTCACGCCCAGGGAAATCGGATCGAGCCCGGCAAAGGGCTCGTCGTACAGAATGAGTTCGGGATCGAGCACGACCGCGCGGGCCAGCGCCACGCGCCGCGCCATGCCACCGGAAATTTCCGAGGTACGCAGGAAGGCAGCGGCTTTCAGGCCGACGGCCTGCAGCTTGGCCAGCACCGTTTCGCGGATCTTGCTTTCGGGCCAGTCGGTATGTTCGCGCAGCGGGAAAGCGACGTTTTCATAGACGTCGAGATCGGTGAACAGCGCGCCCTGCTGGAACAGGACGCCCATGCGCTTGCGGACCGTGAAGACGGCGTCGCCCGACAGGCGGGACAGGTCCTGGCCAAACGCCTGGACCGTGCCCTTCTGGGGTGCGAGCTGGCCGACCGCCGCGCGCAGCAGCGTCGTCTTGCCCGATCCGGATCCGCCCATGATGGCAACGACCTGCCCCGGCCGGACCACCATGTCGATATCGCGCAGGATGGTCCTGTCGCCATAGCCGACCGACAGTCCGCTGAAAGACAGCGCGACGTCGGCAGGCGGGCGGGCCGTGGGGGGAATCGCCGAATCTGGCATGGGTGGCAGGGTGAACCGTAGGTGACACCAGTGTCCGCACAAGGGAGACTGGCTGGTTGGCAATCGGTAACAACCATTGATTCTAGCAGTTTGCGTCGGAAATAAAGTCTGACAGGAGGCTTGCAAGCATGAGCAGACTTACGCACGGACACAAAAGCCCGACAGGCCGCCGTGCGCCTGTGGCGCGCCAGAGACAGGAAAACATCGGGGCGCCCCCTAACCGGGGGCGCCCCGATTAAGTGAGCACTAACTAGAACCTTGAACGCTGGCCGTCAATCAGCCGCTCACCTCGCGAAACGAGCTAACCCGCCCGTCGCTTTCGACCTCTTCCAGCCGGACCTTGAAACCCCACAGGCGTGCCAGATGCTTCATCACTTGATCGGCGTCGTCGCCCGCCAGCGGCCGGCTGCGCGCCCGTGAATGGCGCAGCACCAGCGACCGGTCGGACTCGCGATAGAACCGGGTCACCTGGATGTCCGGCACCATGTTGTCGCGATTGTGCTGTTCCGACAGCAGCTTGCGGATGCGCCGGTAGCCTTCGTCGTCGTGGATCGCGTCGATTTCGAGCTTGGCCTTGGCCTGATGGTCCGCCACCGCAAAGAAGCGGAAGTCGCGGATCAGCTTGGGCGACAGGTACTGCGAAATGAACGACTCGTCCTTGAAGTTGCGCATGGCAAAGTGCAGGGTTTCAAGCCAGTCCCCGCCGGCGATGTCGGGGAACCAGCGCTTGTCCTCTTCCGTCGGGTTTTCGCAGATGCGGCGGATGTCCGTCATCATCGCAAAGCCCAGCGCGTACGGGTTGATGCCGCCGTAGCCACGCTGATCGAATCCCCGCTGGCTCACCACGTTGGTGTGACTTTGCAGGAACTCGATCATGAAGCCGTCGTCGACCAGGCCCTTTTCGTGCAGCCGGTTCAGGATCGTGTAGTGCCAGAAGGTCGCCCAACCTTCGTTCATGACCTTGGTCTGGCCCTGCGGGTAGAAGTACTGGGACACCTTGCGGGTGATGCGCACCAGCTCCTTCTGCCAGGGCGCAAGCTTGGGCGAGTACTTTTCAATGAAATACAGCAGGTTCTCTTCCGGTTCCGCCGGAAATTTTTCGTATTTGCCCGGCTCGGGCACCGGATCGGACTTGGGCACGGTGCGCCACAGGTCGTTGTATTGCACCCGTTCATGTTCGGCCCGGGCAGCCATGCGCGCCGCTTCTTCCCGCATCGACATCGGGCTGGGCCGCTTGTAGCGATCCACGCCATGCGGCATCAGCGCATGGCAGGAATCCAGCAATTCTTCGACCGCGCCAATGCCGTAGCGGTCTTCGCACTGCATCACGTAATTGCGTGCGAACACCAGGTAGTCCAGCACGCCTTCGGCGTCGGTCCACTGCTTGAACAGGTAGTTGCCCTTGAAAAAGGAGTTGTGCCCGTAGCACGCATGCGCGATCACCAGCGCCTGCATCGCCATGGAATTTTCTTCCATCAGGTACGAAATGCAGGGACTGGAATTGATGACGATTTCGTAGGCCAGGCCCTGCGCGCCCTTGCGATAGGCCTGCTCGTTCCGGATGAATTCCTTGCCGTAGGACCAGTGCGGATATCCGATGGGCAGCCCCACCGACGCATAGGCGTCGAGCATCTGCTCGGACGTGATCACTTCAATCTGGTTAGGATAGGTGTCGAGCTTGTATTCCCGGGCGACTTCGGCGATTGCGTCGTCGTAGCGCTGGATGAGCTCGAAGGTCCATTCGGACCCGCGTGAAATCGGGCCCGTCCCGGCGTGGGCCTTGGGGGTCTGGATCGGGGCCCTGGGTTCGATGACGGCACTCATGCGAGCTCCTTCTTGAACAAATCGTGGAACACGGAAAAGATTTCTCCGCGTTCACGGATGCGCCGCATCACGAAATGCGGCGCCGATTCCTGCTCGTACTCGGCCCACAGACTGGTCTTGCGGGCATCGCCCGGATCGGGAATCTCGATATAGGCGTAATAGCGGGTAGCCGGCAGCAGATGCTCCGCCAGGAAGCGCGCGCTTTTGCCTGCATCGGCGCCGAACGAATCGCCGTCGGTCGCCTGCGCGGCGTACACGTTCCAGGTCGATGGCGGATACCGGTCGTGCATGATCTCGCGCATCAGTTCCAGCGCCGACAGCACGACCGTGCCACCGCTTTTCGGGTCGTGGAAGAAGGTGTTCTCGTCCACTTCTTCGGCGTTGTCGGTATGGCGGATGAAGACCAGATCGACATGTTCGTACTTGCGCGACAGGAACAGGTACAGCAGGGTGAAGAAACGCTTGGCAATGTCCTTCTTGGGCTCATCCATCGAACCCGACACGTCCATCAGGCAGAACATGACGGCCCGGGCCATGGGCGCCGCCACCGACACGCGGTTGCGGTAGCGCAGGTCCAGCTCATCAAGAAACGGCACCCGGGCCAACCGCGCCCGGGCTTCTTCGATTTCGACTTCGATCGAGGCCAGCGTGTCCGCATCGGCGCCGGACGCCCTTGCCTCTTCCATTTTCAGTTCCGCCAGTTCCAGCTCGCTGCGGGCCGGCACGCTGAGCGCGATCCGGCGGGACAACGACGTCTTGAGCGTACGGCCGACGCTCAGTGTGCTGGGAGATCCGGAAGTGGTGTAGCCGGCACGCTGGAACTTCTTCTGATGCACGTCGCCAAGTTGCGTGCGCACCAGGTGGGGAAGTTCCAGGTCTTCGAAGAACAGGTTGAGGAATTCCTCGCGAGAGAGGCTGAAGGTGAATTGGTCCACCGACTCCCCTTCGCCAGGATCGCTGCCGGACCCATTGCCGCCCCCGCGGGGACGATCGATCTTGTCCCCTTTCGCGAATTCCCGATTGCCGGGATGCACCATTTCGCGGTCCCCGCCCATGCCGTGGCGGAAACTGGGCTCGGAAATGTCCCGGGCCGGGAGATTGATCTCCCCGCCCTGGTCCATCTGTTCGATGGAACGCTCCTGCACCAGTTCGCGGACGGCCTTGCGAACCTGGTCCTTGTACCGCCTCAGGAAGCGCTCTCGATTGACAGCGCTCTTGTTGCGTCCGTTAAGACGACGATCGATAAGTGAATTCATATTCACCTTTGTTCAGGAAGACTTCCTCACCCGCAGATACCATTCGCAGAGAAGACGCACCTGCTTTTCGGTATAACCCTTGTCCACCATGCGCTCGACAAAGCTCTGGTGTTTGCTGCGGTCTTCGGCCGAGGCCTTGGCGTTGAACGAGATGACCGGCAGCAGGTCTTCGGTATTCGAGAACATCTTCTTCTCGATGACTTCGCGCAGCTTTTCGTAGCTCGTCCAGGTCGGGTTGGTGCCGCCGTTGTTGGCGCGGGCACGCAGCACGAAGTTGACGATCTCGTTGCGGAAGTCTTTCGGGTTCGCGATGCCTGCCGGCTTCTCGATCTTTTCGAGTTCGGCATTCAGCGAGGACCTGTCGAAGCTTTCACCGGTTTCCGGGTCCCGGAACTCTTCGTCCTGGATCCAGCAATCGGCAAACGTCACATACCGGTCAAAAATGTTCTGGCCATACTCGGAATACGATTCCAGGTACGACGTCTGGATTTCCTTGCCGATGAACTCGGCATACCGCGGTGCCAGATACCCCTTGATGAAGTCCAGGTATTTGCGGCGCGTTTCTTCCGGATAGTCTTCCCGGCCGATCTTCTGCTCCAGCACGTACATCAGGTGCACCGGATTGGCCGCGACTTCTGTCTGGTCATAGTTGAACACCGCCGACAGGATCTTGTAGGCGAAGCGGGTCGACACCCCGTTCATCCCTTCGTCCGTGCCCGCGTAATCCTTGTATTCCTGCAGCGCCTTGGCCTTCGGATCGACGTCTTTCAGGCTCTCGCCGTCGTACACGCGGATCTTGGAATAGATGCTGGAATTTTCGGGTTCCTTCAGCCGCGTGAGCACCGAGAACTGCGCCATCATTTCCAGCGTGCCAGGTGCGCACGGCGCCGCGGACAGCGAACTGTTCTGCAGCAGCTTGTCGTAGATGTGAACCTCTTCGGACACCTGCAGGCAATACGGCACTTTGACGATGTAGATCCGGTCCAGGAACGCTTCGTTGTGCTTGTTGTTGCGGAAGGTCTGCCATTCGGATTCATTCGAATGGGCGAGGATCGTGCCGTTGAACGGGATGGCCGAAAAGCCTTCCGTGCCCTTGAAGTTGCCTTCCTGCGTCGCGGTCAGCAACGGGTGCAGCATCTTGATCGGGGCCTTGAACATTTCGACGAATTCGAGCAGACCCTGGTTGGCCAGGCAGAGGCCACCGGAGTAGCTGTACGCATCGGGATCGTCTTGCGAGTAGCGGTCGAGCTTGCGGATATCGACCTTGCCAACCAGCGACGAAATGTCCTGGTTGTTTTCGTCGCCCGGTTCGGTCTTGGCGATGGCGATCTGCTGCAGGACCGACGGGTTCAGACGCACCACGCGGAACTTGGAGATGTCGCCATCGAACTCGCGCAGGCGCTTGACGGCCCACGGCGACATGATGCCGGTCAGATAGCGGCGCGAAATGCCGTATTCGTTTTCGAGCAGATCGCCAAAACGATCCGGGTGGAACAGGCCCAGCGGCGACTCATTGACGGGCGAACCCTTGAGCGCATACACCGGATAGGCTTCCATCAGCACCTTGAGGCGTTCGGCAATGGACGACTTGCCGCCCCCCACCGGACCCAGCAGATACAGGATCTGCTTGCGTTCTTCCAGGCCCTGCGCCGCATGCTTGAAGAACGCAACGATCTGCGCGATCACGTCCTCCATGCCAAAGAATTCCTTGAAGGCCGGATAACGCTTGATGACGCGGTTCGAGAACAGACGGGACAAACGCGGATCGTTGCGGGTGTCAACGATTTCAGGCTCACCGATGGCAGCCAGCATCCGTTCCGCAGAACTGGAATAAGCCATCGGGTCGCGTTTAGCAAGGTTGAGGTAGTCCTCAAGAGACATCTCGGTCTCTTGGGTTTTTGCATACTGCGACTTAAAGCCTTCGACAATATTCAGCACGGAAAACCTCCAACAGCAATGGAAAAGGTCTTTGAAACTCCGTTCTCGTCTGCCGGGGTGGCCCCGGCGCCGGGTCTGTGCCGGCTTGGCGTTCAGTTTTGCAGCAAGGCTTACGGTGCGGCGGTGATGGACTCGCTGTAACGCTGAATGGTGCGGAGTAGATTGGTCAAATCTTTCTGCCCCCGGTGATGTCCAGAGCCCCGCTGATCGAGGCCCCCTTGGGTATATCTTCGTGCGTAGCCACCATTCATGCAACGCAATTGATGTTGCTTTCGCACACTTCACGACGCTTTGTCACATCGTGCATTGAAGTAAGGCTCTCCTGCAAGGCGCGAGTTCCTCAATAAGGACGATTCGAACAAATTATTTCGTCGAGGATGAGCCGTTTTTATCCTGCCTATGCTGCATTGTTTTCCCCAAGGATGACAGGGAAACAGGCGCCACGCGCCGGTGCGTCAAACCCCTGTCGCGCGCAGGGTCAATCTTGGACAACGCGAACAAAAAATGCCGCTGGATCGCAGCGGCATTTGTCTTGCTGGCAACCCCCGCGGTTAACGCGGCAGTTCGGTCGCACCCATCAGGAAGGTGTCCACGGCGGCCGCGCATTGGCGGCCTTCGCGGATCGCCCAGACGATCAGGGATTGGCCACGGCGCATGTCACCGGCGGCGAACACTTTATCGACATTGGTGCGATAGTCTTCTGCGTTGGCACGTGCGTTGCCGCGCTGATCGCGGTCCACGCCGAAACCGTCCAGCATCTTCTGCACGGGCGACACAAAGCCCATGGCAAACAGGACCAGGTCGGCCGGGATTTCGAATTCCGATCCGGGCACGTCCACCATCTTCATCTGGCCTGTATCGTCCTTGACCCATTCGACCTTGTTGCCGACGAGGCTGGTGATCTTGCCGTCCTTGCCGACGAACTTGCGCGTGGTGATGCTCCAGTCGCGCTCTGCGCCTTCTTCGTGCGACGACGAGGTACGCATGCGGGTCGGCCAGTAGGGCCAGGTCAGCGCCTTGTTTTCCGATTCCGGCGGCTGTGGCATGACTTCGAACTGCACGACCGACTTGGCGCCGTGGCGGTTGCTGGTGCCCACGCAGTCGGAACCGGTGTCGCCGCCGCCGATCACGACGACGTGCTTGCCGGCGGCCGACAGCTGGCCCTTGATCTTGTCACCCGCGTTGGACTTGTTCTGCTGGCGCAGGAAGTCCATGGCGAAATGCACGCCGTTCAGGTCACGGCCTTCGATCGGCAGGTCGCGCGGCGTTTCGGCGCCGCCCGAGATCACAACGGCGTCAAATTCGGCCTTGAGTTCGTCCGGCGTCTTGCAGGTCAGCTTCCCGCCATAGGCTGCGGCGTCTTCCTGGCTGCCGATGAACGTGGACGGCGCAAAGGTCACGCCTTCCTGTTCCATCTGCGCCATGCGGCGGTCGATCAGCCATTTTTCAAGCTTGAAGTCGGGGATGCCGTAGCGCATCAAACCGCCGATACGGTCGTTCTTTTCGAACAGCGTGACGTCATGGCCGGCGCGCGCCAGTTGCTGGGCACAGGCCAGTCCGGCCGGGCCGCTGCCCACGACCGCAACTTTCTTGCCGGTCTTGAGCTTGGGCGGCACGGGCACGACCCAGCCGTTTTCCCAGGCCTTGTCGATGATCGCGTGTTCGATCGACTTGATCCCGACGGCGTCGTTGTTGATGTTCAGCGTGCAGGCCGCTTCGCACGGGGCGGGGCACACACGTCCCGTGAATTCCGGGAAATTGTTGGTCATGTGCAGGACGTCGATCGCCTGCTTCCAGTTCTGGCGGAACACCAGGTCGTTCCAGTCCGGAATGATGTTGTTGACCGGGCACGCGCTGGAGCAGAACGGAATGCCGCAGTCCATGCAGCGGGCGCCCTGCTGCTTGGCAGCGGTGTCGTCCAGACGAACGACGAATTCCTTCCAGTGCTTGACCCGCGAGTCCGGCGCTTCGGAGGCTTCCTTCAGCCGTTCGAACTCGAGAAATCCAGTGACCTTACCCATGGCTATATCCTGACGATTTTTTGTGATGTTGAGTGGGTGATGCGCGAGCCTCAGGCCGCCAGTTGTTGTCCGTTCTGTGCCTGCCACATCTCGCCAAGTGCACGGCGGTATTCGGTCGGCATGACCTTCACGAACTTGCTGCGCGAGACTTCCCACTTGTCCAGCATGTCGCGGGCGCGGAAGCTGCCCGTGTAGCGGAAGTGATTTTCGACCAGGCGGCGCAGGATCGCTTCGTCGGTTTCCTGCTCGCCGCCCCGCACCATGCTGTGACGCAGGCGCTGGGCGTTTTCCTTTTCCTGCGCCGCGCTGGTCATGACCGGTTCGAGGTCGACCATGGCCAGGTTGGTGCGCGAACGGAAGGTGCCGTCCGGATCCCACACAAAGGCCACGCCGCCCGACATGCCTGCCGCAAAGTTGCGGCCGGTGTCGCCCAGCACCACGACCGTGCCGCCGGTCATGTATTCGCACCCGTGGTCACCCACGCCTTCCACCACCGTGGCCGCACCCGAGTTGCGGACCGCGAAACGTTCGCCGGCCACGCCGTTGAAATACGCTTCGCCCGACAGCGCGCCGTACATGACCGTGTTGCCAGCGATGATGTGTTCCGGGCCGTAGCCGCGGAAATCGTTGGGCGAACGCACGATGATGCGGCCACCCGACAGCCCCTTGCCGGCGTAGTCGTTGGCTTCGCCCACCAGGTCCAGGGTGATGCCGTGCGCCAGGAAGGCGCCGAAGCTCTGTCCGGCCGTGCCGGTGCACTGGATGTGGATGGTGTCGTCAGGCAGGCCGTCATAGCCGTACTTGCGGGCGACCGTGCCGGACAGCATGGCGCCGATCGTGCGGTTCACGTTGCGCACCGGCACGATGAACGACACCTTTTCGCCGCGATCCAGCGCCGGGCGGCTGCGTTCGATCAGTTGATGATCGAGCGCCTTGGCCAGGCCGTGATCCTGTTCTTCGACCTGACGGCGCGGCACGTCGGCCGGCACGTTGGGCTGGAAGAAGACACGGGTGAAGTCCAGGCCGCGGGCCTTCCAGTGTTCGATGCCGGCGCGGGTGTCGAGCAGGTCCACACGGCCCACCAGGTCGTCGAACTTGCGCACGCCCAGCTGCGCCATCAGTTCGCGCACTTCGTCGGCGATGAAGAAGAAGAAGTTCACCACGTGTTCAGGCTTGCCCTGGAACTTGGCGCGCAGCACCGGATCCTGGGTGGCCACGCCTACCGGGCAGGTGTTCAGGTGGCACTTGCGCATCATGATGCAGCCTTCGACCACCAGCGGCGCCGTGGCAAAGCCGAATTCGTCGGCGCCCAGCAGCGCGCCGATCACGACGTCGCGGCCGGTCTTCATCTGGCCGTCGGCCTGCACGCGGATACGGCTGCGCAGGCGGTTCAGCACCAGGGTCTGCTGGGTTTCGGCCAGGCCGAGTTCCCAGGGCGTGCCGGCATGCTTGATCGACGAGATCGGGGATGCGCCCGTGCCACCATCGTGGCCGGCGATCACGACGTGGTCGGACTTGGCCTTGGCCACGCCCGCGGCCACGGTGCCGACGCCGAATTCGGACACCAGCTTGACCGAGATCGAGGCCTGCGGATTGGCGTTCTTCAGGTCGTGAATCAGCTGCGCCAGGTCTTCGATCGAGTAGATGTCATGGTGCGGCGGGGGCGAAATCAGGCCCACGCCCGGGACCGAGAAGCGCAGCTTCGCGATGTAGTCGGTGACCTTGTGGCCAGGCAGCTGACCGCCTTCGCCAGGCTTGGCGCCCTGCGCCATCTTGATCTGGATCTGGTCGGCGCTGGCCAGGTATTCGGCGGACACGCCGAACCGGCCCGATGCGACCTGCTTGATCTTGGAGCGCATGGAATCGCCCGCCAGCAGCGGCACGTCGGCCACGATCCGGTCGGCGCCCAGCACGGATGCCAGGGTGTCGCCATCCTTGATCGCCGACTGGCCGCTCTGCATTTCGGCGCGGTAGCGGATTTCGTCTTCGCCGCCTTCCCCGGTGTTCGACTTGCCGCCGATCCGGTTCATGGCCACGGCCAGCACGGAGTGCGCTTCGGTCGAGATCGAGCCGAGCGACATGGCGCCCGTCGCGAAACGCGTCACGATGTCCTTGGCGGATTCCACTTCTTCAAGCGGAATGGCCTTGGCCGGATCGAACTTGAACTCGAACAGGCCGCGCAGCGTCATGTGGCGCTTGCTCTGGTCATTGATGAGCTGGGCGTATTCCTTGTACGTGCGGTAGTTGTTCGCGCGGCTGGCGTGCTGCAGCTTGGCGATCGCATCGGGCGTCCACATGTGGTCTTCGCCCTTGACCCGGAAGGCGTATTCGCCGCCCTCGTCCAGCGCGTTTTCCAGCAGCGGGTCGTTGCCGAAGGCCGCACGGTGGATGCGGATCGATTCTTCGGCGACTTCAAAGATGCCCACGCCCTGGATGTTGCTGGACGTGCCCGGGAAGTACTGCTCGACCAGCGAACTGCTCAGGCCGATGGCTTCGAAGATCTGCGCGCCGGTGTACGACATGTAGGTCGAAATGCCCATCTTGGCCATGACCTTCTGCAGACCCTTGCCCACCGCCTTGGTGAAGTTGTAGATGGCCTTTTCGCCCGACACCTTGGGGTTGTTGGCGTGTTCGGCCAGCAGCGCTTCCATGGCGAGGTAGGGGTGCACGGCTTCGGCGCCGTAGCCACCCAGCAGCGCAAAGTGGTGCACCTCACGCGCCGAACCCGTTTCGATCACCAGGCCGGTGCTGGTGCGCAGGCCGGCGCGGATCAGGTGCTGGTGCACGGCCGACGTGGCCAGCAGCGCCGGGATCGGCACGCGGGTGGCGTCAACCAGGCGGTCCGACACGATCAGGATGTTATAGCCGCTCTTGACCGCATCGACAGCCTGCGCGCACAGCGCGGCCACGCGGGCCTGGATGCCTTCCTTGCCCCAGGCTGCCGGGTAGGTCATGTCGAGTTCGAAGCTCTTGAACTTGCCGCCGGTGACGCGTTCGATGTGGCGGATCTGCGCCATGTCGGCGAAGTCCAGCACCGGCTGCGCGACTTCCAGGCGCAGCGGCGGGTTCACGTTGTTGATGTCCAGCAGGTTGGGCTTGGGGCCGATGAACGACACCAGCGACATCACCAGGTTTTCGCGGATCGAGTCGATCGGCGGGTTGGTGACCTGCGCAAACAGCTGACGGAAGTAGTTGTACAGGCTCTTGTTGCGGTTCGACAGCACGGCCAGCGGCGAGTCGTTGCCCATCGAACCGGTGGTTTCTTCACCCAGTTCGGCCATGGGGCGCAAAATGAACTTGTAGTCTTCCTGCGTCCAGCCAAAGGCCTGCTGGCGATCCAGCATCGGCACCGACGAGCGGCTTTCGGCGATTTCTTCGGCTGCGGGTTCGGCCAGCGTGTCCAGCTTGATGCGCAGGCGTTCGATCCATTGGCGATAGGGCTTGCTGTTGGACAGCTGGTCTTTCAGTTCCTTGTCGTCGATGATGCGGCCCTGTTCCAGGTCGATCAGGAACATCTTGCCCGGCTGCAGGCGCCATTTCTTGACGATCTTGCTTTGCGGCACGGGCAGCACGCCCGATTCCGACGCCATGATGACCAGGTCGTCGTCGGTCACGATGTAGCGGGCCGGACGCAGGCCGTTGCGGTCCAGCGTGGCGCCGATCTGGCGGCCGTCCGTAAAGGCAATGGCGGCGGGGCCGTCCCACGGTTCCATCATGGCAGCATGGAATTCGTAGAAGGCGCGGCGGGCCTCGTCCATTTCGGTGTGCTGTTCCCAGGCTTCCGGGATCATCATCATGATCGCGTGGGCGATGGGGTAGCCGGACATGACCAGCAGTTCAAGGCAGTTGTCGAACGTGGCGGTGTCGGACTGGCCTTCGTAGACGATGGGGTACAGCTTTTTCAGGTCGTCGCCCAGCACCGGCGACTGCATGACGCCTTCACGGGCGCGCAGCCAGTTGAAGTTGCCCTTGACCGTGTTGATTTCGCCGTTGTGGGCGATCAGGCGGTACGGGTGGGCCAGCGGCCAGGCCGGGAAGGTGTTGGTGGAAAACCGCTGGTGCACCAGCGCAAGTGCCGACACGGCGCGTTCGTCGGCCAGGTCGCGGTAGTAGCGGCCGACCTGGTCGGCCAGCAGCAGACCCTTGTATACGACGGTACGGGTCGAGATCGACGGCACGAAGTATTCCTTGCCGTGCTTCAGGCGCATCGCCTGGATCGCGTGCGACGCCATCTTGCGGATCACGTACAGCTTGCGTTCCAGCGCGTCCGGCACCATGACGTCGCCGCCGCGGCCGATGAACAGTTGGCGAATGACGGGTTCGTGGGCGCGTACGGTAGGCGACATCGGCATGTCGGTGTCGATCGGCACGTCGCGCCAGCCCAGCACGACCTGGCCTTCGGCGCGCACGGCGCGCTCGAGTTCCTGTTCACAGGCCAGGCGGGATGCGATTTCCTTGGGCAGGAAGACCATGGCCACGCCGTATTCGCCTGGCTGCGGCAGGTTGACGCCCTGGCGCGCCAGTTCCTCGCGGTAGTACGCGTCGGGAATCTGGATCAGGATGCCGGCCCCGTCGCCCATGAGCGGATCGGCGCCGACGGCACCCCGGTGGTCCAGGTTTTCAAGGATCTTCAGGCCTTGCTGGATGATGGAGTGGCTTTTCTTGCCCTTGATGTGCGCAACGAAGCCGACACCACAGGCGTCGTGTTCATTGGCCGGGTCATACATGCCCTGCGCTTCGGGCGCGGTATGGATGGCCGGCGCGGCAGCGGCTGCCCGGGTATGACCGTTGAAGCCGATGCGGCTGGCGTCGATGACGGCCATCTGGACTTGCGACGACGGGGACACCGAGGAGGGATCCTGGTGGGAATGGGGCATGAAACGCTCCGGTAAAGCGACCCGGCAAAGGAACGGGTCGTGGACAGGTCTGACAGGATGGGCAGGTCGCGGCCAGGCAATGCATGACGTGCAGGGCTGGCGGGCACCGATAGCCTGACGATACTGCGGCGCAGCAGCCGGCGCAAGGACAATATTAGGGGACTGTCCCTTTTATTTATTCAGCCTTACCGCTTCAGACATTTAATTGGGGACGGACCATTTTCTCATCCCCCGTACATCCAGCATCCATGCGCGTTTCAGGGCGGTTGGCGAACTGCGGTTTCCGGTCCCGAAGACTCGTCCTTTTGCGCCGCGTTCTCCACCCCTGCTTCCATTGCCGGCGCGACCGTCTTGCGCGGCCGGCCACGTTTTGCGGCGGCGGGCCGTCGGCTGGCCGCGCCGCCCCCCAGCATTTCCAGGAAGCTGTCCGATCCCAGGGCCCACTGGCCCTGCAACGCCCGTCCGATGGCGTCCGCGTCGCGCGACGACAATCCTGCCAATATGTAGCGGCGGTATTTGGCCTGGCGGTCGAACGGGGTATTGCCGTAGGCCCAGTAGTCGCCGTGATCGTGCAGAAAGGGTTGCTTGGCGCCGCCCATGTGCGCGGCGGCCGATGACCATCTCCATTGCTCGGCGTCATCTGTCAGGGCTTGTCGCAGCGGCAGGGTTTCAACCCAGGCTTGCGCCGGCAGGACCCAGGCGCCGGGTTCCACTAGCGTGGACCGGTAGCGGCCCTGGAAAACCGGGCCGGACCGCAAATGCGCCGCCAGCCGGCGGCCGATGGCCTGCAGCAGGCCGGCCAGACCATTCGAGCCGGCGGGCGTTGCAAGCAGCAGTAACTGGTCGGGCGCCAATGTCCACCCATGCAGCGCGACGCCATGCATGCGGGCTTCGTCGGCCAGCCATGCCGCGACACGATCGAAAAGCGCCGCCACCGACCCTTCCGAAGGGGCCAGGGGCGAGGTAAACCGGGCCTGCGCAAGGTGCGGAAGGCCAGCTGCGTAGAGTCTGGGAAGACGTGCCATCCGCTCAGGTTACAATAAAAAGGGACAGATGGCTCGGCCTTACCGTGTCGCCGCATTTTTGCGAATTTTTACAGAACATCCGGCAAGAAAAGCTGTCTATTCTTATAGGTCGGGTACGTTGGTTATCCGCGCGCCATCAAGGCAAATGCCAAGCAAAGGCGCAAGCAGGAATGAGGTGTCTGCCGGGCGGGACCGCAGCGCAGCACAGGGCGGCAAGGCCTGCCCTTGCACCATACATTCCGGCTATCGCAGCTATCAAAAAGACGCATTAGCACTCGGTTTGCTGGAGTGCTAACCTTGATGCATTGGGAGGTATGAATCCATGAACAAATCGTTGAAGCAGTCCCCCGTCGTCCCTGCCGGTTTCGGCCCCGGAGCGCTGGCCATGGCAATTGCCAATCCAGGTGCGCTCGGTACGATAGAGGCATATATCGGCGCGGTGAACCGCCTGCCGGTGCTGACTGCCGACCAGGAAACGTCGCTGGCCCGTCGCTATCAGGAAACCGAAGACCTGGGCGCCGCCCGCGAGCTGGTCCTGTCGCACCTGCGTCTGGTGGTGGCGATCGCTCGCCAGTACCTGGGCTATGGGTTGCCGCATGCCGACCTGATCCAGGAAGGCAACGTGGGCCTGATGAAAGCCGTGAAGCGTTTCGATCCGGAACGTGGCGTGCGCCTGGTGTCGTTCGCGATTCACTGGGTCAAGGCCGAAATCCACGAGTACATCCTCAAGAACTGGAAGCTCGTGAAGGTCGCGACCACGAAGGCGCAGCGCAAGCTGTTCTTCAATCTTCGCAGCATGAAGAAGGACTCGCGTTCGCTCACCCCGGATCAGGTCACCGAGATCGCGACCGCGCTGAACGTGCGTCCGCAAGACGTGACCGACATGGAAGTGCGGCTGTCGGGCCAGGATATGGCGCTTGAAGGCCGCGGGACGGACGACGGCGAAACGGATTTTGCGCCGATCGCCTACCTGTCGGACGAAGGGCAGCATGAGCCGACCCAGGTGCTGGAAGGACGCCGCCGCGACGAGCTGCATGGCGTTGGCTTGCACTCGGCGCTCGACGCGCTGGACGACCGGTCGCGCCGCATCATTGAAGCGCGCTGGTTGAAGGATGAAGGCGGTCTGACCTTGCAGGAACTCGCTTCCGAGTTCGGCGTGTCGGCAGAACGCATTCGCCAGATCGAAGCGCGCGCCATGGTCAAGATGCGTGGCGCGTTGGCCGAATACGCCTGAGCGGACACCATCGCCTGACTGGCTTCACCGCCGGCACGGCAAGAAAAAAAGCGGCCACGGCCGCTTTTTTCTTTTGCGCCCATACACCGGTTTAGACGGCAGGACGACCTCGACACACTCTGTTACCTGCTGAGGCTCATTTAATGAAGAAAAAAGCGACAACCGGGAAACTTCTGGCTTTCGCAGGCGCCTAACTATCAGTTGGGGCACAAACAGGCGCAATGCCTTGTGTCGGACGTCGTGAGGCCCCCCCGCCTTCACGCCGTTCTTCCGGACAGTCTTGTCGGTACCAGCGTACGTCCGCCTCTGTATTTCTCCTCCCTCCCCCCCACTCGAGGCGGATATGTTAACGGGGCACCGCAAGGTGCCCCGTTTTTTTATGCCCGCCGGAATCGTTGCCCGCTGGAGTGTCAGTCGAGCAACTGACGAATGTCGGACGCCAGCGCATCGGGCGTGGCCGTATGCCGGCCGTACAAGCGCAGATTGCCCTTGGGGTCGAAAATGTAGATGCCCGCCGAGTGGTCCATGCTGTAGGAACCCGGTTCCTTGCCGGGAACCTTGGCGTAGAAGACCTTGAACGACTTGGCGACCCGGGCGGTGTCTTCCGCCGACCCTGACAGCCCCAGGAACCGCGGATCGAACTGCGTCACGTAGTCCTTAATGACGGCGGCGGTGTCGCGTTCCGGGTCGACCGTCACGAAGACGACCTGCACTTTGTCGGCGTCCGGCCCCAGCCGTTTCATGACCTCGGCAAAATTCGCCAGCGTGGTCGGGCAGACATCGGGGCACTGAATGAATCCAAAAAAGACCACCACGGCCTTGCCGCGAAAGTCGGCCATGCCGCGCCTGGCCCCGTTGTGGTCCGTCAGGTTCAGGTCTCCGCCGATATCGCTGCCCGTGACGTCCGTGCTGTTGAACGCCAGTTCCTTGCGTTGGCAGCCAGCCAGGGCGCCGGCCATCAGACCGGCCAGCGTCAGTGCGGCGCCAGCACGCAGGACCAGACGCCGGCGCGGGAAAAGAGAGGATGTCATGAGCAGGACGCCAAGGCGCCGCAAGGAAAACGAACAGTCGGAAAAACCGGCAGGTCAGACGTTCAGCAGCCAGTGATCAGCCAGCAAGGCGGCGAACAGCAGCGACAGATACAGGATCGAGAACTTGAACATGCTGCGCGCCAGGGCGTCGCTGTACTGACGGTACAGCTTCCAGGCATAGCCCACGAAGATCGCACCCAGCACCAGCGCGCTCACCAGGTAGACCCAGCCGCTCATGCGGATCACATAGGGCAGCAGCGTGGTCGCCAGCAGGGCGATGGAATACAGCAGGATATGGAGCCGGGTCAACGCTTCGCCGTGCGTGATCGGCAGCATCGGCAGGCCCGAGTTTTCGTAGTCGCGGGTGCGATAGAGCGCCAGCGCCCAGAAGTGCGGCGGGGTCCACACAAAGATGATCAGCACCAGCAGCCAGGCTTCGGCCGGGACACTGTTGGCCACGGCGGCCCAGCCCAGGGCGGGCGGCATGGCGCCCGACAGGCCGCCAATCACGATGTTCTGCGGCGTGCGCGGCTTCAGGATGATCGTGTAGATGATTGCGTAGCCGACAAAGGTGGCGAAGGTCAGCCACATCGTGAGCGGATTGACCCATCGGTAGAGCACGAACATGCCCGCGCCGCCAACGATGCCGGACACCAGCAGAATGTGCGGCGCGCTGATTTCCCCGCGGGCCGACGCCCGATGGGCGGTGCGTGTCATCTTGGCGTCGACCTGCTCTTCGATCAGGCAATTGACCGCAAAGGCCGCCGCCGCCAGCAGCCAGATCCCGATCGTGGCCGACAACACGGTCTGCCAGGGCGGCAACGTGGGCGACGCCAGGAACATCCCGATGACCGCGCAGAACACGGCCAGCTGGGTGACCCGGGGCTTGGTCAGGACCAGGTATTGACGGATGCGCAGGTTGGCGCGCGACGCGGTAAGGCTTTCCATGGCTGAAGGTTAACTCAAGCGTTCGTGCTGGCGACAGCGCCCACCGGCGGCGGGTCGGCCCGTCCGGCGTGGGACAGGCGCACGATCAGGGTGATGCAGAGGATGGTCAGAACCGCCGCGCCGCCGTTATGCAGCACGGCAATCACTATAGGCCATTGCAGGAAAATGCTGGTCAGGCCGGTCAGCAGCTGGACGAGCAGCATGATGTTCAGCAGGCGGGCCGGACCGCGCGTGCCGGGAATGCGCTTCAGCTTGAAGGCCAGCCACCCCAGATAGATCAGGACGACAAAGGCGAAGTTCCGGTGCGTCCAGTGGATGGCCGTCAGGGCGTCTTGCGAAATGATCTCGCCGCTTGGCAGTTCGCCCAGCGCACGGATGATGGAATAGCCGCTCTTGAAGTCCATGGGCGGAACCCACTCGCCGTGGCAGGTTGGAAATTCCAGGCAGGCCAGGGCCGCGTAGTTAGTGCTCACCCACCCGCCCAGCGCCAACTGGGTGAACAGCAGGACCAGGCCAATGATCGCTGCGGTTCGCCATCGTCGGGCGTCAGCCGGAATCGGAATGTGCGCCTGCTGGTTGGCGGACAGCCAGGTCAGCAGGGACAGCAGGATCATGCCGCCCAGCAGGTGCGCCGTTACCACCACCGGCATCAGCTGATGCGTCACCGTCCACGCGCCAAACGCCCCTTGCAGGCACACCGCCGGCAGGATAATGGTCGCCAACCAGGGCGACTGCGCCAGCGTCTTGCGATGACGCCAGGCCATGAACACGATCGCAATGATCAGGATGCCCAGCAGCGTGCCGACATAGCGATGGATCATTTCGATCCAGGCCTTGGGCACGGTGACCGGGCCGTCCGGCATCGCCTGCACCGCCGCATGGATATCCGCCCGCGCGCCGATCGGCGTCACGTTTCCGTAGCAGCCAGGCCAGTCCGGACAACCCAGACCGGAGTCGGACAGCCGCACAAAGGCCCCGAACATGATCAGGTCGAAAGTCAGGAACATCGTGACCGCGACGAGCTTGGCGTACCGCGCACGGATGCGGGCAAACCGCGACGGCGCGGGATCGGGTGTTCCTGTGGTTGGGGAATGAGCGGACATCATGCGTGTCTGTACCTGTTACCCGATGCGCGAGGCTTTCAGCAGTTCGCCGATGTCGTTGCGCAGTTCGGCCGGATCCGGATTTTCGGGGAAACGCATCATCAGGTTGCCGCGGGGATCCACCAGCCAGATGTGCTTGCGCAGCGCCTCGGGGGTGTTGGCCACGCCGTCGGGCAAGGCCAGGAAGTCGGCAATCTGGCGCGCATCGCCACGCACGAAGCGCATGCCTTCGTAGGCGCGGATCACGATCGTCGGCACGGGTTCCTTGTCGTTGATCAGCCAGACCCGTTCGATCCGGCCGATTTCCTTGCCGGTGCTGGCGTGGGTCTGGCGGATGATGAACAGGTTCTTGGCGCAGGCTTCGTCGCACGCGCCGGAATTGCTGCTGATCAGCACCCACTTGCCGTACAGGCTGCGCAAGTCGAAGGGCGTGCCGTCCAAATTGGTCAGCGGCATGACGGCGGCGTCGGGGACCGGACGCTGCGGCGTGATCAGCTGGCCATAGTTGGTCGAGCCCGCGGGCCGCCAGTTCAGGAAATAGGCGGCGGCCGCGAACAGTACCGGCGCGGCGCACACCAGCAACACCATGAACAGGGTAAAGGTCGAGCGCTTCGGCGGCGGCGCGTTGCGGCCGCGCGGGTCAGCGGCGCGAGAAACGGAGGTGTCGGACAAGAAGCACTCCAAAAGCAATGGCGGCAATGGCCGCGAAAGAAAACCACTGCAGCGCATAGCCGCGATGCATGTCGGTATTGGCCGGTGGCGCGGGCCAATCCTGCACCAGGTTGCCGTCGGGCTGCGACGACTGCAGTACCGCGGGCAGCACGGTCAGGCCGCTGGCGCGCGCAAAGGCGGCCACATCCAGGTTCTGTACCCGGGGCAGCGGCCCGTCGGCCGGTTGCCGATCGGCAGGCAGCCGGTCGGGCAGCACGGCCGCCTTGCCGGCGCCCAGGCTCGACAGTTCGAGCAAGCGGGGAATATGGGAGAGCACCGTGCCGGACACCTTGACCTGGCCTGCGGGCGCGGGCACCGCGCTGAGCGGCTGATCGGGAAATTGCCGGGGCAGCCACCCTCGCAGCACCAGGACGACCGGGCCGGCACCAGTGTAGCCGCCGGCCGTTGTTGGCGCCTCGGACGAATTGTCCAAGCGTAGCGGCGTCACCACCCAGAATCCCGGCCGGCCGCCGGCGGTCCGGTTGTCCAGCAGCACGGTCAGATCGGGCAGCCACTGGCCTTGAGCCGAAGCCGGCCGCCAGGCGGTCAGGTCCGCAGGCGGCGTGGACGCCACCACCTGCAAGGGCGCCTGGCGTTTGCCCGCTTCCACCTGTGCAAGCAGCGCGGCCTTTTCCTTGCCGCGCGCGACCTGCCACCGCCCGAGCGACACACATACCAGCACCGTGATGGCCAGCAGCACGAGCGCGACCACGACGCGGCCGCGGCTGGGCCGCGCCTTGCTGGCAGGGCCAGACGGGGGCATAGCCTTTTGTTGCACCGGCGGGGTCCCCATCAGGCCCGGGGCACTGCGATAATCGACGCTTGCGGGAGGAGTTTGATGCGCATCATTGTTGCCATTGCCTTTATCGGCATTCTGTACAGCCTGGCGTCCGCCCTGTTTTTCCTGATGCGGGACAAGGGCAAGACCAACCGGACCGTCAATGCACTGACCGCCCGGATCGGCCTGTCGGTCATGCTGTTTCTGTTCGTGCTGTTCGCGCACTGGATGGGGTGGATCCAGAGCACCGGGCTGCGCTAGGCCGTTTGACATGCGGGCCGCGCCCTGAAAAGACAAGGCGGATGGCGGCGGTACGTGCCGCTGCCATCCGCCTTGCCGAGTCATGACCGAAGGGCTTGGAACCAGTAAGGGCTTAGAACCAGTACACGAACAGGTACAGGCCCAGCCACACCACGTCAACGAAGTGCCAATACCACGCGGCGCCTTCGAAGCCGAAGTGCTGATCCGCCGTGAAATGGCCTTTGATCAGCCGCCGCAGCACCACGGCCAGCATTAACGCGCCCAGGCACACGTGGAAGCCGTGGAAGCCTGTCAGCAGGTAGAACGTCGAACCGTAGGCACCCGAGGTCAGGCGCAGATTCAGTTCGGTGTACAGGTGGTAGTACTCGTAGGCCTGGACACAGACGAACGTCAGGCCCAGCAGCACGGTAATGGCCAGCCACGTGATGCACTTGCTGCGAAGGTTTTCGCGCAGGGCATGGTGGGAGATCGTCAGCGTGATGCCCGACGTCAGCAGTAGCGCCGTGTTGATCGTGGGCAGCCAGAACGGGCCGACCGTGGCGAACGCCTCGACCACGCCTGCCGGACCCTGGTTGGGCCAGACCGCCGAGAACGCGGGCCACAGCACCTGGCGGTGGTCGAAGTTGCCCAGCCACGGCGTGGTGAACACGCGGGTGTAGAACAGCGCGCCAAAGAACGCCGCAAAGAACATGACTTCGGAAAAGATGAACCAGCTCATGCTCCAGCGGTAGGAGACGTCCACGCGCCGGCTGTACATCCCGCCTTCGGACTCGGCGATCGCGTCGCCGAACCACTGGTAGAGCACGAACAGGAAACCGAGCACCCCGGCCAGGACCACCCAGGGGCCCATCGCGATGTCGTTGACCCACATGACCATGCCGCCGCCGAAGAACAGCAGCGCCAGGCTTCCCGTGGCCGGATGAACGGACGGGGCCGGGACAAAGTAGTACGGCGCCTCCGTGCTTTCAACCGAGTGACCTGCACTCATCACAACTCTCCTTCGCGATGTCTATGTAATACGTTCTTTTTATGAAAGTCGGGGCGGTCGCTGCGCGGCCGCCGTGCTGCCTCTACCCTACCACCGCCTGCACGATTCCAACCAGCACCAGCACCAGCAACGCCGCCATCAGGACCCCCGCGATCACCAGGTGAACGGGGTTCAGGTTGGCCATGTCCTGCTGGTAGTCCTTGCCGCGGCGCAGTCCGATGAAGGACCACAGCACGGCCTGGACCGTCTGGAAGAAATTGAGCTTGCGCGCCGTTGCGCGGGATTCCACGCGCGGCTCGGTCATACGCCCCCCGCCCCCGCGCCTGCCGTGTCGTCTTTCTGGGCGGCCGTGCGACCGGCCACTTCAAAGAACGTGTACGACAGGGTGATGGTGGTCACTTCTTTCGGCAGCTTCGGGTCAACCACGAAGACCACCGGGAACTGACGCGTTTCGCGCGCCTTCAAGTCCTGCTGCGTGAAGCAGAAGCACTCGATCTTCTTGAAATACTGTCCTGCCGCCATGGGCGCGTAGCTCGGTATCGCCTGCCCGACCATTTCGCGGTCCTGCTGGTTGGCGATCTCGTAGGTGATCGTGGCCAGTTCGCCCGGATTCACTTCCATCGACGTTTGCACCGGCCGGAAGCGCCACGGGCCGTGGATGTTGGCGTCGAACACGATCTTGATGGTGCGCGACGCGTCCACCTGGGTGTTCTTGGCGAACTCGACCGCGTCATCGTCGATCTTGGTCAGGAAATTGATGCCCGTGACTTCGCAGATCGCCTTGTACATGGGCACCAGCGCGTAGCCAAAGCCAAACATGAGCAGGATGATGACCGCAAGCTTGCCCAGCATGCGACGGTTGTCGCTTGCGGGGCCTGGCGTCTTGTCTTGCGGTGTCGTCATGGCATGCCTCTAGCCGTAATAGACCTTCCTGAGGATGACCATCAGGAAGAATCCAATGGCGACTGCGGCAAGGATGATGCCCAGTCGCCGGTTGTTGCGGCGTTGTTCCGGCGTCATTACTTGACCAACGGAGGCGTCTCGAACGTGTGGAACGGCGCGGGCGACGGCACCGACCACTCCAGGCCGCCGTCTTCGGCGCCCCAGGGGTTCGCGGGCGCCGGTTCGCCCTTGCCGGCAAACGCCTTCAGCACGATGTACAGGAAGAGCAGCTGCGACAGGCCGAACCAGAAGGCGCCGATGGTGGCGATCTGGTGGAAATCGGTGAACTGCGCGGCGTAGTCGGCATATCGACGCGGCATGCCGGCCAGACCCAGGAAGTGCATCGGGAAGAAGGTGACGTTGAACGAGATCAGCGACGACCAGAAGTGCAGCTTGCCCAGCTTTTCGTCATACATGACGCCGGTCCACTTCGGCAGCCAGTAGTAGGTGCCGCCGAACAGCGAGAACAGCGAACCCGCCACCAGCACGTAGTGGAAGTGCGCCACCACGTAATAGGTGTCCTGCACCTGGATGTCGATCGGGGCCACGGCCAAGATCAGGCCGGTGAAACCGCCCATCGAGAACACGAAGATGAAGCCCACCGCGAACAGCATCGGGGTTTCGAACGTCATGGAACCGCGCCACATCGTGGCCAGCCAGTTGAAGATCTTCACGCCGGTCGGCACCGCGATCAGCATCGTCGCGTACATGAAGAAGAGCTGGCCGGTGACCGGCATGCCGGTCGTGAACATGTGGTGCGCCCACACGATGAAGGACAGGATGGCGATCGACGAGGTCGCGTAAACCATCGAGGCGTAGCCGAACAGGCGCTTGCGGGCGAACACCGGCACGATGGCCGAGACGATGCCGAACGCCGGCAAGATCATGATGTACACCTCGGGGTGCCCGAAGAACCAGAAGATGTGCTGGTACATGACCGGGTCGCCGCCGCCGGCCGCGTTGAAGAACGACGTGCCGAAATGACGGTCGGTCAGGACCATGGTGATGGCGCCGGCCAGCACGGGCATGACGGCGATCAGCAGGTAAGCCGTGATCAGCCAGGTCCAGCAAAACAGCGGCATCTTCATCAGGGTCATGCCAGGCGCGCGCATGTTCAGGATGGTGACGACAATGTTGATGGCGCCCATGATCGACGAAGCGCCCGCGATGTGCAGGGCAAAGATCGCCATGTCCATGCCGGGGCCCATCTGCACCGACAGCGGCGCGTACAGCGTCCAGCCGGCGGCGGTGGCGCCACCCGGCACGAAGAACGACGCGCTCAGCAGGATGCCCACCACGGGCAGCAGCCAGAAGCTGAAGTTGTTCATCCGGGCAAACGCCATGTCGGATGCGCCGATCTGCAGCGGGATCATCCAGTTCGCGAAGCCCACGAAGGCGGGCATGATCGCGCCGAACACCATGATGATGCCGTGCATAGTGGTGAACTGGTTGAACAGTTCGGGCTGGAAGAACTGGATGCCGGGCTCGAACAGTTCGGTGCGCAGCAGCAGGGCAAGCGCGCCCCCCATCAGCAGCATCGTGAACGAGAAGATCAGGTACATCGTCCCGATGTCTTTGTGGTTGGTTGCGAACAACCAGCGACGCCACCCGGTCGGACGTGCGTGGGCGTGGTCGTCGTGCGCATGATCATGCCCGTGGGCGTGGTCGATCGCGGTGCTGCTCATGATGGCTCCTTGCTGCTCTGTACTGCTGTCATCGTGCGTGACGATGGACATCCATTCGAATACGAAACCTGAAATCCCTGGCTATGAGGCCTTCGGCGGCCGGCCGGAGCGATCAGCGGGCGGCTTTCAAATCGGCGGGTTGCACGACCGGATCGGTCCCCTTACCGGCGTTGCTCCAGGCATTGCGGGTATAGGTGATGACGGCAGCAAGTTCAGTGTCGGACAGGTGGGCAAACGATGCCATCGCCGTCCCTGGACGTCCTTTCAGCAGTGTCTCGATCTGCCGGGCCTTGGGTCCCAGAACGGCGGCATCACCATCCAGCGCCGGGAACGTGCCAGGCACGCCCTTCCCGGTCGCCTGGTGACAGGCCACGCAATTCGAGGCAAAGACCGTCTGGCCGCGCGTCTTGAGCTCGTCGGCAGTCCAGACCTTGTTGGGATCGTCGGCGAGGGCAGCCATCGCCTTCTTCTTTTCATCGACCCACTTTGTGTAATCTTCGGCGGACACCACCTTCACCACGATGGGCATGAAGGCGTGGTCCTTGCCACAGAGTTCGGCGCACTGGCCGCGGAATTCGCCGATCTTTTCGGCGCGGAACCACGTGTCGCGCACGAAACCGGGGATCGCGTCCTGCTTGACGCCGAACGACGGCACCATCCAGGCGTGGATCACGTCGTTGGCCGTGGTAACCACACGGATTTTCTTGTCGACCGGCACCACCAGCGGGTTGTCGACTTCCATCAGGTAGTTGTCACCCTTGGGCGCGGTACCGTCGCGCTGGTCGGCCGGCGTGGCCAGGTTGGACAGGAAACCGATGCCCTCGCCTTCGCCGGTCAGGTAGTCGTAGCCCCATTTCCACTGGTAGCCGGTGGCCTTGACGGTCAGGTCGGCGTTGGTGGTGTCCTTCATGGCGACGACGGTCTTGGTCGCCGGAAGCGCCATGCCGATCACGATGACGAAGGGAATGATCGTCCAGGCGATCTCGACCCCGATGCTTTCATGGAAGGTCGCCGGCTTGGCGCCGCGCGATTTCCGGTGCGCCCAGATCGAATAGAACATCACGGCGAACACCGCGATGAAGATCACCAGACAGATCGCCAGCATCATCCAGTGCAGCCACTGGATCTGCGAGGCGATGCTCGTGACCGGCTCATGCAGGTTGAGTTGATTGACCTTCGGGCCGCCTACGCTGTCGTTGACCGCCAGCGCTGCGCTGCTGGCCAGCATATTTGCGAACAAGGCTCCTACCCACCCACTCAACCACTTCTTCATGTCCGACCTCGAAGAACATCGTTTACTTTCAGGCAGTCGAGCCCCGGCTGCGTATCTCCTCGCAGCGCTCCCCCGGCCAACCACTAAATTAATTGTTATTTGCGGTGTCTTAGCAGGTTAATGCTTAGAACCGCCGGATTATACGGGTACGTGGGAAGGCGCAGCAAATGCGCTGCACGCTTCCTCTTGCTCATCGTTTCGCCGAACGTCCGATCGACGCCACGGATAGTCGGGTTTCCCCTGTAGCCAATTTGTGAGACCCCGCCCGCCACGCATGACCATACGCCACTTCCAGCGTCAGGTGGATACGGCCGTCGGGGGCGCGTTGGGCGTCCAGCGCGGCGGCCAGGCGATCGCGCCAGGCCCGTCCGGCCAGCCCGCGCCGCCGTCCGGCCGCCGGATTGCCACCCAGGCGGCGCACGTCCAGCAGCAGCGACGCCGGGTCGTTGTAGGTCAGCGTCAGGATTTCCTGGTCCATGACCGGATCGGCAAAGCCGCTTTCGATCAGCAGGTCGCCAAAATCATGCATGTCGACGAACGGCGGCGTGGCGGTGTCCAGCCCGGCCTGCCCCACGGCGTCCCGCAATTGTTTGAAGGTATTGGGGCCCAGGCAGCTGAACATGACGAGTCCGCCTACTTTCAGGACCCGGCGCCATTCTTCAAGCACGTGATGCGGTTCGGCATGCCAGTGCAGGGCCAGGTTGGACCACACCATATCGAATTGTTCGGGCGGCAGGCCGGTGGCGGCCAGATCGGCTTCCAGGAAGTCCGGGGCAGTCGAGCCGGCGCGTCCCACCAGGCCCATGACGCTTTGCCGCATGCGGGCCACCGCCGATGGCTGGAATTTCCGGCGCGCGTGGTCGAGCAGGGATGGGCTCAGGTCGACGCCGGTGTAGTGAGCAGCAGGGTAGCGTTCACGCAACACGGGCAGCGCAGCCCCCGCGCCGCAACCGGCGTCGAGCAGCGCTGCCGGATCGACACGGATGTAGTCCAGGCGCTCAAGCATGCGCCGCGCGATTTCCCCATACAGGAATTGCGCTTCTTCGAGGTCGCCGCGGCGATCGAACTGGCGCACGACATGCCGGCCGACCAGGGGCAAGGCGGGAAGCCGTGCGGCGGGGGCGGCGGCGGGCATGGATGTTTCTGTCATTGCGGGTGGGCACACGTATCAAGGGAGTCTTTACACTACGGCAGAGCATCGGGTGGACTGCGCCGCCCTCTCATCATGCCATGGCTTGCCACGGCCCATGTCCACCGTACCTTGCCACGCCTGCACGCTCGCACGCTTCATGCCCATACCGCCGCTCCGGTTTCCCCTGCCGCGCTGGACGCCGCCCCGCTTTTGGGCGGCGGGCCGGTGGCGCGCCCGTGCCGCCGATGCCGTCGCGATGGCGCGCGCCCGGCTGCCGACCGACTGCCCCCTGTGCAGCGCGCCGGCGCGGGGTGGCGCGCTGTGCCGCGCATGTGATGCCGAGGTCACGGGCCTGCTGCGCAGCGCGCCCGGCACGGGCATGACCTGGCGCTGCCTGCGGTGCGCGCTGCCCCTGCCCGAGCATGACAGTCCCTGCCCCGATTGCGCGGAGCGGGATACGGCGTTCGACCGAACGGTGACCGCGCTGGATTACGTTCCGCCGGCCGACGCGCTGATCCTGCGCATGAAGGCGCAACGCCACTACGCGCAGGGCGACCTGCTCGGCAACCTGCTGGCCGAAGCCATCCGCCACGACGGGCGGGCGCTGCCGGCCGGGACCGTGCTGCTGCCGGTGCCCGCCAGCCGCGACGCATTGCGGGCGCGAGGCTTCAACCCGGCGGCGGAAATTGCCCGCGCGCTGGGCCGCGACCTGGGCTTGCCGGTGCGGCACGATTGGGTGGCGCGCACCCGGCAGCAGGCGCAGCAGCACACCCTGGGCCGGCTGGAACGCCGGGAGGCCGCGCAGGGCCTGTATGCTTGCGCACCCGGCGTGCGGGGCAGGCATATCGGGATCGTCGACGACGTCATGACCACCGGCAGCACCCTGCACGAAATCGCGTTGGCGCTGAAGGCGGCCGGCGCCGCCAGCGTGACGGCGCTGGTCGCGGCGCGTACGCCCCATCCGCCCGATGCGGGAACGATCGCGCGGCCGGATGTTCGCAAGGCAGGGACGAATTTTCGCAGACAACGTGAATAACGATTTCGAACCATTTCAAAACCCGATGATCCCGCCGACTTCCGACCGCTTCTGGTCTACCTTAACGGTCACGCAAAGGCCCCTCCTGGAACACCATGGCTGATTTCCCTCCCGCGCCCGATCGCTCCGGCGACCCCGCGTCCCCGTCCCGTCCCCTGCCCCGCCGCGCGCGCTGGCCGTGGATCGTGGTGCTCCTGCTCGTTCTTGCCGCGGTCGGCTGGTGGTGGTGGCATGGGCGGACGGCCCAGGAAGCAGCCCCTGGCGCACCCGGTGCGCCTCGCGGGGCGGGTGCGCGCGGGCCTCGTGCCCCGGGTGCGGGCGGCCCGCCCGGCGCGGCCGGCGCCTTTGCGATGCCCCCGATCCCGGTCAAGGTCGAAGCCGCCCGGTCCGAGAACCTGGATGTCTTCATCAAGTCGCTGGGCACCGTCACGTCCTTCAATACGGTCACGGTGCGCAGCCGGGTCGACGGCGAACTCATGAAAGTGCTGTTCAAGGAGGGCCAGCGGGTCAAGGCCGGCGATCTGATTGCGCAGATCGATCCGCGCGCCTATCAGGTCGCGCTGTCGCAGGCGCAAGGTACCTTGCAGCAGAACCAGGCGCAGCTGGAAAACGCCCGGAAGGACCTGGATCGCTACCAGACCCTGTTTTCGCAGGACTCGATTGCCCGGCAGCAGGTCGATACGCAGGCCGCGCTGGTCCGCCAGTACGAAGGCACGCTCAAGACCAACCAGGCCGCGGTCGACAATGCCAGACTGCAGCTCGACTACACCCGCGTGACGGCGCCGATCGCGGGGCGCGTGGGCCTGCGCCAGGTGGACCAGGGCAACCTGGTGCGCAGCAGCGATACCAATGGCCTGGTCATCATCACGCAGACGCAGCCGATTTCCGTGATTTTCACCATTGCCGAATCCGACCTGCCGCGCGTGCTGCAGCAGTTGCGCGGCGGCAACCGGCTGGCGGTCGAAGCCTATGACCGTGCCGACCTGATCAAGATTGCCGACGGCGTGCTGGACACGCTGGACAACCAGATCGACGTCACCACCGGTACCGTCAAGATGAAGGCGCGGTTCGAAAACAAGGACGAGTCCCTGTTCCCGAACCAGTTCGTCAACGCACGCCTGCATGTGCGCACCTTGAAAGACGCCACCGTCATCCCGACCGCCGCCGTGCAGCGCGGAACGCCTGGCACCTTCGTGTATGTGGTCAAGCCCGACAACACGATCGACGTGCGGGTGATCAAGCTCGGCCAGCCCAATGGCGAACGGGTTGCGGTGACCGAAGGCCTGAAGCCGGGCGAGCAGGTCGTGGTCGAAGGCGTGGACCGCCTGCGCGCGGGCGCCAAGGTGGACGTGGTGACCGGCGCGGCCGAGGTGCCGGCGGCCGCGGGGAGCCAGTTGCAGCGCAGCGGTGAAGGCGGTTCCCGCCCGAATCGCGGACAGACGCCGAGACCCTGATGAATCCGTCACGGCTCTTCATCCTGCGCCCGGTTGCGACGACCCTGGCGATGATCGCGCTATTGCTGGCAGGGCTGATCGCGTATCGGCTGCTGCCGGTGTCGGCGCTGCCCGAGGTCGACTACCCGACCATCCAGGTGACGACGCAATATCCGGGCGCCAGTCCGGATGTGATGACGTCGCTGGTGACCGCGCCGCTAGAACGCCAGTTCGGGCAAATGCCGGGCCTGAACCAGATGTCGTCGATCAGTTCGGGCGGCGCATCGGTGATCACGCTCAAGTTCAATCTGGACCTGGCGCTGGATATTGCCGAACAGGAAGTGCAGGCCGCGATCAATGCCGGGTCCAACCTGCTGCCCAGCGACCTGCCCGCCCCGCCGATCTACAACAAGGTGAACCCGGCCGACACGCCGGTGCTGACCCTGGCGATTTCGTCGCCCACGCTGCCGCTGTACAAGGTGCGCGATCTGGTGGACACGCGCATGGCGCAGAAGATTGCGCAGGTATCGGGCGTGGGTCTGGTCAGCATTGCCGGGGGCCAGCGGCCCGCGGTGCGGATCCGGGCCAACCCCCAGGCGCTGGCTGCCTATGGCCTGAACCTGAGCAACGTGCGCACCGCGATCACGGGCGCCAACGTCAATCAGCCCAAGGGCAACTTCGATGGCCCGAGCCGTGCCACCACGCTGGACGCAAACGACCAGCTCAAGACCATCGACCAGTACCGCAACCTGATCATCTCGTACCAGAACAACGCGCCGCTGCGCCTGTCGGACGTGGCCGAAACGGTCGAAGACGCCGAGAACACGCGACAGGCGGCCTGGGCCAATGGCAAGCCGGCGATCCTGATCAATGTGCAGCGCCAGCCCGGCGCCAACGTGATCGACGTGGTGGATCGCATCCGCAAGCTGCTGCCCGATGTGCAGGCGGGCCTGCCCAGCACGCTGGACGTGGCAGTGCTGTCGGACCGGACCGAGACCATCAAGGAATCGGTGCGCGACGTGCAGTTCGAATTGCTGCTGGCGATTGCGCTGGTGGTCATGGTCACCTTCGTTTTCCTGCGCAACCTGACGGCGACGCTGATCCCGAGCGTGGTCGTTCCGCTGTCCTTGATCGGCACTTTCGGCATCATGTACCTGGCCGGGTTCAGCGTGAACAACCTGACGCTGATGGCGCTGACGGTGGCCACCGGCTTCGTGGTCGACGATGCCATCGTGATGATCGAGAACATCGCGCGTTACCTGGAAGAAGGCGAAACGCCGCTGCATGCCGCGCTCAAGGGGGCCGCGCAGATCGGGTTCACGCTGATCTCGTTGACGGTCTCGCTGATCGCCGTGCTGATCCCGCTGCTGTTCATGGGCGACGTGATCGGCAGGCTGTTCCGCGAATTTGCCGTCACGCTGGCCGTGTCCATCCTGATCTCGCTCGTGATCTCGCTGACGCTGACGCCCATGATGTGCGCCAAGTTCCTGAAGCACATCCCCGAAGAACGGCAGACGCGTTTCTACCGGAAAAGCGGCGCCGTATTCGACCGCATCATCGCGGGCTACGACCGGATGTTGCAGCGGGTGCTGGCGCACCAGCCGCTGACCCTGCTGGTCGCGCTGGCGACCCTGTTGCTGACCGTGCTGCTGTATGTGCTGATCCCCAAAGGGTTCTTTCCGCTGCAGGATACGGGCGTCATCCAGGCCATTACCGAAAGCTCGCAATCGGTGTCGTTCTCGGCCATGGCGCAGCGCCAGCAGGCAGCGGCCAAAGTCATTCTTGAAGATCCGGATGTCGAAAGCCTGTCGTCGTTCATTGGCGTGGATGGCAGCAATGCCACGCTCAACAGCGGCCGCATCCAGATCAACCTGAAGTCGCGGGGCGACCGGTCGGATACGGCCCCGGCCATCATCAAGCGGCTGCAGGATGCGCTGCATGACGTGCCCGACATCAAGCTCTATATGCAGCCGGTGCAGGACCTGACGATTGAAGATCGCGTCAGCCGCACGCAATACCAGTTCACGCTGCAGGATCCCGACCTGGCCCATCTGGGCATCTGGACCCGCAAGCTGGTCGAACAGCTGGCGACGCTGCCGCAACTGGCCGACGTGAACCACGACTTGCAGGACCAGGGTCTGCAGACCTATATCGAGATCGATCGCAATGCCGCATCCAGGCTGGGCATCACGGCCACGACGATCGACGCGGCGCTGTACGACGCGCTGGGGCAGCGGCTGATCTCGACCATCTTCACGCAGTCGAACCAGTATCGCGTGGTGCTGGAAGTGCAGCCCCAGTTCCGCCAGGATCCGTCGTCCTTGTCGCAGATCCATGTGGCGTCGGCCGACGGCAAGCAGGTGCCGCTGACCAATATCGTGAAGGTGTCGGAACGCAATACGCCGCTGGCGATCAGCCACCTTGGCCAGTTCCCGTCGGCCACGGTGTCGTTCAACCTGGCTCCGGGCGCGTCGTTGAGCGGCGCGGTCGAAGCCATCCTGAAAGCGGAACAGGACATCGGCATGCCGACCGCCATCCAGACCCGGTTCCAGGGCGCGGCGCAGGCCTTCCAGACCTCGCTCGACAGCACGCTGCTGCTGATCATTGCGGCGATCGCCACGATGTATATCGTGCTGGGGGTGCTGTACGAAAGCTACATCCACCCGATCACGATTCTGTCGACGCTGCCGTCGGCGGGCGTGGGCGCCCTGCTCGCGCTCATGATCGCGGGCAATGATCTGGACATGATCGGCATCATCGGGATCATCCTGCTGATCGGCATCGTGAAAAAGAACGCGATCATGATGATCGACTTTGCGCTCGATGCCGAACGCAAGCAGGGCATGAGTCCGCGCGATGCGATCCACCAGGCGGCCCTGCTGCGCTTTCGTCCCATTCTGATGACGACGCTGGCCGCCCTGTTCGGCGCGGTGCCGCTGATGCTCAGTACCGGCACCGGCGCGGAACTGCGCCAGCCGCTGGGGCTGGTGATGGTGGGCGGTCTGCTGGTCAGCCAGGTGCTGACGCTGTTCACCACGCCGGTCATCTACCTGATGTTCGATCGACTCGGGCAGCGGGTGCGTGACCGCCGCGCGCGCAAGGAAGGCGTGCCGGTGGCCGGAGACCAGACGGCATGAACCTGTCGGCGCCCTTCATCATGCGGCCAGTGGCGACCGCGCTGCTGACGCTGGCCATTGTGCTGGCGGGCGTGCTCGCGTTCCTGATGCTGCCGGTGGCGCCCTTGCCGCAGGTCGATTACCCGACGATTTCGGTGTCGGCCAGCCTGGCAGGGGCCAATCCGGAAACCATGGCATCGAGTGTGGCGACGCCGCTGGAACGGTCGCTGGGCAGCATTGCCGGGGTCAGCGAGATGACGTCGAGCAGTTCGCAGGGGTCCACCCGGATCACGCTGCAGTTTGACCTGAGCCGCGACATCGACGGCGCGGCGCGTGATGTGCAGGCGGCCATCAACGCCGCGCGCAGCATGCTGCCGTCGGCCCTGCGCAGCAATCCCACCTACAACAAACGCAATCCGTCGTCGGCGCCTGTGATGGTGCTGGCGCTGACCAGCAAGACGCTGGACCAGGGCCAGCTGTATGACGTCGGCTCGACCATCATGGCGCAGCGGATCGCGCAGATCCAGGGCGTGGCCGAAGTGCAGGTGGGGGGCAGTTCCTTGCCTGCCGTGCGGATCGAGCTCAATCCCAATCTGCTCAACCAGTACGACATTCCGCTGGATACCGTGCGGCAGGCGGTGACGGGCGCCAATGCCAATGGCCCGAAAGGCGTGCTCGAGAACGACACGACGCATTGGCAGGTCGCGACCAACGGCCAGCTGCGCAAGGCCAGCCAGTACCAGGAACTGGTGATTGCGTATCGCAACAATGCGGCCGTGCGGCTGAGCGATGTCGCGCGAGTCGAGGATTCGGTCGAAGACCTGTTCCAGATGGGGTTCTACAACAACCAGCGGGCGATCCTGCTGGTGGTGAGCCGGCAGGCGAATGCCAACATCATCGAGACGGTGGACCGCATTCGCGATGCGCTGCCGCAGATGCGGTCGATGCTGCCAGGCGATGTGGAACTGACGGTGGCGCAGGACCGCACGCCCAGCATCCGGGCGTCGCTGGCCGAGGCCGAACACACGCTGATCATTGCCGTCGGCCTGGTGATCATGGTGGTGCTGCTGTTCCTGCGCAACGGGCGCGCGGCGCTGATCCCGAGCGTGGCCGTGCCGGTCTCGCTGATCGGCACGTTCATCGTGATGTGGCTGTGTGGCTATTCGCTCAACACCATGTCGCTGATGGCGCTGATCGTCGCGACCGGTTTCGTGGTCGACGATGCGATCGTGGTGCTCGAGAACATTTCGCGGCATATCGAAGAAGGCATGTCGCCGCTGCGCGCCTCGCTCAGGGGTGCGCGTGAGGTCGGCTTTACCGTGCTGTCGATGAGCCTGTCCCTGATCGCCGTGTTCATTCCCATCCTGTTGATGGGCGATATCGTGGGCCGGCTGTTCCGCGAATTTGCCGTCACGCTGTCGGCGGCCATTCTGGTGTCGCTGGTGGTGTCGCTGACGTTGACGCCGATGATGTGCGCGCGGCTGCTCAAGACGCCCGCGCAGATCAAGCCGCCCGGCCGCGTGTCGCGCGCGCTGGGCCGGTTCTTTGACACCTTGCTGCGCGGCTATGACCGCAGCCTGGCCTGGGCGCTGAAGCATTCGCTGCTGACCCTGATCGTGCTCGGCCTGACGGTGGGGCTGAACGTGTACCTGTACGTCAAGGTGCCCAAGGGATTTTTCCCGCAGCAGGACACCGGGCAGCTGATGGGTTTCGTGCGCGCTGACCAGGGCACGTCGTTCCAGGCCATGGGGCCGAAGCTCGAATACTTCCGCAAGGTCGTGCTGTCGGATCCTGCGGTGGAAAGCATGGTGGGTTACAGCGGCGGCCGCGGTGGCAGCAATTCGAGCTTCATGATGATCCAGTTGAAGCCGATCACGCAGCGCAAGGAAAACGTGGATCAGGTGATCGCGCGCCTGCGGATGCGGCTGTCGAACATTGCCGGCGCGCAGATGTTCATGGTGCCCAACCAGGACATCCGGATCGGCGGGCGGTCGTCGCGATCGTCTTACCAGTACACGCTGATGGCATCGGAATTGTCGGCGCTGCGCGAGTGGATGCCCAAGGTGCAGCAGGCCCTGGTCAAGATGCCTGAGCTGGCCGACGTCGATACCGATATTGAAGACAAGGGCCAGCAGATCTCGTTGCAGATCGACCGCGAAACCGCCACGCGATTGGGGGTGGACATGTCCACCATTGCAGCCGTGCTGAACAACTCGTTCACGCAGCGTCAGGTCTCGGTGATCTACAACACCTTGAACCAGTACCGCGTGGTCATGGAAGTGGACCAGCGTTATGCGCAGAATGCCGATGCGCTCAGCAAGGTGTTCGTGATCACGGCGGCGGGCACGCGCGTGCCGCTGTCGGCCTTTGCCAAGTGGCAGACGACCAACGCGCCGCTGAGCGTGCAGCACGACAGCCAGTTCGTGGCGGACACCATCTCGTTCAACCTGGCGCCCGGCGTGTCGCTGGGCCAGGCCACTGCCGCCATCGAGCAGGCCATTGCCCGCATCAGTCTGCCCACCACCGAAATCCAGGCGGGCTTTGCGGGCAGCGCCAAGGCCCTGCAGTCGACCCTGAGCGCACAGCCCTGGCTGATCCTGGCGGCGCTGGTCACTATGTATCTGGTGCTGGGGATTCTGTATGAAAGCTATATCCATCCGCTGACGATTCTGTCGACGCTGCCGTCCGCCGGGATTGGCGCGCTGCTGGCGCTGATGGTGCTGGGCAAGGAGTTCACGCTGATCGCGTTGATCGGGGTGTTCCTGCTGATTGGCATCGTCAAAAAGAACGCCATCATGATGGTGGACTTTGCGCTGGATGCCGAACGGCGGCTGGGGCTGTCGCCGCGCGAGGCCATTTACCAGGCGTGCCTGATGCGCTTCCGGCCCATCCTGATGACAACCATGGCCGCCATGCTGGGCGCCCTGCCCCTGGTGCTGAGCACCGGCGCGGGCGCCGAACTGCGACAGCCCCTGGGCATCACCATTGTGGGTGGCCTGTTCCTGAGCCAGTTGCTGACCCTGTACACCACCCCCGTGGTCTATCTCTATCTTGACCGGATGCGCCATTGGGCGCATCGGCGCTGGGGCACCCCCGCGCCTGCCGTGCCGCTCCCTGGAGGCAATCTATGAAGCAGCCCTTGACCGTGGCGCCGCGTTCCGTCGTGAACGCCCGCGTGCTCCGGCCATCGCGCCCCGCCGCCCTGAATCTGTTGGCCGGACTGACCCTGGCCGCCCTAATTGCAGGGTGCGCAGTTGGTCCGGACTACCATCGGCCCACCGCGCCGACGGGTATCGAATTCAAGGAAACCGAAGGCTGGAAAGCCGCCCAACCCAGCGACGACATCACCCGCGGCGCCTGGTGGGAGATCTACAACGACCCGGTCCTGAACCGGTTGATGCCGCAGGTGGAAGCCGCCAACCAGACGCTGGCGCAATCCGAAGCGCAGTACCGGCAGGCCCTTGCCGTGCTGCGCGGCACGCGCGCCGCCGAATTGCCGACCCTGAACGGCAACGTATCGGCCACGCGCAGCGGCAATGGCGTCAGCAGCGGCACGACGACCACCACCACCGGCACCGGCGTGGGAACCGGCACCGGTACGGGCACGGGAACGGGCACCGGCACGACCATCATCAACACCCCAAGCAGCAGTTCCAGCATCCGCAACCAGTTCAGCACCAGCCTGAGCGCGAGCTGGGAAATCGACCTGTGGGGCCGTATCCGCCGCGGCGTCGAAGCCGATTCGGCCAGCGTGCAGGCCAGCGCCGCCAACCTGGCCGCCGCCCGCCTGAGCGCCCAATCGACCCTGGCCCGCAACTACTTCCAGCTGCGCGTGATGGACGAACAGAAGCGCCTGCTCGAAGCCACGATCAAGGTGTATGAACGGTCGCTGCGCCTGAACGAAAACCGGTATGACGTGGGGGTCAGTGCACGGGCCGACATCGTCCAGGCGCGCGCGCAGCTTGAAGGCGCGCGGGCGCAGGCCATCGATCTGGACTGGCAACGGGCGCAACTGGAACATGCCATTGCCATTTTGACCGGCCAGCCGCCGTCCAACTTCGCCATCGCGCCCGCGCCGTTGAACACGGCCTTGCCCGACGTGCCGGTGGGCCTTCCGTCGGAACTGCTGGAGCGCCGGCCCGACATCGCGGCCGCCGAACGCACCATGCAAGCCGCCAACGCGCGGATCGGCGTAGCCAAGGCGGCGTACTTCCCGACGCTGACCCTGTCGGCCAGCGGCGGCTATCGCAACTCCACATTTGCGGATTGGCTGACGGCGCCTGCACGCTTCTGGTCATTGGGTCCGGCGCTGGCTGCGCCGCTGTTCGACGGCGGCTTGCGCCGCGCGCAGGTGTCGCAGAACGAAGCCGCCTACGATGCCCAGGTGGCGGCGTATCGGCAGACGGTGCTGACCGCGCTGGGTGAAGTGGAAGACAATCTGGTTCAATTGCGGGTGCTGGCCAGCGAACAGGTGGTGCAGCAGCGCGCCCTGGATGCCGCGCGCGAATCGTTGCGGTTGACCACCAATCAGTTCGAAGCCGGCATCATCGACTTCCTGAGCCTGGTCACTGTCCAGACGACGGCGCTCAATAATGAGCGCACGAACCTGACGCTGCTCGGCAACCGCCTGACCGCCAGCGTGGCGCTGATCGCCGCCATTGGCGGCGGCTGGGACCAGGACCTCGCACCTCCCGTCAAACCTCGACCCCAGGACTGATCGTGTTTCACGTCGTACTCGTCTCGCCAGAGATTCCGCCCAACACGGGCAACGCCATCCGCCTGGCGGCCAACACGGGCGTGCAACTGCACCTGGTCAAGCCGCTGGGCTTCGAACTCGACGACGCCAAGCTGCGGCGCGCGGGCCTGGACTATCACGAGTGGGCCGCGGTCAAGGTGCACGACACCTTTGCCGACGCCATGGCCGCGACGGGCGCACGCCCTGAGCGGCTGTTCGCCTTCACGACGAAAGGGTCGCGTTCGTTTGCGGGCGTGGCGTTCGAGCCGGGCGATGTGTTCGTGTTCGGCAGCGAGACGGCCGGCCTGAAGCCCGAGGTGCGCGATACCTTTCCGGAAGACCAGCGGCTGCGGCTGCCGATGCAGCCCGGGCAGCGCAGCCTGAACCTGTCCAATTCCGTGGCCGTCGTGGTGTTTGAAGCGTGGCGGCAGCAGGGGTATCCGGGCGGCGTGTGACCAGAGGGGTGGCGGCTGGCGGTCGGGCTGGTGGAATGGCCTGGAGTCAGGCTGGTGCCATGGCCTGCGGTCAGGCTGGTGCCATGGCCTGCAGCCATGGTTAGCGCCATCGCTGCAGGCGGTGTCCCGGCCCGCCCACCCTGCCTTGCCTATTCTGCCTCGGTGTCGTCCACCGGCTTGCCGTTGACCAGCACGGCTTCGACCACACGGCCTTTACCGACGGACAAAGGCACCGCGCGGCCTTCGGCGCGGATCGTGTCGCCCACGGCCAGGCCCAGACGTGCGAACCCATGCGGCTTAGTGTGCACGAAGTCTCCCGTGTCCAGCACCACGCCATTGGGCTCGCCGTGCCGTGCGTAGTTCAGGCGCACGACCTTGCCTTCGACCGGCCCTTCGAATGCCGCCGCCGGCACGGGCTTGCCGTCCACGGTGGCCAGCCGCTCGAAGCGATACACCGTGTGCACCGCTTCCCCCTTGGGCGATGGCCCCTCTTCGGTGCCTTCGATCACGACAGTCTGCCCCGCCCGCACGCCGGTAAAGCGCGAAGCCGCGCCGTCGTCGTGGCGGTCAAACACGAACTGGGTGGGGATGCCATCGGTGTCGATCAAGACGCCTTCGATCCCGCCCTTCGGGCTGTAGATCAGGTGGCTGAACTGGCCTTCGACGGACCAGATATCAACCGTGTCATGGGTAGGTTTTGGCATGTGAATGTCCTTGTGATGCAGTCAAGAAAGTGCCGCGGCGCACGTGTTCAGGGGCGCAAGCGTGCAGCGGCGTGGCGGTGTCGGCCCTCATGGCGCGGGGGATGCCGGAGGGACGACGGGTGTCAGGGGTAATGTGGGAGTCAGGGGAAGCGCGGGAGTCAGGGGAGGCGAGGGTGTCAGGGGAAGCGCGGGTGACTGGGGCGGCGTAGCTCCAGGGCGCGGGCCGGCATCGTTCTGCGACGCATCCGCGTGACGCGTCTCCGGCATGCCGACTGCGAACAGGATCAGTGCCGCTGCAGCGACGCCGGCCAACACCAGAAATGCCAGGTCGTATCCGGCCAGATGGGCAATGGTCCCGGCCAGCAGATTGCTCAGCGCCGCGCCCAGTCCCACGCACGCCGCACCGATGCCCAGGGCAAGACTGAAATGCCCGCTGCCCCGCGTCAGGTCGCCGATCATCAGGGTCAGCATCACGCCGAACACGCCCGCGCCGATGCCATCCAGCACCTGCAAGGACAGCAAGGCAGACGGGCTGTCGGCCAGCAGATAGAGCAGCCCGCGTATCGGCAGCACCGCAAAGCCCACCAGGAAGATGGGCTTGCGTGCCAGGCGCGGCGCGTACCGGCCCACGGCCAGGCCGATGGGAATGGTGACGAGTTGCGTGATGATGACGCCGCCCGACAACCACACCGTGGCCGACGTGCCCGCCTGCGTGCCGACCTTCTGCGCAACCAGGGTCAGCATGGCGGCGTTGGCAAGGTGGAACAGGAAGGCAGACGCCAGAAGGATGACCAGGCGATGGTCGTACCAGCGCGGGGAAACCGACGCTGGGGGCGCGGAAGGGGCGGCGGTGGTGTGTGTGGCGTGTGTGCCGTGTGCGGTGTTCGTGTCGTGCGTGGTGTTTGTGCCGTGCGCGGCGTTCGAAACTTGCGAGGCATCGGTGGCCTGCAATGGTTTCGAGGCGTGTGTGGTGTCTGTGGCGTGTGTGGCATTGACGGCGTGCAAGGCATTCGCTGCGTGCGAGGCATTTGCGAGCGTCGTGCCATCGCTCGATTCACCGTTGCCGCTTTGCTCGTCACTCCGCATCGTCGGGTTCGCTGGCGGCGATGACGTGGATGGCGTCAGTGGCGTCGATGACGTCGATGGCGCATCGCTATCTGCGCCGCGCGCCAGGCGCACATCGACATCCCGCTGCCGGATCAGCATGGCGGCCACGACGGTCGGCACGGCCATGGCGACGGCGTAGAAGAACATGGCGTGCGGTCCGTAATATTGGCCGACAAGGCCGGTCCCGAATGCCCACACCAGGGTGCCCGCGGCGGTGATCGCCGCATTGCGCCCGATCCGCGCATCCATGCCACGCCGTCCGACCATGCCGAGACTGGTGGATGCGATCGCCGGGGCGACCAGCGTGCCCGCCGCAACGATGATCGATTGCCCGCCGAGGATCACGTAGTAGCTCGGCCAGTTCGCCATGACAACGAGGCAAACCGCGATCAACGTGATGGCCGCGGCTACCCAGCGCGGCTTGTTCGGCACCCGGTCGATCAACGCGCCGGCCGGCGCCTGCACGATCAACGCGACCAGCGCCGACACGAACATGACGGTGCCGATGCGCTGCGGATCCCAGGCCAGCGTCCCGGCCATGAAGACGACGAGGAACGGCCCGACCCCGCCCTGGATGTCTGGCGCGAAGAAGGCCAGCATGTCCAGGGCGCGCAAGCTGCGGCGTGCGGGTGCGGGTGCAGCGCCGGCAGCGGCGGGTGCGGCGGGTGAGGCTGCGACAGCGGCGGGTGCAACGGCGGTCATGGGGCGGGCGCCGGCGGTGGATTGCCCGCCGGTCCTCTCATTGTCATCGGGCCGGCCTGGCTCGCAGCGCCGGGCTGCACAGGCGGTGCGGCTTCGCCTGGAGGGTTGTCGCCCATTGCCTGCGGCGGGCCGAACACCTCGCGCAGGCTGTCTGCCGTGGCACCGATCCTGGTCGCTTCCATGGCGGATCCGTGCGTGCCGCGCGTTCCCCAGCCGACGGCGTACAAGCCGCTGCCCACGGTCAACTGGCTGGCCAGGCGTGCGCCCACATGCGGCGGGAAGCGCACGATGGTCTTGTCGGACAGCACCACGCCATGCGCATCGCCGCGGTCGTTGTACAGCAGCCGTTCAATCGTGCCGCTAGCGGATAGCGCGGCGAGCGCGCCCGGTTCACGCGGCGGCCGCGGAGCGCCTTCGGGAGGGCGGTCGGTCACGGTGCGGCCGTGGGCGGACAGGGACTGCGCGCGCATCACCGGCACGCCCGGCGCACGCCAGCCAGTGACCTGAAGGGTGTCCCCCACCTTGGCCAGACCGGTGACTTCCTGCGCCAGATGCGGCGGAAACGCGACCTGGGTGCCGTCGGCCAGGACGATGCCGTCGGCCTCGCCGTTCGGGTTGACGAGCCAGTGCTGGATGCGGCCCGATACCACCGTTGCCTCGCCAGCCGTGCGGCGTGCCCGGTGCGGCGGGGGCGGATCCGGTCGGTCGGATGCCCCAGGGGGCAACGGCGCCGTCGGCAGCGAGGAAGACGCCTCAAGCGCAGGCTGGACCACAACGGATGGCGCAAGGGGCGCCAGCGCTCGGGGCGGTAGCGCGACCTGCGCCTGGACGGCGTTTGCCGTCAGCAGGCTGGCGGCAATGAGGAATGGCAGGCGCGGCGACATGTCGAACTCCGTGTGGGGTGCTGTTCCCTATACACGGATCGTGCCTGCCGGCGATTCCTTATAGATCAAGTACTTACGGTTAGTGCAAGTTGACGCTTTGGATGATTTCAGGACACCAGCTGTCCCGGATCCGGACAGTCAGACGTCCAGACGTCCTGGATGAAGACGCCATGTTCGCCGGATAGCCCCGGACACGTTGCCGGCTTCCGTTCCTGCCGACGCCGTCGCGCCCCGCCTCTACTCCAGCCCGTACGCCGTCAGCTTCCGGTACAGCAACTGCCGATGAATGCCGAGCCGCCGCGCGGCTTCGGCGCGGTTGCCGTTTGCCTGGGCCAGCGCGTGCGCGATCATCAACCGTTCGACCTTTTCGATTACGTCCGGCAATTCGGCGTTCAGCCACTCGGTCGGTAGCACGTTAGCCGGCTGCACGTTGGCTGGCTGCGCATCGGCACCTGTCACCCGGCTCGGGCCCAGCTCCAGGTCGGCCGCACTGATCATCGCGTGCCGCGACAAGGCGTGGCTGCGGGCCATGACGTTGCGCAGTTCACGCACGTTGCCGGGCCAGGTGTGACGCAGCAACTGCTGCGCGGCGTCGGCCGTGAGCGCCTTGGGCGCGGCACCCTCCGCGCGCGCCGCCAGCCGCAGAAAATGTTCGGCCAGGGGAAGGATGTCGGCAAGGCGCTCGCGCAGGGGCGGCAGGTGCACCGTCAGCACGTCGAGCCGATACAGCAGGTCTTCGCGGAACCGGCCTTCGCGCACCGCTGCGGCCAGGTCGTGGTGGGTCGCCGCGATCACCCGCACGTCGACTTTGACGGGGCGATGGCTGCCCAGCGGCGTGATCTCGCCTTCCTGCAGGGCGCGCAGCATCTTGGCCTGCACGTCGAGCCGCATGTCGCCGATTTCATCGAGCAGCAGCACCCCGCCATCGGCCGCGCGAAAGCATCCTGGCCGATCGCCGGTCGCGCCGGTGAAGGCGCCGCGCACGTGGCCGAACAGTTCGCTTTCCAACAGATCCTTGGGGATCGCCGCGCAATTGAGCGCCACGAACGGCCGCCCTGCCCGGCTCGAATGTCGGTGCAAGGCGCGCGCGACCATTTCCTTGCCGGTGCCCGTTTCGCCCAGCAGCAGGACAGGCTGCGCGCTGGCGGCCGCCATGCCAATGCGCTTGTGCACCTCGCGCATGGCGGGACTGATGCCGATCAGATCGCTGTTGTCACGATCATCCACCGACCCGTCATTCACCGACCCGTCGTCCGCAGACCCGTCGCCCGCAGACCCGTCCCCCAAGGCCGCCGCCCGGACCTGCAGCGCGCGCGCCAGCACGTCACGCATGGCGTCCCGCGTGACCGGTTTGGTCAGGTGGTCGAAGGCGCCCAGACGCATCGCGTCGATCGTGTTGCCCGCGCTGGAAAACGCCGTCAGCACGATGACGGGGGGCATCTCCGGCAGTTGCGCCTGCATGCCCGCTAGCGTCTGCAGACCGTCCATGCCGGGCATCCGGTGATCCAGGAAAACCGCATCCACCCGCTCGCGCGACAGCACGTCCAGGGCCTCGCGGCCGCTTGCCGCGGACGTCACCCCATGGCCCAGACCTTCCAGCGTCTCGGCCAGGGTTTCGCGAAAGGCATCGTCGTCATCGACGATCAGGACGCGCGCCATGGAATCTCCAGATCGAATCGTGCACCCGGGTCGAGTGGCACGTGATGGACATCCCCGCCGTGCGCCAGGGCGACTTCGCGGGTCAACGCCAGTCCGAGTCCGGTGCCGTCGGCACGGCCCGTGGCGAAGGGCTCGAACAAGGACGGCTGCAGGGATTCCGGAATGCCCGGGCCCGTGTCGTCAACGCGGATCACCAGCGTACGCGCTTCGCTGGCGTGAGAGGACAACAGTGACGGCTGTCCAGCCGACGGCGCGGCCAGCCGTGGCGCCACATGCGCCGACAGCCGCACCGTTCCGCCCGCCGGCGTGTGCCGCACGGCGTTGTCCAACAAGTTATCGACAGCGCGCGCCAGATGCACCGGATCGAACACCGCCGTGGCGGGCGCGCCCGGAACCACGGTCACCTGCACCTGAGATGCCTTGGCACGCGCCGCCACCCCCGCAACACGCTCGGCCAGCCAACGTTCCATCACGACGACGTCGGTCGCCAGCGTGATCGGCTGCACCAGCGCCAGCAAGCTCTGCACAAGGCCATCCAGCCGATCGATCTGCCCGACGATGGCCTGCAGGGCCGGCCCTTGCCGCTCGGGCGCGGCGTGCAAGGCGTTCTCGGCCTTGAGCCGCATCGTGGCGATGGGATTGCGAATTTCGTGCGCGATGCCGGCCGTCATGCGGCCCAAGGCGGCCAGCCGTTGATCGCGATGACGCTGCTGTGCCGCCGCCCGCAGATGGGCGCGCGCTTCGTCGAAGCGCAGCCGGTAATGGTTGAAACTGTCAACGATACGGTCCAGTTCGCTGACGCCGGTGCGTGTCAGTTCGGGCATTGCGCCACCATCGGCATGCGCCTGCACCAGCCGTGCCTCGAGCCGCTGCACATGCCGCAGGCCCCGCAGCAGGATCGCGCCCAGCCACAGGCCCGACACGACCACCAGCACCAGCAGTCCGGCCAGCCCGGCACGCAGGCTGTCTTGCGCGGCCAGCGCGCCGCCATGGCTGCGTGTCATGGTCCAGGCCGACAGATCGTCGTTGGCTGCCGGCAGTGGGCACGCGGTGACGATCAGCGCTTCGCGGCTGCCGCGCACGACGTCGGTCTGCGTCTCGCGCGTGCGCACGGCGCGCTCGGCCATCTCGGTGATCAGGGGTTGTTCGGCTTCGGGCAGGTCACGTTTGACCCCGCTGCCTTCATAGGTGGGATAGGCATAGGCCAGGTGGCCTTTGCCGGTCTGCCACACGCCGCCTTCAACCTGCGGCGCTTCGATCAGCACCAGTTGCAGCAGGACCTGCAACAGGTCGATGCGCGGCGCCTGGGTGGAAGGGGATGTCAGCGACTTTGCATACCGCGTGGTGATGTTCTGGCAGGACATTTCGGTCGCGCTGCGCGCTGCGGCGATCTGCGCGCCGGCACTGCCCTGGTACAGCGTGAACATCATGCCGGCCAGCGCCAGGCAGGCGCCGAACAGCAGCGCCCAGAAAAACACCAACTGGCCTCGAAGAGAATGCATGGATGCGCGGGACCAGAAGGTGTTTGACGGAAAGGCCGTTCAATCCAGCGTCAGATTCAACCGCTTGATGACGCCGCCCAGCACCTGCGTTTCCTTCTTGATCAGCGCGCTCAGTTCGGCGGGTGTCGAGCCCACCGGCGTGAAGTACTGCGCCGTGAACAGCGTCTTGGCTTCGTCGCTGCGAATGATCTTGACCAGTTCCGTGTTCAGGCGATCCACCATCGGCTGTGGCGTGCCGGCCGGCACCAGGATCGCGTTCCACGAAATCGCCTCGAAGCCGGGCGAGCCCTGCTCCACCATCGTGGGCAGGTCGGGCAGCGTCGGGCTGCGCTGCAGGCTGGTCACGGCCAGCGCCTTGATGCGGCCGTCACGCACTTGCGGCATGGCAATCGCCGGCACCATGAAGGCAGCCTGCACCTGGTTGCCCAGCATCGCCGTGATCACCTGCGGAAAACCTGCGTACGGCACGTGCAGGATGTCCAGGCCCTGACGGCCCTTGAACAGTTCCATGGCCAGGTGGGCCGAACTGCCTGCGCCGACCGACCCGTAGTTGAGCTTGCCGGGTGCTTTCTTGACCAGGGCTTCCAGTGCCGCCACCGAGTCGACCTTCAGCGCAGGATCAACGACCAGCACGTTGGGGCTGGTGGCCACCAACGTGACCGGCGCCAGGTCCTTGACCGGGTCGTACGGCAGCTTGGTGTACAGCGCCGGGGCGGTGACCAGCGGGCCGTTGATCGTATACAGGATGGTGTAGCCGTCGGGCTGCGCATGCGCCACCGCGGCGGTGCCGATGTTGCCGCCCGCACCCGGCTTGTTGTCCACGACGATGGCCTGGCCCAGCGCCTTGCCCAGCGGCTGCGCAATCATGCGCGCCAGCGTATCCGGCGACGAACCGGCCGGGAATGGCACGATCATCTTGATCGGCCGGTTGGGCCAGTCCGATTGCGCGTAGGCGGCGGGCGCGGCGAAAGCGCCGGCCACGACGGCCGTCAGCGCGGCCAGCATCAGAGTGCGGCGCGGCGCCGACGTCGTACGGGAAGTCATGGGGTGTCTCCAGAGATATTGTTTTTGCGGATGGCCGTGTCGGTCAGACCGGCACATCGCGATTCAACCACTTTTCCACTTGCACCGGTTCGGCATGGATCAGCGTGTCGAGCAGGGATTCGATATCGGTATCGATGATCATCGAGTCCAGGTGGTCCTTGCGCACGAAGCCCTGGGCATGGGCATGCCGCGCAAATTCGATCAGCCCGTCGTAATAGCCATTCACGTTCAGCAGGCCGACCGGCTTCTGGTGATAGCCGATCTGTTGCCAGGTCAGCACTTCGAACAATTCGTCCAGCGTGCCGAAACCGCCTGGTAAGGCGACGAACGCGTCCGACAGTTCCACCATCCGCGCCTTGCGCGCGTGCATGGTCGGGACCACGAACAGGTCGGTCAGGCCGCGATGGCCCACTTCCTTTTCCCACAGGCGTTCGGGAATGATGCCGGTCACGGTGCCGCCAGCGGCCAGCGTGGCATTGGCCACCTCGCCCATCAGGCCGACGTTGCCCCCGCCATAGACCAGGCGCAGGTTGCGGCGGGCCAGCGCGGTGCCGAAGTCGCGGGCGACCTCGGCATGACGCGGATCGGTGCCGGGACTCGATCCGCAATAGACGCAGATCGCATCCATCTATACAGCTCCTTCGGCACGCGGATCGCGTGCAAGCAAACGGGTAACGGCCAGGGCGGGCGGGACGCGGTCGAACAGCACCGCGCAGACCGCCTCGGTGATCGGCATCTGCAGGCCATGGCGCCGGCCCAGCGCCAGCACCGCAGGCGCGCAGCGCGCGCCTTCGGCCACCTGCGTCATGTCGGCCAGAATGGCGTCGAGCGACGCGCCCCGGCCGATTTCGAGTCCGACCCGGCGGTTGCGCGACAGGTCACCCGTCGCGGTCAGGATCAGGTCCCCCAGGCCGGTCAGGCCAGAAAAGGTATCGGCCTGCGCGCCCAGCGCCACGCCCAGCCGCGTCATTTCGGCCAGTCCGCGGGTAATGAGGGCGGCACGGGCGTTGGCGCCCATGCCCAGGCCATCGCCGATCCCGCAGGCAATGGCCATGATGTTCTTGACGGCGCCGCCCACTTCCACGCCCACGACGTCGTCGCTGGCGTAGACGCGGATCGCGCCGCCGTGCAAGGCATGCGTGACCTGCTCGCGCAGGTCGGCACTGCTGCTGGCCACCGTCAATGCCACCGGCAGCCCCTGGGCCACCTCGCGCGCGAACGACGGCCCCGACAGCACGCCGGTCGACACCCCTGGCATGCCGCCCAGCACGTCGGCGGCCACCGCATGCGGCAGGCGGCCCGTGTCGGCGTCGAAGCCCTTGCAGGTCCAGACGACCGACAAGGCGGCCAGCGGCCGGCGTGCCAGCGCATCGGCCAGCATGCGGCAGGCGCCCGCCATGCCCACTACCGGCACGCCCAGGATGATCAGGGCGTCGGTATCGGGAAGGTCGAGGTGGTCGAAAACGGCGTCCAGGTCGCTGGTAAAGGCCAGCGTGTCGGGCAGCGGCACACCCGCCAGATAGCGGGTGTTTTCCTGCGATGCCACCAGGCTGGCCGCCATGGCCGGATCACGCGCCCACAGCAGGGTGGGCTGGTTGCGGGCGCTGGCGGCGGCCAGCGCCGTGCCCCAGCTTCCCGCGCCCAGCACGGCCACCCGCAGCGGACGGTGCGTACCAGTCATGAGCACCGCTCCGGTCAGGCGATCAGTGCTTGATGTCGCCAGCGCCACCCGGAAGGATGATGCCGCTGTCGTTGCCGGCGGCTTCGGCGGCAGCCTGCTGTTCCATCGCGGCGGCAATGCGCTGCTCGTAGATCGACTGGAAGTTGACTTCGGCCAGGTGCAGCGGGGCCATCGAGGCACGGCTGATCGCGTCGGCAATGTTCGAACGCAGGTACGGATAGACGATGCCCGGGCACACGATGCCCAGCACCGGATCCAGCTGCTCGGCCGGCAGGTTTGCCAGCTCGAAAATGCCGGCTTGCTTGCCTTCGACCAGGTACAGCACCTTGTCGTTGATCTTGGTGGTGACGGTGGCGGTCACGGTCACTTCGAACACCGTCTCGGCCAACGCCGCGGCGCCGACGTCGATCGACACTTCGACCGCGGGCTGTTCCTGTTCAAGGAAGATCTGCGGCGAATTGGGCAACTCGAGCGACAGGTCTTTCAGGTAGACGCGCTGGATGTTGAAAACAGGAGCGGGAGCTTCTTGGTCTTGGATGTCGGACATGGACGGAATTCGCGAAAAACGGGAGCCGGAGGGCAGAATCCGGCCGCGGGCGGCCGGAACGGAAAAAACATCTCAGCCCGGCACGATACACCGGGCCGGGCGGGCAGATCAGCGGGGCCGGGACAAAAACGTCACGCTTCGCCGTTCAGCAGCGGCAGCAACTTGCCTGCCCGGTCGAGCGCCGCGAGGTCATCGCTGCCGCCAACGTGTGTGTCGCCAATGTAGATCTGCGGTACCGTGCGTCGGCCCGTGCGTTCGATCATCTCGTCACGCTTGGTCCGGTCGACGTCGATGCGGATCTTTTCGATGTTCTCGACGCCGCGCTGCTGCAGCAGCATTTCGGCGCGTTGACAGTAGGGGCAGTAGCCCGTGGCGTACATCACAACGTTTTGCATGGCGTTATCCTTTGGCGATTGGCAACCCGGCCTGGACCCATCCTGCAATGCCGCCAGCCAGGCTGGTGACTTCGGCAAAGCCCTGCTTACGGAATTTTTCAACTGTCTTTGCAGACGCCTTTCCGTTCATGCAGACTAGGACCAAGGGTTTGTTCTTGGGAAGAGCAGCGGCTTTCTGTTCGATTTCGGCTTCCGGCACGTTGCGCGACTGCGCAATGCGGCCTTCGGCAAATTCGGCGGGCGGACGGACATCGACGAACACGGCCTGGCGCTGGTTGACCATCTGGGTCGCTTCGACGGGCGTCACGGCCCCGCCCCGCTTGCCGTTGCGCAGGGTCGGCAACAGCAGCATGAGACCGGACACGGCCGCCAGGGCAACCAGAAAGATGTTATCGATTAAAAATTTCACTAGAGGATCCTGAAGAGGAGATCTGATAGAACGCCCCGGACTCGGATATGTCCCGCGGAGCGCCTCGCCATCACGATGGATGTTGGGAATAGCCGCAGGATTATAAAATGTCGGGGTTGCGTGCCAAATTTCAAGCTTTCGGCGGCGTCCCGGTCCAAGATGGACCGGGACGCCGGATTGTATTCAACCTTCACCTTTGCGGCAGCGCCGCCCCTATCCCATGTACAAAATCGTACTGATGCGTCACGGCGAAAGCCAATGGAACCTTGACAACCGGTTCACCGGCTGGACCGATGTCGACCTGACCGAAAAAGGCCGCGAAGAAGCGCGCAAGGCCGGCGAACTGCTCCAGCGCGAAGGCTACGGCTTCGACGTCGCCTACACCTCGGTGCTCAAGCGCGCCATCCGCACCCTGTGGATCGCCCTCGACACGATGGACGCCATGTATCTGCCGGTCATCAACAGCTGGCGCCTGAACGAGCGTCATTACGGCGCCCTGCAAGGCATGAACAAGTCCGAGACGGCCGCCAAATACGGTGACGAGCAGGTCCTGATCTGGCGCCGTGCCTACGCCATCGCGCCGAATCCGCTGGACATCGACGATGAGCGTCACCCGCGCTTCGATCCGCGCTACAGCGCCCTGAGCGCCGCCGAACTGCCCGCGACCGAATGCCTGAAGGACACGGTCGAACGCGTCGTGCCCTACTGGAACGAGTCGATTGCCCCCGCCATCAAGGCCGGCAAGCGTGTCCTGATCGCCGCCCACGGCAACAGCCTGCGCGCCCTGATCAAGCACCTGGATAACGTGTCCGACGACGAAATCGTAGGCCTGAACATCCCGACCGCCCAGCCGCTGGTGTACGAACTCGACGAAAACCTCAAGCCGATCAAGCACTACTACCTAGGCAATGCGGACGAGATCGCCGCCGCCATGGCCGCCGTGGCCGCACAAGGCAAGGCGAAGGCCAAGTGATTCTGCAAGCGGCGACGTTTTCGCTGGCTGCGCTGGTCCTGGTGGCCAGCGGCACGTCGGCCGCGGTGGCGGCACAGTCCGCCACCACGCCCCCGCCCGGGGCACCTTCCGATCCCAAGGTGGTGGCGCGCGAGCGGGAAGCGCTGCGCAACCGCCTGGAAGCCCTCAAAAAAGACATTGCCGAGCAGGAAGAGGCCAAATCCGACGCAGCCGACGCGCTGAAGGAATCGGAACAGACCATTTCCCGCACCAATCGGCGGCTTGCTGAAATTTCCGCGTCCCAGGCCAAAGCCCGCGCGGAACTGGATGCCAAGAATTCACAGATCGCGACGCAGGAAGCCGTGCTGGCCCGCCGCCAGGACAATCTGGGCGACCTGCTGCGCAAGCAATACGCCACCGGCGGCATTACGCCGTGGAGCGCCCTGCTGTCGGGAGACGACCCGCAGCGCCTGGGCCGAAACTTGTCCTACCTGGGCTACGTGTCGCAGGCACGCGCCGCGGCCGTGGTCGACCTGCGGTCGGAACTGGAACAGCTGAACCAGCTGCGCAACCAGGCCGACAACCGGCGCACGGAACTCGACACGCTCGCCAAGGAAGAAGGCAGGCAGCGCGAAGAACTGCTCAAGCAATCGGCCGAACGCCGCAAGGTGATGGACACGATTTCGGCGCAGCTGGACAGCCAGCGCAAGGAAGCCACGGCTGTCGCCCGCGACGAACAGCGCCTGTCGCGCGTGATCGACGAGCTGACCCGGATGATCGCCAAGCAGGCCGAAGAGGCCCGCCAGAAGCGGATCGCCGAACAGAAACGGCGCGAAGAAGACGCCCGGCGCGTGGCGGCCGCCGCCGCGGCCGAGGCACGCCGCGCCGAAGCCGCGGCCAAGGCGCAAGCTCAGGCCCAGGCCCGCGCGCGGGCCGAAGCGGCGCGCCAGGGCCGCACCCCGCCGCCCGAGCCACCGCCGGTGGCGGTGCGTCCGGCTCCCCCACCGCCGCCGCCTGAAACGGCGGTGGCCCGCAACGACGACGTGCCCGATGCGTCGCTGTCCGGCCAATTCGAAAAGCTGCGGGGCCGCCTGCGGCTGCCGGTGCGCGGCGACGTGGTCGGCCGCTTCGGCTCCCCGCGCGGCGAAGGCGGCAGCTGGCGCGGCGTGTTCATCCGGGCGGGCGAAGGCGCCACCGTGCATGCCGTCGCAGCCGGCAAAGTGGTGTTCGCCGACTGGCTGCGAGGATTCGGCAATCTGGTGATCGTGGACCACGGCAGCCAGTATTTGTCGATTTATGGTAACAACCAATCCATCCTCAAACACGTCGGCGACAGCATCGCGAGCGGCGATGTGATCGCCAACGTAGGCGCCACCGGGGGACAGTCGGAATCGGGCCTATACTTTGAACTCCGTTTCCGCGGCGCCCCGTTCGATCCACTCAAATGGACCGCATTGCGTTAGCGCGCAGGAACCGGATAATCCTGTCATCAGCGCGGCGCGTCGCCGTATCCATCATTTTCAACCTCCAACCGAACCCGCAGGCCAGTCGGATGTCCAACTGTGGATCATTCCGATCGTAGCCCCGGAGGAATACATGGGCAGCAAAAGTAAAGTTCGCAGTATTGGCCTGGTCAGCGTGGGCGTCGTGGCAGGTGTCCTGGTCAGCGTTGGCCTGACGGCCGTCGCCCAGCGCGACACGCGTGGCCCGCTGCCCCTCGAAGAACTCCGCCAGTTCTCCAGCGTATTCGCCACGATCAAGAGCAGCTACGTCGAACCCGTCGACGACAAGAAGCTGATCGACGGCGCAATCGCCGGCATGCTGTCCGACCTGGACCCGCATTCGGCCTATCTGGACGCCGACGCCTATCGCGAAATGCAAAGCACGACGCAGGGCGAATTCGGTGGCCTGGGTATCGAAGTGGGTACCGAAGACGGCTTCGTCAAAGTCATTTCCCCGATCGAAGACACCCCGGCTGCACGCGCCGGCGTGAAGGCGGGCGACCTGATCATCAAGATCGACGACAAGTCCACCAAGGGCCTGCTGCTCAATGACGCCGTCAAGCTGATGCGCGGCAAGCCCAAGACCCCGATCGTGCTGACGCTGGTGCGCAAGGGCGCCGACGTGCCGCTGGTCGTGAAGATCGAACGTGACGTCATCAAGGTCCAGAGCGTACGCAGCAAGACGCTGGATAACGGCGTCGGCTATGTGCGTGTGTCGCAATTCCAGGAACAGACCGGCGCTGACCTGATCACGCATCTGGATCGCCTGGGCAAGAACGGCGCGCCCAAGGGCCTCGTGCTGGACCTGCGCAACGACCCGGGTGGCCTGCTTCATAGCGCCATCGGTGTCGCGGGCGCCTTCCTGCCGCCGGGTTCGGTGATTGTGACGACCGACGGCCGCACGCCCGACTCCAAGCGCAAGTACGAATCGGTGCCCGCAGACTACCTGCGCAGCAGCGACGACTACATGAAGCGCCTGCCCGCCTGGGCCAAAACCATTCCGATGGTCGTCCTGGTAAATGCCGGATCGGCTTCGGCATCGGAAATCGTGGCCGGCGCCCTGCAGGATACGGACCGCGCCAAGGTGCTGGGTACGCAAACGTTCGGCAAGGGCTCGGTGCAGGTCATCCTGCCGATCTCGCGCGAATCGGCCATCAAGCTGACGACGTCGCGTTACTACACCCCCAAGGGTCGTTCGATCCAGGCCAAGGGCATCGTCCCTGATCTGGCCGTGACCGAAACCCCCGACGGCGATCTGTTCGAGCGTCCTCGCGAGGCCGACCTGGCCAAGCACCTGATCAACGACAAGGATCCGGAAGAGAAGAAGTCGGCCGTGCTCGACCCCGAAAAGCTTGCGGAACAGCGCAAGGCTGCGCTCAAGCCGATCGAATTCGGCGGCGCCGACGACTTCCAGCTGCAGCAGGCGCTGAATCAGCTGGCCGGCCGTCCGGTGCAGGTCGCCAAGGCCGAAGACGTTGCCAAGGCGGCAGCCCAGCAGGCGGCATCCAAGGCCGACGAAGAAAAGGGCACCAAGCCGAACCGTCCGTCCGACGGTGACAAGGCCAACAAGCCGGTCGAAGTGATCAAGCCGACGCCCGCACCGGCGAAGTGACCGCGGCGAAGTGAACGACGACCAGCTATTGCGGTATTCGCGCCATGTCCTGCTCGATGAACTCGGGATCGAAGGGCAGGCGCGGATCATCGCGTCGCGGGTTCTGATCATTGGCGCGGGCGGTCTGGGATCGCCCGCTGCCTATTACCTGGCTTCGGCCGGGGTCGGCACGCTCGTGCTGGCTGACGACGACACCGTCGACCTGACCAATCTTCAGCGACAAATCCTTCACACCACCGACCGGATCGGCCAGCCCAAGGCCGACTCGGGCCGGCGCACGCTCAATGCCATCAACCCGGAAGTCGAGGTGATTGCGTTGACGGTGCGGCTGGCGGGTGACGCGCTGGAGGCCGAAGTGGCCAAGGCCGATGTGGTGCTCGATTGCTCGGATAATTTTGCGACCCGCCATGCGGTCAACCGCGCCTGCGTCAGGCACGGCACGCCGCTGGTATCGGGCGCCGCCATCCGTTTCGATGGGCAGGTCAGCACCTTTGATTTGCGGGACGCGAAGGCGCCCTGCTATCACTGCCTGTTCCCGGACGGCGATGATGTCCAGGAAGAACGCTGCGCCACGATGGGTGTGTTCTCGCCGCTGGTAGGCATCGTCGGGTCCATGCAGGCGGCCGAAGCGATCAAGCTGATCGCCGGCGTAGGCAAGAGCCTGTCGGGCCGGCTGTTGATGCTGGAAGCGCTCAGCATGGAATGGCACAGCGTGCGGGTGGCCCGGGATCCGGGCTGCGCGGTCTGCTCGGACCGCTGAAAGGCGTTCGGCCTCGTTCAGGCTGCTTGGGCTGGCTCAGGCCCGCAGCATCAGCACCATTTGCGAATCCAGGAACTCGGTGGGGGATTTCTTCCACCCCGTCTTGGCATATCGCTGCCACCTTCCCAGGATGAAATGCAGGATCAGGCTGGCCCGCGCGTGAATGTCGTCGGCCGGCGGCAATTCGCCCAGCGACAGCGCATTGCGCAGCCCCTGCCGCAATGACGCTTCAATCCGGTCGACGAATTGGTTCATGCGTTCCTGCAGCCGTTCATCTTCGATCACCAGGGCGTCGCCCACCAGCACCCGGGTCAGCCCCTTGTTGCGTTCCGCGAAGGACAGCAGCAGCGAGATGACCTTGCGGCTTTGCGCGATGCCACTGGCTTCGCTGTCGGCGATCTGGTTGATCAGGCCGAAGATGGACGTTTCGATGAATTCGATCAGCCCTTCGAACATCTGGGCCTTGCTGGCGAAGTGGCGATACAACGCCGCTTCGGACACCTGAAGCCGGGCCGCCAGGGCCGCGGTGGTAATACGCTCGCCTTTGGGGTGCTCGAGCATCTCTGCAAGCATCTGAAGGATCTGGGTCTTTCTTTCGCCTGACTTGATGGCCGCCATAAAGCGCTGAATCCGTGTAAAGAAGGAATCTTCGTCGCTGTCCCGGGTGGCCCTCACCCGGGGGCAGGACTACACGCGGCGGAGCAGGCGACGCTGTAACAACAAGTGACTGACCGAGTTTACTTGAAGGTCGATAAACATCGGACGGCCACGGTGGGTCTTGGCAAACGGCGTCTGGGGGTGCCGCACGTACACCGTTCGCATGCCGACCTGACGCGCCCCCCGCAAGTTGGCGGCAGTGTCTTCGACCAGCACGGCGCGGTGGGCGCTGACCCCTTCGTGCGCCAGCACATGACGCATCAAGGCAGGTGACGGCTTGACCTTGAAATCGCCATGGAAGCGCATGTCTTCGACGGCCCACAGGCTGTCGAAGCAACGCAGGATACCCAGATGCGAAAGGATTGTCCGTGCGTAATTATGCGGAGCGTTGGTCAGCAGGACCTTGCGGCCCGGCAGCTTGTCCAGGCGATTGCGTAGGTCTTTATCGGCACGCACCAACGGGCGGATGTCGAAGTTGTGGCTGCGATGCAGGAAGTCTGCCGACGACACGCCGTGGTGGCGCACCATGCCGATCAGGGTGGCCCCGTAGCGCTGCCAGTACTTCTTGCGCAGCGCGTGGGCTTCCTCTTCGGACACATTCAGGGTTTCACGCACCGCCGCCGTCATCGACAGGTCGATATGCGAAAAGATGGCGTGCGACGCGTCGTGCAGCGTGTTGTCCAGGTCAAAGAACCAGACCAGTTCCTTGGACTTGGCGGAGGGCAGCAGCCGGCGGCTGGCGCGCACCCGGCCCAGCGGCCGTTTGACCTGCCGCCGGTAGTCGCCCAGCGCGGGCACGCCCGTGGCGCGCGCCGCCGCATCGCTGACGACAAGGTGATCGGTCATCAGTGCGACCGGATCATCGTGCCGACGCCCTGCGCGGTCAGGATCTCCAGCAGCAGCACATGTTCGACGCGGCCGTCGACGATGTGCACCGAGTTGACGCCGCTCTTGGCGGCTTCGAGTGCCGACGAGATCTTGGGCAGCATGCCGCCCGAAATGGTGCCGTCGGCGAACAGTTCGTCGATCTTGTTGGCGGTCAGGCCGGTCAGCAGGTTGCCGTTCTTGTCCAGCACGCCCGGGGTGTTGGTCATCATGACCAGCTTTTCGGCGCGCAGCACTTCGGCGATCTTGCCGGCCACCAGGTCGGCGTTGATGTTGTAGGCCAGGCCGTCTTCACCGAAACCGATAGGCGAGATGACCGGAATGAACTGGTCGTCTTGCAGGGCCTTGACCACCGACGGATCGATCGAAGCGATCTCGCCCACAAAGCCCAGGTCCAGGAAAGCGCCTGGATTGTTCTTGTCGGGCATGCGCATCTTGTTGGCGCGGATCAGGCCGCCGTCCTTGCCGGTCAGGCCCACGGCCTTGCCGCCGAACTCGTTGATCATCATCACAATGTCCTGCTGGACTTCGCCGCCCAGCACCCATTCCACGACTTCCATGGTTTCGGCGTCGGTGACGCGCATGCCCTGGACGAAGGTGCCCTGCTTGCCGACGCGCTTCAGGGCGCTGTCGATCTGCGGGCCGCCGCCGTGGACGACGATCGGGTTGATGCCGACCAGCTTGAGCAGGACCACGTCATGCGCGAAGCTGCGCTGCAGGCGCTCTTCGGTCATGGCGTTGCCGCCGTATTTGACGACGATGGTCTTGCCGTGGAAGCGGCGGATGTAGGGCAGCGCCTCGGCCAGCACCTCGGCCTTGATGCGCGGCGTCAGCGTCGTAACCAGCGGACCGGCCTTCTCGGCGTACGAGGAATCTGCTTGCGTGAAATCTGTCATGGAGGCGCCTGAATGAATGTGTCGAGCGACGAAAAACCCGATTGTAGCCACTGCGGCGTGACACGAATGTACGCAAGGGTGACCTGGACTTGTCCACACGCCATCCCCAGGCTTGTCCACCCCCTTGTTCACCGGTTTTCCCGCGCTGTCCACCGGCTATCCACCGGCTGCACACAGCTTGCCCACAGGCTTATGCACCGGTGGACTGGCGACAAGGGCTTGACCTTGACATCATGGTAGGCTTGAAAGTCAGGTCATTGCCCGGATCGTCAGGCGTGCCGTTACGACGGCGTTCCTTGATGCCGGGCCTACCTCAGGGAGTTTTGCCATGGATGCCGCCACTTTTCACGCCACGCACCGCCTGTCGGTCGGGGGAATGACCTGCGCCTCGTGCGTGGGGCGGGTCGAACGCACTTTGCGCAAGCTGCCGGGGGTGCGTGACGTGTCCGTCAACCTGGCGACCGAACAGGCGCACGTGGACGCCCCGGGCGTGCAGGTCGAAGCGCTGGCGGCCGCGATCGAAAAGGCCGGCTACGAGGCCCGCGCGCTGGCCGATGATACCCAGGCGCCGTCCAGCAAGCTGCCCGATGCCTGGCCGGTGGTGGTGGCCGCCATCCTGACCGCGCCGCTGATCCTGCCCATGGCCGGCATGCTGGCCGGCCGCGACTGGATGTTGCCGGGCTGGCTGCAATGGCTGCTGGCGACGCCGGTGCAGTTCTGGCTGGGCGCCCGCTTCTACCGCGCGGGGGCCAAGGCGGCGCTGGCTGGCACCGGCAACATGGACCTGCTGGTCGCATTGGGAACGTCCGCTGCGTATGGCCTGTCGGTCTGGCAATTGCTGCAGCATGGCGGCGATCACATGCCGCATCTGTATTTCGAAGCGTCTGCCGCGGTGATCACGCTGGTGCTGCTGGGCAAGTGGCTTGAAACCCGCGCGCGCCGCCAGACCACCGAGGCCCTGCGCGCGCTGCAGGCCCTGCGGCCGGATACCGCGTGGGTGCGGCGCGCGGGGGGCGACGGCAAGGGCCCTGTCGAGGTGGAAATCCCGATCGATCACGTGCGGGTGGGTGACCTGGTGCTGGTCAAGCCCGGCGCGCGCATTCCGGTCGATGGCGACGTCGAAGAAGGCCGCAGCTATGCCGACGAGTCGATGCTGACCGGGGAAAGCCGGCCCGTGGAAAAGACCGTGGCCGACCGGGTCACCGGCGGGTCCATCAATGGCGACGGGCTGCTGGCGGTGCGCACGCGCGCCATCGGCAGCCAGACCACGCTGGCGCGCATTGTGCGGCTGGTAGAAGACGCGCAGGCCACCAAGGCGCCGCTGCAGCGGCTGGCGGATCGGGTCAGCGCCATCTTTGTGCCCATCGTGCTGCTGATTGCGCTGGTGACCTTGCTGGGCTGGGGCCTGACCACGCATGACTGGCCGCAGGCGCTGCTCAATGCCGTCGCCGTGCTGGTGATTGCCTGCCCGTGCGCACTGGGGCTGGCCACGCCCGCGGCGATCATGGCCGGGACCGGCGTGGCCGCGCGTCACGGCATTCTGATCAAGGATGGCCAGGCGCTGGAAACCGCGCACCGGGTGGATTGCGTGACCTTCGACAAGACCGGCACGTTGACAGCCGGGCATCCGACGTTGACGGTGATCAAGGCAGTGGGCGGGGATGCGTCCAATGCCGCCGTGCTGCGGCTGGCGGCCGCCTTGCAGCGGGGCAGCGAACATCCGCTGGCCAAGGCGGTGCTGGACGCGCAGGCGGCGCGGGGCGGTGACGTCCCGGCCAGCGATCAGACGCAAGCCTTGCCTGGCAAGGGCCTGCAAGGTGACGTGGAAGGCCGCCGCGTGTGGCTGGGCAGCGGCGCGTTGATGCGCGATCTGGGCGTGGCGACCGATGTGTTGAAGGTGGCGGCGCGGGAAGCGGAGGCAGCCGGCTACACGGTGTCATGGCTGGCGGCGGATGACGCGTCGGCCGCGTCAACGGGCGCAGCGGCGACCTCGGCGGGCAACGGCACGTCCGCGAATGACGCCGGGCCGAACATTGGCCCCCACGCCCCCACCCTGCTCGGCGTGCTGGCTTTTGGCGACACGATCCGCCCGGAATCCGCAGCCGCAGTGGCGGAACTGCATCGGCTGGGCGTGCAGGTCGTGCTGCTGACCGGCGACAACGCGGGCAGTGCGGCGGCGGTGGCCGATGCGCTCAACATCGACCACGTGGAAAGCCAGATGCTGCCCGCCGACAAGGTTGCCGCCGTGGCGCGGCTGCGCGCGGAACGGCGGCGGGTCGCCATGGTCGGGGACGGCATCAACGATGCGCCTGCCTTGGCCACCGCCGATGTGGGCATCGCCATGGCCAGCGGGTCCGACGTGGCCATGCAGACGGCAGGCATCACCTTGATGCGCAATGACCCGGGGCTGGTCGCGGATGCCATTGCCATCTCGCGCCGCACGACGCACAAGATCCACCAGAACCTGTTCTGGGCCTTTGCCTACAACGTCGTCGGCATTCCGCTGGCGGCAATGGGATGGCTGAACCCCGTGCTGGCCGGCACCGCCATGGCGCTGAGCAGCGTGTGCGTGGTCAGCAATGCCGTACTGCTGCGCCGCTGGTCACCCGCGCCGCGGCGGGCAGCCCCGCCGGGGCAGGCAGCATCCAACGGGGTGACGACCGCACTTGCCAAGGAGGCTTGAGATGAACGCGCTCAATATTGGTGACGCGTCAAAAGCGTCGGGCGTGTCGGCCAAGATGATCCGGCACTACGAATCGATCGGGCTGATCCCTGCCGCGCGGCGCACCGACGCCGGCTACCGGCTGTACAAGGACGACGACATCCACACCCTGCAGTTCATCCGCAACGCGCGGGACCTGGGCTTTTCGATCGCGCAGATCGATACGCTGCTGCAGCTGTGGAAAGACCGGGGCCGGCCCAGCGCCGATGTGAAGACGCTGGCGATGGGGCATATCCAGGAACTGGACGACAAGATCCGCGCCTTGCAGGCCATGCGCGACACGCTGGAAAACCTGGCTTCGCACTGCCACGGCGATCATCGGCCGGACTGCCCGATTCTTGCTGGACTGGAAGGGCAGCCCGCGATCACCTGCTAGCATGTGCACTGCACCATCGTCTGAAGGAGACCGCATGAAACGAACGTTGACCGTTATTGCCGCAGCCGCCGCGTTGCTGGCGACCAGCCTGGTCATGGCCGCATCGGCCAATACCAGCGGCGAAGTGCGTCGCATCGACGCCGCCGCAGGCAAGATCACCATCAAGCACGGCGCGATTTCCAATCTGGATCTGCCCGCGATGACCCTGGTCTTTCACGTGGCCGACCCGGCCATGCTGCAGAACGTGAAGCCGGGCGACAAGGTCCGCTTCGCGGCCGACAAGATCAACGGCCAGTACACGATCACCGCGCTGGAGCGCTGATCGTTGCTGTCATTCCCGCCCGGGCGCCACCGTGTGTGTCGCCATCGCGAAGTGTGCGTTGCTGCCGGTGAACGGCGGGAATTGTTCAAAGTCGGCGCGCATGCGGTGGCGCACGTCGGATTGCAGGGCGTCCGTCAGGCAAGCGGCGCTGTCGAACACCAGCTTGTTGCGCTGCATGTACGCCACCCGTTCCCACGGCATGGCGTCGCACCAGTCCACGCGTGAAAAGATCTCGATCTCGCGAATACCTGGAAAGTCTTTCATGATCTGCGGATGGTGCGACAGGTAGTAGCTGTGCCATGCATTCAGATCGGCGGCCTGGCCGGGGTAATGCACCAGGTAGCTGCAGGGCAAGGTATCGGCCGCGGCGTCAGCGCGCGCGTCGATGACCGGGAAGGGGCGCGTCACCATGACTTGCTGCGTGACGTGCGTGCCCGCCAGGCTCGGCAGTGCACTGGCATCGGCCAGCTGCTGCAGATGGCCGTTGGCCGCGACGGCGGCTTCCAGTTCCGGCAACTCATTGAACTTCAGCTGCATCATGAACAGCGGTGACGGGCCGTCATCGGTGTAGTAGTCGCGTGCCGACTCAGGGGTGAACAGATGCGCCAGGCGCAGCCCCGGCGTGCCCAGCACGACGGTCCGTATGGCTTCCAGATCAGCGGACGACAGGCGCGCCGTCGGATCGTTTTCATGCCGGAACGTGACGATGTAGGAAAAGCGCATGCGGAACTCCGGTCAGCTGGGGACGGATGGCGGTGCAACGCAGACCGCCATCAATACGCAAACAACATCTGCTGAATCACCTGGGGATCGTCGGTCCGCACCAGCGCCAGCATCAGCAGGATGCGCAGCTTCTGCGGCGACAGGTCGCCGCCTGCCAGGATGCCGTCGGCGGACAGAAAGCGTTGCACCGGCACCGTGCCGCGCGCTGCCCGGGTCGACTGCACCACAGTCACGCCTTGAGCCACGGCATCGACCAGCCCGGCGCGTTCGCCACTGGCCGGACGACCGGGCGGCAGCCCCGCGCTGATGATGCCGCGCGTGCCGGCGGCGACCAGCGCGTCGATCACGACGCGGTCGGCGCCCGCGTACGACAGCACGATGTCCACCCGCGGCAGGGCCCCCACATCGGCCAGGTTCGTGATCGGCAACCTGCCCGCGGGCCGCACGGGCAGACGGCGCAGCGCGACCTGCCCTTGTGCATCGATGCGGGCCAGCGGCCCAAAGCCCGGCGCTTCGAACGCGGCCAGCTCGAAGCTCGATACCTTGGTGGCGTCCCGCGCGGGCAGCACGACGTTGTCCATCACCACCAATACGCCCAGATCCCGCAAGGCGGGCGAGCACGCCGCAGCCAACGCGGCGCGCAGATTCACGCACGCGTCGGACCCCTCGGTGTTGGACGGCCGCTGTGCGCCGGTCACGATCACGGGAATGTCCAGTGCCAGCGTCAGGTCAAGGAACCAGGCGGTTTCTTCGAGGGTGGCAGTGCCATGCGTGATGACGATGCCGTCCAGCAGAGGATCGTTGGCGATCGTTGACGAAATCAACAATGACAGCGCCAGCCAGTCCGCCGGTACGATGCCGGTGCTGCCCAGCGCACGAAACCCGATCGGGACGATATCGATGTGCGGCGCGAGTTCGCCCATCGTCGTCAGCAAGTGATCAATGCCAAGGATCACGCCGCTTTCGCTGTACTCGACCCAGTCGAATCGATGGCGCGCCTGCATGGCAAAAGTGCCACCGGTGCCGATGACGGCGATACGCGGACGCCGCGATGACGCCGCAGTCCTGCTCGACATGCCTGTCACGCCTATGGCCGCCCTGCCCGGCTCGCTCGTCACCCTTCCACCTTCACGTACACCCCGCCCTGATAGAAACGGACCGGATGGGTGCGCACCGGACGCGTCACCGGCGAACACATGGGCTTGCCCGATCGCACGTCGAACACGCCGCCATGGAGCGGGCACTCCACTTCAAAGCCGTCCAGTTCGCCGTCAGTCAACATGGCGTGACCGTGCGTACACAGATCGTCAATGGCATAGACCTCGTCATCGACCAGGAACAGGCCGACCTTGACGCCGTTGACCGTTGCCTGCAGGCACGGCGAGTCGCCAAAGCAGGCGTCGCGCGGACCCAGGTCATGCCAGTCAGCACCCGGGGCGCCGTCGTGCAGGTCGTTGCCGTGATCATCGCCACGATCACTGCCCGCCCCTGAAATCATTGCGTTCATAAGGTCGCCCTCCGTTCCAGCATCACAGGTTCGAACATCTGCATCGCGCCGATCAGGTCGCGGATGCGCGAGATGCCGCGGCGCTGGCAGAAGGCCGCCAGGTCGTCGATCATGCGCGGCATGGCATTCGGGCTGACGAAGCTGGCGGTGCCGATCTGCACCGCGCTGCAACCCGCCAGCATGTATTCCAGCGCGTCGTTCGCGTCCGAGATGCCGCCGCAACCGATCACCGGAATCGACACCGCCTGCGCGCATTGGTAGGCCATGCGCAGGATGATGGGCTTGGTGGCGCGGCCGGTAATGCCGCCCATCAGGTTGGCGACCTTGGGGCGGAAGGTGTCGACATCGATCGCCATGGCCAGCAACGCGTTGGCCGCGACGATGGCATCCGCGCCGCCCCGTTCGGCGGCCCGCGCCACGGCAGCCATGTTGCCCGCGTTGGGCGTCATCTTGGCCCATACCGGCACCTTGGTCGCGGCCTTCATGGCGCGCACCACCTGCTCGGTCGCATCGGCATCCATGCCGAAGGCCTGTCCGTCTTTCTTGATATTCGGGCATGACACGTTGGCTTCGATGGCCATCACGCCCGGCACCGAAATGCGCGCGGCCAGGTCGGCAAAACCTTCCACCGTATCGGCCGAAATGCTGGCGATCAGGGGTGGCACATAGCCGGTATAGAACGGCACCAGTTCGTTCACATAGTGGTCGGCGCCCTTGCTCGGAATGCCGATCGAAAACAGGGTCGCGTCGCGGAACTCGGCAATGCGCGGCGGCGGATTGCCTTCGCGCACGTCGTGCGTGATGGTCTTGCTGACAATGGCGCCCAGCAGGTTCAGATCGATCACCTTGGCCATGCCTTCACCAAACGTGCCTGACCCGGGCATCACGGGATTGGCCAGCGTCATGCTGCCTATCGATACGCTCATGTCTACCACTATACGGTCTCCTGCAGATCGAACACCGGGCCGTCCCAACACACCCGCTTGTAGGTCAGCACGGTGGCGCCGGGCGCCTTGCGAAAGGGTTTGACGCAGCCATAGCACATGCCCAGCGCGCATCCCATGTGCTGTTCCAGCGCGACCTGACCCGGTACGTGCAGGTCGTCGCTCAGCCGCTGCAGCAACAGCAGCAGGCGGTTGGATCCGCAGGTCGTCAGCAGATCGAAGGGTTCGCGCGCATGCAGGTCGCGGATCAGGCTTTCGACATGCACGATGTCGCTGGTCTGTTCGTCGTCGGTCACGGTGTGGACCCGTGCACCGACCTCACGCAGATACGCTTCGGACATGACCAGGGCCGGGCTGCGCGCACTCAGCACCGCGGTCACGGCAGCGCCTTGCCGGATCGCATAGTCGGCCAGCGGCGCCAGCGTGGCCAGGCCCACGCCCCGGGCCAGCAACAGCACATGGCGGCAGTCCGCCGGCAGGTCGAAGCCCACGCCCACCGGGCCGACGGCGTCCAGGGTGTCGCCCGGATTGAGGAAAGCCAGCCCCCGCGTGCCCGCGCCCTGCACCTTGTACAGAAATTCGACGTGGCCTTGCGCCGGGTCCACCCGGTACAGACTCATGGGCCGGCGCAGGTAGGGGCTGTCGGTGCCGCTGGGTGGGCAGGCCAGATGAAAGAACTGCCCGGGCCGCGCGGTCAATGCGATAGGCGGCGCTTTCAAGACCAGGTGTTTGTATTCGGGATTGACCCAGTCGTTGGACAGCACGGTGCACAGGTTTTCTGCCACCGTGAATGCCGGGGCCGGACGGTCGGACAGCGGCCGGTCGCACGCCGGGGCGGCCGTGCCACCCACGACGTGCAGGGGGGGACTCAACATGATGGCGGACTCTCCAGTGTCATGGACGACGCAGACCGGCGGCTTGCCAGCGCGGCCAGGGTGGCTGCCAGCGGCGCGGGACCGCGTCCGACGGGCAGCATGTGCAGTTGCTCGAAGCGCATCCGGCTGTGCAGCCAGGCGCCATCGGCTTGGCGTGCATAGGATTCGTGGGTGACCGCCGCGAGCAGCACGGCTTCGCGCGTGTCGTCGGCCATGGCGATCTGCCACAGGCGCCACGTGCCGGTGGCCGCGTCGCCCTGCACGTCGATGACCGGGCTGCCGTAGTAATGCACGGCAAAGCACCAGGGGGACTGCTGGAACCAGGCGAACAAGGCATCGCGCCCGACGCGGTTCGCGCCGAAGCCTTCACCGGCTTCCCACACGGCGTTGTCGGTGAAGCACTGCGCCTGTTGCCAGGCCACCTGGCGCATCGTGTCGGCATCGACCCGCGCGTAATCCGCCGTGTACTTCGCATCGGCCAGGGCGCCGTAGCGTGCCTTCAGCGACTGGATGGCCGCCAGGGATTCGAGGCGGTCCAGGCGGTCGGCCAGCGATAGGGAGTCGTCTGTGGCGGCGAAGCGCGGCGAAGACATCATGATGGGGACGCTGCGGTGGACGTAACTGCGGGGGGCGTGGCGGGGGGCGTGGCCATGGCCGGGGCCGCGGGCACGGAATCGGCCGCGTTGACCGCCGCCGCCTCGTCTTCCGGCACGCCCGGCTCACGCACCAGCACGCGGTACAGCACGCCCCGCGCGGACGTGCAGCGCCACGTGCGGGCCTCAAACTCCGGTATCACGATGGCTTCGCCACGCGCCAGGTCGTAGCTTTCGCCCGCGGCGTCAACATGGAACTGGCCTTCCAGCACGGCGGCAACTTCTTCGCCGATCGCATCGGCATCCGCACTGACCGTCTCACCTTCAGCGAACACACGGATGGCCACATCAAAGGCCTTGCCGGTGGCATCGAACTGCTGGCCGGCGGCGTCCGCAGCGCGCCATTTGGCGCCTGCGTCAACGCGCAGGCAATGTGCGGACCCGGCATGCTCCGCGCGGGTGGCCGCAGCATCCGCAACCGTGGCAACCGTAGCATCCGTAACCGCAGCACCCGCAACCGCAGCACCCCGTGCGGCGCCCTCGTGCGCAAGGCCTTCACCGCCCGAACCATTCATCGCGTTCATGCCTGCGTCTCCCTGTCCTTGAGCGGGTAATACGGCGTCGTGTCTTCCGGCCCATATTCCTTGCGCGCAGGCGTCACCACATTCAGTCGCAGGCTGATACCGGCAGGCTCGAAGCGATTGCCGCCGTAGTGCATCACGTCACCCGGAATGATCAGCGCATCGCCTTCATCCATCACGAATTCGAGATCGCCCGGCGCGCCCAATCCTTCGAACACCGAACAGCCGCCACTGACCTGCAGCGACGCTTCTTCGCCATGGGCGTGTGCCTTGGCGGGCAGATCGCGCCCGGCGCCTTCGACGAACTTCACGACTGCCACGCTGATGTGTTTGCCGAACAAGTGCTTCATGTACAAGCCACCGGGCACCACTTCCTTCAGGCTGTCATCGATACCGAACACTCTGCATTTGGCCATGGTGAATGCTCCTGGACTCAGAGGGAAGGACGCAGCACGAAGCTTTCGTTCGCTATGAATCGGCGGGGATCGTAGCCATCGATAACGGCGGGCTGCTTGTAGAACTCCACGGCCGGACCCACCTCGGCCAGCGACAGCAGCAAGTACATCAGCGGTTTGTCTTCATCGGGCAAGGCGTCGATCGGATGGCGATCCAGCCACGCAACAAGGGCATCGACCTCGGGCAACATCGCGTCCTTGAACGCCAGAATGTCGGCCATCGAGCTGGTGTTGCGCAGCGTGTTGCGTTCGGTCTCGGTGGCCAGGCACCAGCGCGTGAAAGGCGCCAGGTGGGCGAAGGCATCAGGCAAGGTAATGGATGACATCAACGATTCCAATCAGCGTGCGGCGTCGGCCTGGACCAGCCCGTCGACCACCTTGTAGTTGTGGCGAACCAGCAGTTCATAGTCCTGCAGGATCATGTGTTTCTTCACGCCTGTCTGTGCCGCGGTCTGGGTGCGCTCCAGCGTGCTCAAGTCTTCGAGCAGCACATCGCGCAGCGCCACCTTCATGTATTCCAGAAAGAAGCGGCCGCCTGCGGTGGGCATGTCGGGGTAATAGACGCGAGCTTCGAGCAGCGTGCGGTTGTGCGAAATGGGACGGAAGTTGTAGGCCTGGCAGTAGTTGGGCCGCAAGGACAGATAGAACTCGGGGAACACGACATTGATGTCGAACAGCCAGTTGTCACTGCCCGTCCAGTTCATGCCCTTGGGCAGTGTGTCGAGCCGGAATTCATGCGTGGCGCTGCCCATCCCGGCACGCAGCGCGGCGGCAGCGATCGGGCGGGTGGCGGCCGACTCGGCCAGGGCTTCGCGCGCCGCTTCCCCGCCCGAGGTCACGGCCTTGGGATTGCCGTACACCGACTTCGGGTTGCCCGCCAATGACAGCCGGCGATGGAATTCGCCACACAGCGCGTCCAGCGGCCGCATCGATCCGCCGTCGCTTTTGTCGATCGCGTCGGCGATCGAATGGCCGTGCACATAGGCCACGTGATAGGCCTCCTGGAAGGCGTCCAGCGCCAGCTTCCAGTTGCAGTTGACCTCGGTCGTCCACGAAAAGCCGGTGGTCAGCTTGTCGAAGGGATAGCCTTCGATGTCGCCATACATGGGCTTCATGAAGTCCGCGAGGGACAGGGCGGGTTCGGGGTCCATGTTGACGAAGATGAAGCCTTGCCACACCTCGCAGGCGACCCGCGACAGCCCGTAGTCGACCTTGTCCAGATCGAAAAAGCAGCCCTCTTCCGGCACGCCGGTCAGCTTGCCGTCCAGGTCATAGGCCCAGCCGTGGAACTTGCAGAAGAACTTGCGCGCCTTGCCGCAGGGCTCGTACACGACCTGGTTCATGCGGTGCGCACAGACGTTGTGCATGGCGCGGATCACGCCCTGCTTGTTGCGCACCACGATGATCGATGTATCGCAGGCTGCCAGATCCTTGACGAAATAGTCGCCCACCCCGGGGATCTCTTCGACGCGCCCGACGTGCAGCCACGTCTTCTTGAAGATCTTTTCCTTTTCCTGCGCGAAGTAGGCCGGCGAGATATAGGGTTCGACCGGCACCGGCCCGGTGCCCAGTTCAGGGTAACGATCATGCAGTCTTGCGGTCGTCCGGCTCATGCCCATCCCCAAGCTTCAATAATGAACGTCATTCTGTATTACGCCAAACACGCATGTCAACGGAATTTGCGAAACGTCCGGCCGGTCATGGGCACCGCCCGGAAATAAGGTGTTTGCGGATTAAAAAAAGAATGTCATTATTTATTTACAAACGAAAACGCTGATCCGCCATCAGGACCCGGCTGTCACCGGCCGGGCTCCGCCGACCGCTGTCCAACTCTGGGAACATGCCATGTCACCGCTTTCGCTGCCGGCGCCCCGCCGCCTGTTTGTCCCCCGTGCCCGCCGGGTTGCCTGCACGTTTCTCCGCACCGCCGCCCTCGCCTGCGCCACTGCACTTGCAGTGGCGCCCGTCCACGCGCAGACCGCTGCCGCACCGGTGCGTATCGGCACCGGCATCGACGCGGCCTACACGCCCTGGTACCTGGCCAACAGCCAGAAGGGCTTCGACAAGGCAGGACTCAAGGTCAACTTCAAGAAATTTGCGAATGGCGGCGAAGCGCTCGACGGCTCGCTCGCGGGCATGATCGATATGTCCGGCGCGGCCGAACCCAGCGTGCTGGTGCGCATGGCCCATGGCGACGTGCGCGCGCTGGCGGTGTTCGGGCAGTCCGCCAACTTCATCAAGCTGGCCGTGCGGCCGGGCATTACCGACGCCAGGCAGATCAAGAAATATGGCGTGATTGCGGGCAGCGTCAGCGACTATGCGACAGTCAAATTGCTTGAGAAGAACGGGATCGATCCGGCGTCGGTGCAGATCATCAAATCCGGGCCGCCCGAGCTGCCGGCCCTGCTCACGTCCGGCGCAATCGACGCCTTCTTTTCGCCCGAGCCGTGGCCGTCATTGGCAGTCAAACAGGGCGCGAAGATTTTGATGAACAGCGGCGACGTCGGCTACACCTTCACTTTGTGGGTGACGGCCGCCGGCCCTTGGTTCGACACCCATCAGGACGACGCCCGGCGTGTGGTGGCCAGCCTGGCCCAGGCGTGCCGCGAGATCCGCGCCGACCCCGCCAAGGGCGCCGCGGCCGCGCAGGCCGAGACCAAAGCGCCGCCGGCCATGACCCTGAGCTTTCTGTCGGAAGTGGACTGCACGGTGCGCGACTTCACCGACCAGGACATGGCCAGCTACGACCAGATCGCCGACTTCCTGGCCAAGGCCAAGATCACTCCCACCCGCGTCGACTTCCGGAAGTCCATGGTCCGCGGCTTCTACAAGGAATGACGCCATGGTTCCCGGCGCGGCAATCCATATCGACCGGCTGTCCATCGACCTGGGCGGGCAGTGCATTGTTGGTGAAACGTCGCTGGACGTGGCGCCCGGTGAATTCGTCTGTCTGCTCGGCCCCAGCGGCTGTGGCAAATCCACGCTGCTCAATGTGATGGCGGGCTTTCTGCCAGCACAAGGGCGAGTCACGGTGGGCGGCGTTCCTGTCACGGGGCCCGGCGTGGACCGCGGCGTGGTATTCCAGAGTACCGAAGCCCTGTTCCCGTGGCTGACCGTGACCGAAAACGTGATGTACGGCCCACGCCTGCGTGGCCTGTCGCGCAAGGACTGCGCCGCCAAGGCGCGCCACTACATCGACATGGTCGGGCTGACGCATGCCGCGCACAAGTTTCCGCGCGAGCTGTCGGGTGGCATGCGGCAACGGGCGCAGATTGCGCGCGTGTTGGTCAATGAACCGTCGGTGATCCTGATGGACGAGCCGTTCGGCGCGCTCGATGCGCAAACGCGCGAAGTCATGCAGCGCGAAGTCGATCGCATCCGCCGCGCGGCCCAGGCCACGGTGGTGTTCGTGACCCACGACATCTGGGAAGCCATTGTGCTGGGCGACCGGGTCATCACCATGACGGCGGGCCCGCAGGCGCGCATCAAGTCCGACATCCGGGTCGACCTGCCCGCGCCGCGCGACCAGGCCGATCCCGACGCGATCCGGCTCTACAGCACGATCCGCGACGGCATTGCGGCGGAAGTGGACAAGGTCATGCGACGGCAAGGCCTGGTGCGCGAGGTGGCCGCATGAACGCGTCCGCCAAGATCGTCACCGCGCCGCTGGCTGCCCCGCGCCGCCCGGCGTTCCGGCTGGGCGCCTTCGGTCCGTCGGTGACCGGCCTTGTGTCGGTGCTGGCCGGGCTGTTGCTGTGGCAATTGGTCAGCCTGCGCGTGCCGCCGTTGTTCCTGCCCTCCCCTTCGGCCACCTGGGCCGGCGCGGTCGAACTGGCGCAAGACGGCACGCTGTGGGGATCGGTCGTGGCATCGCTGCGCCGCATCCTGATCGGCTGGGCCATCGGCGTTGCCGTTGGCGTGCCGCTGGGCATTCTGATGGGCCAGTTCCGGCTGCTGCGCCGCCTGCTCGATCCCTATATCGAGTTCTTCCGCTTCGTGCCGCCCATTGCTTTCGTGACGCTGGCGGTGATCTGGCTCGGCCCCGATGAAAGCTCCAAGATTGCGCTGATCGTCTACACCACCGTGTTCATCGTCACCCTGAACATGATCGCAGGCGTGCAGTCCGTGGATCCCTTGCGCGTGCGGGCGGCTGCCGCATTGGGCGCCGGGCCGGTCAAGACGCTGTTCTCGGTCGTGGTGCCGTCCACCGTCCCGTTCATGGTGACCGGCGCCCGGCTGGCCATGGGCAATTCCTTCTTGACCATCGTGTCGGCCGAGATCGTTGCGGCGCAGGAAGGCCTGGGCGCGCTCATCTGGGCGTCGCGCAACTACGCGCGGACCGATTGGGTGTTCGTCGGGATCATTACCCTGGGCCTGTTGGGATTTGTGATCGACCGGATCGTGCGCTGGGTCGCAAAGAAGATGCTGTCGCGCTACGACGTCGCGCTGTAGACGTGAGGGCGGACGCGGGCTGTTCTACACTGCCCGCATCCAGACCACACCTACAACAGCAAAGAGACACCGTGCCGCAAGTCAAGAAACAGGGGATGCGGGAAGCCATCGTGGAAGCTGCGTTCCACCTCTTCTCGCAAAAAGGCTATACCACCACGACCATGGCGGAGATCGCCCGGGCGGCCAACATGACCGTGGCCAACCTGTATGTGTATTTCGATTCGAAGCTGATGATCCTGTACGAGATCTACCGCCCCTGGTTGGGCGGCCAGCTGGACACGCTGCGGCAGGCGGTGCGCCGGTCGCGCTCGCCGCGCAGCAAGCTCAAGCGTATCTTCATGGGGATCTGGGACGACATTCCGAAGGCGGAACACTCGTTTGCGAACGCGCTGATCGAGGCGCTGGCCTCGGCGCCGCAAAACATGGGCAAGCCCACCGATCTGCTCGCCACGGTCGAAACCTTCCTGACCGAGATGATCCTGGAAAGCCTGCCGCCCGAGCGCCAGAGCCTGGCCAAGGACGGCCTGCTGGCGCACGTGATCTGGATGGCGTTTGACGGATTCGTAATCAATCAGCGAATCGGCGACGTACGGAATATTTCCGCAGTCGCCGATCTGATGACGGACCTGCTGCTGGGCGAGACGCCCAGCCGTTGAGCAGGCTGGCCGTGTTCCTTACAGCACGTAGCGGGCGAGGTCCTGCTGCGCCACGGCTTCCTGCAGCCGTTCCACCACGTAGGGCGCGTCGATCCGGATGACGTCACCGGACTTCTTGGTGGCGTCGAACGACAGGTCTTCCAGCAGCTTTTCCATGACGGTGTACAGGCGGCGGGCACCGATGTTCTCGGTCTTTTCGTTAACCGCGAACGCCAGTTCGGCCAGCTTTTCGATGCCGTCGGGCGTGAATTCCAGCGTCACTTCTTCGGTGCCGAGCAGCGCCGTGTACTGCTTGATCAGCGACGCATCGGTGTCCGACAGGATGTGCACGAAGTCCTGCGCCGACAGCGAGTCGAGCTCGACCCGGATCGGGAAGCGGCCCTGCAGTTCCGGGATCAGGTCCGACGGCCGCGACAGGTGGAACGCGCCTGACGCGATGAACAGGATGTGGTCGGTGTTGATCATGCCGTATTTGGTCTTGACCGACGTGCCTTCCACCAGCGGCAGCAGGTCGCGCTGCACGCCCTGGCGGGACACATCCGACCCGCTCGTTTCCTGACGCGTGGCGATCTTGTCGATCTCGTCCAGGAACACGATGCCGTTCTGCTCGACCGCGGCGATCGCCTTGGTGCGCAGTTCTTCTTCGTTCACGCGCTTGCCGGCCTCTTCTTCCACCAGCAGCTTGAAGGCTTCCTTCACGCGCATCTTGCGCGGCTTTTTCTTGTCCTGCGCCATGCCGGCGAACATGCCGCGGATCTGCTCGGTCATGTCTTCCATGCCCGGCGGCGACATGATCTCCATCTGCGGGGCGGTCTGCGCCACGTTGATTTCGATTTCCAGGTCGTCGATCTGGCCTTCGCGCAAGCGCTTGCGGAAGGTCTGGCGGGCGGCATTGTCTTCGCGGACCGGGTTGCCCGACGCATCGCGCGGCGGCGTCACCAGCACGTCCAGGATGCGGTCTTCGGCAGCGTCTTCGGCCTGCGTGCGCACGCCGCGCATTTCGTTTTCGCGCACCAGCTTCACGGCCACTTCGGCCAGGTCACGGATGATGGTTTCGACGTCGCGGCCCACATAGCCCACTTCGGTGAACTTGGTGGCTTCGACCTTTACGAACGGCGCGTCGGCCAGCTTGGCCAGGCGGCGGGCGATCTCGGTCTTGCCGACGCCCGTCGGCCCGATCATCAGGATGTTCTTGGGGTGGATCTCGTGGCGCAGGGGCTCGGGCACCTGCTGACGGCGCCAGCGGTTGCGCAGGGCGACCGCGACGGACCGCTTGGCCTTGTTCTGGCCAACGATGAATTTGTCGAGTTCGGAAACGATTTCGCTAGGGGTCATGTTCATCCCAACACCTCGATCGTGTGGTGTTGATTGGTATAGATGCACAGGTCGCCGGCAATGGTCAGCGCCTTCTTCACGATCTCTTCGGGCGGCAGGTCGGTGTTCTGCTGCAGGGCCAGCGCGGCCGAATGGGCGTAGGAGCCGCCCGAACCGATCGCGGCCAGGCCATGTTCGGGTTCCAGCACGTCGCCGTTGCCGGTCAGCACCAGCGTGGTGGTCGCGTCGGCCACGATCAGCATGGCTTCGAGCTTGCGCAGCACCCGGTCCGTGCGCCAGTCGCGCGTCAGTTCGACGGCGGCGCGCAGCAGGTGGCCCTGGTGCTTTTCCAGCTTGGCCTCGAACCGTTCGATCAGGGTGAAGGCGTCGGCGGTCGCACCCGCGAAGCCTGCCAGGACGGAATCCTTGTACAGGCGGCGAACCTTGCGGGCCGTGCCCTTCATGACGATGTTGCCGAGGGTGACCTGGCCGTCGCCGCCGATGGCGACGCGGTTGCCACGACGAACGCTGACGATCGTCGTGCCGTGAAATTGTTCGATGTCTTTTTCCATGTCAGGACAGATGGGGACAGCCCGCGGACCAGGCAAGACCCCGAAGCGAAAAAATGGACGAAAAAAACCTGTCAGGCGCTTTTGGAGTAGAACGCGACGTCAGGCAGGCCCTTGAAATGGGCGTCGCAGGTCAAGAGTTCGGCACGCTGATGGCGTGCTGTCGCATAGACAATCGCGTCAGCGGTGGCAAGCCTGTATTCGCGGTGAAGATCCGCAGCCAGCAACGCGATCGAGGTGTCCAGAGGAACGACCACACACTTCTGCGTGTAGGCGATGACCCGGTCGGCCTCATCTTCACCCAGTTCGCGATTCAGCCATTTCGACAGCTCCAGCTGCACGATGGTCGGTACGATGCAATGCTGTTTATCCGGGAATCGATCGCGGTTTCGTAAGAATATTGTCGATTCAACACGATGCCCGTTTTTGTGTATTTGCACGTCTGGTCGACAGGACAAAAAAATCCCTGCATCGCTGGCCGGCCCGGGGTACGGGCGGCCTGATGCAGGGATTCATGGACAGCGTGGCACACCGCCGGCGCAGGCCGGCGGTTCAAGCAGGCTCAGTCGCCGTACAGCTTCTGGCGAAGTTCGCGGCGCTGCTGCGCTTCGAGCGACAGCGTGGCGGTCGGACGGGCCAGCAGACGCGGCACGCCAATCGGCTCGCCTGTCTCTTCGCACCAGCCGTAGTCGCCACCATCGATGCGCTGGAGCGCCTGCTGCACTTTCTTGAGCAGCTTGCGTTCGCGATCGCGGGTGCGCAGTTCCAGCGCGTGTTCTTCCTCGATCGTGGCGCGATCGGCGGGATCGGGCACGAAGGGGGTTTCGCGCAGATGCTCGGTGGTTTCACCGGCGTTCTGGAGCAGTTCGCGTTCGATTTCCTGCAGACGGGCCTTGAAGAAGGCGAGCTGCACGTCGTTCATGTACTCGGCTTCTGGCATGGCCAACAGCGCTTGTTCCGAGATCACGGCCGTGGCCGGTTTGGTAATCACGCTTTCCAACGCGTCCTCCTGAGTGACTTCTTGGGTTTTTGGTGCCGCTTTCGTTACCATCGCATGCCCCGCGCTTCGAGTGCCTATGTGGCGTTGAGCGGGCTCAAGCAGCCAGACACTGCTCCAGCCCGTGCATGAAGACGTCCTTCGGCAGATTGCGGCCGATGAACACCATTTTGCTGGAGCGCTTTTCGTTCGGACCCCAGGCCCGACCGACATCTGCGCCCATCAGCATGTGCACGCCCTGGAACAGCATGCGACGGTTGACGCCGTCCATATACAGAATTCCCTTGTACCGCAATAAATCCGTTCCGTACACCTGCACAATGCCTCCCAGAAACTCCTCCAAACGCATGGAGTCGAAAGGCTTATCCGACTTGAAAACGAAGGCGCCGATGGCGTCATCGTGATGGTGATGATGTGCGTGACCATGCCCATGATCGTGGGTCGGATCGGTGCACGTCGCGGCATCGTGATCGTCGTGCGCGTGGTCGTGTCCGTGGTCGTGCCCATGGTCATGACCGTGTTCATGGCCATGATCGTGGTCGTGAGATTCGGCGGCGTCGGGGTGGGTTTCGGCCAGGAATTCAGGATCGATATCCAGGATGGCATTCAGGTTGAAGCCATTGATATCGATGATTTCCTTGAGGTCGACCTCACCAAAATTTACAGGCGTGATCGTCGCGCGTGGGTTGATACGCAACAGTCGCGAACGCAGCGCCTGGTACTCGGCGTCTTTCACCAGATCGATCTTGGACACCAGCACGCGATCGGCAAAGCCGACCTGGCTCAGGGCTTCGGGCTGTTCGTCCAGCGTGGTCATGCCGTGCTTGGCGTCGACCACCGTGATCACGGCGTCGAGCTTGAAGTACGACGACACGTCGTCGTCCATGAAGAAGGTCTGGCACACCGGGCCTGGGTTGGCCATGCCGGTGGTTTCGATGATCACGCGTTCGAAATTCAGCTTGCCGGCGTAACGCTTGGCTTTCAGTTCGAGCAGGATGCGGACCAGGTCGCCGCGCACCGTGCAGCAGATGCAGCCGTTGTTCATTTCGACGATTTCTTCGTCGTTGTGCTGGATCAGCAGATCGTTGTCGATCCCTTCCGGTCCGAATTCGTTTTCGATGACGGCGACGCGGCGGCCATGGAATTCGGTCAGGATGCGGTTCAGCAGCGTGGTCTTACCGGCGCCCAAAAACCCGGTCAGGATGGTGACCGGAATCTGTGCGGTAGTGCTTTTCTTGGCGGACGACATGAATTAGAGCTCCTTGCGCAATGCGTCTTTACTGCGTCGACGTGGCGGTGGGGCGGCGGCTTCCTTGCCGCAGGCCGGGCAAAGGCCTCGCACGACCATCTCCACGTCGCGCCCTTCAAATCCGGCGGGCAGGCGCTCCAAGGTCTGCTCGATGCCCACCGGGGCGTCGATACAGAACATGCGCCGGCACGCGTCGCACTGGAAATGACCGTGCTGGGCATGGGTATGCGCCTCGCCGTCATGACCGTCGTGCGTCGGGTGATCGTGGTCGGACTGATGCAGCGCGCTGAAACGCCAGACCCGGTCTTCACCGGCGATCCGGTGCGCCAGGCCACATTGCACCAGCCATTCCAATACGCGGTATACCGTGACCCGATCGACGGACACCGCCCTGCCGATCCGGTCGAATACTTCCTGATGCGTGAGGGCGCTGACCGCGTCCAACAGGGTCGCCAGCACTCGCACCCGGGTCGCAGTCACCCGCGCGCCCTGCGTGCGAATCGCTTCGCGAGCTTGTTCCTCCACGCATTCCTCCTGAAAGCAGCGGGCGAATGAGGGCGCCGGATTACAGCACGCGCTGACTTCCACCCGCAAACCCGGACTTACCCCTGATACCGCGAAAAAAGCAGCGGACGGTGTAACACGAATCGCCGTCAACAGGCGCTACATGTATGTCCAAATACGGCAATTTCAAGTCCCAGGGCACGCTTGAGGGGGCTCCCTACCCCACGCGCTGAAGCAGGAGGCCCTTCAGGTACTCGCCTTCCGGGTGCGTCATCCGCATCGGGTGGTCGATGCCGGCGGCCAGGCGCTCGAGCAGGACGAATTCCATGTGCGAATCCGTCACCGCGCCAGCGACGATTTTTTGAAACAAATCGACGGTGATGGCGCCCGAGCACGAAAACGTCAGCAGGTAGCCGCCCGGCTTCACCAGACGCATCCCCTTCAGGTTGACGTCCTTGTACGCCCGCGCCGCCTTGTCCACATGGTGGGCCGATGGCGCGAACTTGGGCGGATCCAGTACGACGATGTCGAACTGCTGGCCCTCGGCGGCCAGCGCGCGCTGGGCGTCGGCCACCTTGCTGACCCGGCATTCGAACGCCGCCGGATCAATGCCGTTGCGGGCCGCATTCTGGGCCGCCGCCGCCAGCGCATCGGCCGACGAATCGACCGAAATCGCGCGCGCCGCGCCGGCCTTCATGGCCGCCAGCGAAAATCCGCCCGTGTACGAAAAGCAATTCAGGATCGTGGCCGACGGGCCGATCTGCGCCGCCAGTTCCGCGACGCGCTTGCGGCTTTCCCGCTGATCCAGGTAGAAGCCGGTCTTGTGGCCATGCAAGACGTCAACGCCATACCGCACGCCATCTTCAACGATCTCGACCGGTGCGGAAGGCGCATCGCCCCGCATCGGGCCGACCCGCGATTCCAAACCTTCGCGTTCGCGCACGGCGGCGTCCGACCGTTCATACACCTGCGTGCAGCCGGTGGCGGCGACCAGGCCATCCACCAGGGCTTCGCGCCAGCGCTCCACCCCGGCGGCCAGAAATTGCACCACCAACTGGCCATCGTAGCGGTCGGCCACGAAGCCCGGCAGGCCGTCGGCCTCGCCAAACACGACGCGGGCGCCATTGCTGCGCGCCGCGAGCGAACTGCGCCGCGCCACGGCTTCGTGCACGCGCTGCGCCATCCAGGCCGCATCGATCGTGTCCTGCTCGATGAAGCTCCAGCAGCGCACGCGGATCTGCGATTCGGGACTGAAGGCGCCCCATGCCAGGAAGCGGCCCTTGTCGTCCACGACCCGCACCGTGTCGCCCGACAGGGGGCGGCCCACAGTCTGGGCGATGCCGGTGGCGTACACCCAAGGATGGCGGCGCAGCAGCGACCGTTCTTTGCCGGACTTCAGGACGACTTCACTCATGGGGGGATCTCTTGCGGGCGGCGGGCGCCCAAATTCACGAAAGCGGGGATGTTATGCGATCGGCGCTCGGCGTGCAGACCGCCGGGCGCCATGGGGACCGTGCCCCGGGGGTCAGTACTTCCAGAAAATCTGCTGGATGACAGCCGGATCATTGGTGCGGGTCAGCGCCAGCGCCATCAGGATCCGCGCCTTTTGCGGGTTCTGGTCGCCGGCCACGACCCAGCCGTACTTGTCGTCGGGCTGCTCGCCATTGCGCACCACGACGCCGCTGCCCGTGCGCGAGGCGCGCAACACCTGCAGGCCCTTGCTGCGGGCGTCCTGCAAGGCCGGCACCATGAATTCCGACACGCTGCCGTTGCCGGTGCCCGCGTAGACCAGGGCCTTGGCGCCGCCGTTCACGATTGCGTCGACGGCGGCGCGATCCACGTTGCCGTAGGCGTAGGCAATGCCGACCTTGGGCAGCGTCGTCAGCTGGGCGATGTCGAATTCGCTGTTGACGGTATGCGCACGCGCCGGCAGGCGGTAGAACTGCGCCTGGCCTTCGACCACATAGCCCAGCGGGCCATAGGGCGACTTGAAGGTCTCGAGCTTGAAGGTGTTGGTCTTGCTGACGTCGCGGCCCGAATGGATCTCGTCGTTCAACACCACCAGCACGCCCTTGCCGCCGGCTTCGCGGGTGGCCGCGACCAGCACGGCGCTGTACAGATTGAGCGAGCCATCGGCGCTCAGGGCCGTGCCCGGACGCATCGATCCGACGATCACCACCGGCTTGGTGCTGTGGATGACCAGGTTCAGGAAGTAGGCGGTCTCTTCGATGGTGTCGGTGCCGTGGGTGATGACCACGCCGTCGACGTCATCGCGCTTGACCAGGTCGGCCACGCGGCGGCCCAGGGTCATCAGGCGTTCGTCGTTGAAGCTTTCGCTGCCGATCTGGAACACCTGTTCGCCGCGCACATTGGCCAGCTTCTTGATGTCGGGGACGGCTTCGATGATGGCGTCGACCGGCACCACGGCCGACCGGTACGCCGACGTATTGGTCGCCGCGGCCCCCGCGCCGGCAATGGTGCCGCCGGTCCCGAGGATGACGACATTCGCCAGGTTCTGCGCCATCGCGCAGCACGTCATGGCGACGAAAAGGAAGACGGCGCCGGTGGAACGGCGGGCAAGGTGCTGGATGGTCATGGACATTTCCCCCTGAAAAATCGGTGTGCCGTCCTGGCCGCCGGCCGCGCCGGCGAGTGATCAGGACGACGTTTTCTTGTCGTCGGGCGCCGCCCGCGCCGCACGCGGATGGGCCTTGTCGTACACCTTGGCCAGGTGCTGGAAGTCGAGCCGGGTGTAGATCTGCGTGGTGGAAATGCTGGCGTGACCCAGCATTTCCTGCACGGCGCGCAGGTCTTCGGCGGACTGCAACACATGGCTGGCAAAACTGTGGCGCAGCACGTGCGGGTGGACATGGGCCGGCACGCCGGCCGCTTGCGCCCACCGGGCCAGCTGCATCTGCACCACCCGCGGCGCGATCCGGGCGCCGCGCACGCCCACGAACAGGGCATTGGCGTCGGCCGGATGCGCGGCCAGCTGCGATGCGTCGTCTTTGGCCAGCGACGGCCGGTCGGCCAGCCAGGCGGTCAGCGCCGTCCGGGCCGCTTCGCCCACGGGCACCGTGCGGCGCTTGCCGCCCTTGCCCAGCACGCTGACTTCAGCCGCATCCAGATCGATCCAGCCCGCCGACTCGTACTGTGCCGTCTTCAGGTAACGCACGTCCAGTCCGGTCAACTCCGATAAGCGAAGACCGCTGGAATAGAAAAGCTCGAACATGGCCCGGTCGCGGCTGGCCACCAGCCGGTCGGGTTCCGACAGGTGCGCGGCCACGCCGCCCACGGTGCCGGGCACGTGATCCAGCAAGGCCTGGGTCTGGTCGACCGACAGCGCCTTGGGCAGTCCGCGGGGCGCCTTGGGCGCGCGCAGACCCGCCACCGGATTGCCGGGCAGGCCCGCCTGGGGCGCCCACCACTGATAGAAGCCGCGCCACGACGCGAGCATGCGTGCCAGGCTGCGCGGCCCCATGCCGCGGGCATGCAGCTGGCCCAGATAGCGGCGGATATGGCCGGACGAGATGTCGGCCAGCGGCAGGCCCCCCGCCAGCGTCATCAATTGCTGCAGGTCGCGCCGGTAGGCGGACAGGGTATGGGCGGAATAGCGGCGGGCAGTTTCCAGATGCTGCAACCACTGCAGCATCGGCGGCGCCAAGGGAACGGTGTCGGCTGGCGCGCCCGCCATGTCAGTCTGCCAAAAGCCGCGAGAGCGACGCGCTGGCGACTTCGCCAATGCGCGCCAAAAAGGCCGTGCCCATCGACGGCGAAAAGCGGTCCGGATCGGGCGATGCCAGGACCAGCAGGCCGAAGGCCTGGGGCGACAGGCCCACGCGCAGGGGGATCAGCGCGATCGAGCCCACCGTGCGTTCCAGCCAGGTGGCCGCCTCGAAGCCCGCGTTCGGGCCGCAATACGGCGACATCAGGCTGTTGGTGAAGCTGCGCACGTCGTCGGTGACGCTGCCCTGCCAGACCGGGGTGTCACCCGCGCCATCAGTCTTTACCGGAAGGCCCCACACCCGCAGCGCCACGTCGGGCACGCTGAAGATGTCGGCCAGGCCGGTGGTCAGCACGTCGGGCAGCTTGCGCGCCGACGCTTCTTTCAGCAGCGCGCGGCTCCAGCGCTGCAGGTTGTCGGCGATGTGTTCGTTTTCGGCGGCGTTCCGAACCAGTTCGGCCACCCGCAGTTCCATGCCGCGCACGCGTTCGCGCAGCGCCAGCACCTGGCGTTCGGCCAGCGGAATCGCGCGGCCTTCATGGGGGTGGGGCACCTTCAGCGTACTGAAGAGCTCGGCATGCTGTTCAAAGAAATCGGAGTGGTCCTGCAAGTATTGCGCGACTGCGTTGGCGTCCATCGTGTGCTTTTCTAGATCCATTGATTACCTTCTTCCAGGGAGTGCCCGGCGGGTTGGCGCCGGGCGACCGCGTTCAGCCCAGCAGGGTGTCGACGTCGATCACGCCCTGGAAGACCGTCACGACCGGGCCGGTCATGACCAATTGTTCGCCGTCCCACGCAATGGTGAGCACGCCGCCGCGCGTCTGCACGCGCACCGGCGAATCCAGCAGTCCGCGGCGGATGCCGGCGGCCACCGCCGCGCAGGCGCCCGTCCCGCAGGCCAGGGTTTCGCCCGACCCGCGTTCGAACACGCGCAGCCGGATGTTGCGCCGGTCGACGACTTGCATGAAGCCGGCGTTGACCCGGCGCGGGAAGCGGCGATGGCTTTCCACTCGCGGGCCCACCGTGGCGACCGGGGCGGTATCGACATCGTCGACCACCTGCACCGCGTGCGGGTTGGAGATGCCGACCACCGATACCCACACCGTGCGTTCGGCGCCGTCTTCCCCGGTCAGGGCCAGCGGCCAGAGCCGGTCTTCGCCTTCGATGCGCGGCACCAGGCCGGCGCTGTCGAACGGAACGGCCGCCGGCTCGAAGCTGGTGCGGCCCATTTCGACGTTGACCTCGCCATCGTCCTGCTCGTTGAGCACGATGATGCCGGTGCAGATTTCGGCGCGGATCGGATTGCGGTCGGTCAGGCCCTGCTCGTGCACGAAGCGGACGAAGCAGCGCGCGCCGTTGCCGCAGTGTTCGACCTCGCCACCGTCGGCATTGAAAATGCGATACCGGAAGTCGGCGTCGGCCCGCGTCGCAGGTTCCACCAACAGGATTTGATCGGCCCCGACACCGAATTGACGATGGGCGAGCTTGCGCGCGCGCTCGGGGGTGAGCGTGATGTTTTGACGAACGCCATCGAGAACGACAAAGTCGTTGCCTGCGCCGTGCATTTTGGTGAAGTGCCAGTCCATCGCCGGATTATCGCACCTTGTTGCACATTCGGCCGTGCGCCCGCCGCGGGGCCGCCGCAACAGCAGGTTTCCAACGAACGCGGCAGTCACCGGGCCGGGCTTGCTATTCTGCGGACTTGCCCCTTTCTTCCCGGTTGACCATGGCCCGTATCGTTCCCGACGGCTGGCGCGAAGTCAGCGCCACCGGCGCCGCCCAGCGCGAAATCGAAACCCTGGCGCTGCTCGCGCGCGGGCTGCCCGAGGGCTACACCGTCTATCACGCGGTCCACTGGACCAACGTCGAACAGGGCTTTTCGATCTACGGCGACATCGACTTTGCCGTGGTCAGCCCCGCCGGCGAACTGCTGCTGATCGAGCAGCAGGCCGGCTTTCTGGAAGAGACGCCCGAAGGCATCTTCAAGAAGTATCCCGATGGCGCCAAGAACGTGCGCGTGCAACTGGCCCGGCAGGTATCGGTACTGCAGAGCCGTTTGTCGAAGCGGCCCAACATCGGCCCGGTGCGGGTGGAATACCTGCTGTACTGCCCTGACTATCTGGTGCGCTTTCCCGACACGGCCGGCCTGGCGCCGGAACGTATCGTGGACGCCGATCGCCGCGACCAGCTATGCGCGATCATCCAGGCGGCGATCCCGCCCGGCCCGCCCAACGGCCAGGGCGCGCATGTCCACCGCTTCCTGAGCGACGTGATCCAGCTGCATCCTGACACCAGCGTGATGGTGGGCCGCGCGCAGGCGATGGTGACGCGGATCTCGGGCGGCCTGACGCACTGGGCGCATCAGCTGGAGTTCGATCCCTTCCGCCTGCATGTGATTGGCACGGCCGGATCCGGCAAGACCCTGCTGGCGCAGGCCGAATACCGCGACGCGATCGATGCCGGCAAGCGGCCCTTGTATGTGTGCTTCAACCGTCCGCTGGCCGACCACTTTGCCGAGGTCGCACCGGAAGGCGGCATGGCCTGCACCTTCCACACGCTGTGCGGCGCCATGCTGCGCACGATCGGCACGCAGGCCGACTTTTCGCGCGCCAGCGTGTTCGACGATCTGGTCGAGCAGGCCGCGACGATTCCCGTGCCGCCATCCATGATCTTCGACACCGTGATCGTGGACGAAGGCCAGGACTTTACCGACCACTGGCGCGACATCGTGCTGCGCCACGCGGCGCCCGACGCGCGCATCGTGTGGCTTGAAGATCCGATGCAGAACCTGTACGACAAGCCGCCCGTGCAACTGCCCAAGTGGGTCACCCTGCATGCCACGGCGAACTACCGCAGCCCGCGCAGCGTGGTCAAGCTGCTGCAGAACCTGCTGCCCGATACGGTCACGGTGGAACCCTGCGGGCCGATCGCCACGTCTGACGTGGAAGTGATGGTCTATGACGACACCGCGCAATTGATCGACCACACCAAGAAGGCGATTTCGCATTGCCTGGCGGCGGGCTTCAAGCGCAGCGACATTGCCGTGATCGGATTCCGTGGCCGCGAGCAGTCGGCCCTGCTGCGCCAGTCGCAGCTTGGCCCGCATGCCATGCGCACCTTTACCGGCACCTACGACCTGTTCGGCAAGCCGGAATTTTCGGAAGGCGACGTGCTGATGGAGTCGATCTACCGCTTCAAGGGCCAGGCCGCGGCGGCCGTGGTGTTTACCGAAATTGACTTCGAAGCGCTGGACACCAAGACCAAACGCAAGCTGTTCGTGGGCGCGACGCGGGCCATGATCAAGCTGGTGCTGGTGGTGTCGAAGCGGTCGCCGAAAGACTGGCTCGACAGCTGACGGCCGAGGGGCGCGACCCCTTTGGCCGCAGCCCGGGCGCGCAGCTTGCTTGGGTCGGGCGTCCCGACTCCAGGAAATTTGCATGTCCCCGCAGCACTTCGATGTCATTGTCGTCGGCGGCAGTTATGCCGGCCTGTCGGCGGCCATGCCGCTTGCCCGTGCCCGGCGCAGCATACTGATGATCGACGCCGGCCAGCGCAGGAACCGGACGGTCGAACGCGCGCATGGCTTCCTGGGCCATGACGGCAAGGGCCCCGCTGCGATCGCGGCCTTGGGCCGCGAACAGCTGCTGGCCTATCCCAATGTGCAATGGCGCGACGCGTTTGCTGAAACCGTTCGGCGCGACGGTGATCGTTTCGTTGTTACCTGCAACGATGGGGTGCCGGTGTCTTCCGACCGGCTGGTGCTGGCCACCGGCCTGATCGACGATCTGCCCGACATTCCCGGACTGTCGGAACGCTGGGGCAAGACGGTCTTCAACTGCCCCTATTGCGATGGTTATGAACTGGATCGCGGTCCCGTCGGCCTGCTCGGTACCGGCGCGTTGTCGGTGCACGAATCCATGATGCTGACCGACTGGGGCACGGTCACCCTGTTCACGAATGGCTGCGTGGCGCTGGATGCCGACCAGGCAGCCCAACTGCAGGCGCGCGGGGTCGACGTCGTGGACGGCATCGTCGCGTCCATCGACGAGCAGGCCACGATCGTCATGGACGACGCCCGGCGCCAGGTCTTGCGCGGCCTGTTCGTGGCGCCGCGCCAGCGGATGACCAGCACGCTGCCGCAGCAGCTCGGCTGCACGCTTGAAGAAGGCCCCTTTGGCAGCTTCATCCGCACCGACGCCTGCAAGGCAACCGACGTGCCGGGCGTCTTCGCCTGTGGTGACGCGGCGCGCGCCACGCACAGCCTTGCGTCAGCCGTTGGCGATGGCTTCCAGGCCGGCGTGGCCGTCCACCAATCGCTGGTGTTCGCCTGACCCGGGCGCGCCACTTGCTGTACCGGAAGCTCCCAAGAAAACCCACAAGGAGTCCTCCATGAGCATTCGCACCGCAACCTTGAGCGCTGTCGCCGCATGTTTCGTCATGGCCAGCACAGCCGCGGTCGCACAGACCGGCTCGCAGACGCCTCCGGATGGCCCGACCGTCCGCGCGGCCCCCGCGACATCGCCTGACACGTCGATGCCTTCAACAAAAGGATCGCGCTCCAACCTGCACAAGACGGACACCGCATTCCTGGAGAACGCGGCGCAGGGCGGCTTTGCCGAAGTGGAAGCCGGCAAGCTGGCGCAAAGCAAGGCCAGCAATGCCGAGGTCAAATCCTTTGGCCAGATGCTGATCGATGAACACACCAAGGTGAACCAGGAACTGGCGACCCTGGCTTCGTCCAAGGGCTACACGCCGCCGACCGAACCGTCGGTGGTGCAGCGGACCGAACTGCGTGCCCTGGGCGTGCTCGACGGTGACAACTTCGACAAGATGTTCATCCGCCGTATCGGCGTGGCGTCGCATGAAGCCACCATCAAGCAGTTCCGCGAAGCGTCGCGCAGTGCCCGTGACCCTGACGTGAAGGCATTTGCCACCAAGACGCTGCCGTCGCTGGAACAGCACCTGAAGATGGCCAAGACCCTGCAGACCAAGCTCGGCAAGGACTGAGCGCCCCGATGAACGAGATACGGTGGCACGCCTGAGCAGGGTCTGCCGCCGCGAGCAAATCCCGCTCATCCGTTTCAAGGAAGGTTGATGCTTGCAACGATGCCCCGGGATGGCCGGCTGGAAAGCACGCTGGCCATGCTGGCTGATCCCTACCGCTATATATCGAGCCAGTGCAGGCGCCTGGGCACCGAGGCCTTTGAAGCCCGGATCATGTTGCAGCCAACGATCTGCTTCAGTGGCGCGCAGGCGGCGGCCGTGTTCTACGACACCGACCGCTTTCGACGCGCCACTGCCGCACCCGAACCCGTACGCGCCACCCTGTTCGGCAAAGTGACGGTACAGAATCTGGACGCCGACGCCCACCGCGTGCGCAAGGCCATGTTCGTCGATGTGTTGAATGCGGCGGCGGTACAGTCGCTGGTGCAGCACACCTCGCGCGAATGGCACGCCGCCCTGTCGGGCGGCACGGCGCAGCCCCTGTATGAACTGACGCACTGCGTGCTGACGCGCGCGGTGTGCCGGTGGGCGGGTGTCCCGCTGTCCAGAGAAGAGGCGCCCCGCCGCCAGGGCCAGCTTGTCGCGCTGTTCGATGACGCCGCGCGCAACGTGGCCAGCCATTTTCGTGCACGCACTGCCCGCGGCCAGGCCGAGCGGTGGCTGGCGGGCGTGATCGACAACGTGCGGGCCGGCCGCTATACGCCGCCTGCCGACAGCGTGCTGGCGGCGGTGGCGCGGCATCGTGACGCCGATGGGCAGGCCATGCCATCCCATGTAGCGGCCGCCGAACTGTTGAACGTATTGCGGCCGGTCGTGGCCGTGTCGGTCTACATCGTGTTCGTCGCGCACGCGTTGGCGATGCATCCGGCGTGTACCCGGCGGCTTGCCGACGGCGACCGGCGATTCAAGCTCGCTTTCGTTCAGGAAATCCGGCGGCACTACCCGTTCTTTCCTGCGGTGGTGGCACGCGCCACCCGCGATTTCGAGTGGAACGGTCTGCGCATTGAACGTGGCCGCCGCGCCCTGCTCGACCTGTATGGCACCAATCACGATCCCCGCACCTGGGACATGCCGGAACGTTTCGACCCGGCCCGTTTCCTTGACCGCGCGCTGGGCCCGTTCGACCTGGTGCCGCAAGGTGGCGCCGATGTCCGCACGCACCACCGTTGCCCGGGCGAAGATGTCACCACGGCATTGATGTCTCTGTTTACCGACCACCTGCTGCGCAGCGAAGTGATCCCTGGCGACACCGAGCTGGACTGGCGCCGCCTGCCTGCCTTGCCGCGCGGCCGCATCCTGGTCAAGGCGCGCGCCGGCATCCGCCAGGCCGGTCTGGCCGACCTTGGCATGGGCGCCGCCTGACACCCCGCTGAACGCTGCACCGGATTTCCCTACACCTTTACCGGCTACCCCTGCCCTGCCAGTCGTGACGGCAGTACGCTGTCGTTTTCGTACGGAGCCCACCATGCCTTCCTTCACGCTTAATGGACAGCCGACTACGCTCGACGTCCCTGACGACATGCCCCTGCTGTGGGCGATCCGCGATGTGGCCGGCCTGACCGGCACCAAGTTCGGTTGTGGCATTTCCATGTGCGGCGCCTGTACGGTGCACATGGACGGCGCGGCCATCCGGTCCTGTGTGACGCCGGTATCGGTGGCGGAAGGCAAGGCCATCACCACCATCGAAGTCATGGACCAGGATCCGGTCGGCAAGAAGGTGCAGGCGGCGTGGCGCCAGATCGACGTGGTGCAATGCGGCTACTGCCAGTCGGGCCAGATCATGGCCGCGACCGCGCTGCTCAAGACCACGCCGACCCCGTCCGATGCCGACATCGACGGCGCCATGTCCGGCAACATCTGCCGCTGCGGCACCTATGGCCGCATCCGCGCCGCGATCAAGATCGCCGCCGCGACGTAAGGAGCCGACATGACCGATATCGTTACTCCCGCAGCCATCGACTCCCCCACCCGCCGCCGCTTCCTGCAGGTGGGCGCCGCAGCCGGCGGTGGCCTGCTGATCGGCTTTGGCCTGACCGCGTGCAGCCGTGAAGATCGCAACGCCAAGCCGCCCGAAGCCGCGGTGGGCCACGCCACCACCAACGTGACCGGCGATGCGCCGGCGCTGGCGCAGCGTGCGTTTATCCGCATCGACCGTCAGGGTGTCGTGACCCTGATCGTGCACAAGACCGAAATGGGCCAGGGCACCTACACGTCGATGCCCATGCTGATTGCCGAAGAACTGGAAGTGGACCTGTCGCAGGTCAAGCTCGAACACGCGCCGGCCGACAACTCGTTGTATAGCGACCCGTTGTTGGGCGGCCAGGTAACGGGGGGCTCCACGTCCATCCGGGGCGGCTGGCAACCCATGCGCGAAGCCGGCGCGGCCGCGCGCATAGTGTTGATCGGCGCCGCTGCGCAAGCATGGAAGGTCGATGCCGGCGAATGCCAGGCCCGCAATGGCAAGGTCACGCACACCGCCACCGGCCGCACGATGCATTACGGCGAGCTGGTCGATGCGGCCGCGAAGATGGACACGCCAAAAACGATCACGCTCAAAAAGCCCGACGAATTCACCGTGATCGGCAAGTCGCTGAAGCGCCTGGATTCGCCTGAAAAGGTGAACGGCCAGGCCAAGTTCGGCATCGACGTGCGCCTGCCCAACATGCTGGTCGCCACGGTCGCGGCCTGCCCCGTGCCGGGCGGCAAGCTGCAGGCCGCCGACGAGGCGAAAGCCATGGCGGTGAAGGGCGTGCGGCATGTACTCAAGCTGGACAACGCCGTGGCCGTGGTGGGCGATCACATGTGGGCCGCCAAGCAGGGCCTGGCCGCACTGGATCCGACCTGGTCGGACGGGCCGAACGCGGCCATGACCACGGCCACCATCGTTGCCGACATGAAGACGGCATCGAACACCGCCGGGGTGGTGGCGCGTAACGATGGCGACGCCAACAAGGAAGCGCCCAAGGGCGGCCAACGCCTGGAAGCTGTCTACGAGATGCCCTTCCTGGCCCACGCGACGATGGAACCCATGAACTGCACGGTAGACCTGCGCGCCGATGGTTGCGATCTGTGGCTGGGCACCCAGGTGCCCGCGCTGGCGCAAGGCGCGGCGGCCAAGCTGACCGGCCTGACCAACGACCAGGTCAAGGTGCACAACCACTTCATTGGCGGCGGCTTTGGCCGGCGGCTGGAAGTGGACATGGTGACCCAGGCCGTGGCTTTCGCCAAGCAGGTGAAGCAACCGGTCAAGTTCGTCTGGACCCGCGAAGAAGACATCCAGCACGACATGTACCGGCCTTACTACTACGACCGGCTGTCGGCCACGATCGACGACAAGGGCATGCCGCAAAGCTGGTCGCATCGCATTACCGGATCATCGATCATGGCGCGCTTTGCACCCGCCGCCATGAAAGACGGACTGGACCCCGATGCCGTCGAAGGCGCGCGCGACATGCCCTACAAGATTCCGAATGTGCATGTGGATTACGTGCGTCACGAACCACCGGTGCCTACCGCGTTCTGGCGGGGTGTCGGGCCGACGCACAACATCTGGGTGGTCGAAAGTTTTATTGATGAGCTGGCCGCGGCAAGCAAGCAGGATCCGGTTGCCTACCGGCGCGAACTGCTCGACAAGTCGCCCCGTCTGCGCCAGGTGCTGAACCTGGCGGCCGAGAAGGCCAACTGGGGCACGCCCGCGCGCGCCGTCGAAGGCCATCGGGTGGGCCGCGGCGTGTCGGCGCAGTTTGCGTTCGGCAGCTACATCGCCCAGGTGATTGACGTGGCGGTCGACCCCGCGGGCGAAGTGAAGGTGACGCGTGTCGTCTGCGCCGTCGACTGCGGTCAGCTGGTCAATCCCGACACCGTCATGGCGCAGATCGAAAGCGGTGTGGTGTTCGGGCTGACAGCGGCCTTGTGGAACGAGATCACCTTCGACAAGGGGCGGGTGCAGCAGTCGAACTTTGGCGACTACCGCATGATGCGGCTGAACGAAGCGCCAAGGATCGAAGTCGTGCTGGCCAAGAGCACCGACGATCCGGGCGGCATCGGCGAGCCGGGCACGGCGGCCACCGCGCCTGCATTGACCAACGCCATCTTTGCCGCGACCGGTCAACGCATCCGCAAGCTGCCGGTGTCCAGCGCGCAGTTGAAAACCGCCTGACCCCGTCGGGCTGAGCAGCAAGGCGCTTGCGCCGAGCCCGGACACGCTGGATGCCAGCGCCGTCCGGGCTTTTCTGTTTCCCGATGTGCCGCTGGCAGCTCGACGCTACATCTCGTTGCATGCCCGGCATGACCCGAGTCATCGGCAGGTAAGATGCAAGAGCCGTGCTCGACCTTCCCTGACCGCTCCTTGATGTGACGCCTGCCCCGCAGCGCGTTCACCGCATTCATGACCGACCTGCCCTCGTCATCCTTCCCCTTCCTTGCGCAAGGCGGCGATGTCGCCGACATCATTGCCCGCCGTGACTGGTCGGCTACTCCCATCGGCCCGATTGATACCTGGTCCAGCACGCTCACCACCACCCTTGCACTGATCCTGCGCGCGCCGCTGCCCATCGTCACCTTGTGGGGCGACGAAGGCGTCATGCTCTATAACGACGCCTATTCGGTATTCGCGGGGGGCCGCCATCCGGAACTGCTCGGGTCGAACGTGCGGGAAGGCTGGGCGGAAATTGCTGACTTCAATGACAACGTCATGAAGGTCGGCCTGGCCGGCAAGACGCTGCGATACGAGGATCAGGAACTGACGCTGTATCGCAATGGCATTGGCGAACCGGTCTGGATGAACCTGGACTATTCGCCGATTCCGGGGCCCGACGGCGTACCGGTAGGGGTGATCGCCATCGTGGTCGAGACGACGGCCAAGGTACGCGCGGAACGCTGGCTGAGCGGCGAACGCGAACGTCTGCGGCGCCTGTTCGAACAGGCGCCGGGGTTCATGGCCATGGTGACCGGACCCGACCACACCATCGACATGGCCAACGCCGCCTTCCTGTCGCTGGTGGGCCAACGGGAATTGATCGGCTGCAGCGTGCGCGATTGCCTGCCCGAACTGGCCGGCCAGGATTTTTTCGAACGGCTGGATCAGGTCTATGCCCTGGGCCGATCGCACGCCGGCTTTGCGCAACCGATGCACCTGACTCGCACACCGGGGACCGCACCCGAACTGCGTCACGTGGACTTCGTCTATCAGCCCGTACGCAGTGAAGACGGCGATGTGATCGGCATCTTCATCCAGGGCACCGACGTGACGGACCGCCTGCTGGCCGAAAGCGCCGTGGTCGAAAGCGAAGCCAAGTTCCGTACCTTTGCGCAGGCCATGCCGAATCAGGTGTGGTCCGCCGACAGCCGCGGCGCGCTGGACTGGTTCAACGACAAGGTCTATGGCTACAGCGGCCAGCCGGCCGGCAGGCTGGATGGCACTGCCTGGCAGGCCACGCTGCACCCCGACGATGTGCCCCACGCGCTGAACCGCTGGCAACGCGCGATCGATACGGGCGGCACCTACGAATGCGAATTCCGGATCCGCCGGGCCGACGGCATCTACCGCTGGCATCTGTCGCGGGCCTTGCCGATCCGCGATGCAGCGGGCGACATCGTGCGGTGGGTGGGCAGCAATACCGATATCGAAGACCAGAAGTCGGCCGCGCGTGCGCTGGAACGCCTGAACAAGACGCTTGAACAACAGGTCGCCGAAAGCCATGCCGACCGCGACCGCATGTGGCGGCTGTCCACCGACGTGATGCTGGTGGCCGACTTCGACGCCAACATCGTCGCCATCAATCCGGCATGGACCGAACTGCTGGGCTGGGAACCCAGTGCGCTGGTCGGACGGTCTTTCATGGACCTGATACACCCCGACGACCGGATCGAGACCCTGGCCGAAGTGGGAGACCTGAGCGCCGGCAAGCGCACCTACAAGTTCGTCAATCGCTACCGCTGCCGCGACGGCCACTATGTCGTGCTGTCGTGGACGGCCGTGCCCGACGCGCGGTTCATTCACGCCGTGGGCCGCGACATCACCGCCGATCGCGAAGCCGCCGATGCCCTGCGCCGCACCGAACTCGCGCTGCAGCAGTCGCAAAAGATGGAGACGATCGGCAAGCTGACGGGCGGCGTCGCGCATGACTTCAACAACCTGCTGCAGGTGATATCGGGCAACCTGCAATTGCTGGCCACCGACGTGGCCGGCAACGGCCGCGCCGAACGCCGTCTGGCCAACGCGCTGGGCGGCGTGCAGCGCGGCGCCAAGCTGGCCAGCCAGCTGCTGGCCTTTGGCCGGCGCCAGCCGCTTGAACCCAAGACCATCAGGATCGGCCGGCTGATCGGCGGCATGGAAGACATGCTGCGCCGCAGCCTGGGTGAAGCCGTCGAGATCGAAACCCTGGTGTCGGGTGGCCTGTGGAACACGCTGGTCGATCCGACGCAGGTGGAAAACGCCATCCTGAACCTGGCCATCAACGCGCGCGACGCGATGGACGGCACGGGCAAACTTACCCTGGAAGCGGGCAACGCCTTCCTGGACGATGCCTATGCGCGGCAGCATGTGGAAGTCACGCCCGGCCAATACGTGATGCTGGCCGTGACGGACACCGGCTGCGGCATGACGCCCGAGGTGCTTGCGCAGGCCTACGAACCGTTCTTTTCAACCAAGCCCGAAGGCAAGGGCACCGGGCTTGGCCTGTCGATGGTCTACGGCTTCGTGAAGCAATCGGGCGGCCACATCAAGATCTACAGCGAGCCCGGCATGGGCACCACCGTGAAGCTGTACATGCCCCGGTCGCACGACGCCGAGGAGACGGGCGTGGTGCTGGAAACCGCCACGGTCGAAGGCGACCGCGAAACCATCCTGGTGGCCGAAGACGACGACCAGGTCCGCGCCACCGTGGTCGAAACCTTGTCCGAACTGGGCTACCGCGTCTTGAAAGCGTCGGACGCGGCCAGCGCACTGGCCATCGTCGACAGCGGCATGGCCATCGACCTGCTGTTTACCGACGTCGTCATGCCCGGCCCGCTGCGCAGCCCCGAACTGGCTCGCCGTGCACGCGAACGCGTGCCCGGCCTGGCCGTGCTGTTCACGTCGGGCTACACCGAAAATTCCATCGTGCATGGCGGCCGGCTCGATGCCGGCGTGGACCTTCTGAGCAAGCCCTACACGCGCGAGGCACTGGCCCGAAAGATCCGCCAGGTCCTGGCCGCGGAGGGTAAACGCGGCGCCGGACTTCCGGGCACCGCCGGCGGCACCGGCCCGGCGGCAGCAACACGGGAGGCCCAGCCGGCCGCCCACACGCGCCGCATCCTGTTCGTGGAAGACGACGCGTTGATCCGCGAGAACACACGCGAACTGCTGCAGGAATTGGGGCACACGGTGTTCGTTGCAGGCAACGCCCCCGACGCGCTGGCCACCCTGGGCCGCGAGCCGATCGACGTGCTGATCACCGACCTGGGCCTACCCGGCGAGTCGGGCGAATCATTGGCCCGCGCGGCCAAGGAGGCATCACCCGGCCTGGGAATCGTCTTTGCCACCGGCACCGAACCCGACACCCTGCCCGCCGGCTTCCAGGTGCTGCGCAAGCCCTACGACACGGTGGCGATCGAAGCGGTGCTGCGGCGGCTGGGGTAAGGGGCGTTCCGGGCAGGCGCTATTGCCCGTCCACCGGCGCCTCGGCCGCTTCCGCGGCGCGGGGCTTCTTGTACCGGTTGTAGCCCCACAGATATTGTTCGGGCACGCGGCGGATGATGCGTTCCATGGCGGCGTTGACCCAGGCCGCCTGCGCTTCGGTGCCTTCCGGAACCGGGCCGGGCAGCCGCACGAAGTGCACGCGCCAGCCCTTGCCGCCCTTGAGGCGTTCACCCGCCGCCAGCACCACCGCAGCGCCGGTCTGGGTAGCCAGGCGGCCTGGCAGCACCATCGAAAACGCATCGCGTCCGAAAAACGGCGCCCATACCCCTTCGCCATTGCCGGGGACCTGGTCGGGCAGGATGCCGATCGCGTCGCCCTTGCGCAACGCCCTTACCAATCGTCGCACTCCTTGCAGGTTGGCCGGCGCGGTGTCCAGGTTCGGGCCCTTGCGTCCGGCTTCCACCAGGGTGGACAGCCATTGCTTGCGCGGCGGGCGATACAGCACCGTCAGCGGGCCGCCGCGGTGCGCGTAGTAGCGCGCGGCGATCTCGAAGCACCCGACGTGCGGCGTCATGAACAGGATGCCCTTGCCTTCGGCAATGGCGGCCGCCACGTCATCCCAGCCCTCGGCCTGCACTTTGGCCAGCGATTCGTCAGGCCGGAACCAGCACTTCGGGACTTCCAGGGCGCCTTCACCCGCCGACGCGGCCGATGCACGGGCGAACGTTTCGCCGGTGAAGCCTGCCAGTGCGGCGTTCTCCCGCAGGCGCGAAGCATAGGTCGGCGACAGCCGATACACCAGGAGGCCCAGGCGGCGGCCCAGGAAATGGAGCCAGGAAAGCGGCAGCCAGGCCAGCAGTCGATAAAATGTAAGCATCGGACTCGAATTGAAGAAAACGGGTGCCATGCCGGCCCGACAAGACCGACAGGACGGTAGGGCCACTGCGGCCCAATCCTCGATTTTCCCCTAAAATGACGGTGATCGCCGAGTTAACACGACAACTTGCGGGGCGATCGGGCGTTTGCGCATGCGCGACCGCCACATTCCGCTAAAGCGTCGCTGCTCGTACAAGGTCTTGACCCTGCCGTGCAACGCGCCGCATAACCGATATGCCGGGCCGGTTGCAGACTCCCGGCAAGTTGATAAAAGGACCATCGAGTGGCCAACAAAGACTACCTCTTCACCTCTGAATCCGTTTCCGAAGGGCATCCGGACAAGGTCGCCGACCAGATCTCCGATGCGATCCTGGACGCGTTGCTGGAACAGGACCCCACGTCGCGGGTCGCCGCCGAAACGCTGTGCAACACCGGCCTGGTGGTGCTGGCGGGCGAGATCACCAGCCGCGCCAATGTCGACTACATCCAGGTCGCGCGCGACACCATCAAGCGCATCGGCTACGACAATACTGACTACGGCATCGACTACAAGGGCTGCGCCGTGCTGGTGGCCTATGACAAGCAGTCCCCCGACATCGCCCAAGGCGTGGACCGCGCGTCCGACGACTACCTGAACCAGGGCGCCGGCGACCAGGGCCTGATGTTCGGTTTTGCCTGCTCCGAAACCCCCGACCTGATGCCCGCACCGATCTGGTACGCGCACCGCCTGGTGCAGCGCCAGAGCGAACTGCGCAAAGACGGCCGCCTGTCGTGGCTGCGTCCGGACGCCAAGTCGCAGGTCACCTTCCGGTATGTCGATGGCAAGCCGGTTGAAGTGCATACCGTGGTGCTCTCGACCCAGCACGCGCCGGAAGTCTCGCAGGAAACCATCCGCGAAGCCGTGATCGAAGAGATCATCAAGAAAAGCTTCCCCGACGGCATGCTGACCGCGAACACCAAGTACCTGGTCAACCCGACCGGGCGTTTCGTGATCGGCGGTCCGCAAGGCGACGCTGGCCTGACCGGCCGCAAGATCATCGTCGACACCTACGGCGGCGCATGCCCGCACGGTGGCGGCGCGTTCTCGGGCAAGGATCCGTCCAAGGTTGATCGTTCGGCCGCCTACGCCGCGCGCTACGTGGCCAAGAACGTGGTCGCGGCCGGCCTGGCCACGCAATGCCAGATCCAGGTCAGCTACGCCATCGGCGTGGCCGCCCCGATCAACATCACTGTCGACACCAACGGCACCGGCGTGATCCCCGATGACCAGATCGTGGCCCTCGTTCAGGAACACTTCGATCTGCGTCCCAAGGGCATCGTCGCCATGCTGGACCTGCTGCGCCCGATCTACACCAAGTCGGCTGCCTATGGTCACTTTGGCCGGTCGGAACCCGAGTTCAGCTGGGAAGCGACCGACAAGGCTGCCGCGCTGCGCGCCGCCGCCGGCCGCTAAGCGTCACCCTTTCCGGATTCCATGGCTTCCAACGACAACGGCTACACAAAAACGGTCAGCTCCGCTTCCTTCACGGCCACGGACTCTCCGTGCGTGGCCGTGTGTTCGACCCTCTTCGATGACATCTGCCGAGGGTGCGGAAGGACGGCCATGGAAGTCTCGAACTGGGTGTTCATGACCGACGAGGAAAAGCAGGCAGTGTGGGAAAGAATCCGCGCGCAGGGCTATCCTCGGCGGCGCGGCTGACTTGCTACGAAACGCCGCGCTTCAGCAAGAAACCGCGTCGGTCGGGTCCGTGGCGGGCGCCACTGACCGCCTCCTCATCCCAGCCTGAATCCCGCGTCCAGCTGGATCAATTGCCCTGTCATTTTGATTGCATCGACGGCCAGCCAATGGATCGTCCGTGCCACGTCGTCCGGGGTAATCGTCTCGTTCAGCAAGGCACGCGCGGTATAGCGTGACCGACGCGCCGCCAGTTGTTCGGGCGGCAGGCTGCCCGTCAACCAGTCACTATCCACCAGCCCCGGCAGGACCGCATTCACACGCACGTCGGGCGCCAGTGACCGGGCCAGCGACAGGGTCAGGGTGTTGAGCGCGCCTTTGGAAACGGCATAGGCAATGGACGACCCGGTCCCCATGATGGACGCCATCGACGACACGTTCACCATGCTGGCGCCGGCATGGCCCCGCATCAGGGGCAGCAGTGCGCGCGACATCTGGAACGCACCCACGACATTGACCGCATGAATCGCATGGAAGTCGTCGGCCGACAAGGCGTCCAGGTCTTTCGGATCGACCACCCCGGCCGACGTGCCCGCGTTGTTGACCAGGGTATGGACACGACCCCAATGCTGGCCGACTTCGTCCGCCAGCGCGCGGCACTGCACGTCGTCGGACACGTCTGCGCGGATCACCAACACCTGCGCACCGTCTGCCCGGCACTGCGCCGCCACGGCGTCCGCGGCGTCACGCTTGCGGGCATAGTTGATGACAACATCATGACCCTGCCGCGCGAAGTGCAGCGCCGTAGCCGCGCCGATGCCGGTCGATGAACCGGTGATCACGCACACGCGGCGCGGCGTGTCCTTGTTGATCATGCGCTGGCCTTGGCCCAATACGGCGCACGCAACGCTTTCTTGGACAGCTTGCCGAGTTCGGAGCGCGCCAGATCGTTGCGAAACTCCACGATCGACACCCGCTGCGTCTTGCCCAGTCTGGCGTTGACCCAGTCACGCAACGTTTCTCCATCGATGCGCGCACCGGGGCGCAACACCACCAGTGCCAGCGGCGTCTCGTCCCATTGCACGCTCGGCACGCCGATCACCGCGCAGTCCTGCACGTCCTCATGGCGGGCCAGCACCGCTTCAAGATCCGCGGCATAGATATTGTTGCCGCCCGAGATGATGACGTCCTTGCTGCGGTCCAGCAGCGTCACGAATCCGTCGGCATCGATATGCCCAATGTCGCCGGTGCGATGGAACATGCGCCCGTCTTCGTCGAACCAGCGGATCTCCGCCGTGGCATCGGGGCGCTGGTGATAGCCCGCCATCATGAACGGAGAACGGCCGACGATTTCGCCCACCACGGGGTCGGTGGTGTCCCTGGCATTGCCATGAATGCGCTGGCCGGCTTCATCGATCAGAAGGATGTCCGTGTCGTGCACCGGCACCCCCACGGTACGCAGCTTGTCGGGATAGGCGCGGCCGTCCAGGAAGCACGACACGCCGCCTTCGGTCATTCCATAGACTTCAAGAAAGCGGCCCGGCCAACGATCCAGGATGTCGCGCTTGAGCCCCGGGTCCATCGGCGCGCCCGTGGACTGGCTCAATTCAAACGCCGACAGGTCGGACGTGGCGAAGTCCGGATGGGCCAGCAGCCGCTTGTACTGGATCGGCACCAGCATGGTGTGCGTGGCGTTCAGGCGGCTGGCCAGGGCAAGAAAGTGCGCCGCGTCGAACTTGCGCATCAGGATGCATTCCCCGCCATGGGCCAATGACCCGAGGAGCGGCGTCAGCGTCGTATTCGAATACATGGGCGTCGATAGCAGCGCCCGGCTGTGCGGCCCGAAACCGAAGCCATTGCGCTGCGCCTGGCGCTGGCGCATGCCATGCAGGTGCACGATGCCTTTGGGCGTGCCGGTCGTGCCCGAGCTGTAGATGATGTTGAAGGCATCGTCGGCCTGCGGAGCAGGCAGCGGCAGATCGTGCGTCGGCCGATCGCGCCAGGCCGCGTACTCGGCAGCCTGCGCGCCTTCGTCGCCGAACCTGACGGTGGTGCATCGCGTTGACGCCGCGCCAGGCGCACTCGTCAACAGCAGGTCCCCTACGGCCGGATCCCCGAACAGCATTCGGGCATCGCAGTCCGCCAGCATCGTCGCCAGCGTGTCGGCGCTGGCCGACGCCGGCAGCGGCACCACGCAGGCCCGCGCCGTCACGATGCCGAACAGGCACTCCACATACGCCAGCGACGGCGGGCCCAGCAAGGCGACGCGATCGCCGGGCTGCACGCCATTTGCAACGAGTGCGCGGGCCACGCTGCGCACCCGGTCGAACAGCGTCTGCCACGTCAACGTGTTGTCTTCCATCCTGAAAGCCACATTCGCCGGCATGGCTGCTGCATGAGCGGCAATCATCTCGATGAAAGGCTGGAAGCGGGCCGGATCGTTGCGGGTGTCATTCATAAGATATTCCTGTGAGCAGGTTCAGATCGCGGACCGTGCCGTGCCGGCCTGCATGGCCTGCAGGCGCGCGCCGATGTCGGCCGCCGTCGCCTGCAGGTCGTCAAGATGGCGGGTGATGGCTTGCGCCGGGGTCATGGTCGATGCGAAGTAGGTCATGCCGACCGCACAGGCGACGCCGTGCCGATCGAACACCGGCACCGCAAGCGTATTGGTCGCGGGCCAGAACCGCGTGTCGCGGGTCGCAAAGCCTTTGGCCCGCACGTCGTCCAGCACGTCCCGGATCGCCACGCCATCTTTGGCCAACGCATCTTCGTCACGGTCGGACGATGCCAGCGCGGTGATCAGCGCGTCCTGCTGTTCGACCGAACAGTGGGCCAGATAGGCGCGGCCGATCGCGCGGCTGGCCAGGCTCAAACACACATTGAGTGTCGAATGCCGCAGCGCCAACGGTGACAGCGGAATGGTGCTGTATCGCACGACCATTGACAGTTCATCGAGCATCGCCACCGCCACCGGCCACTTGATGCGCCGGGTCAGTTCATCCATGCAGGGCGTGGCCGCCTCGACCACCAGCGGCTCGCTGTGATAGCCGTGGCTGAGCGCCAGCACACCCGACGTCAGGTAATAGGCGCCGTGTTGCGGGGCATGTTTGACCAGCCCACATTCTTCCAGCGTGCGCATCATCCGCATGATGGTCGCCTTGGGCAGGCGGGTCTGGCAATGCAGCATGTCGATGGTGGAGATCGATCGCTGGTTCAAGGTCCGCAACAGATCGATCGCGCGAACGACGGACCTGACGGCGGTGGTTTCGCATGATGTCGAGCGCATACGGCGGTCTCCTTTTTTTCCAGTATAGGAACGCCCATCACGCGGCCTTTCTATCGTGCGACGCGTTTTCGCTCAGCGAAATCCCCCATCGCCGCTCGCGCAATCCGGACGGCGCTCCGTAAGATCGCGGCTGGAACTTGACCACAGGACACTGCACGCATGGAGACGAACGCATGACCCCGCCAGCACCCGCGCTGCGGATCATCGACACGCACGCCCACGTCTTCAGCATGACGATGCCGCTGGCTGAAGGCGCATGGCACACGCCCGCTGCCGAAGCCGATCCGCCGCTGTTTCTGCGCACGCTGGATGAACACGGCGTCGAGTCGGGCATCCTTGCCGGCGCAAGCATTTCGGGCACCAACAACGACTACCCCCTGGCAGCGTGCGATCGCTCGCCGCGCCTGCGGACCACGGTCATCGTTGCGCCCGATTGTCCGCTGGAGGTCCTCCAGGACATGGCGCGCCGCGGCGCTGTCGGTGTGCGCTTCCAGTTGCGCAACGTGGCGCGTGTGCCGGACTTTGCGTCAACGGAATACCGCGCCCTGCTGCGCCATATCGCCGACCTTGGCTGGCACGTGCAGTTGCATGACGACGCGCGCCGTCTTCCCGACTATCTGCCTGGACTGGAAGCGGCCGGCGTCAATGTCGTGGTCGATCATTTCGGTCGTCCGGACCTGGAGGACGGCATCGGCGGCGAAGGCTTCCAGCGCCTGCTGCGGTCCATTGCCGGCGGGCGCACCTGGGTCAAGCTGTCCTCGGCGTTTCGTCTTGGATCGGATGCCCTTGTCCTGCAAGCAGCCAGCACCCTGCTCGAACACGCGGGGCCCGAACGCCTGATGTGGGGCAGCGACTGGCCGTTTGCTGCCTTCGAAACACAAGTCACGTACACGCAAGTCCTGAACGACCTGAGCACCTGGGTGCCGGATCCCGTCACCCGCCACCGCATTGCCTTCGATACGCCCAACCTTTTCTTCCGGCCCCGCCATGACCAAGACTGAACTGCTTTTGCTGCGCTATGAACTTGAAGTCCTGACCATCGACTTCTGGCACGAGGTCGACATTGCCGGCGGTGGCAAGGCCGCCAGCTACTATGTTGAGGACGCCGTGTTTGCGTCGAGCGTGCGCGAATACCGGGGCCGCGCGGCCATCGAAGCGTTCTATGAACGGCGGCGCGACCGCGGCGCGCGGGTGTCGCTGCACGTGGTCCAGAACTTTCGCATCGAGCCCGATACCGACACCCGCGTGCGTTGCCAGTACATTCTGAATCTGTACGCTGCCGATGGCGTGCCGGTCCTGCCTTCGCGGCCGGCAATCATGCTGGCGCTGGTCGAAGAGCTTGTCGTCAAACAGGCGGATGGATCGTGGCGCTACGAATCGCGCCGCGTCTTTCCCCAGTTTCGCGATGAGACGCCGACCACGGGCTGACCCCTGCCGATACGGATTTCCCACCCCTGCCCTCGATCTTCCTGCCACCCATGTTCATCGACCCCCTGACCTACCCCGGCTTCAAGCGCTCGATCTTCAATGCGATCGTGGCGCCCCGCCCGATTGGCTGGATCAGCACCATGGCCCTGGACGGCCGCGTCAACCTCGCGCCGTTCTCGCAATTCAACTTGGTGTCGACCGCGCCGCCCGTGGTCATGTTCGCGTGCAACACCCCAGAAGATCGCGAACAGAAAGACACCATCGCCAACGTGATCGCGATCGGCGAGTTCGTCGTGAACCTGGTGTCGTGGGACTTGCGCGAGGCCATGAACCTGACCTCGATGCCGCTGCCCCATGGCACCGATGAATTCGAGCATGCCGCGCTTGAAAAGGCAGCTTCCACGCATGTCAGGCCGCCCAGGGTGGCCGCATCGCCGGCCAGCCTGGAATGCCGGATGATCCAGCGGGTGGACATCGCACCCGACTACCCGGGCGAGACGCCAAGCACCGTCATTTTCGGCCGCGTGGTCGGTCTGCATTTGCGCGAAGACTGTGTGGATGCAGATGGCCGCTTCGATACCGTCAAGGCGCGCCCGCTGACCCGGCTGGGCGGTTTCCAGTACGCCACGGTGGGCGACATTGTCGAGATGCGTGCCCCCTTCGTGCGTGCCGGCGGCTGACGTTTCGCCGCCTTGCCCTGCACCGAAAAGCCCCACGCCGTGGGGCTTTTTTTCGTCTGCAGCAACAGAACATTCCGGCACTCGGAAAGCGCAAAACGATCCGTTGCGCCGTGTGCGCCGCCCTCCTAGACTCCGCTCGCCTTCACAAAGAAGCCACGACCACAAGAAGTCACGAACGAGAGGAGACACGATGACTCAGCACACCGCCCGCACCCGGTGGGGCCTGCTTGCCACGGCTGCGATGCTGGTGGCGCCGGCCGCCCAGGCACAGACCGCACCGTCGACCGCCAGCCTGACCCTGTACGGCGTCGCCGACGCCTGCCTTGCCCTGCACAACGGCAATGCGGGTTCGAATTTCCAGGTCAATGGCGGAGGCTGCAGTTTCGGCTCACGCTTTGGCTTGCGCGGAAGCGAAGATCTGGGCGACGGCTACAAGGCCTACTTCCAGCTTGAAAGCGGGTTCGGGATCGACACGGGCGTGCTGGCGCAGAACGGCCGCCTGTTCGGTCGCAAGGCCATCGTCGGCCTGAGCGGCAAATTCGGCGCGATCGAAGCCGGCCGCGCGTACGCACCCGCCTTCGATCTGCTGACCGCCATCGACCCCATGCGGCTGGGCATCGGCTCGGTCATCGCCACGCTGTGGTCCGGCTCGCCCGGCACGGCCGGTGGCCGGACCGACAACACCATCAGCTACCAAAGCCCCACCTACGCCGGCTTCAACGCACGGGTGCTTTTTGCGCCCGGCGAACAGGTCGCCCCACTGCCTTCCCGCGGGGGTGACACCAAGGGCCTGGGCGTCACCTATCGCAGTGAAAAACTGCTGGCGGGCATGACCTACGCCAAGGTGGGCAACGCCGCCGACACCGGCGACGACCGCGCCACCACGATTGCCGCGCGCTACGACTTCGGCACGTTCTCGCTTGCGGCTTCGGGCCAGTTCGGCGGATGGGAAGGCACCCGCAGCGCCGCCGCACCCGCCAGCGCATCGAGCATCTGGAGCCGGCGGTTCAACAGCTACATGGTCGGCGGCACCGTCAACCTGGGCGCCGATACCGTGTCGGGGTCCTACAAGCGGTATGACGACCGGACGGTATCCAACTTTGACGCCGACATCTGGAGCGTTGTCTATCGGCACACCTTGTCCAAACGCACCACGCTGTACGGCGGCCTGACCCGCCTCAAGAACCGGCATGCATCGAACTACGGCGCGTCGGACGGCGGCGGCGCCTACACCGGCGTGGCGCTCAATGGCGCGTCGCGTGTCATCGACCTGGGCATCACGCATTTCTTCTGATCGGGCACGACCGGGTTTTCGTTGAGCGAAATCCCGCGTCGCGTCGCGCACGAATGCTTCGATCGCTCATTACCATCGAATCAACAAACCAAGAACAAGACTAGGAGACAAGGCGCATGACCCTTGATCGCACAGACAATCCCGGCCGGCGCAAAGCGCTGCAGTGGCTCGCGGCAGGCGCGGCGGCAGGCGCTGGCGGACTGTTCCCTGCCGGCGCGCGCGCGGCCGCATCGGCCTGGCCGACGCAGCGTGTCAGGCTGGTTGTCCCCTTTGCCGCTGGCGGATCCACCGACGCGCTGGCGCGCCTGCTGGCGCAGAAACTGCACGACACCTTCGGCCAGCCGTTCATTGTCGAAAACCGGGGCGGCGCCAACGGCAACCTGGGGGCCACCGCCGTCACGACCGCCGCGCCGGACGGCTACACCCTGTTCTTTTCGACGACCGGTCCGTTGTCGATCAACAAGCTGCTGTATCGCACCACGCCCTTCGACCCGCTGACCGACTTCACGCCGATTTCGTTGCTGGCCGACGTGCCGCTGCTGCTGGCGGCGCACCCGTCGTTTCCGCCTAATGACGTGAAGCAATTGCTCGATTACTTGCGCGCGAATCCGGGCAAGGTGGCCTACTCGACCGGTGGCAATGGATCGATGGGGCATCTGGCTGCCATGCTCTTGCAACGGGCCACCGGCACGTCGCTGGTACACGTTCCCTACAAGGGATCGGCGGGCGCACTCAATGACCTGCTGGCCGGGGTTGTGAATCTCAGCTTCGATCTGGTCCCGACCTACCTTCAGCACATCACGGCCGGCAAGCTCAAGCCCCTGGCGGTGCTGGGCCCGCAGCGCTCGTCCAGCCTGCCCAATGTGCCGACGCTCAAGGAACTGGGCATCGATGTCAACGCAACCGGGTGGTACGGCCTGGCCGGGCCCAAGGGCCTGCCCGCCGACATCGTGCAGAAGGTCAATGCGGCCACCAACGCGTTCCTGGCCAGCCCCGAAGGCCGCAAGCAGCTGGACGTCTACGCCATGCGCGCCATCGGCGGCACGCCCGACGCCTTGAAGACACTGATGCGCACCGAAACGGACAAATGGCGTCCGATCGTCGAGCCCATTGCCGCCACCATCATGGAATGAAGACGCCCATGCAGACCCCTCCTTTGCACCCCGTTCCCGGCCGCCGTGAGGTCCTGGGCCTGGGCGCCGTCCTGGGCCTAGGCACGCTGTTCAGTGGGTGCGCCGTGCCTGCCACGGCCGACCCGTCCTCGGCGGGTGCGGCCGCCGATCCGGCGCCACTGAAAGTCTTTGGCAATCTCGACACGCTGGAATTTGCGCCGGTGCTGCTTGCTGGCGCGACGCGCGAAGCCGGCCGGATCGAGATCGCGCAGGGTGGCATCCTGAGCCTGTTCGACAAGCAAGGCGACCTGCCCAACCTCAAGGCGACAGGACGTTCCCATGTCGCCACCAACTCCGAAACGCAAGGCTTGCGGTATTCCATCGAGAACCCCGACCTGCGCATCATTTTCACGATTTCGGAAGGCGTCTACCGCATCATCGCGCGCCGGTCGGCCGGCATCGCGTCGCTGGCGGACCTGCGCGGCAAACGCATCGGCACCATGCCCAGGACGTCGTCGGCGTACTACCTGCACCGCATGCTGAACAGCGTGGGCGTCAATGACAACGAGGTGCGCATCGAGCCCTTCGTCTCGGGCACCGCCCGCCCGCTGGCGATGATGAAGGATGCCTTGCTCAGTGGCCAGATCGACGCGGTCACCATCTGGGAACCCGAAATGCAGCGCTGCGCCGACGCATTGGGCGCCAACGCCGTCTCTTTCTTCGATGCGGCCGCCTATCGCGAGCAGTTCAGTCTGTACAGCACGCGCGGCAATCTGGCCGATCCCGTCCTGCGTCCCAAGATCGTGTCGCTGGTACGGTCCCTGATGATTGCGTCGGAGCAGATCCGGCGCGATCCCGGCGAGGCGATCAAGCTGGTGGCGCAAGCTGCCCGCCTTGATCTGCCGTCCGTCGAACGGGCCTGGCCGCACAACACCTATCCAGGCACCTTGCTGTCGAACCTGCTCGACACGATGGTCGATGAAGAGGTGTGGGTGGCGAAGGAAACCGGCCGCGCACCGCGCACGCACGCGCAACTGGCGCCCCTGATCGATGCGTCGGTATTGCACGAGGTGCTTCAGCAGGTGCTGCCATCATGACGTGGGGCAAGGCTACGCGGGTGTCGTGCGTGGGCCTTGTGGCCAACGCGGGCCTTGCAGGCCGCATCGGTCTGGCCGGCCTTGCACTGCTTGCGCTGACCGGCCTGCCTGCGACCGCCGCAAGCGCCGCGCCCGACGCCTGGCCGACCCGGCCAGTGCGGCTGATCGTTCCGTATGCGCCAGGCGGGCCGACCGACATCATCGGGCGGCTGGTGGCGCGGTTCGCGGGTGAAGCGTTGGGCCAACCCGTTGTCGTCGACAACCGTGCGGGCGCGGGCGGGACGATCGGCCTTGCGCAGGCCCTTCAGGCCCCACCCGATGGCTACACGCTTGCGCTGGTCGCCCCCGGTCCGATCGCGGGCATGCCCAACCTGATGAAGCTGCCGTATGCACCGGATGACATTGCCTACCTGACACTGGCCGCCCGCACGCCGTCGGTCATTGTCGTGCGCAGCCAGTCGGGCATCGACAGCCTTGCCGCCCTGATCGCGCAGGCCCGGCAACGCCCCGGCACGATGAACTACGGATCGGCCGGCGCGGGCACCACGCCGCACCTGGGCGCGGAACTGTTCAAACAGGAAGCCAAGGTAGACCTGGTGCACGTACCGTACAAGGGCGCGGCCCCTGCCTTGGCCGCGCTCATGGCGGGCGATATACAGATGATGATGGTCGATCTGCTGCCCGTGATTCCGCTGGCCGCCAGCGGCCGGCTCAAGATCCTGGCCGTGGTCAGCGACCGCCGTGTGCCCAGCCTGCCGGACGTGGCCACCACCCGAGAGCTCGGCTTGCCTGGCGTTCTGATGGACGCGAACTACGGCATCGTCGGGCCCAAGGGCATTCCTTCCGGCGTGCAGAGCCGCATCGTGGATGCCGTCCGCCGCGCAGTCGCCCGACCCGAGATGCAGGCCGAAATGGCCAAGATTGGCGGAACCGCCCTGACGTCCACGCCAGCCGACTATCGCGACATGACGCGCGTCGAATTCGAACGATGGAAGCGGGTGGTCGACACAGGCCATCTCACCCTCAACTGACCGCCAAGGATAGGCGCCATGAAACGACGAACTTTTGCGATCGCCGCCGCGTGCTCCGCCCTGCCCCTGACGTGGCGCGCGGCGCAGTCGGCCGACGCGTATCCCGCGCGGCCCGTGCTGGCGATCGTGCCCTACGCGGTGGGCGGCGCCGATACCTATCTGCGGCCCTTGCAGCCGGCGCTTGAACAGGCGCATGGCATCCGGCTCGTGATCGAATCGGTCAATGGCGCAGGCGGCACGGTGGGTGCGTCGCGCGTCAAGCGCAGCACAGCCGACGGCTACACGCTGCTGTTCTGCGGGTCGGGGTTGATGTCGATTGCGCCCAGGGTGCAGCCCGCCGCACCCGTGCTTGCGGACTTCGTTCCGATCATCAACCTTGTGACCGTGCCGTACATCATTGCCACCCGCAAGGGATCGGCAATCACCACCCTGCCTGCCCTGATCGACTTCATCAGGCAGAAGCCGGGCGCCTTGACCTATGGATCCCCCGGCATCAGCACGTCGCCGCATCTGGGCATGGAAGCGCTGGCCCGCATGCTGGGCAGCAGCGTCACGCACATTCCGTATTCGGGCATTGCCACCGCCATCCAGGGTTTGCTGGGCGGACATATCGAAGCGGTGATCGGCGCGCCCAGCACGCTCATGCCGCAGATCGAGGCAAACGCCATTCACGGGATCGCCCTGGTCGGCAAAGACCGCTTTCCGTTGGCGCCGGATATTCCGTCGCTGGCCGAGGCCGGCATCGATCTGGATGTCTCGACGCATTTCGCCGTGTATGCGCCCAGGGGCACCCCGCCCGACGTGGTGGCGACGCTGGCACGGGCGTTCCAGGACGCAGCCAGTGACCCGTCCTATACGAAGGCGATGGCAGGGGTCCGGACCCGGGTCAATCTCATGCCCGCAGACTCGCTGGCACGCGTGCTTGCCGACGAGACGGCGCGATTCGGCACGTTGATGTCCGCCATCACGACCTGAAGGAGGCCCTGCCTGATGCAATCCTTGCCCCTGTCCGCACCGCCCGGCGGATCGTTGACGTCCGCAACGACATGGCGGATCGACTGCCATGCGCACGTCTACGACCTGGCGCGCCACCCTCTGCATCACAGCAGTGGCTTTGATCTGCTGCCGAATGAAATCGGCACCGCCGATCAGTTTGCCTGCGTGCTGGACGCGCACGGTTTCAGCCATGGTGTCCTGATCAATCCGCTGGGCGGATACGGCACCGACAACACTTGCCTGACTAGCACGTTGATGCGCTTCAAGGGGCGCTTCAAAGGCGTGGCGGTCATTGCTCATGACACACCCGACGCCGATTTCCACCAGATGGCGGACGCAGGCGTGGTCGGCCTGCGGTTCAACCTGAACTTTCCAGCCAGCCCGTCGCTGTTCGTTCCCGAGGCACAGCGTTCGCTGGCCATCGCACGCGAACTGGGCTGGTTCGCACAGGTGCACTATGAAGGCGACACCCTGATCGACGCGTTGCCGGTATTGCGCCGCGCGCGCGTGCCTGTCGTGATCGATCATTGCGGCCGCCCCGACCTGTCCGCCGGCCTGGACCAGCCCGGCTTCAAGGCCCTGCTTGAACTGGGGCGCGAGGGTGAGGCGTTCATCAAGCTGGCCAGTGTCTTCCGGTTTTCGAAGCAGGGGTTTCCCTTCGAGGACGTCGACCCCTATGTCCATGCGCTGATCGACGCCTTTACGCTGGACCGCTGCATCTGGGGATCGGACTGGCCTTATCTGCACGCCCCCCAGCGCACCGATCACGCCACGTTGCTGCAGGCCGTGCACCGCTGGCTGCCCGATGACGCCGACCGCCGTAAAGTATTGGGTGAGACCCCGGCGAGGCTGTTCGGCTTCGCGCTTCGCTGACGTTTTTTCGATCCGTCTGCTTGGCTGATCTCGCCCCCATCTGATGCTTGCCCCTATCTGATGCTTGCCCCCATCTGATTCTTGCCCTTATTTGATCCGTACCCTTTTCCATTTTCCGACCAGGACCACCATGCCCCCATCAACGCGCGATGCAGTCCGTCAACCCAGCTTGTTGGACCCGACCCTCAATGGGGCTGCTTCGACTGCAGCCATCACCAACGGCATAGGGCAATGGACCGGCCGCGGCCAGAACTTCGCCGTCAACTGGACTCGTGCCGGTACAAAGAGCGATCAGACACACATCGATTCGACGTTCGAGACCATGGTGCTGGTGCTTGACGCCCCCGTGGCGATCGCTGGCGAAGGCCAACATGTCGAAGCGCCGCCGCGCAGCATTTGCCTGCTGCCGCCCGGAAGCTGGCAGTTTCAGCTCGCTGCCGGGGCAACCTGTGTCGTGCTGTCGTCATTGGCCGCCGGCCAGAACGCCGGCGCCCTGAACGAAGACGCCTACGCCGACCCGGATCCGCGCATCGCTCCCGTCGGCCCACCCTACCGGCCCGTTCGCGATGCCGACCGGATTCGCATCCTGGCCATCGACCAGGTATCCGCATCGCCCGACAAGCCCCGTCTGAAAATGCTGCAGAGCGCCACGCTGTCGATCAATTGGGTCGAGTACGACGGCCCACGCAACCGGAACGCGCTCAGCCCGCATTCGCACACGTCGTTCGAGCAGGGATCGCTGGCCCTGGCCGGCGACTTCGAGCATCACCTGCGGGTGGAATGGGGACCGGATGCGGATGCGTGGCAGGACGACCGCCACGAGAAGCTCGGGTCGCCGTCGTTGATGGTGGTGCCGGTGCAGATCATCCACACCAGCGAAGGCGTGGGGCCGGGCAGGCATCTGCTGATCGATGTGTTTTCGCCGCCGCGCGCCGACTTCATCGCGAACGGGTGGGTGGCCAATTCGGGCGACTACGCCGCGCCTGGCACCGCATCTGGCGCTCAAACGCCCTGACTTACGCCGCCTGACGCACGCCGAGGCGGCCGCGGGCCATCACGCGCCGTCGGACTGCCCCGGCGCCGTCAACGCCGCCTTGGCCTCGGCCGCCACATCCTGCAGCAGGCCCAGGTACCGCTTCACGCCTTCCTCGTCACTCATGGTCGACGTGAACCACGTAATGCCGATGCTGCCGACCACGCCCTGCCCGTCGAACAGCGGCAATGCCAGCGTCTTGGACACCGGCCGCACCTTGGGATCACGCAGCGCGTAGCCTTGCCGGCGGATCAATTCCAGCGTCGCGTCCAATGACCGCCGGTCCTGCAGCGCGGCATTTTCAGGGTTGTCGGCAACGTCGGCCATGGAAATGAGCGCTTCGCGTTCGTCCTCATCGCAGAACGCCAGATAGGCCCGCCCCAGCGCGCGCGTGAACAGGCTCAGGCGCATGTCGATGCTGTTGTGAAGCAGCGCCAGCGGTGAATTCGGAATGGTGCTGTAGCAGATCACCGCCGCGCCATTGCTGGGCACGGCCAGCGCGGCGGGCCACTTGATGGCTTCGGTGACGGCGTCCAGCAAGGGCGCCACCACTTCAACCAGGCGCGGCTGGCTGTGGTACCCGCAGGCCAGCAGTTGCACCTTGGACGTCAGCATGTAGCCGCCGGCTTTCGGGCCCCGGCGCACGTAGCCCATGCCTTCCAGGGTCTGGAGCAGGCGGACCAGCGACGGCTTGGGAATTTCGGTCTGGAAGTGCAGCTGTGCAATGCTGGACACCGGATGCCGGTTCAGGCATTCCAGCAGGGTGACGGCACGGACGACCGCTTCGACAGGGGGGAAGGAAGGCATGCAGGATTGGCGCAAGCCAATGCAGGGAAGAAACAAGCTCGGAGAACCCCGCCTATTCTATCGTCGCGCTGCCGCGACGAGATAGCGAATTCGCCCGTGTGCACGCGCAGGCTCGGGCGCCTGTCTTGGCCCTGTCATCGGGCGCAGGCCAAATGACGGCACCCCATCCTCGTAGCCGCCCGCATGCGCATCGTCCTCGTCACGGATGCCTGGCATCCCCAAGTCAACGGTGTGGTCCACACGTGGACCTATATGGTCAAGACGCTGACGGCGTGGGGGCACGAAGTCATCATCGTCAGCCCCCAGGGCAGCCGCACGGTCGCCGCGCCGTCCGAGCCCGATGTGCGCCTGTGCATCGAGCCCATGCGGCACGTGCTGCGGGTGCTGGATGGCCGCCTGCCCGACTCGCTGCACATCGCCACCGAAGGTCCCCTGGGGCTGGCCGCGCGCCGGCTGGCCAGGCAACGCGGCTGGCGCTTTACCACCGGCTTTCACACCATGTTTCCCGACTATCTGAAAGCACGCATGGGCGTGCCGGTGGGCATCACCTGGAAGTTCATGAAGTGGTTCCACCAGCCGTCGCAGCGGGTGCTGGTGCCGACACCCACCGTGCGCGACCTGCTGGCGCAGCGCGGACTGGGGCAGCTGCAGGTCTGGGCGCGAGGGGTGGACACCGTGCACTTCGAGCCGGGCGAGCGCGACGCCCTGCCCTACAAGCGGCCCATCTTTCTGAGCATTGGCCGCGCCGCCAAGGAAAAGAACCTGGACGCCTTTTTGTCGCTGGACCTGCCCGGCACCAAGGTGGTGGTGGGCGGCGGACCCGACGAAGCGCGGCTGCGCAAGACCTATCCCGACGCCGTCTTTCTTGGCAGCCAGCCGCATTCGGCCCTGGCGCCCTACTACCGGTCGGCTGACGTGTTCGTGTTTCCCAGCCGCACCGATACCTTCGGGCTGGTCATGCTGGAGTCGATCGCCTGCGGCACGCCCGTGGCGGCGTTTCCGGACGCCGCGCCGCGCGCCGTGCTGCGCCCCCGCCTGACCGGCGTGCTGTCGGACGACCTGCGGGTGGCCTGCCTGGATGCCCTCAAACTGGACCGCGCTGCCGTCCGCCAGCAGGCGCTGGGTCACAGTTGGGAACAGATTGCCCGCGAACTGCTGCACGCCCAGGTCGCCGCCGATCCTTCGAGGCCGTTGCCCCCGCCCTGGGACAGGGCGTCGGACATGCAAGGGGCTGCAATTGCTCCCCGGACCGGCTACAATCTGGCCTCCTGAGGAGCGTTGCGACGGGTTCATCCGCCAGGCTCAGGAATCGATCAGACCCCGGCATCCTTGCCGGTGGGGTCTGCCGCAACGGCGCTCACCCATATCCTGCGACACGTGGGCGATATGGTGAGCAGATGTCGATCACCCCTGCTTCAGGGGCTGAACGGATGTCAGGTCACCCCTCTTTCCCGATGCGCAGGTTCATTGGAGCTTCCATGAACGCTGTCCAAAACATCAAGACCAACGACTACATCATTGCCGACATCGGCCTGGCCGGCTGGGGCCGTCGCGAAATCAGCATCGCCGAAACCGAAATGCCTGGCCTGATGGCCATCCGTGACGAGTTCGCCGCGCAGCAGCCGCTCAAGGGCGCCCGCATCGCCGGCAGCCTGCACATGACCATCCAGACCGCCGTGCTGATCGAAACGCTCAAGGCCCTGGGCGCCGACGTGCGCTGGGCGTCGTGCAACATCTACTCGACCCAGGACCATGCCGCCGCCGCCATCGCCGACAGCGGCACGCCGGTGTTCGCGGTCAAGGGCGAGTCCCTGGCCCAGTACTGGGAATACACCCACAAGATCTTCGAATGGCCGGGTGAAGGCCAGGCCAACATGATCCTGGACGATGGCGGCGACGCCACGTTGCTGCTGCACCTGGGCACGCGCGCCGAAAGCGATGCGTCCATCCTGGACAAGCCGACCAGCGAAGAAGAAGAATTCCTGTACGCGTCGATCAAGGAACAGCTCAAGCGCGACCCGAAGTGGTATTCGACCCGCCTGGCGCAAGTGCGCGGCGTGACCGAAGAAACCACCACCGGCGTGCACCGCCTGTACCAGATGTCGCAGAAGGGCGAACTGGCGTTCGCGGCCATCAACGTGAACGATTCGGTCACCAAGTCGAAGTTCGACAACCTGTATGGCTGCCGTGAATCGCTGGTCGACGGCATCAAGCGCGCGACCGACGTCATGATCGCCGGCAAGGTGGCCGTGATCTGCGGCTACGGCGACGTGGGCAAGGGCTGCGCCCAGGCCATGCGTGCCCTGAGCGCGCAAGTGTGGGTGACCGAGATCGACCCGATCTGCGCCCTGCAGGCCGCGATGGAAGGCTTCAAGGTCGTGACCATGGAATATGCCGCCGACAAGGCCGACATTTTCGTGACCGCGACCGGCAATTACCACGTGATCACGCATGAGCACGCCAAGGCCATGAAAGACCAGGCCATCGTCTGCAACATCGGCCACTTCGACAACGAAATCGATGTCGCGTCGCTCAAGCAGTACACCTGGGAAGAGATCAAGCCGCAGGTCGACCACATCATTTTCCCCGACGGCAAGCGCATCATCCTGCTCGCGCAGGGCCGCCTGGTGAACCTGGGCTGCGCCACGGGCCACCCGTCGTTCGTGATGTCGTCGTCGTTCGCCAACCAGACGATCGCCCAGATCGAACTCTGGCGTCACAACGACAAGTACACGTCGGGCCAGGTCTACGTGCTGCCCAAGCACCTGGACGAAAAGGTGGCGCGTCTGCACCTGAAGAAGCTCGGCGCCATGCTCAGCGAACTGCGTGATGACCAGGCGTCGTACATCAACGTCCCGGTCACCGGCCCGTACAAGCCGGAAACCTACCGCTACTGATCGTTCGCCCGATCGGCCGTCACGGCTCACCACCCGCCCCGGCGTTCACGCGCCGGGGTTACCTACCCTGAAAGGCCCTTGCCATGACCCTGCTGCTTGTCTGGTTGTTGAATGCGGTTGCTTTGCTTGTCGTCGCGTACCTGCTGCCCGGCATCACCGTGGCGAGCTTCGGCTCGGCACTGATCGCCGCGCTGGTGCTCGGCCTCCTGAACATGCTCGTCAAGCCGTTGCTGGTGCTGCTCACGCTGCCCATCACCATCCTGACGCTGGGCCTGTTCCTGATCGTGCTCAACGCCCTGCTGTTCTGGTTTGCCGGGTCCATCCTCAAGGGCTTCCAGGTCAACGGGTTCTGGTGGGCCGTGATCGGCGCCCTGCTGTACAGCCTGATTTCCGGCTTGTTGTCGGCCATCGTTCCTGGCTGATCTTTTCCTGGCTCTACCCCTATTTCTCAGGCGCCCTTCGTGATCTCCGACGTCTCATCCCCGAACTCTGCCGCCCAGGCAGAGGCTCCCGCTGCCATCAGCCTGGAGTTCTTTCCGCCGCGCGACAATGCTGCCCAGGAACGGCTCGTCCGTACCGCCAAGCAGCTGGTTGCCGTCGGCCCCAGCTATGTCAGCGTGACCTTCGGCGCAGGGGGTTCCACCCGTGAAGGCACCTTGAACACGGTGCGCACCCTCCAGGGCCTTGGCTACGAAGTGGCGCCGCACCTGTCCTGCGTCGGTTCGACGCTGGACAGCCTGAGCGAGACGCTGGCCAGCTACCGCAAGGCCGGCATCCGCCGACTGGTGGCGCTGCGCGGCGACATGCCTTCGGGCATGGGCGACATGGGCGAACTGCGGTACGCCAGCGACCTGGTGCGTTTCATCCGCGAAGAAAGCGGCGACTGGTTCCACATCGAAGTGGCCGCCTATCCGGAAATGCATCCCCAGGCCGCCGGCCCCGACGCCGACCTGACGCACTTCGTGAACAAGATGAATGCCGGCGCCAATGGCGCCATCACCCAGTATTTCTTCAACGCCGACGCGTACTTCGATTTCCTGGACCGCGCGACGGCCAAGGGCGTGCTCGCCCCCATCGTGCCCGGCATCATGCCGATCACCAACCACAGCCAGCTGGCCCGCTTTTCGGACATGTGCGGCGCGGAAATCCCCCGCTGGATCCGCCTGCGCCTGGCGTCCTACGGCGACGACAAGGCGTCCATTCGCGCCTTCGGCCAGGACGTCATGGTCGAGTTGTGCCAGACCCTGCTGGACAGCGGCGCCCCCGGCCTGCATTTCTACACCATGAACTCACCCGACGCGACGCTGGGGATCTGGAAGCAGCTGGAGCTGTAGGACATAGGGTGTTGATGGGCCGCCCTGATCCAACATAAAAGTGCTTTGACTGCGGTTTTTAGCAAACTTTATGTTGGATCTGGTCTGCATTCCGGCCAGAGCCCGGCGCGGCAGCTCCGCGCGACAGCTGGCAGAACGCACAGTGTGTTCCGCCCGCCCCGCCTCAATCCAGCCGGATGTTGGCCCGCTGCACGATCGCCTGATTGCGTTTGAGCTGGGCATCGACCAGCGCGGCGAAAGCCGGGCTGTCGCTGGCAATCACGCGGGCGCCCATGGCGTGCAGCCGGGCGCTGGTGTCCGGGCGCTGCACCGCCTTGCTGGCGGCGGACCGCAAGCGCTCGGCCACGGCGGGCGGCGTGCCGGCGGGCACGACCAGGCCGAACCAGCTTTTGGCGAGGTCATTCAGGTCCGGGTAGCCCAGTTCCTTGAAGGTGGGCACCGCTGGCAATTCGGACAGGCGCCTTTCGCCGGCCACGACGACCGGAATCAGCTTGCCTGACCGGATATGCGCCAGCGCGGTCGGCAGCTGGTCCGGCATGATCTGCACGACGCCCGACAGCGCATCGCCCACGGCGGACGCCTGGCCCTGGTACGGAACGGTAAGCAGCTTCACCTTCAGGGTGTGCGCCATCGCTTCGATCAGGAGGTGGCTCATGGTGCCCGCCCCGGCGACGGCGGCGCTGTACGTGTCGGGCGAACGCTTCAGCGCCGCGACGAAGCCGGCAAAATCCTTCACCTGCATGGACGGGTGCACCGAAATCACCCCCGGAACGCTGAGCAGCTGGATCAGCGGCGTCAGTTGCCGGTTGATGGCAATGGCCCGAGGGTTGAACAGGGGATTGACGGTCAGGGTGCTGACGGTGGCGATGCCGACGGTATACCCGTCCGGCTCGGCGTTGGCCACGGCCTCGCTGCCCACCATGCCGCCTGCACCGCCCCGGTTGTCCACCAGGATGGGCTGGCCCAGTTCATCGCGCAGCGCGTCGGCGATCACGCGGGCAATACGGTCGGTCGGGCCCCCTGCCGCGTACGGAACGATCAGCTTGACGGGGCGAACAGGATAGTCGGCGTTGGCCAGGGCTGGCGTGGACACGGCCGCGCAGGCGACCAGAACGACACGGCGCAAGAAGGCCGTTACAGCAACAGACACGGGATCCTCCTGAGTGAGGGAATGAACTTACGCGGGCGTACGCAGAACCGCAGAGGCGCTACTGTAGGAACTTACAGTGCGCCGCACCAATGGATTTTCGTGGGCAGCTATCGGCCCGGCCAATAGCTCATCAGCAACCATTGCTAGCAGATGAGTGCTTTGTTGATGCGTGAACATGCGCGTACTGTGAAGTCAGTGTTCACACTCATGCGCCATCCACTCCAGGAATCGAATGTCCGACTTAACGACGTCGGCCCATGCAAAAGTCCTTTTTGCACGGCTGATGACACATGGTCGACTGCGGCAATTGCGACTCCTTGTGGCCATGGAAGACCTTGGCAGCATTGCCCGGGCCGCTGCCAGCATCCATCTCAGTCAGTCCGCCGCCACCCAGGCCGTGGGTGACCTGGAACGCCTGCTTGACGTGAAACTGTTCGATCGCCACGCCCGTGGCATTCGCGCCACCCTGGCCGGACAGGCGCTGATCGCGGCCGCGCGGGGCACGCTGGCCAGCCTGATGGGCGCGGCCGAATCCCTCTCGGCGTTGCAACGCGGTGCAAGTGGCACCCTCAGGCTGGGCGCCATCCCGGCGGCGTCCTATACGCTGCTGCCGCCGCTGCTGGAGGTGTTCTGTGTGGATCATCCGAACGTCCACCTGGAAGTGAAGGAAGACGCCGGCAATGCGCTGCTGCCGCTGTTGCTGGCCGAGCAGCTGGACGCCGTGTTCTGTCGCGCCCCGTCCAGTCTGCCTGCCGGCTTTGCGTTCACGCCCCTGCTGGCCGACGACGTCGTGGTGATCGGCGCGGCCAGCCACCCCATGGCGGGCAAGGCCAATGTGTCGATTCAAAGCATGGCAGACAGCCGTTGGGTCATGCCCACGATCAATATCGAAGTGCGCGCCATTTTTGATGCTGTCGTGCTGCGCAGCTTTCCGGAAGCGCAGTTCCTGATGGTGTCGACCGTGTCGGTGCCGGTGCTGGAAGGTCTGCTGCAACAGGGAAATGCCGCCACGATCTGTCCACGCAGTGTGTCGAAAGGCCTGCTGGCCAATCCCCGCATCTGTCTGCTGGACGTCACCTTGCCGGCGCGCCTGCCGCCGCTGTCGCCGCTCGGCGTGGCCTATCGCGAAAGCAATCCCGCCGAGTCGCTGCAGAATTTGCTGGCATTGGCGAGCGCCACCCTGAAAGGGGCGGCCACCGCCACAGGGACGGCCTTGGCCGGACCGCCGGCTGCACCGGCTCCGCAGGGACCGCCGGGACCGCCTACCTTGCCGGCGGCGCTGGCACCCATCCCGCGTCCGTGACCACGGCATCCAGCCGGACATCGTGCGGCGCGGGCATATGCTCGCCCGGCGCGAGCCGGCTGCAGGCGTAGGCGATGCCAATGGACATGACGGCCAGGCCCTGCGCGCGCCAGTCGGCCAACGTCCGGTCGTAATACCCACCGCCATACCCGATCCGGTCCGCGTCGTCGGTAAAGCCCAGCAACGGCACCAGCACCAGGTCGGGCGCGCAGACCACGTCGCCATCGGGCTCGGGGATGCCATAGGCGCCCGGCGCCAGGGTCCCACCCACCGACCAGCGCCGGAACACCAGAGGCGAGGCCTGGCGCACGACGACGGGCAGCGCCAGCGTGACGTCGTCCGCCGCCGCCCAGTGGCTGTACAGGCCCCGCAGATCGGGTTCGCTGCCAATCGGCCAGAACGCAGCGACGGTGTGACGGGTCCAACCCTTGGCGCGCCGGGCGGCCAGCCAGGCGTCGGTCCAGGCGGCCAGGGCGGACATCAGGCGGGCGTCGGCCGCCCGCCGCGCGGCCGTGTCCATGGCGGCCCGGGCGGCACGCAAGCCGGCCCGCAGGCCAAGGGCGGTGTCGGCCGCAAGGTCGGATGCCGCATCGGGTGCAGCAACCGCCCGGGCGCCGGCGGTCGAATTCGCAGATCCGCCGTCCCTGCCGTCGCCCGCTGCCTGTTGCGCCCGCACGCCGTTTTCATCCTCTTCCGCGGGGTCACCGTCTTGCGGTTTTCCCGATGCTATCCTACCCGCCATGGCTCATTTCGCTCGTTTCATCACATCCCGGATTATCGCGCTTGCCGCGGTCACCTTCACGGTCGCCGGCGTCAGTGGCTGCGCGCAGGCGCAGACGTCCGCGCCGCGCACCGACGCCGCCCTGATGTCGGCCTATTCGGCCAGCCAGAGCGGCAACTGGGACACGGTGCGGGCGCTGATTCCGCAGGTGCAGGGCAATGTGCTGGCGGCGTATCCCGAATACTGGTGGTTGCGCCAGCAGACGCTGGATCCCCGCAAGCCCACCCCGGTCTTTGAAATCGATGCCTTCCTGACCACGCACCGCGGCACCTACCTGGCCGAACGGCTGCGAGGCGACCTGGTGCTGGCGGCGGCGCGCACCGGCGACTATGGCGCGATCCGCAATTACGCCGACACCACCGTCACGACCCCGCAAGTCGACTGCGGCATCCTGCTCGCGCAGCATGCCCGCGGCGAAAAGGTGTCGCTCAAGCGCGTGAACGAGCTGTTTTCGCCGGGCGACGTCTGCTGGTCCTTGTACGACCGCCTGCAGGCCGACGGCGTGATGCAGACCGAAGACTTCATCGTCCAGTTGCGGGGCCAGCTTGAAAACAACTCGCTGCCCAACGCGCGCCGGATGGCTCGCTATATCTATAACCCGATCCAGCAGAAGGCGTTCAACACGCTGGTCGATGCGCCCATGCCCTGGCTGGTCAAGCAGGCCGACCCGCCGCGCGACCGGGCAAGCCGCGAAATGATCGTCGACGCACTGAGCCGTCTGGCCCGCACCGACCCCCAGGTCGGCTACGCCTATTTCGAGCGCAGCTGGGCGCGCCAGCTGCCGCCGGCTGATGTCGCCTGGCTGCGCAATCAGTTCGCGCTGTCGGCCGCCATCAAGCTGGATCCGGTGGCCATCGATTGGTACCGGGCAGGTGAAGGCGCCGAGCTGACCGAATACAACCACGCATGGCGGGTACGCACTGCGCTGCGCCAGCAGCCGGTGGACTGGCGCCTGGTGCTGCGTTACCTGGACGAAATGCCGTCGGGCATGAAAGAAGATCCGGCCAGCTGGGTCTACTGGCGCGGCCGCGCGCTGATCGCGACGGGTGCGGTGCCCGAAGGCCAGGCGGCGTTCCGCAGCATTGCGGAACAGTTCAACTTCTATGGCCAGCTGGCCGCCGAAGAACTGGGCGTGCCGACGACCATCCCGACCACGGCGCCCCCGATCACGCCGCAGGAACTGGCGGCTGCCCAATACAACCCGGCCCTGCAGCGCGCCCTGGCGCTGTTCAAGCTGAACTGGCGCACCGAAGCCACCCGCGAGTGGAACTACGCGCTGCGCAACATGGACGACCGCGAACTGATCGCCGCCGCCAAGCTGGCGCATCTGGAAAACATCTACGATCGCGCCGTCAACACGGCGGACCGCACGGTGCGCCAGCATGACTTCAACCTGCGCTTCGTGACGCCCTTCCGCGACCAGCTGGTGCAGACCACGCGCGGTGTCGGTGTCGACGAAAGCTGGGTGTACGGGCTGATCCGCCAGGAATCGCGCTTCATCATGAACGCGCGGTCCAGCGTCGGCGCGTCGGGCTTCATGCAATTGATGCCCGCCACCGCCAAGTGGGTCGCCGGCAAGATCGGCATGGCGGACTTTTCGCCATCACGCGTCAACGACCTGGACGTCAACCTGATGCTGGGCACAAGCTACCTGCGTATCGTGCTGGACGACCTGGGCGGCTCGCCGCTGCTGGCGTCGGCGGGCTATAACGCCGGCCCGCGCCGGCCGGTCGCGTGGCGCTCGACGCTGCCGGGCCCGGTCGAAGGCGCCATCTTCGCTGAAACGATTCCGTTTACCGAGACGCGCGATTACGTCAAGAAAGTGCTGTCCAACGCCACCTATTACGCTGCCCTGTTCACCGGGCAGCCGCAGTCCCTGAAAGCCCGCCTCGGCACGGTGGCGCCCCAACAAGCGGTCGACACGACCCTGATTCCCTAGATTAGAAGAAGACATCACTCCATGAAACACCAACGTGTCCTCGTGATCGGCGGCTCGGGCTTCATCGGCAGCCATCTGGTTGCCCAACTGGCCGCGCAAGGCAAACGCATCGTCATCCCGACACGCCGCTACATCCGCGCGCGTCACCTGATCCTGCTGCCCACGGTCAGCGCGATCGAAGCCGATATCCACGACGATCGCGATCTCGATGCCCTGATCGCCGGACAAGACGCCGTCATCAACCTGGTCGGCGTGTTGCATGGCGACCGCGGCACGCCGTACGGCAACGCCTTTCGCAAGATGCATGTCGAGCTGCCCGACCGGATTGCCCGCGCCTGCGTGCGCCACGGCGTGACGCGCCTGCTGCACATGAGCGCGCTGGGCGCCGATTCCGCCGGCAAGAGCATGTACCAGCGGTCGCGGGGCGACGGCGAAGCGGCCGTGCACCGTGCGTTCGATGCCGTCGAAGGCAATGCGCTGACCGTGTTCCGGCCGTCCGTCGTGTTCGGCCCGCACGACCGCTTCATGAACCTGTTCGCGCGGCTGGCTCGCTTCTTCCCGGTCCTGCCGATCGCAGGCGCCGATGCCAAGCTGCAGCCCATCTTCGTGGGCGATGTGGCGCAGGCCATGACGAACGCGCTGGACGATCCCCGCACCTATGGCAAGACCTACTCGCTGGCCGGCCCGCAAACCTTCACCCTGGGTGAACTGGTCCGGCTGGCGGCGCTGTGGGGCGGACACAAGCGCCCGGTCGTGAAGATCCCGATGGGCATGGGCAAGCTGCAGGCGGCCTTCATGGAAATGTTGCCTGGCGAGCCCATCATGTCGCGCGACAACCTGGATTCGCTGGCGACCGACAACGTCATGAACGAAGCGCTGGCGCCTGAACTGGACCTGCATCCGACCTCGCTCGATGCGGTCGCGCCCGACTACCTTTCCGGCCAGCATCCGCGCACGCGCTTTGACGACGTGCGTGCGCGCCACGGCCGGAATACGTAAATCGGCATGGCGGCAGCGGACCCCGCCCTCGACGGGCTGGACGTGTATGTGGTGGGCGGCGCCGTGCGCGACGCCTTGCTGGGCCTGCCGGCGGGCGACCAGGACTGGGTCGTGGTCGGCGCCACGCCAGAACAGCTGTCCGACCGAGGTTTTTTGCCGGTCGGCGGCGACTTTCCTGTCTTCCTGCATCCGGTAACGCGCGAGGAGTACGCGCTTGCTCGCACGGAACGCAAGTCTGGCAGGGGCTACAAAGGCTTTACCTTTCATACCGGTCCGGAAGTCACCCTGGAAGACGACCTGGGGCGCCGCGACCTGACGGTCAATGCCATTGCCCGTCATGCCGATGGCCGCCTGGTCGACCCCTACGGCGGCCAGCGCGACCTGGCCGACCGGATCTTCCGGCATGTCGGTCCGGCGTTTTCCGAAGACCCCGTTCGTGTGCTGCGCCTGGCCCGCTTCGCCGCGCGCTTTACCGACTTTTCCATCGCGCCGGAAACGCTGGCCTTGTGCCGCCACATGGTGGATGACGGCGAAGTCGATGCTCTGGTGCCCGAGCGGGTCTGGAAAGAAGTGTCGCGCGGCCTGATGCTGGACCGGCCGTCCCGCATGCTGGACGTGCTGGCCGACACGCACGCCCTGCCCCGCGTGGCGCCCGGTCTGGTCTGGACACCAAGGGTGGCCGATCTGATCGACCGGGCCGCGCAGAACGGCCTGCCCCTGGCCGGCCGGTACGCCCTGCTGTGCATCGAATCCGCCGATACGGCCGCGTTGGCCAAGCGGCTGCGCACGCCGACCGAATGTGCGGATCAGGCGCGTTTGTTGCAGAGCATGGTGAAGACGCTGGAGTCCATCGGCGAAACGCCGTCGGCGGAACAGGTGATCAGCCTGTTCGAACTGACCGATGCCCTGCGCAAGCCAGACCGGCTCTCGCAATTGCTGGATAGCGCGGCGTTGATCCTGCCGGTGGAACGCGATGCCTGGCGTACCCGGTGGATGGCCTGGCTGGATGTGGCGCGGACCGTGGATGCCGGCGCGATTGCCGCGCAGCACGCCAGGACGCCTGCCCTGATCAAGGACGCCGTCAGGACCGCGCGGCGGGACGCACTGGAACGGCATCTGGCGCAGCACGGCGGGCAGCCGCAGCAGCAACAGAACGAACATCCCCTGGACGGGCACAAGGACAACGCATGAACAAGACGTACGAAACGCATTATTCCGACGAAAACTTTCGCCAGAAGATGACGCGCTACGCCAAGAAGGCGGGGCGCGAAGTGGTCGAGAAGGCCCTGTGGCTGCATTACGCCGCGCAGGATCCGGCCACCCCGAAGTGGGCCAAGGCCGCCATGTACAGCGCGCTGGGCTACTTCATTCTGCCGCTGGACGCGATCCCCGACTTTGCGCCGCTGGTTGGGTACACCGACGACCTGAGCGTGATGGCTGCAGCGCTGGTGGTGACGTCGATGTACATCACGGGCGCGGTCAAGGAACAGGCGCGCAGCAAGGTCGACGGCTGGTTCGGCAGCGACGCGGACGACACGATCTCCGCATCGAACCCCGACGACGCCAGGGCCGGCGGCTTCAAAGCCTGAACGCTTCCTGCAGGGCGCCAATGCTGCGTTTGTCCTTGTCCGCCTGCCGGCAGACAAACGCAACCTGGCGCGTCGGCCCCTTCTTTCCCAGATCCACTTCGCGGAACGCGTAGGCCCGGCGCAACGGCTCGTAGGGCTGCGGGATTACCGACACACCCAGACCCGCCGACACCATCGCCACGATGGCATGGCTGGACAGCAAGTCGATACGGGCGCGCATTCTGGGCTGCAGCCGTTCCACGAACTGCGCGGCGATCATGCCACCGGTCGACGTCTTGTCGAAACGGATCCAGTCGTGCTGCTGCAGCAGTTCCTGCACCGTCTTGCCGGTCGCATCGGGCGGCGCCACCAGCACCATCTTCTCTTCGCGCAACACCTGCCAGAACAGCCGGCTGGACCCACCCGTCAGCGGGCGCACCACGACAGCGGCATCCAATGTGCCGGCATTCAATTCCCCCAGCAGATGATCGGACCGGCCGCGCGCCAGTTCCACGTCCAGCTTCGGATATTGATCACGCAGCCACTTCAGCGCGCCGGGCAGCAAGGTCGCCTGCACCGTGTCAATGGTGCCCAGCCGGGTGCGGCCCGACACGTCCGTCTCATCGCGCGTGCGCAGGGATTCCAGCGCATCCAGCGTGCCTTGCACCGTCTCGGCCAACTCGAGCGCGAACGGCGTGGGGTGGGCCCGGCGGGACGACCGGTCGAACAGCAACTGGCCGAAGTGCTGTTCCAGATATTTGATGTGCTGGCTGACTGCCCCGGGGGTCACATGCACGTCCTCCGCCGCCGCGGCAAAGGTGCCGCGACGGATCACCGCGCACAGGGTGTGGAGGAACTCGACTTTCATTAGGGATCCTAAAGGGCCATGCGATAAAAAATAGCTGGCCTAAGTTTATCCGCTCGGGAAAAATCGCCGGATCACAACAACACTTCTGGAGACCTGAATGGCTCGCTCGCCCCGTCCCCTGGCCCACCGTGGCCACGCCGTCTGCCTTCTTGCGGTGGCAGCCCTGGGCACCGCCTTCAGCACCGCTGCGCTGGCACAGGCCACCTGGCCCAGCAAGCCGATCGCACTGATCGTGCCGAACCCGCCCGGCGGATCGAATGACGTGTTCGCGCGCGCCATGGGCAAGCACCTGGGCGACGCCCTGGGCCAGCCCGTGGTGGTCGACAACCGTGCCGGCGCCACAGGCACCATCGGGGCGGCCTCGGTGGCGCGCGCGCCGGCGGACGGCTACACGCTGCTGTTCGTGTCGTCGACCTTCACGACCAACGCGGCCGTGCAGCCCAACACCCAGTTCGATCCCGACAAGGCCTTCGCGCCGGTCGCCATGGTCGCCAAGGGACCGCTGATCCTGACCGTCAACAACAGCCTGCCCGTCAAGACCGCACAAGACCTGATCGCGCTGGCCAAGGCGCAGCCGGGCAAGCTCAATTACGTCAGCTCGGGCATCGGCAGCATCAACCACTTCGCGACCCACCAGTACGCGCAGGCCGCCGGCATCCAGATGACGCACGTGCCGTACAAGGGCATGGGCCCCGCCATCAACGACCTGATCGGCAACCAGGTGCAGGTCCTGATCGCCAGTGGCCCGTCGATCATGCCGCAGGTGCGGGCCGGCAAGGTTCGCGCCTTGGGCATCACCAGCGCCGAGCCCTCGGCCGTCGCCCCGGGCATCCCGCCGCTCGCCAAGAACGGCGCGCCTGGCTACAACATGGAACTGTGGTGGGGCGTGCTGGCCCCGGCCGGAACGCCTGCCGCGGTCGTGACCAAGCTCAATGCCGAGATCAACAAGGCCCTGGCCAAGCCCGAGATGAAGGAACTGCTGCTGCGTGAAGGCGCCGAAGCCGCGCCGCAATCGTCATCGGCCTTCGCCAATCAGTTCCACCAGGAAATCCGCCAGTGGGCCAAGGTTGCGAAAGACGCCGACATCCGCGCGGAATAAGAACGACGGGCTGACCGCGGCCTGGCGGGTGCAGGGACCGGCGCGGCGTGCCGTCAGCGCAGAGCCGGGCCGAACACCGCATCCCAGTAGGGCGGCGACCCTATCCTTTCTCGCAAGTGATCGATGAACAGCGTGGTCTTGGTCGCCTGGGACCGGCCCGACAGCCGCACGGCATAGATGGCGGACTGCCGGGTCGAATAGCCTGGCAAGTCCATGAACAACGGCACCAGCGTCCCTGACGCGATCTCGGTGCTGACCAGCCAGCTCGTCAGATGCACGATGCCCACGCCGGCCACCGCGGCCTGCAGCAAGCTGGGCGTATCGTTCGACCGGAAGCTGCCCTGCACGGGCAGCGGCCGATACCCATTGATTCCCGCAAACGTCCACCATCCCGAGGGCACCGGTCCGAAGTGCTTGTTGAGGCAATCGTGCTGCAACAGGTCTTCCGGCGTCTTGGGCGTGCCCCGCCGCGCCAGGTAGGCCGGGCTGGCGCACACGATGCGATGCTGGGGGGCAAGCTGGGCCGCGATCAGGTCGCTGTCGGGCAGCAGGCCGACACGGATCGCCACATCGATGCGGTCGGTGGCCAGATCGAACACCTCATCGCTGGTCGCAAGCTCGACATTCAACAGCGGATAGCGGGCCAGGAAACTGCCCAGCGCCGGCGCGATATGCAGGCGGGAGAACGCGGTGGGCGCCGTCACCCGCAAGGTGCCGCGCGGCTCGGCATGCAGGGCCGACACGGCATCGCGGGCGTCGTCCACCTCGGCCAGAATGTCGCGCGCCCGGGGCAGCAGTTCCTGCCCGGCCTCGGTCAGCGTCAGCACCCGGGTGCTCCGGTTGAACAGCTTGGCGCGCAGCTCGGTTTCCAGCCCTTCGATACGGCGCGTGATGGACGACACCGCCACATTCTGCTGACGGGCCGCGCCCGAAAAGCTGCCCAGGGTGGCAACGCTGACGAAATCGCGCAGGGCTTCGATCATGGTGGCGGCTTTGGTGGATGGGGGCGATAACGGCTGGCATTTTGCGAATTTCGCAAAGATCCTTTGCGTTGTAAGGGATTTACGCAAAAGGCGCAAACATCGATGATGAACCCCTCGGTAACCCCTATACGTGAGTCCTCCATGACCACCCATGTCGCCACTGCGACCTCCCGCCCCGCCGTCCCGGCCGGCATCCCCAACAGCCTGGTGCTGCTGTTCGCCTTCTGCTGCGGCGCCATCGTCGCCAACATCTACTACGCGCAGCCGCTGATCGAACTCATCGCGCCCGACGTCGGCCTGTCCAGCCACGCCGCCAGCTTCATTGTGTCGTTGACCCAGGTCGGCTACGCCATCGGCCTGCTGTTCCTGGTGCCGCTGGGTGACCTGACCGAAAACCGCCGCCTCATGATTGTCACGCTGCTGGTCTCGGCAGCCAGCCTGGTTGGCGCGGCCCTGTCCAGCCAGCCCAGCACCTTCCTGGTCTTTTCCATGTTGATCGGCTTCAGTTCGGTCTCGGTGCAGATGATGGTGCCGCTGGCCGCCCACATGGCGACCGACGAAACGCGCGGCCGGGTGGTCGGCAGCGTCATGAGCGGCCTGCTGTTCGGCATCCTGCTGTCCCGTCCCTTGTCAGGCCTGGTTGCCGACCACTTTGGCTGGCGCACCGTGTTTGCTGCGGCTGCCGTGCTGATGCTCGCCATCGTCGTGCTGCTGGGACTGACCATGCCGCAACGCCGGCCGGCGCACACCGCCAGCTATGGCCAACTGATCCACTCGCTGCTGGTGCTGCTGCGTACCCAGCCCGTGCTGCGCCAGCGTGCCTTCTACCAGGCTTGCATGTTTGCCGCCGTGGCGCTCTTCTGGACCGCCGTGCCGGTGGAACTGTCGCGTCATCACGGTTTTTCGCAAAGCCAGATCGCGTTGTTTGCCCTGGTCGGCGCCGCCGGTGCCTTTGCCGCGCCCTTTACCGGCCGGCTGGCGGACGCAGGCCATGGCCGCATCGGCACCCTGATCGCCCTGGCTGGCGCCGCACTCAGCTTCCTGCCCACCCTGATCCACCCCGCACTCGGTGTGTTCGGCCTCGCCGTCACCGCCGTGGTGCTGGACCTGTGCATGCAGATGTCGATGGTGATCGGCCAACGCGAAGTCTATGCACTGGATGCCAAGGCCCGCAGCCGTCTCAACAGCATCTACATGACCGCCATCTTCATTGGCGGTGCGATCGGCGCCGCGGTGGCCAGCGCCCTGTATGACCACGGTGGCTGGGCCTGGGTCGGTATCGCCGGGGCGGTGTTTGCGGTGGTGGCGTTGATCAAGTTCCTGGTCGATCCGAAGGTGGTGGCCGCAAAGTAAGCGGACGGCCTCTGGACCGGCGCGCTGCGTGCCGGTCCACTGCGTTTAGTCAGTGTGCTGACGAGCGGGGCTTCACGCCACGTGCAGCCCCAGTTCCGCCAGCAGTTCGGCCGCCTGGTGATACGAAATGGTGGCGCCCTTCAGCACTGACGTATCCGGCAGCTTCAAGCCCCCCAGATCCACCTGCCGCAGATCCGCCCCCGCGAATCTTGCCTTGGTCAGATTGGCGTTGCGCAAGCTGCCACCGTCAAACACCGCATCCGTAAAATCGCATCCGGTCAGATCCGCGTCCGACAGATCCAGCTGTACCAGCCGCTGCTTGCGGAACGACAGGCCGCGCAAGTCGGTGCTGATCAGCAGCGACTCTTCAAACACCAATCCCAATCCCGCTACTTCCGCCAACCGCGCGCCCGTCAGCTTCACATTGCTGAAGCGCGCCGACGCCAGACGCGCCCGCCGCCACTGCGTATTGTTCAGGTCGCACCGCTCGAACTGCGCATCGGTCAGATCGGCCAATTCAAAGTCGGCCTGCCGCCCCTTGCACTGACGCCACCGCGAATCGGCCAGCAAAGCACGGCTCAGCGCAGCCTCGACAAACGAACATTCGATAAAGCTGGCGCCGCGCAGATCCAGCCGGGTCAGGTCGGCGTCATCGAAATCACACTGCACGAACGTCAGCGCGCCATCCGTTGACGACAGCAAGGACTGGACGTCGGCGCGTGACAGGGTGCGGCCGGTGATGGGAAACGGGTGTTGGGGGATCATGGAAGAAGGCAAGCGGGTCCGGGGCGGCGAGGGCTGCATTATCGCAGCCTCGCAAAGTGCCGCGCCGAGCTGTCCGGCGATGCGCCCTCTGGCCGTCGCCTGACCTGCCCCGCCGCGATTGGTGCATTCCGGGCAACACCGTGAGCCCGTCCACATGGCTTCCGGCATCGGCCCGCGACTCCTACGATGGACCCATCCCATCCAACCCAGCACAAGGAGTGCACCATGACCCAACGCATCGACTACATCAAACAAGCCCCCGACCTCTTCAAGCGTTTCGTTGACTTCGGCATGCATCTCAAGAACGGCAGCATCGAAACAGCCATTGTCGACCTGGTCGACATCCGCGCTTCGCAAATGAACGGCTGCGGCTTCTGCCTCGACATGCACATCAAGCAAGCCACCCTGCACGGCGAGCGCCCCCTGCGCCTGCACCACGTCGCCATCTGGCGCGAGTCCACCCTGTTTTCGCCGCGCGAACGCGCCGCGCTGGCGTGGACCGAAGCCCTAACTCAACTCGCCCCGCATGGCGTGCCCGACGCTGTCTACGAACGCGTGCGCACCGAACTGTCGGAACAGGAAATCGTGGACCTGAGCTACGTGATCATGGTCATCAACGCCTGGAACCGCATCAACGTCGGCTTCCAGAGCGTGCCGGGCTCGCTCGACAAAGCGTACGGGCTGGACAAGGCCGAGCTGTCGTAAGCATTGCAACGGCAGCGGGAAGACGGCATCGGCCGGTTCGCATCTGCCGGTTCGCAACCACCCTTTCGCATCCACCATTGCGCATCCGCCCTTGGCGGACGCCGCACGATCCACCGGCCTCACAACGTGGGGGCTACACAGGAGCACCATCATGCATATTGTCGTCATCGGCGGTACCGGCCTTATCGGATCCAAGCTCGTCGCCCGGCTGCGCCAGGGCGGTCACGACGTCCTGGCCGCGTCGCCCAACACCGGCGTCAACACACTGACGGGCGAGGGCCTGGCCGACGCCCTGGCCGGCGCGCAGGTCGTGGTCGACGTGGCCAATTCGCCGTCGTTCGAAGACAGGGCCGTCATGGACTTCTTCGAGACCTCGGGCCGCAACCTGCTCGCCGCCGAAGCCGCGGCAGGCGTCGCCCATCACATCGCACTGTCGGTCGTCGGCACGGATCGGCTGGGTGCCAGCGGCTACTTCCGCGCCAAGATGGCACAGGAAGCACTGATCCGCGCATCCGGCCTGCCGTACACCATCGTGCACTCGACCCAGTTCTATGAATTCCTGCCTGGCATCGCGCAGTCCGGCGCTGACGGCAACATCATTCGCCTGTCACCCGCCTACGTGCAGCCGATCACATCCGACGATGTGGCGGATGCGATGGCCGTCATCACGCTGAGCGCGCCCAGGAACGGAATGGTTGAAATTGGCGGTCCGGAACGCGTCCGCCTTTCTGAACTCGTCCAACGTTGGCTGCGTGCAAAGCAGGACACACGCACCGTCGTGCCCGATCCGCAAGCCCTGTACTTCGGCGCACTGCTGGACGACGCCACGCTGGTGCCCGGCCCCGCGGCGCAGTTGGGCAAGGTGGGATTCGATGCGTGGTTTGCGCAGGCGCATGCTGGGTAGCTCGGCCGATCGGGCTGATCAAGGCGGCTGTGCTGGTGGGAATCACGCAGCTCAGCACTCAATGCGGTTCATGCAGCGCGGTTCACCAGCACGCGCTTCATGCCGCCCCACGACGCGGCCGCTCCAGCCCCAGCCCGCGGATCCTGTCGGTCATGAAATCGATGAACACGCGGATACGTGCCGGCAGGTGCTGGCGGCTCTGATAGCAGAGCCAATGGCCGCGATCATCGGGGGCGAAGGCGTCCAGGCAGGACACCAGCTCGCCTGACCGCAACAGGTCGCTGACCTGATACGCCGCCATCTGCGCAAAGCCCTGGCCGTCGCGCACGGCGCGCAGCACCAGGTCGGCATCGTTGATCGTGAAGCGCGCCCGCGGCAACACCCGCTGCAGGTGACCGTCCACCTTGAACTCCCATTCGTAGATGCGGCCCGATGCAAAACGGAAGTTGACGCACAGATGGTGCTCAAGATCCGCAGGCGTTTGTGGCACGCCGTGCTCGCGCACGTAATCGGCCGACGCGCACACCACCATCTGCATGGGGATCACCTGTTTGGCGATGACCTGACTGTCTTCCATGCGCCCATTGCGAAACGACACATCGACGCGGTCTGACGTGAAGTCCGTCGGGCCGTCATCAAGCAACAGGTCCAGCGAAATGTCGGGATACGCCGCGCAGAATTCCTTGAGCAGCGGCGCTACCACCTTGCGGCCAAAGCCCACGGTGGCGCACACCCGCAGCGGTCCACGCGGCGGCCCTTCGCGCAGGTCGCGCATGTCTTCCAGCGCTTTTTCGATGCGCACCATGCCCGGATGGCAATTGGCGTAGAAGAGTTCGCCTTCGCGCGTCAGCGACGTGCTGCGGGTCGTCCGCAGAAACAGCCGCACCCCCAGTTGCGTTTCCAGCTTCTGCACGCTGCGGCTCACGGCCGACCGGCCGATGCCCAGCCTATCCCCAGCCTTGGCAAAACTGCCTTCGGCCGCCACGGTCAGAAAGGCGACCACACCGGCATAACTGGTGGCAAAGCTGGCGGCCAGCAAATCGGACGCGGGGCCGTCCGCCGCGGACGCCATGGGCGCAGCGTCGGGGGACGCAACATGAAGCGCACCGTCCGGTGCGGCATCGGCGGCAATCTCCAAAGCAGGCTTATTCGCACGAGTCGTCATGGCGGCATGGGCATCGGGGGGACAGGTGTCTGCATGCTACCCGACGCGCTGCCTCAGGTATCCTGCGCGTTCGATCCGCTTCCTACTCTGACCGACGCCCATGCGCAGCAAACTCTTCGTCCCGTGCTCCCGCCCCGAACTGTTCCCGAAAGCGCTGGCCAGCGCGGCCGACTCCTTATCGTTCGATCTCGAAGATGCCGTGCAGGAAAGCCGCAAGCAGGAAGCGCGTGAGGCCATCGGGGCTTTCCTGCGCGGGCTTGCGCCTGCCGACGTAACCAAGACACTGATCGTTCGCGTGAACGCGCTCGACTCCGGCCACTTCGACGCCGACCTGGACGCCATCGTCTGCCCTGCCCTGCACATCGTCAATCTGCCCAAGCCCGAATCCGCCGACGACATCCTGGCCGCCGCCGACGCGCTGCAGCGCTTCGAAACCGAACGCGGCATCACCACGCCGATCGGCCTGCTGGCCAACATCGAGACGCCCACCGCGTTGACGCACGCATCCGCCATCGCCAACGCCAGCCCACGTGTCGTCGGCTTGCAGGTGGGGCTGGGCGATCTGTTCGAAGACCTCGGCATCGACCGCACCGACACCCTGGCCGTGCACCACGTCCAGTTCGCCCTGCGCATGGCGGCGGGCACGGCGGGCATCTGGGCCTACGACGGCGCATACGCGGCCATTGCCAACCCCGACGGCTACCGCGCCGAAGCCGAAGCCGCGCGCCGCCTGGGCTTCCTGGGCAAGACGTGCATCCATCCCAGCCAGATCGCGATTGCCAATGAGGTGTTCCGCCCGTCGGACAAGGAAATCGCGCACGCGCTGCGTGTCGTGGCGGCAGCCGATCAGGCCGAGAAGGATGGCGTCGGCGCATACACGGTCGACGGCCAGATGATCGACCCGCCCTTCAGCCGCCGCGCGCGGCAAATCGTGAAGGCCGCGAAGGAATTGGGGTTGGCGTAAACGGCAACGGTTTGCGCTAGCGATGCGCGACCGCAGAAGGTGCGTGCCCCGCCCTTACAACCGATGCCGCCGATCCCCCTGCGCGAACCCGCGCAGGCTCACGTCCACATCGCGGCCTACCGCCAGCACCTTGAACAGCTCGCCCATCTCGGCGGGTGACAGCAGTTTCTGCACGGGCGCAACCGTCTGGGCGTAGGCCTTGGCATCCGACGGATCCAGGTTCCCAAGGATGTCGGCCAGGCCGGCGTTCATCAGAAACGTCGACTGCGACGTGTAGCCCAGCACGTCCAGGCCGCCTTCCAGCGCGGCGTCGGCCATGGCGGTGAAGTCCACATGCGCGGTAATGTCCTGCACGCCCGGCGCCACGAAAGGATCGGCGTGGGCCACGTGGCGCAGGTGGCACATCAGGGTGCCGGCGGCGCGTTGGGGGTGGTAGTACTCGGCGCGCGGAAAACCATAGTCGATCAACAGTGCCGCGCCGCGCGTGAGCCAGTCGCCCATGCCGCGCACGAAGGCTTCGGCCTGCAGATTGACCTCGGACGTGTAGCCGGGCAAGGCGGGCATGCGATCCGAGACGGCCCGGGCCAGCGCGTCGGGCGCCGGGCGGTCCACCCAGACGAACGCGCCGCTGGCGTCGACCGATACGCCCCGTTCTTCCAGTCTGCCCCCATTGTCCGGCCAATGGAACAGGCGCACGGGCATGGCGTCCAGCAGTTCATTGGCGACCACGCAACCCGTAAAGGAGCCGGGCAGCGCGTCCAGCCACGTCACCCGGTCACCGAAGGACGCCAGGGTCGTCTGCTGCCGTTCGCGCAGGTCGGCCGACACTTCCAGGATGCGGTAGCGTGCCGTCACGCCCAAGCCGTCGAGCGCATCCAGCAAGGACAGCGCCAAGGCGCCGGTGCCCGCCCCCACTTCCATGACGTCGACCGACCCGCAGTCAGCCAGCACCTCGGCCACCTGGCGGGCCAGCGCGGCGCCAAACAGCGGCGTCAGTTCAGGCGCGGTCACAAAGTCGCCGCCCAATGCGGCGGTGCCGGGCGATCCCAGCTTTTCACTGCCGGCCGCGTAGTAGCCCAGGCCGGGCGCATACAGGGCGTCGCCCATCCAGTGGTCGAAAGGCAGCCAGCCCCCTGCCGCCGCGATCTGCGCGCGCAAGTGGTCGGCCACGGCACTGCTGTGCTGTTGCGAAAGGGGGTCTAGGGGCGGCAGGCCCTGAAGGGGGGCGGACGGAGACATGGACGTCGAGGCAGGAGGCATGACGCGCATTTTCCCATGGAAGGCAATTGCAGCGTTGCTGCGCTGTTGCCAGACCGTTGCCAGACCGTTGCCAGACTTCTGCTGGACCCATGCTGCGCCGGTCCTGCCTCGGTGCTGCCAGGCGCCACCCATGCCGCCTTGAGCCGCCCCGTACCGCCAGCCGCCTTTGTCCGCCCGCCCTTGGTAAACTGCGGGATTCGCCCTTACGGTTACCTCTTTCCCCATGAACGACGCGCGTTCCGACAGCAAAGTCGTCCTTGTCACAGGCGCCGCCCGCCGCATCGGCCGGGAGATCGCACTCGCGTTCGCCCGCCGCGGCTGGAACGTTGCGATCCATTACGCGACCTCGCAGCGCGAAGCGCAGCAGACGTTGGACGATCTGCACGCCCTGGGTGTCGAGGCCGCGGCCTTCAGTTGCGACCTCGCCATCGAAGCCGAGGTCGGCCATCTGGTGCCGGCTGTCGTCGCGCGTTTCGGGCAGATCGATGCGGTCGTCAACAATGCCTCGTGTTTCGAGTTCGATGACGTCGAAACCTTCCATGCCGCATCGCTCACCCAGCACCTGATGCCCAACCTTGTGGCGCCCATCGTGCTGGCGCGCGGGCTGGCCCATGCAGTCGCGGAACGCGGCGGCAGTGCGAGGGGCGTGGTCGTGAACCTGCTCGACCAGAAGCTTTGGAACTACAACCCCGACTTCCTTTCGTACACTTTGAGCAAGGCTGCGCTGGAAGCCGCCACCACCATGCTGGCCCAGGCGCTTGCGCCCGCGGTGCGCGTGGTGGGCGTTGCGCCGGGGCTGACCATGATCAGCCATCTGCAGACGCCCGAGCAGTTCGCGCAGACCCACGCCATGTCCCCCCTTGGCCAGGCCAGCACCCCCGATGACATCGCGAGCGCCGTGGTGTTCGCCGCCGAAAATGGATCCATGACGGGCACCACCCTCATGGTCGATGGCGGCCAGCACCTGGTCGGCTTTCCCCGCGATTTCAGCATGATGAACCCGTCCGCAGCGCCGCCTGCGGCGACTCCCTGAGCACGACACGCCATGCGCACCCGCCGTATCTTCTTTACCCGCCTGGCCATCGATGCCCAGATCGGCATCCTCGACCATGAACGCGGCGCCACGCAGCCGCTGCATATCGACGCCGAGATCGACGTCGCGATGATCGACATCCCGCGCCACGACGGCATCCAGGAAGTGCTGGACTACCGCCATCTGCGCCAGGCCATCATCGACGAATGCACGCGCACGCATGTGAACCTGCTCGAGACCCTGGTGGACCGGCTCGCGGCACGGCTGATCAGCCAGTTCGCCGACGTGCAGCACGTGAAGCTGCGTGTGAGCAAACCCCAGGCCTTTGCTGACTGCGTGGCGGTCGGCATCGAAATCTCGGCCTCCCGTGGAGACCTGGCATGAACGCCGTCCCTTCAATGATGACCCCGGGCGATGTCGTTGCGGATGTCAACGACATGCCAGCGATCGGCTCGCCGGCCCCCGACACCCAAGCCGCCGAATCCGCGCGCGCCCGCCTCAAGCGCGAACGCGAACGCAACAAGCTCGACAAGCGCCTGACGCGCGAAGTCGGCCGCGCCATCGGCGACTTCAACATGATCGAAGAAGGCGACAAGGTCATGGTCTGCCTGTCGGGCGGCAAGGACTCGTACGGCATGCTAGACATCCTGCTCAAGCTGCGCGAGCGGGCGCCCATCCACTTCGACATCATCGCGGTCAACCTGGACCAGAAGCAGCCCGGGTTTCCCGACGACATCCTGCCGCGCTACCTGACCGAGCTGGGCGTGCCGTTTCACATCGAGACGCAAGACACCTACTCGATCGTCACGCGCGTGATCGAAGAAGGCAAGACGATGTGCTCGCTGTGCTCGCGCCTGCGCCGCGGCATCCTGTACCGCGTAGCCGACGAACTCGGTGCGACCAAGATCGCGCTGGGCCATCATCGTGACGACATCGTCGCCACCTTCTTCCTGAACATGTTCTACGGTGGCACGCTGAAAAGCATGCCGCCCAAGCTGGTGTCCGACGACGGCCGCCATACCGTGATCCGCCCGCTGGCCTACGTGAAGGAAGCGGACCTGATTGCGTACGCGGACTGGAAGGGCTTCCCGATCATTCCGTGCAACCTGTGCGGTTCGCAGGAAAACCTGAAGCGCAAGGAATCGAGCCGGCTGATCGCCACCTGGGAAAAGCAGTTCCCGGGCCGTATCGACAACATCTTCAATGCCCTGTCGCGCGTCACACCGTCGCACCTCATGGATCGCGATCTGTTTGACTTCGTCAACCTCAAGCCCACGGGCGTGCCCGACGCGGATGGCGACACCGCCTTCGACGCCGTGGACCCGGTCAGCCCGACGGCGGCGTCCGCCTGTGGCAGCACGGACGAAACGGACGATGGCGTGACGGGCACCCGCAGCCCCATCACCGAACACGCCGTCCGTTTTCTGCGTCCTCAGGGCAACTGACTTGCCCGAGGCGCCGGTCGTCCTGCATGCCCAAGGCGTGTCCCGCCGCTTCACCAAGGGCGTGACGGCGCTGTCGCCGGTGGACCTGACGGTCCGCGAAGGGGAATTCGTTTCCCTGCTGGGCCCGTCAGGCTGCGGCAAGACCACGCTGCTGCGCCTCATGTCCGGACTGGATACGCCGACCACCGGCACGCTGACCCGGGCCGTGGCCGAAGACAGCCTGTCCTACGTCTTCCAGGACGCCACCCTGATGCCGTGGGCATCGGTGCGCACCAACGTACGCCTGCCGCTGGACCTGGAACGCGGTGCCGGCAAGCGGTCGGCGGCCGACGCGGCGCAGGCGGTCGATGCCGCACTGGAACGGGTAGGCCTGCGCGATTTCGGCGACGCCTTCCCGCGCGAACTCTCGGGCGGCATGCGGATGCGGGTGTCGATTGCGCGCGCCCTGGTCACCGAACCCAGGCTGTTGTTGATGGACGAGCCCTTCGGTGCGCTGGACGACATCACGCGTCAGCATCTGGATGATGAACTGCTGGCACTGGCGCGCCGCCATCGATTGACGGTCGTGTTCGTGACCCACAATGTGTTCGAAGCCGTCTACTTGTCGACCCGCGTCGTGGTCATGTCGGCGCGGCCCGGACGGATCGTTGAAGACGTCAACAATGACGTCCCGGTGCGCAATGCCGACTTTCGCGGATCGCCTGACTTTGCCATGCGCGCCGCGCGGCTGCAGGCCGCATTGCTGAAAGGGCAACAGGCGGGCGCCGTCGACGCCGCAAGCATCGGGAACACGCAGTCATGACCCCCGCACTGCGCTGGTCCGCGCCGGTCATCGTCGCCCTCGTCCTGCTGCTGATCTGGCAAGGCCTCGTCCGCGCGCTGGACGTGCCGATCTACCTTGTGCCCGCGCCGACCGACATTGCACACGCCCTGGCCGCCGACTGGGCCTTGCTTGCGCAGTCCTTGTGGTTCACGCTCAAGATCACCGGCCTGGCCCTGGCCGCCGCAACCTTGATCGGCGTGCTGCTGGCCTTTCTGTTCGTGCAAAGCCGCTGGATCGAAGCCAGCCTGTTTCCGTACGCCGTGTTGTTGCAGGTGACACCGATCGTGGCCATCGCACCGCTGATCATCATCTGGATCCAGAACACCACGGCCGCGCTGACCTTCTGCGCCGCTATCGTCGCGGTGTTTCCCATCATCAGCAACACCGTGCTCGGGCTGCGCAGCGTCGATGCGGGCCTGCTCGATTTCTTCCGGCTCAAACGCGCATCCCGCTGGCAGATCCTGTGGCGCTTGCGCCTGCCGTCGGCCCTGCCCGCGTTCTTTGGCGGCCTGCGCATTGCCTGCGGCCTGGCCCTGATCGGCGCCGTGGTGGCCGAATTCGTGGCCGGCACCGGCGGCACGCAGACCGGCCTGGCGTATCAGATCCTGCAGGCCGGCTACCAGATCAACATCCCGCGCCTGTTCGCCGCCCTCTTGCTCATTACCGTGGCCGGCGTCATCCTGTTCGCGTTGATGACGCTGCTGTCGCGCGTGGTGCTGGCGCGCTGGCATGACAGCGAAACGCATGATTGATCGAAGCCACGCCTGACCGACCCGCCCGCACCACGGCCCTGCCCGGAGTCTCCATGCCCTTTGCCCGCCTGCCCTCTGCTCCGCTGCTTTCCACGTTGACACTCGCCCTGAGCGTGCTCAGCGCGACCCTGGCCCCGGCTGCCCTGCACGCCCAAGCCGCCCCCACCAAACTTACCTTCGGGTCGAACTGGTACGCCCAGGCCGAACACGGCGGCTTCTATCAGGCGGTTGCGGATGGCATCTATCGCAAGCACGGCCTGGACGTCACGATCAAGATGGGCGGCCCGCAAGTCAACGGCATGCAATTGCTGCTGGCCGGCCAGTACGACGTCGCCATGGGTGACGACCTGCAGACCTACAAGGGCGTGGAACAAGGCCTGCCGCTGGTCACCATCGCCACCACGTTCCAGCAATCGCCCACGGTCCTGGTATCGCACCCCGGCCCCAAGACCCTGGCCGACCTGAAAGGCCGCACCCTGTTCATCGGCCAGGCCAGCGAGACCACCTTCTGGCCCTGGCTCAAGACCAAGTACGGCTTTACCGACGCACAAAAAAAGCCATACACCTTCTCGGTCCAGCCCTTCCTGGTCGACAAACAATCGGCCACCCAAGGCTACCTGGCGTCCGAGCCCTACACGATCGAACAACAGACCAAACAGAAGCCCACGGTCTTTCTGCTGGGTGAATACGGCTATCCGCCCTATGCGCAAACGCTGGTCACGACACGCACCGCGCTGAACGCCAAGCGCGACGCGCTGCAGCGCTTCGTGCAAGCCAGCGCCGAAGGCTGGAAGAACTACCTGGCCAACCCCGCCGCCGGCAACGCGCTGATCCTGAAAGACAATCCGCAGATGACCCCGGCGCTGCTCGACTACGGCGTAAAGGCATTGAAGCAGGCCAGGCTGGTGGACGGCGGTGACGCGGCCAAGCGCGGCCTGCTGACCATGACCGATGCCCGCTGGAAGGCCACGTACGACTTCATGGTGCAGGAAAAACTGCTGGCGCCCGGCGTCGATTACCGCAAGGCTTTCACGACCGAACTGGTGGATAAGGTCAACGTGTTGCCGTAGTGCCTGCGTGACTCTCTTCGAAGGATCGCAGCGACGAGTCCAGATCCGTCAGCAGCCGGCTCGCTCCCGGCGCATGTTGACGTGCCTGGGCGATGGTTTGCAGCAGGGTCAGGACGCTGCCGCCACCCTCCGCGGAACATCCGGCCTGCGCAAACAGCACGGCGAGCGCCGGGTCGGCGCCATGCTTGGCAAAGAGATAATCCAGTACGTCCTGTTCGAAATCAGCCACGCTGATGCCTTCGAATCCCGCACTGCACATGCACGACAGGCCGGCCAGGGGAATGTGGCCCTGGACCAGCCTTGTCCACCGGCCGGCAGCGGCGATGGCCTGCACAGAAAGAGGCGTTGTCACTCTTGCGCCATGCCGATGTCGTTAATAAGCTTCTGGAACTTCTGGACCTCATTCACCTTGAACTCCGTGAACTGAGCCGGCGTGGAAAACAACGGCTCCTTGGCAGTTGCTTCATAGTTCGCCATCAGCTCGGGGGACTTCAGAATCTTCTGGATGCTCGCGTTGATGCTCGTCACCACCGGCCGCGGTGTCGCCGCCGGCGCCTCGATAGCCACCCACGATGACAAAGAAAAGCCCGGAAGAAATTCCGACATGGCGGGTACGTCAGGCAGGCTCGGGCTACGCTTGCCGGTCGTCACCGCCAGGGCCTTGACCTTGCCTGCCTTGATGCTTGGCAGCACCGAAGTATCGCCAAACAGATAATCGATCTGACCGCCCATCAACGCCGCGAACGCGGGCGCCGTTCCCGGATAGGGAATGTGCGCAGCCCTGGCATTCAATGCCCGATTCAACATCTCGCCGCTCAGATGCGGCACGCTCCCCAACCCCGACGATCCAAAATTCAGGGCGCTACCTTTTGCCTTGATGAGATCCACCAATTGCGGAAACGTTTGAACGGCGGAGTTCGGTGGGACCACCAGGATGAATGGGCTGTCGCTCAACAAACCTACCGCTGCAAGATCAGTCAGATAGTTATAGGGCTGCTTCTTGAACTGCGAGACCGCAATCGCGTGCTGAGTCACACTGAGCAGAAGCGTGTAGCCATCCGGCTTGGCGCGTGCAACATAATCTGCTGCGATCATTGTTCCGCCGCCCGGCTTGGACTCCACGATGACAGGCTGCTTCCACTCCTGTCCCAGTTGCTGCGCAACGGCGCGAGCCAGGATGTCCGCGCCGCCTCCCGGAGGGTAAGGAACCACCAGCATGACTGGACGGCTCGGGAATGTGTCAGCCTGCGCGGCAACGCCCAGGCACTGAACTACGACACACGTCAGCGCCAGAAGCACGCGTCGCACCACAGATGAAATCGAGTAGATCATGGTTGTCTCCGTCCACTATTTTTTATGATTCATCGTTGCGTCACTGGCTAGGAGGCCCGCAGCGCTATCGTTGCCACCTCATCAAGCTCGCCCATGTCGTCCAGGACGACCCGATACCTGTCCCTTGCCGCAACCGCGCTGACATAGCCGTGCCTGACGTCCCGTACAACCGCCATCGGATCGCGATCCTCTGGTGGACCAAAGCCACCTCCGCCGCCCGCGCGCAGATACAGGCGATCGCCCGCACGAAGACGTTGACTCCGAATCTTCCCGGCGAGGGTTTCCTCTCCGCGTTCGCCTTTCATCGTGACCCGAACGTCATTGGGCAATCCGGCATGGCCTCCTTCAAGACCCCAGGGTGCGCACTGCATTCGGTCAGCCTGGATGTCGACGGAAATGGTGGACCTTGCCTGCACGACTACCTCCGTCCCGAGGCCGCCACGAAACCGGCCTGCCCCCCCTGAATCCGGCCGTAACGCGTGCCGCTCGATCAGGATCGGGTACTTCGCTTCCAGTTGTTCGCATGGACTGTTATGCGTGTCGCCGTCGTTGGAACATACGACGCCGCTCATGCCGTCACCGTTGTGTTTCGCGCCCCAGCCCCCACCCGTCGGACCGATGAATCCGATGAAGAACTTGCCGTCCACGGGGGCAATGCCGTGGAATAGCGTGATCACCAGGTCGGCATGATGCGCGGCGATCGTGCGGTCCGGAATGGCTGCCACCATGGCCTTGAAGATGGTATCCACCACCGTCATGGGGAACGTCATCCACTTGCGCATCGCAGCGGGCTTGACCGCGCTGACAACCGTGCCGCTTGGCACGATGACCTTGAGCGGCCTGAAGCTGCCTTCATTGATCGGATAGTCGGTTGGCGACGTCAGGCACTTGTAGGCGACCTGTGCGCATGAATACCCGGTGCTGGGCCCGGAGTTGAAAAACCCCTGCACTTGCGGGCTGACTTCCGACAAATCGACAGTCAGCTCGTCACCGCACTTGATGACCCGGACCTTGATGGGCACATGCTTGCCGATCTGCAATCCGTCGTCATCCATGAAGGACTCCGCTTCGTAGACACCGTCCGGAATGGAACGCGTCCTTGCGCGCGCGGCAGCTTCCGACCGATCCATGATGTTGGCAATCGCGCCCAGTACGTTGTCACGGCCATATCGGTCCAGCAATTCGGTGAACCGTTTCGTCCCTGTCGTTACCGCAACGATCTGCGCGCGAAGGTCGCCCATCGCACGCTCTGGCAACCGGACGTTCGCCTTGATGATGTCGACAAGGTCCTCGTTGATACGGCCGGCATGCGAATACTTGAGTATGGGTATCTGCAGTCCTTCCGAGAAGATGTCCGAAGTCGGCCCGCCCAAGGACCCGCCAACATCGGGCCAGTGCGCCATGCAGCACGCCCATGCGGTCAACTGTCCGCCGGAAAAGATCGGTTGACTGAACGTGAAGTGATTCAGGTGACTGCCGGTGATGTACGCATCATTGGTGACCAGGATGTCACCTGGGGCAATACCGTCGACACCGTACCTGGACAGTTTCTCTTTGACGGTATTTGCCATGCCCCGGATGAAACTGGGCAAGCCGATACCTATCGAGATGGTTTCGCCCCGTGCCGTGAACAGGCCCACCGTAAAATCCAGGGCCTCATAGATGATCATGTTGTAGGCGGTGCGCATGAGGTTGGTCTTCATTTCCTCGGTCACCGCGAGCACACCATTGCGCACGATTTCGGTCAGGACCGCGTCGGGACGGGGAATGTCCTGATCAGCGGACAGTACCCCTGCGCTTTCAACGGGCGAGGTCATTGTGCAGCTCCCAGCGTGATGTGAAGATTTCCGAAGGCGTCCACATCGACGACATCGCCCGGGAAGATGACCGTTGTCGACGCATGTTCTTCGATCAAGGCGGGACCGACAATGCGGTTGTTGGACAGCAGCCCGTCCCGCCTGAAAATTGGCGTCATGACATTGCTGCTGCCGTCCAGGAAAACAACCGGCCGGGAGCCGGCAGATGCCGTTGCGGGGCACACGGTCGTTCCCGCAGCGATCTTCTCCATCATGGGCTTTGCCATGACCCCAGTCGTTGCGGCACGAAGCGTCACGATCTCCACTTTTTCTGTCGGTGCGCAGGTGCCATAGCGTTGCTGGTGCACCCTGTCGAAATGCTGCTTGATGGCATCGCGGTCTTGTCGCTCCAACAACTGGGCGTCAAGCACGACCGTCACCGAGTGCTCTTGCCCGACATAGCGCATGTCGGCCGAGTAGGTCACGCGTACAACGTTCGGGGTGATGGCGGCGCCGTCAAGGGCAGCACTGCCTTGCGCAGCCAGGGATGCGAACTCGTCATTGATTTCCTGGAAATCCACGTCGGCGAGTTTTCTGAACGTTGTCTTGACGAAGTCGTATCGAAGGTCTGAATGCAACATGCCGAACGCGCAGAAGTGCCCGGGAGCACGCGGAATGATCACGTGCGTCATGCCGATCTCGCGAGCAATGGATGAAGCATGCAATGGGCCCGCACCGCCGTAAGCAATGAGGGTAAACGCCGCGGCATCCAGCCCGCGTTCCGTTGATACCCCTTTCACCGCATACGACATTTTGGTCACCGCGATGCGAAGAATGCCGTTCGCAGCGTCGAGCAGATCCAATCCGAGCGGCGTGGCGATCCGTTCAGCGATGGCGGATTGCGCGCTGGGGACATCCAGGCGCATTTCACCGCCAAGGAAGGTGTCTGCCCCCAAACGCCCAAGAACCAGGTTCGCGTCGGTAACGGTGGGGGCCAGGCCCCCTCTTGCGTAGCACGCGGGGCCCGGCTCGGCGCCTGCGCTGCGGGGCCCCACATGCAAGGAACCCGACGAGTCCACTTCTGCAATGCTGCCTCCGCCGGTGCCAACTTCGAACACGTCGACGAGTGGAATCTGAATGGGCAGTCCCTGGTTGTACCCGCCCACCAAGGCGATGTTGGTCGTCAGGACGTTCGATTCGAAAATGACTCCCGCCTTTGCCGTGGTGCCCCCCATGTCGAAAGCGATCGCGTTCGCCAAGCCCAATTCGGCGCAAAGCGCATGGGCGCCGATGACGCCGGCAGCGGGGCCCGATTCCAGCATGCGGACACAGTGTTGCTGCGCCTGAGCCGACTCATACAGTCCTCCAGTGGACTGAACGAGAAGAAACGCACCACGAAACGACTCGTCACGCAGGCGTGTTTCGATCTCGGCGACATACCTGCTGACGACCGGCCCCACGTAGGCATTGGCGACAACGGTCGAGCACCGCTCGAACTCTCTGTATTCCTGCGACAACTCATGTGAAGCACTGACGAACGCGTGGGGCAGACGTTCCTGCACGATTTTTTTGACGGTGATTTCGTGCGCAGGGTTCGCGTAACAATGCAGCAGCAGAATGCCCACCGCATCCACGCCCTGCTCGATCAAGGCATCGCAAATGCGGTGGACACCGAATTCGTCCAGGGGCACATGGACCCTGCCCTCGGCAGTCAACCGCTCCCGCACTTCGAAGCGCAAGTCCCTTTCGACCAACGGAACGTGCTTGGTAAAGAACAGGTTGTAGGCATCCGGGCGATTGATGCGACCGATCTCGTAGACGTCTCGGAACCCTTCTGTAATCAGCAGCGCTGTCTTCGCACCTTTGCGCTCAAGCAGGGTGTTGATCGCGACGGTCGATCCATGCAAGAAGATCTCTGCGTCCGCGAACCGTGTGCCCGCCTTGCTTACCCCGTCGGCTATGCCTTCGACCAGGTGCTGCGGGGTACTCAGTGTTTTCCCCAGAGACATGGCGCCGGTCGACGAGTCGAAATATGCAACGTCAGTGAACGTGCCGCCAATGTCGGCCGCAAGCCGGCTGCCTTTTTTCATTGTTCTGTCTCGCTAGATAGGTCTTGATCGCCAACCTTCGAAATCGGCAGGTGGCGCAGTCATGGTAGCGAGCAGGCAGGCGATCGAACACTCGCTTTTCGTCTTAGCGGCGTGACAGAATTTGCACAAATCGCCCTTGCCCTGACTGGAGCTGCGCGGTACGGTCACGCCATTGCCCTTCTCACGCACCCGGTCATCCCCACGCCATGACAGAAGACACTGCCGGCTCAAGAATTTCGCTGGAACTGCTCGGGCTTTTCGTGGAGGTCGTCGAACGGCAAAGCATCTCGGCCGCGGCCCGGGCGTGGCAGATCGCGCCGTCGCTGGCGGCACGCAAGATAGGTCGGCTCGAAGCGGAACTGGACACGCGGTTATTTGACCGGACCACGCGCAGGATCCATCTGACAGAGGCTGGCGTGCTGACGCTCGCCTGGGCGCGCGATGTGCTGGCCCATCACGACCGGCTGACCGATGACATCGACGCCTTGCAAGGTCAATTGGCGGGAAATTTGCGCCTTGTGATGAGTGAATACGTCTCGACGATCCTGACCCCTGCGTTTCTGGCCGCGTTCTCTCGGAGGTACCCCAGGATCCGGTTTTCGATTGCCATCATGGACGACATTGTGGGCATCGAGAAACGGGATTACGACGTGGCGATCCAGTCCGGCCGGTTGCCTGATTCAACGCTCAAGGGCGTCCGGATCAGGGACTACCGCCGAGTCCTGTGCGCGGCGCCGTCCTATCTGGCGCGCCGCGGGAAACCGACGTCGATCGAGTCCTTGATCGAACACGACTGCCTCACGCATCAGCAGGCAATCGATGGGTACTGGACCTTCAGGAAAGGCACAGATGTGATCCGGCAACGGGTCCATCAACTGCTTTTCAGCAACAGCTATCTGCCTTTGATCGCCTTGGCCCGGCATGGCATGGGCATCATCCAGGCAAGCACGGGATCAGTGCGCGATGCGGTCAAAAACGGCGAACTTGTCTGTCTTCTGGACGAGTACGAATGCGTCAACTCGGACGGCTCGTCGCTCGCGACCTGGCTGCTTTACCCGGGCGGCCGAGTGTCGGCACGGACCCGGATATTCATCTCGGAGCTGACCGCGTACATCAGAGACCTGCCGAAGTAAGGCGTCCCCTTTTCATCTTCCCGTCAGAATCGTGTCACTCGACCGTCATGACGCGCCTCTACCATTCGCGCACTTTCTCACGATAGCGGTTGCCCACCGGGAGCCGCCTCGTAGCCGATTCAACGTGCGCAGTCCCCTCCTTCATGACCTCCGCCTTCTTCGCCTCGCGCCTTGCCGCGATGGCGCTGCTGGCCGCCTGTCTGTCCGCCTGTGGCGGTGACGATGCGGCCGGTGGCAATGACTCCACCCCGTCGCAGCCGCAGCCGCAAGCCGTCATGCGCTGCGCGCCCTGACCTTACTGGCCCCCTGTCATGACATCACGCCGCCAATTCATCAAAGCCGCCAGCACCGCCGGGTTCGCCTCGGCCGCGCTGGCCGCCTTTCCGCCCAGCATCCGCAAGGCCCTCGCGATCGAGGCCAACAACGTCACCGGCACGATCAAGGACGTCGAGCACGTCGTGATCCTGATGCAGGAAAACCGGTCGTTCGACCACTACTTCGGCACGCTCAATGGCGTGCGCGGGTTTGGCGATCGCATCACGATTCCGCTGCCCAATGGCCGCAGTGTGTGGCAGCAGGAACGCTCCAACGGAACGGTGCTGACGCCTTATCACCTGGATGGCAGCAAGAACAATGCGCAGCGCGCCGCGGGTGCGAACCATACGTGGGTCGACAGCCAGAAAGCGTGGGACAACGGCCGCATGACCAACTGGCCGACGCAGAAGAAAGACATTTCGATGGGCTACTTCAAGGAAAGCGAGATTCCTTTCCAGTTCGCGCTGGCCAATGCCTTCACGATCTGCGATGCCTATCATTGCTCCATGCACACGGGCACGGATGCGAACCGGTCGTTCCACATCACCGGTACGAACGGGCCGACGGCGCAGGGCACGGCGTTCGTGAACAACGAGTGGGATGCGATCGACGGGCTGCCGTCGTCGGCCAATGTGGGCTACACGTGGACCACGTATGCCGAGCGCCTGGAAGCGGCGGGGATCAGCTGGATCTCGTACCAGAACATGCCTGACGAATGGGGCGACAACATGCTGGGCGCGTTCCAGCAGTTTCGCAAAGCCAATCTGGCGTCAGGCTATCCGGTGTCGAGCGGCGGATCGCCTGGCAAGCCGTATGACCTGACGGCGCAGACGCTGCCTTACAAAGCGTATGACGCGGCCAAGGACAATGCCGGCAACCCGCTGTACAAGGGCGTGGCCAATACCCTGCCGGGCACGAAGCCCGAGGAATACCTGGACGCGTTCAAGCGCGATATCAAGGCGGGCAAGCTGCCGCAGGTGTCGTGGGTCAATGCGCCGTCGATCTATTGCGAGCATCCGGGTCCATCAAGCCCGGTGCAGGGCGCCTGGTTCCTGCAGGAAGTGCTGGACGCGCTGACGGCCAATCCGGAGGTGTGGAGCAAGACCGTGCTGATCGTCAACTTCGACGAGAACGACGGCTACTTCGATCATGTGCCGTCGCCGTCGGCGCCGTCTTTGAATGCCGACAACACGCTGGCGGGCAAGTCGACGCTGAGCGACTCCGCCATGGCCGCCGAATATTTCCGCCATCCGGCGCCGCAGGGCAGCAAGGGTCAGCCGGCTCCCGACAATCGTGTCTACGGTCCGGGTCCACGCGTGCCGCTGTACGTGATCTCGCCCTGGAGCCGGGGCGGCTGGGTCAATTCCGAGGTGTTCGATCACACGTCGGTGCTGCGTTTTCTTGAGGCGCGCTTCGGGGTGCAGGAACCGAACATCAGCCCGTATCGCCGTGCGGTCTGTGGCGATCTGTTGAGCGCGTTCAATTTCAAGACGCCCAATACCGAAACCTTGCCGACGCTCAAGGGCCGCACGACGCGGGATGCCGCCGACCAGTTGCGCACGGCGCAGCAGGCGCTGCCCGCGGTGCCGGTGCCGACCGACATGCAGCTGCCGTTGCAGGCCAGTGGCGGGCGGCCGTCCCGCGCGCTGGCGTACGAGTTGCACACCAGTGCCCGCGCCAACGCGAACGGTTCGGTGCAGTTGCTGTTCGCCAATACCGGGCAGCGCGCCGCCGTGTTCCATGTGTATGACTCGCTGCACCTGGACCGCATTCCGCGCCGCTATGTCGTGGAAGCGGGCAAGACGCTGGATGACACCTGGACAACGCAGGCCGCCGACGCGGGCCGCTACGATCTGTGGGTGTTGGGCCCCAATGGCTTCCATCGTCACTTCAAGGGCGATACGACCCGTCTTGCCGCAAGCAAGGCATCGCCCGAGATTCGTGTCTGCTACGACATCGCCAATGGCCATGTCTATGCCGAGATGATGAACGGCGGCGCGAGTTCGGTGCAGTTCAGCATCGTGTCGATGGCGTATCGGAAGGACGGTCCGTGGACGGCCACGGTGGCCGGTGGCGCGACGTCTTCACAACATTGGTCCCTGGCCGACAGTGGCCGCTGGTATGACTTTGCCGTGACCTGCGACGCCGACCCGGCCTTCTACCGCCGCTTTGCAGGGCGTGTCGAAACAGGGGAACACTCGGTCAGCGACCCGGCGATGGGCTGACTCCGGACCTTACCGGGCCGCCATGTCACCGCCGGTTTTCATGAAGACGGCCCACTTGGCGCGCTCGGTCCGGTCGAATGCCGCAAAGTCCTTTTGCGCGTCGTTGGTCAGGTCCATGCCCAGTTCCATCACCTGCTTCTGCACGGCAGGTTTGGCCAGCACCGCCTGCACCGCGCGGGTGACGGCGTCCTGGATCGGGCGCGGCGTGGCCACCGGCGCATACAGGGCGTACCACTGCGAGACGTCGTACCCCGTGTAGCCCAGTTCCTGCATGGTGGGCACGTCAGGCAGGGCCGCGGTCCGCTTCGATCCCGTCACGGCAAGGGGCGTCAGCACGCCCGCCTTGACCTGCGGCAGGGCCACCGGCAAGCCGGCCGCCATGAAGTCCAGATGGCCGCCGCGAATGTCGGTCACAGCCTGCGCTTCACCCTTGTACGCGACCTGCACGATCTTGACGCCTGCACTGCGCACCAGCATCTCGCCTGAAATCTGTCCGGTCGACCCCGGCCCCATGGATGCAAAGCTGAAGCCGGTCGGCGCCTGCCTGGCCTTGTCGACCAGGGCAGGCATGGTCTTGATGGGTGACTGGCTGTTGACCACGAACACGTTGGACAAGGACGCCAGGTGGATCATGGGCGAAAACTCGGCCGGCGTGTAGGGCAGCTTGGCGTCCATGGCGGGCGCAATGGTCATGATGCCGGCACTGGCCACGAACAGGGTGTAGCCGTCGGCCGGGGCACGCGCCGCGTACTCGGCGGCAATGGCGCCGGCCGCGCCCAGCTTGTTTTCGACGATGACCGGCTGCTTCCAGGCCTCGCCCAGTTCCTGCGCGATCAGCCGCGCCAGCACATCGGGGCCGCCGCCCGCGGCCTGCGCCACGATCAGCTTGACCGGGCGCGAGGGGAACGGCGCATCGGCGGCGACGGCGCTGGCCGGGATGGCCAACGGTGCAGCCAGGGACACGGCCAGGGCGGCACAGGAAAGGGTCGAGGGAAGTCGGGTCATGATTGTCGTCTCTCTTTGTCGTTCGTATCGCCGCGGCTTTTCTGGCGTCCGCGGTCGGGCAGAGCAGGTCAGGTCGGATCCGATCGAAGCGGATCACGCATCCATCGTCAGTACACTGCCATTCGGCAGGCGGTCCACATTGCCGCGGGCTTCGTCAGCCATCAATTCCTTCAGTATGCGTCGCACCCGAATGGCCGCCAGGTCCGACGACAACAGCACGGGCCGCAACGCATCCAGGTCCGTCGTCCCCATGCGCTGCTGCACGGCTTCCAGCATGGGCTTGTCCTGCTCATGGAAACCGACCTGCTGCCAGTTGGTGGTTTCCTGGTCGGCCTTGGGATCATCCAGCAGATAGTTGCGGGAACTGGCGTAGAAATAATGGGTGGTGGTGTCGGTTTCGGGGGTGACGATGTGGGTGCCCCGGCGCAGGATGCCCGCGCTGCGTGGCTGGCCCACCGGCGTCACGCCGACTTCCAGCCGACACGCACCCGGCGCCTGCCAGTGCATGTCCAGCCAGTACGCCACCGGCGCTTCCGGATCCGCCAGAAAGGGCGTGAACGATTGCGGCGCGCGGGTGGACGGGATGGCGCGGCGGCTGTCCAGGGTGCGCCCGGTCTGGGTGACGTCGTGCGGCGCCACCAGCAGCTCATCCGTCTTCTGGTACGGCGCATGCAGGAAGTTGACGTGCGTCAGGTCCATCAGGTTGTCCACCACCAGCTGGTAGTTGGCCTGCTGCAGCATCACATTGCCGATGGTCTTGAAGGACGGGTCGGCCAGGTAGCGGTAGGCAGGCACCTGGGACGCGTCGGCACGGGCCGCATCGCCCATCCAGATCCACACCAGTCCGTCCTGCTCGACCAGGGGATAGGCGCGCACGCGAGCAGCCGCCGGAATGCGCTGGTCGCCATGCGGGTTCTCGACACAGGCGCCGGAACAATCGAACTTGAGCCCGTGATAGCCGCATTCGACGGCGTCACCGATGAGCCGGCCAAGATGCAGCGGTGCGAAGCGGTGCGGGCACCGGTCGGCAATCGCGGCGGGCGTACCGTCAAGCTGGCGGTAGAGCACCACCGGTTCGTTCAGAAGCGTGCGGGGCCGCAGCGTGCGGGTGACTTCGTGTCCCCAGGCTGCGACATACCAGGCGTTGCGCAAGTAAGCCATGCAAGATCCTTTTCCGGCCACCCGGCGGGTGGACAACAGGACCTCATGCTAGGCAGCGCGCACCCGCCGCACAAACGAAAGTTCCTAAGTTCAGAGTTGACGGATTTTCATGCCGGCGCGCCGGGATCGTTGTGATGCGCATCGACATCGTTGTGCAGTGCATCGATATCGTTGCGAAACTCATCGATCAGCCAGGCGCGGAAGGCCATCGCCTTGCTGCTGAGCGGGCGGTCATCGGGGTAGACCAGGTAGTAGGCGCCCGGCCCCTGCACCCGCAAGTCCCAGGGCGACACCAGCCGGCCGGCGGCCAGCTCCTTGGCCACCATGCGCGGATCGACCACGGCCAGCCCCAGTCCGGATTCAGCCGCCTCGATCACCAGGTTGCGGCTTTCCAGGGTCAATTGGCGTTGCGACGGATCCCGCGTGATGCCGGCCGCCGCGCACCACAGGGTCCAGTCTTCGGGCCGGGCCTTGGCGGCCAGCAGATCGTGGTGCAAGACATCGGCGTAGTGGTCCAGCGTGTGACGCGCCCGCACCGAGGGATCACAGACCAGCATCAAGTATTCGTCTTGCAGGAATTCGGCGGTCAGGCCGGGCCAGCAGCCGTCGCCATAGAACACCGCGCAGTCCACGTTGTCGTGATCGAAATTGGTATCGATGCGCGAGATGCGGATCTCGGTGTTGGCGACCTGCGCCGGAAACCGCGTGAAGCGCGGCAGCAGCCAGCGGGTCGCGAAGGTATGCAGTGCACTGACGACCAGGTCGCGTTCGGGCGCGGGCCGGGCCGCTTCCTGCAGCGCCTCGTCCAGCTCGGCCAGACAGGTCTCGACCCGCGCATGCAGGCGCCGGCCCACGTCCGTGAACGCCAGGCCGCGGCCATGGCGCAGGAACAGCTTGGCGCCCAGGCGTTCTTCCAGCGCGCTCAACTGGTGGCTGAGCGCCGACGCGGTCAGGTGCATGTCTTCGGCCGCGCGCATCAGGCTCTGGTGCCGCCCGATCACCAGGAAGCTGCGCAGATGATTGAGCGGCAGCTGGTTCAGGTTCAGCGAGTGGGACGGTGCACGCGGGGTGTGCGAGGTCATGGGTGCCTCAAAGCGGTCGGCGAAAAACCCGGCTGCCAGGGGCCGGGCCACGTTGCAGTCTAGCCCGGGGCGGCGTGGGGACCCCACCACGCCTCATCCACCTCCCCGATAGCCCATCCGTCTACATCTTTCCGGACAGGAATTGGACTAGACCATCACCGCCGTCTACGTCTCACCAAAGGCTGATGGGCGCAGGCCAAACGCCGCAGCACAATGACTTCGCGGATAGAAAAAGGCCGGGTAGCGAGCCGCGACGCGACACCGGCCATCACATAGCGCGGTCCTAGGGAATCGAGATGCCAAAAGTAAGATACGGAGACTGGAAACAACTGGTGGACAAGGATGTCATTGCGACGGTCGGTGGCGTGCGCCATGTCGGGACCGTCATTGGCGTCAACCCGTTCCGTTCGGTGGCCTGCGGCGCGCCGCCGTGGATGCTGGCAACCCCCGATGGATCCGTCTATTTCGATCCGGGTGTCGAAAGCGTCGACATCGAAGTGATCGACCTGGCGCCCAACACGACGTCGCAGAGCTATGACCGCGAAGACGTCGAACGCTGGGCCCGCGAAGCCGGCCTGCTGCGCGAAGGCATGCGCATCAACGAAGCGCACATTACCTTTGCGCTGATGGTCGCGGCGCGGTGCGCGGCAGCCGGCGATCGCTATGACAGCGGCGAAAGCAATGCCGGCGAAGACATCCGGGCGATGTTCGGGCTGAAGTAGTCCCTGGGGTGCGCCGACGCGCACCCGATTTCTGTACGCCGACTGCCCCGCTACGGATGAGCAGGACCTGACCATGAACCGCGCGGGGTCGCGCGCACGCCACACTCTGCCGCCCTGAAGGCGGCATTACTCGCAAGAGTGGGACCTTTCTGGGACGTTGCCCGACGATCATCGACGGGCACCCAGACGAGGGGCTCGCCCGTGTCCGGCAGACGCCGTCGGCAGCGGACAGAAAAGAGGAGTGTCGTGATCGTGTTCGTATGGCGTCATTGCACCGCGCGCGTCCGCGGTGTGCCGGTAATGCCCTGTTCGGAAGCGGCCCGGTGAATCGCATGGTCGGTGTGTCACCGGATTTTCGCCGCCGGTTTTTGCTTCACGTGCTGCTCCCGCTGACGGGCCTGCTGCTATCCATCACCGCTGCGCTGACCTTTGTCGTCCAGTCCACGACCGGCCATAGCGACGCCGATTCCATCAACGAAGAACGCGCCATCATCCAGGTCGCCATTGCCGGCAGCCTGCGGGATCTGGGCGCGCAGCAGCGCAGTGTCGCCCTCTGGCAGCCGCTCGCGCGTGCACTGGCATCTCCACCAGTGGATGCGGCATGGCTGAACGAGAACGTCGGCGGATGGCTGCACGACATGTTCCGCCACGATCGGGTCTTCATCGTCAATGAGTCGGGCACCGCCCTGTATGCGGCTGTCAACGGCGCTCAGGTCCCGCCTCGCCGCTATGACGACCTTCGGCCCTACCTGCGCGCGATGCTTGCCGAGGTGGCGGCGTCGGGCGAGCAATCTGTCAGCCTGCTGAAGATCGGCACCCGGCCGGCGGCGGTCGCGGTGGCCCGCATCAGCGATGCCGACCCGCCGGAACGGGAACGTTCCGCGCGGACCACGCACCTGCTGGTCAACCTGAGGATGCTCGACGACGATTACCTGGCCGACCTGGCGCGCAACAGCATGCTGAGCGATCTCAGGTTTTCAACCGGCGACACGACTAGCGCTGCCGAGCACAGCATGCCGCTGCGGCAGGCATCGGGTGGACCGGTCGGCCACCTGATCTGGCGCCCGGACCTGCCCGGCACGCGCATGCGGGCCAGCCTGCTTCCCCTGATGCTGGCCGTGCTTGCGCTCATCGTCATCGCGATAGGCATGCTTGCGCGGCGCTTGTGGAAATCGGCGGTGCGCCTGTCGCAGTCGGTGATCGAACTGCGGGCCAGCGAAGCCCAGGCGCAACACCTCGCCTTTCATGACGTGCTGACCGGCCTGCCCAATCGCGCCCTGTTCGACCAGCGGCTGGCCGAGTCGCTGGCCGCAACGCATCAGGGAGAACGGGTCGGGCTGCTGTTGCTCGACCTGGATCGTTTCAAGCAGATCAATGACACCCTGGGCCACCATGCCGGCGACGCCTACCTGAAGCAGGCGGCCGCGCGGCTCTCGGCGTTGGCGCGGCCCGGGGATACCGTGGCGCGACTGGGCGGCGACGAGTTCGTGCTGATCCGCCCCGGCTTGACGGACCGCACCGATGTGGACTCACTGGCCCGCGACATCGGCGCCGCTATCCGCAAGCCCTTCCACCTGCTGGGCAGCGAGATCTTCGGGTCGACCAGCATCGGCATCGCGGTCGCGCCCGACGATGGCCAGGATCGCGTCGACCTGATGCGCCGCGCCGACATCGCGATGTATGCCGCCAAACGCGAAGGCCGCGACCGCTACCGGTACTTTGAACCCGACATGGACGAGACGGTCAAGAAGCGGCAGGCGATCGCCGATCAGCTGCGCATCGCTTTGCTGGACGCCCACGGCCTGGACGTGCATTACCAGCCCCAGGTCGACGGGCATGGCGCCGTTGTCGGACTGGAAGCCCTGGTGCGGTGGACCCACCCGGTGCGTGGCGTGATCACGCCCGACGAGTTCATTCCGGTCGCCGAAGAAACGGGATTGATCGTACCGCTGGGCGAGTGGATCCTGCGGCAGGCGTGCCGCACCGCGCGGGAATGGCCGCGTCTGTTCATGGCCGTCAACCTGTCGCCCGTGCAGCTGCGTTCCGCGGACTTTGCGCTGCGCGCCATCGACATTGTGGAAGCCGAGCACTGCAACCCGTCGCAGATCGAACTGGAAGTCACCGAAGGCATCCTGGTGGGCGAAGACCCGGTCTCGAACCAGGCGCTGGCCCGCCTGCGCCGCGCCGGATTCAAGGTGGCGCTCGATGACTTCGGCACCGGCTATTCCAGCCTGAGCTACCTGCGCCGCTTCGAGGTCGACAAGATCAAGATCGACCGGTCGTTCACCCAGAACCTGTGTTCGGATGCGAACTCGGCCGCCATCGTGGGGTCGGTGGTTGCCTTGGGGCGCGCCATGGGCATCACCGTCACGGCCGAAGGCGTCGAGAACACGCACCAGATGACCGCGCTGGTGGACGCGGGCTGCGACGAACTGCAGGGTTTCCTGTTCTCGCGCGCCGTGCCCGCCAGCAGCCTGACGGCGCTGCTGACGGAGCAGGAGGGGGTGCTATCGGCTGCCGCGCCATGAGCCCGCGGCCGGGTTCCGGTTTCCTTTTGCGAAACAACAAGTTTGCGGCTGTGTAGTTATCAAGCTTCCTGCCGACGCCTACCATGGGCGCATGTTCAAGCAAGGAGCACGCACCATGGTCATCGAGCCGTCCGGCCGGATTCTCGGCGCCACTGTCGAAGGACTGGATCTGTCACGCGAGTTGCCGGCAGATGCCTTCGCCGGCATTCTTGCCGCACTGGGCCAGCACGGGGTGCTGCGCTTTCCCGGACAGGCCATCGATGCGGCGGCGCTCAAGGCCTTCTCGGCGCATTTTGGCGGGCTGCAGACCACGCTGTCGCCCGTCAATGAACCCGGCTTTCCGGAAGTCAGCATCCTGTCCAACATCGTCGAAAACGGCAAGCCGATCGGGCTGTCAGACGCGGGGCAGGACTGGCATACCGACATGTCCTACAACGCGACGGTCGGCTTCGTGAACGTGCTCTACGCCATCAAGGTGCCGCGCCGCGATGGCAAGGCGCTGGGTTCCACCAGCTTTGCCAACATGCATGCGGCGTATGACGACCTGCCCGCCGATGTGCGCGAACGGCTGCGCGACGCCACGGTGCTGCACGACTTCAACAAGTTCTGGGAAAACATGCGATCGCGGCCAGGCAGCGAACGCCCGCCGCTGACGCCCGAGCAGCGCGCCAAACGCCCGCCGTCGGTTCATCCGCTGTTCCTGACGCATCCGATCACCGGACGCAAGGTGCTGTACTGCAATCCGGGCTATGCCATCCGGATCAATGAACTGCCGGAGGCCGAGAGCGACGCGATGCTTGCCATGCTGACCGCGCATCAGTTGCAGGAAAAGTACCAGTACACGCATCAGTGGACGGAAGGCGATGTGTTGATGTGGGATCACCTGGGCACCCTGCACACCGCATGGCCGGACTACCTGCCGCACGAACACCGCCTGATCAAGCGATGCCAGGTCATGGCGGACCGCATCTTTGACCCGGACTTCTTGCCGCCATCGGTGCGGGCGCTGGCCGGTGCACGGGGTGAGTCGCATGCTGGCACGCGGGCCTGAGCCCCGCCATGTTCCCCTCCATCGACACGCGGCTGGCCCGCGCCAGTTCCATCGACGACCTGCGGCAGATGGCCCGGCGCCGGCTGCCCCGACTGGTATTCGACTTCTTTGACGGCGGCGCCGAAAGCGAATCGACGCTGGACGACAACCGCCTTGCGTTCGAACGCGTGCGGTTGCGCCCCAAGGTATTGGTTGACGTCAGCAACATCTCGACCGCCTGCGACATACTGGGCGCGCCAGCGGGCTTCCCGATGGCCATCGCGCCCACTGGCGGCGTCGGCTATGGCCGCCTGGGCGGCGACGTCGCCATCGCCAAAGCGGCCGCGCGCATCGGCATTCCCTACACCTTGTCGACCAGCGCCACGGCGTCCATCGAACGCATTGCGCGCGAAGCACCCGGCCGCCTGTGGTTCCAGGCCTACGTGCTCAAGAACCGCGAGTTCCTGCTCAAGCTGATCGAGCGCGCGCGGGTGGCCGATTACGAAGCGCTGGTGATCACGGTCGACCTGGCTGTTGGCGGCAATCGCGAGCGCGATCTGCGCAACGGTTTTCGTACGCCATTCCGTCTTGGCCCGAAAAGCATCGGCGACGTGGCGCGGCATCCTGGCTGGGCGCTGGCGGTGTTGCGGCATGGCTTTCCGGTCAATGAAAACCTGATCGGCCTGCAGCGCGACGTGTCCAGCGTGGCGGGTGTGGCGGCAGCGGTCGGCCGCAACTACGACCCGTCTTTCGACTGGGACCGGCTGGCAGAGATCCGCGCCCTGTGGCCGCGCAAGCTGATCGTGAAAGGCGTGCTGCGGGGCGACGACGCCGATCGGCTGGTTCGTTTGGGATGCGACGCCATCATCGTGTCCAACCATGGCGGCCGGCAACTGGATGGAGCCAGCGCCACGCTCGACGCCTTGCCCGAAGTGGCCGCCGCCGTGGCCGGACGCGTGCCCGTGCTGATCGACGGTGGCGTGCGGCGCGGCGTGGATATCGTCAAGGCGCGCGCGCTGGGCGCGCAGGCCGTACTGGTGGGACGCGCGACCTTGTGGGGCGCCGTGGCCGCTGGCGACGCGGGCGCCGAACGCGCGTTGCAGATCCTGACCAGCGAACTGGTGCGCGCCATGAAACTGTGCGGCACGCCGCGCATCGACGCCATCGGTCCCGACCTGCTCGCGCCGCCCGCCGGCGCGGCATCCCGATTCATGACAAGGAGCAGCGCATGCGCTGGATGAGATACCGCACGGACGGCACTGGCAACCCCGCGCACTACGGCATCGTCGACGGCGACCGTGTGCAACGCGTGTCGGGCGATCCCTTCACGGGCTACACGATGCAGGATACGTGGCACGCGATCGCCGACGTCACGATCGACGTCCCGGTCATCCCGCGCACCTTCTATTGCGCCGGCCTGAACTACGCTGCGCACGCAGTGGAAGCCGCCCGCAAACGCGGCGTCGAACCCAATCTGCCGAAGCAGGCCGACATCGGCTATCGCGCCAACAACGCCCTGATCGCGCATGGCGAGGACGTGGTGATCCCGCCCGACGCGCAAAAGATGCAGTACGAAGGCGAGCTGGTCGTGGTCATCGGCAAGCAGGCGAAGCACCTGACGCCTGACACGGCGCTCGACTGCGTGTTGGGCTACACCATCGGCAACGACGTCAGCGAACGGGTGTGGCAGCGGTCCGACCGCACGCTCTGGCGGGCAAAAAACACGGACACCTTCAAACCGATGGGGCCGTGGATCGACACCGATTTCGACCCGACGCACGCGACCACCACGGTCAGCGTGAACGGCCAGGTCAGCACGACTTTTGCGACCAACGACATGCTGTTCGGCGTGACGACCTTTCTATGTGCGATGAGCCAGTACCTGACGCTGTGGCCCGGCGACGTGATCTGGATGGGCACGGATGGATCGTCGCCCGACCTGCAAGCCGGCGACGTGGTGGACGTGACGATCAGCGGATTGGGCACCTTGACCAATCGATTCGTACAAGGGGAGTAAGGCATGGACACGACCGATACGTTCGCTGAACTGCAGGCCGTGATTGGCTGCCAGCAGGCCATCCACCGGTTCTATGCCGCGCTGGATGCGTCGGACATGGACACCGTCAGCGCGGCCATGGCCGACGATGGCGTGTGGGTGCGCCAGGGCGAAGCGCTGCGCGGCCCGGCTGCGGTGCGCGCCGCACTGGCACGGCGCCCCGCCGGCCGTCGCACCGCGCACCTGGTCCAGAATCTGGTGGTCGATGTCATCGATCCGGGCCGGGCGCAGGCGCAGTTCATGACGCTGGTGTATCGCCATGATGCGGACGCGCCCTTGACTGGCGCCGCGCCCCTGGGGGCCCCGCTGTCGATTTCGTTTCATCGCGAACGCCTGGTGCGCGGCGACAGCGGCGTGTGGCAATTCGTTGAAAAAGAATCGGAGCGCCGCTTCGCTGCGTGACGCGGCTTCCTTGTCCGATACCGGGGCAGCGCGGCATTGTCCGCCTTCGCGGCCGCAACGGGCATCGACATCGTGCACGTGCCCTGCAAAGGCGCGGGTACCGCCATCCAGGACCTGATCGCCGGGCGGGTCGACATGATGGTCACTGGCCTGCTCGGCCTTAAGGACCACATCGCGGCTAAGCGTATGATCCTGTTGGCGACCACCGGCCAGTCGCGCACGCCCGCCACGCCCGATGTGCCGTCCGTGTCGGAAGCCGCCGGCATTCCCGATTACGCGGTCGATTCCTGGCAAGCGATCTTTGCCCCCGCAGGCCTTGCAGGAATTCATCGTCAAGGACCGGCGCCAGCTGGCCGGCATTGTCGACCGCATCAAGAAATGACGTCCAACCCTTTTGCCGAATAGCGAACCGCCCATGAATTCCGTCCCGCAGACCACGTTGACCCAGATGCTTGCCGCCCGCTACGGTGCGGCGGCGGCGGGGGCCGATGATCTCAATGACACCCTGGCCACCCTGCTGGGGCATCGTTCCGTGCGCACCTACACCGATGCGCCGGTGCCCGATGGCACGCTGGAGTTGCTGGTGGCGGCCGCGCAATCGGCGTCATCGTCCTCGAACCTGCAAGCCTGGAGCGTGGTCGCCGTGACCGACCCGGCGCGCAAGCTGCGCCTGGCCCACCTGGTCGGCGACCAGAAACATGTCGAAGACTGTCCGCTGTTCCTGGTCTGGATCGCCGACCTGGCCCGGCTGCGCAGCCTGGGCTTGCGGCGTGGCATGCCGCATGCCAGCCTGGATCACCTTGAGATGTTCCTGGTGGCCACCATCGACGCCGCGCTGGCCGCGCAGAACGCCGCCGTCGCCGCCGAATCGCTGGACCTGGGCGTGGTCTACATCGGCGGCATTCGCGACCGGCCGGAAGAAGTTGCCGCCGAACTGAACCTGCCGCCCAACACCTTCGGTGTGTTCGGCATGTGCATCGGCTACCCCGACGCCTTGCGCCCCGCCTCGGTCAAACCGCGCCTGCCGCAGGCCGCGGTGCTGTTTCGTGAACAGTACGACGCCACGACCCTGGAAACGGCCACCGACAGCTATAACGCCGTGATGGCGCAGTTCTACCAGACCCAGGGCATGAAGCCCAAGGGCGAGTGGGACCAGCATTCGCTGCAACGCGTGCGCGGTCCGGAAGCCATGAAGGGCCGCGACCGATTGGTTGAGGTCCTCAACCGGATGGGGTTCGCGCTGAAGTGATGACGCGATGGAACGAAAAACGGGCGCCTGTCGGGCGCCCGTTTTTTTGCCTCGTGCAGGCCGTTTACTGCAGCGTCGTCTTGGTGTGCTTGAGCAGCACCTGATATTCGCCCGAGTCCTTTTTCAGCATGTCGCGCAGCGCATCGGGGGACGAGGTGCGAACCTCCATGCCTTGCGCGGCCAGCGTCTCCACAATGCGCGGCGACTTCGCCGCCTTGGCGATCGCGGCATTCAACCGTTCCACCACCGGGGCAGGCGTACCGGCAGGCGCGAGCACGGCTTGCCACGTGCCGGCTTCGTATCCTGGCAGTCCGCTCTCGGCCACCGTCGGCACATTGGGGGTCGCCGGATTGCGCTTGGCGCCCGTCGTGGCCACCAGGTTCAGACGGCCTTCGTTCACGTGCTCCGTATTGCCGACCAGCGAACTGAACATGACGTCGACGCGCCCCGCCAGCAGGTCGGTCATGGCGGGGCCGGTACCTTTGTACGGCACATGCACCATCTCGATCTTCGCCGCGGTCCGGAAAGCTTCACCCGCCAGATGCTGCGCCGACCCGTTGCCCGACGACGCAAAGTTGACCTTGCCCGGGTTGGCCTTGGCGTAGGCAATCAGGTCCTGCACGGTGCGCAGATTGAGCTTGGGCGTGACCAGAATGCCCAGCGACTGCACTGTGGTCAGCGACACCGGCTGGAAATCCTTGACCGGATCGTAGGTGGGCTTGTCATGCAACAGCGGGGTGATCACGAAGGCGTTGGTGCCGAACAGCAGTGTGTAGCCATCGGCAGGCGAGCGGCGCACCGAGTCGGTACCCACCAGCGTGCCGCCCCCCGCGCGGTTTTCCAGCACCACGGTCTGGCCCAGGTCGGCCGACATTTCCTGCGCCAGCATGCGGCCCACGATATCGGTAGCGCCGCCCGGCGCATACGCGACGACCATCCGGATCGGATGCGACGGAAACGCCTGAGCCTGAACCTGCTGCGAGAACACGGCCGCGCCCGCCAGCACAACGACAGCGCCAGCAATCTTGAGCATGTTCAAGGATGACGCACCACAACGAACGCGTGAGCGGAAAGGGACCATGGGTGTCTCCAGAGGTCGAAACGCCGGCTTGAAAGCCTGGCTGTTATAAGGACGGCTCGCGGACGGAATGCACCCTTCGCCGAAACAATGCCGAGCGGCCATTATTCGGCGTGGGGCCTGACCCATCAAGACGGCAGTGCTAAATTGATAATTTCCAGATAAGAAACCGATACGGTTCAACAAGGAGACACTGTGGACGAATTGAGCTGCCTGCGCATGTTCCTGGAAGTGGCGCGACGCAACAGCTTTTCGGGCGCCGCGCAGCACTTTGGCGTGTCGCGGGCGACCAGTACCAAGCAGGTCGCCTGGCTTGAAAAATCCTTCGGCGCCAAACTGCTGAACCGCACCACCAAACAATTGGGCCTGACCCGCGCCGGCCTGGAAGTCGTGGAAAACGGCAGCGCCCTGCTCCAGCAATATGACGAACTGCGCGAATCCGTCAACAATCTGTCGGGCGACGTGTCCGGCATCGTGCGCGTGGGCGTGCCGCCGTCTTTCGGCACACGGCGGCTGCTGCCGGTGATCCGCGACTTCTACGCCCGCTACCCCGACATCCAGATTGCCTTGAGCCTGCTGACGGTGCGCAAGCAGGAAACCTTTGTCGAACAGGGACTCGATGTCGGCATCATCATCGTGCCGGTGCTCAAAGACGCCAGCTATGTGGCGATCCCGCTGGCCGGCGCGCCACAGGCGCTGGTGGCATCCCCCGCCTACCTGAAACGCCATGGCCGCATCCGCACGCCGCAAGACCTGATCGATCACAACTGCCTGGTGAACTGGAACAAGTCGCCAACCGGCATCTGGAACTTCACGGGTCCTGACGGCCCGGTATCGGTGCGCGCCCACGGATCACTGCGTTCCGACTTTGGCGATGCGTTGAAAGAAGCGGCGCTGGCTGGCCTGGGGGTGTCCATGCACCCTTACTACATGATCGCGGAAGAGATCGAACAAGGCCTGCTCAAGGTGGTGCTGCCCGGCTACGAGCCTTCGGCCCTGGACGTGTATGCGATCCACTCGTCACGCAAGAACATGCCGATGCGGGTGCAGCTGTTTGTCGAATTCCTGAAGGAATGGGCCAAGACGCCAAAGGCGTGGAGCAAGCCGGGCTAGGCCCCGCCTTACGTGCGACGCAGCTTGCGCCAGAGCGTCGTGCGGCTGATGCCCAGGCGCCTGGCCGCTTCGTCATGATTGCCCGCGCAGGCCCGCAACATCGCCTGCGCCATCTCGGTATCGAGCTTCCGGCGGGCGCCCGGCAGGGTCTGCCCTGGCGGCGAACCGGCACCCGCCATCTGCCCCATGCCGATCAGCATGGCCTTGATCTCGCCGCGTGTCGGCGCGCGGTCCCCTGACAGGCAGGCCATGGCCAGGCGCTCGGCCACGTTCTCCAGCTCGCGCACATTGCCGGGCCACGGGTAGTTCTTCATGGCCGGCAAGGCCAGCCGCAGCACGTCCTGGGTCAGGTCCGAACGATCGGCGCGGCCCAGTGCGTTGGCGATCAGCCGGGTGCCCAGCGTGTGGATGTCGGCCGGACGTTCGCGCAGCGGGGGCACCGGCACGTGCAGGATGTTGAGCCGGTAGAACAGGTCTTCCCGAAAGCTTTCGTTGGCCACCATCGTGATCAGGTCCCGGTGCGTCGCGGCAACGATACGGACATCCACCGCGACCGCATCCACGCCCCCGACCCGCGTGATTTCCTTTTCCTGCAGTGCGCGCAGCAGGCGCGTCTGCAGCGCCAGCGGCATCTCACCGATCTCATCGAGAAACAGGGTGCCCTGGTTGGCGGCTTCGAACAGCCCGATCTTGCCGTGACGGCTCGCGCCCGTGAACGCGCCTTCTTCGTAGCCGAACAGTTCGCTTTCCAGCAGGCTTTCGGAAAACGCGCCGCAGTTCATGGCAATGAAGGGATGGCTGCGGCGCCGGCTGGCGTTGTGAATGCCCTGCGCCAGCAACTCTTTGCCGGTGCCGCTTTCGCCGCTGATCAACACCGCCGCGTCGCTGTGCGCGGCAAAGACCGCGCATTGCTTGACGACGTCGTGCATGGCGGGCGACTCGGCCACGACGTCATCCAGCCGGTAGCGTGCGGCGCGTGACTTGCGATGGCTGTGCGCGCGCAGCTTGCTAGCGGCGCGTTCCAGCGTGCTCGATCCGTGCAGGGTAAAGATCGCGCCGGTCTGCACGCCTTCGTCGAACAGCGGCACCCGGTCCACGACCAGCGACCGTCCGGCCATGTCTTCGACCGAGCCGATCTCGCTGGTGCCACGCGTCAGCACCTGGCCCAGCTTCAGTTCCGGCAACACGGTGTGCACGGCCTGTCCTTGCGTGCCCGAGACCCGCGCACCCGTCAGTTTTTCGACCGCAGGATTCACGGTCAGGATGCGGCCCGACATATCGACGGCAACCACGCCGTCGTTCAGATGCTGCAGCACCGAATCGAGCCGCGCCCGCCGCGAACGTTCGGCCACCCTGGCGCTGGCCAGTGCAATGGCGTCGTCGAACGCGGCGCGGACCGAGTCCGGCGAATACACCAGCACCCCTTCCAGCCCGGCGGCGTAGGCCAGGTTGACGATCAGCCCCGGGCCTACCACCGCCTTGATGCCCAGACGGGTCAGCTCGGCCAGGCACAGCCGCGCGTCGTCGGCGGTCTCGTACGACCGCAGCACCAGGGGCAGATCGAACAGGCCGGCAAAACGTGTCAGCTCAGCCGAGATGCGCAGGTGCATGACCACCGCAATACGATCGGAGATCGATCGCGCCTTGCTCAAGGCCGCCATCAGGTCGAAGCCGCCCACCTTGACCAGCGCCACCGGCTGGGCCAGGTGCCGGCGCAGATACGCGCCATGCGCACCCGCCGCGACGACGACATCGCAGGGCCCGTGCGCGGTGCCGCGAGCAATCGCCGACACCGCGTCGTCATACCCCTTGTCCACGACGTCGATGCGCGCGCGGTCCGCGAATTCCGATGACACCGTGTGGAAGATATCGGTCAGCCGGTGCGCGCTGGCCGCCATGATGACCGGGCGCTGCGCGTCGGAAAAGGGCTGGGCCATGTCGGTTCCTGATGTTTCATGTACGTTCCAATATTGAAACACAGGGCATGGCGTCCGGTGGCCGCGCTGGCAGCCGCACCCGGCAACGGCGCCACGGCAGGGCTCCACGCCTCATGGCACGGCCATTGCATGCCGCGTGCGATGGCCACCGGCTCTCATAGAGCTGACCTCTTGCAGACCTGACACAGGCGCCGATTGACTGGAGATCGCAACAATGACTTTTCACACTGGCCGCAGGCACGTCCTGGGTTTGGGCATGGCGCTCGGTTTGTTCCTGGGACTGACGGCGCTGGCCTGGCACCACCCCGCGACCGCGCAAGCCTATCCCGCCAAGCCCATCAAGCTGATCGTGCCGTTCGCGCCCGGCGGCGGCAATGATGCGATTGCCCGGCTGCTTGGACGGCAGCTGTCGGAATCGCTTGGCCAACCGGTTGTGATCGACAACCGTGCGGGGGCCGGTGGACGGCTGGGGGTCGAACAAGGTATCCGCGCGGAACCCGACGGCTATACGCTGACGCTGATCTCTAACAGTTATGCCGCCAACCCCAGCCTTTACCCGATCAAGTTCGATCCGCTCAAGGACATTACCCCGGTTGGCATGATTGCCCGTGCGCCCCTGCTGATTGCAGTGAATCCCAAGCTGCCGGCCCGCACCGTGCCTGAACTGATTGCGCTGGCCAAAACCAAATCCGGAGGGCTGACCTTTGCGTCGTCCGGACAGGGCGGCATCTCGCACCTGGCGACCGAACTCTTCCTGAAGAGCGCCGGCATCGACATGACCCACGTGCCCTACAAGGGAACGTCGCCCGCATTGACCGACACGGTGGCCGGCCTGACCGATGTGTTCTTCAGCACGCCCGGCGCGGCGTCGCCTTACATGAAGAACCAGCGATTGAACGTGCTGGCCGTGACGACACCCAAACGCAGCGCGGCCGAACCGCAGATTCCAACGGTCATGGAGTCCGGCCTGCCCGACTACGACGTGACGGTGTGGTACGGCATCATCGCGCCCAAAGGCCTGGACCCGGCGATTCAAAAGCAGTTGAACCAGTCCATCAATACGGCGCTGGGCAGCAAGGAAGTCCAGGACCACTTGAAGACGACCGGCGAAGAGACCTCGCCCGGCACGCCTGCTGCCTTCATGGACCAGATCAATAAAGAAGTCGCCCTGTGGCGGCGTGTCGTGGCCGACGCGCGCATCCAGGTGGACTGACCGCGCCCTGGCGCAGCGCCACCCGGCCCGTGCGCCTTCCTTGTCCCCCGGACGACTGATTTCCACGAAACACCCGGCGGCTTTCCCGCCGAAGGACACACGATGCAAACCAAGATTCCCTGCGTGATGATGCGCGGCGGCACTTCCAGCGGTCCCTTCTTCCTTGCCAGGGACCTGCCCGACGACATTGCCTTGCGCGACGAGATCCTGATTGCCGCAATGGGTTCGCCGCACGAATACCAGGTCGACGGTATCGGCGGCGCCACGCCGTTCACCAGCAAGGTCGCGATCATCAGCCGGTCCACCCGGCCTGGCATCGATGTCGACTATCTGTTTGCGCAGGTGCTGGTCAACGAACGCTATGTCGACACCAAACCCAACTGCGGCAACATGCTCGGCGCGGTGGGCCCGTTTGCCATCGAGCAGGGCCTCGTGCCTGCACAAGCGGGCGAGACCACGGTCCGCATCTTCAATGTGAACACCCGGGCCGAGGTCGATGCCATCGTCGAAACGCCGAACGGCGTCGTCACCTACGCCGGCACGACCGCGATCGATGGCGTGCCGGGAACAGCCGCACCGGTTCGCCTGAACTTTCGCAGCGCCATCGGTTCCGTCACCGGCAAGCTGCTGCCGACGGGCCGCCCGATCGATGTGATCGACGGCGTGGAAGTCAGCTGCGTGGACGTCGCCATGCCCATGGTGCTGATCCCGGCCGAACAGGTGGGCAAAACTGGTCACGAAGGCGCCAACGAACTGGATGCCGACGTGGCGCTGCTGGCCCGCATGGAAGCGATCCGTCGCCAGGCGGGTGAACTGATGGGGTTGGGCGACGTGTCGAAGTCGGTGGTGCCCAAGATCGGGCTGATGGCGCGGCCTGCCAAGGGGGGCACCATTTCGTCCCGCTACTTCGTGCCCTACGCCTGCCACAAGGCGCATGCGGTCACGGGTGCCGTCTGCGTGGCGGCCGCGTGCGCCACGCCCGGAACGATTGCGCAGCGCCTGTCCGGATTGCCGGATACGTCGCCGCAAGGCGTGGTCGAGATCGAACATCCGTCGGGCAGCATTGCCATCGACCTGAATGTCGAGTTGGGCGGCGATCACCCCGTCATCCATCGGGCGGCGCTGATCCGCACCGCGCGCCGGCTGTTCGAAGGCAATGTCCTGATTCCCGAACATGTGATGGCTGAGGCCTGACACAAGGCATGGCCGCGGCGGCGGCGTGTTGAACGCCGCCGCGGAAAAGCTTGAATTCCGCCTCGACTATTTTTGGTATGTTGGTATACCATCATACCAACCGATCACCTTGACTCCGATGACGCACGCGCAGAGACCGCGTTCGCCCTAGGTCCGCCGGCCCCGCTGGCGCTTCATGACACTCCCCTACAGAAGGACACCATGACCCATTCCGCCCTTCCCGCGCGCCCCGCCCGCCGCCTCGCTTTGATCGCCACGGCCGCCCTGTTCGCCACCGCCCCGTTGATGGCCCACGCCGCCTATCCCGACAAGCCCATCACGCTGGTCGTGCCGTTCGCGCCGGGCGGCAGCTCGGACATCATTGCGCGCAACATCGCGCCGGCATTAAGCGCGAAGCTGGGCCAGACCATTGTGGTGGAAAACGTTGCCGGTGCGGGCGGCATGCTGGGCACGCAGCGCGCGGTGCGGGCGTCGGCCGATGGCTACACGATCCTGCTGGGGTCGGGGTCCGAGATCCTGATCAACAAGCTGATCAACCCGTCGGTGGGCTATGACGGCATGAAGGATCTGGCGCCGGCCGTGTTCATCGGCACGGGTCCGATGGTGCTGTTGGGCAAGCCAAGCCTGGCGGCCAAGACGGTGCCGGAACTGCTGCAACTGGCCCGCGCCGAGCCGGGCAAGCTGAGCTATGCATCCGCCGGCAACGGCACGCCCATGCATGTGGCGGGCGAACTGCTCAAGATGCGCGCCAAGATCGACATGACGCATGTGCCCTATCGCGGCGCGGCTCCCGCCTTGGTGGACCTGCTGGGCGGCCAGATCGACCTGGGCGTGTCCACGCTGAGCGCAGCGCAGGTCTACATCAAGTCGGGCAAGTTGAAGGCACTGGCCGTGACCAGCGCCAAGCCATCGGACCTTGCGCCGGGCATCCCGGCGATGGGTCAGCAGCCGGGGCTGGAAGGCTTCGACCTGGGCGTGTGGTTCGGCCTGTTCGTGCCGGTCAAGACGCCTGGCGACATCGTGCAGAAGGTGCAGGCGGCGTCGCAGGACGTGCTGCGTGATCCGGCCATTCGCAAGAACCTGGCGGATCAGGGCATCACGGCATCGGGCGCGTCGGCCGACGAACTGCGCACCTTCATGGCGGCCGAGGTCGAGAAATACCGCGCGGTCGTGAAGGCCGCCAACATCACTGCGGAATGACGCCGCGCGCCACCGCCTCTTTCCCGCACCGCCCCATTTCTTTTGCCTGACTGGAACGCCATGAGCCACGGAATTCGCAAGATCGTTACCTATACCGAAGACACCTTTATCGAAGGCGGCAAGGACGCCGCGACCCCGCTGCGCCTGTTTGCCGTCGCCGCCGTGCTGAAAAACCCTTGGGCCGGCCAGGGCTTCGTCGATGACCTGAAGCCGCAGATCCACGCGGTTGCCCCGGTGCTGGGGGAGCAGATCACCAACACGCTGCTGGGCCTGACCGGCGGCGGCGATGCCATTGAAGCGTATGGCAAGGCCGCGGTCGTGGGCAGCAATGGCGAGATCGAGCATGCATCGGCGCTGATCCACACGCTGCGCTTCGGCAACTTCTATCGCAAGGCCGTGGGCGCCAAAAGCTATCTGAGCTTTACCAATGTGCGCGGCGGTCCGAACTGCGCCATCTCGATCCCGATGATGCACAAGCACGATGAAGGCATGCGGTCACACTACCTGACGCTGCAGTTCGCGATCAACGATGCGCCGGGTCCGGACGAGATCGTGGTGGCGCTGGGTGCATCGATCGGTGGCCGGCCCCATCACCGCATTGGCGACCGCTACCAGGACCTGGCCGATCTGGGCAGCAACCATGCCTGAGCGCCTTCCTGTCACGGGCGCCCTGCCGCAGACTGCCTGGCGCCGCACCGGTCACGGCGAACCCGTGATCCTGATCCACGGCGTGGGCATGGCGCAGTCGGTGTGGCAGCCGCAGGTCGATGCCCTGTCTCGCGATCACGACGTCATCGTCTACGACATGCTGGGCCACGGCGACAGCACCTTGCCAGCCGAAGGGGCGACGCTGGCTGACTATGCCGCGCAACTGGCGGACCTGATGGACCATCTGGGCATCAAGGCCGCGAACATCGTGGGGCATTCGATGGGCGCATTGATCGCGCTGGAATTTGCGTTGACGCAGCCCAAGCGCACCTTGCGGGTGGCGGCATTGAACGCGGTGTTCGAGCGCACGCCCGAGCAACGCGCGGCGGTGCAAGCGCGTGCCGAGGCCCTGAAACAAAGCGGCTTTGCGGCCACCATCGGCCCGACCATCGACCGGTGGTTCGGCACGCCGGTGCCTGCGCGCTTGCGTGATGCCGCCGACCTGGTAGCGGGCCTGCTGACCCGCGTCAGCCCCACGGGCTACGCGCGCACCTACCGCCTGTTCGCCAGCAGCGACGCCGTGCACGCCAGCCGCTTGCCCACGCTGGCCATGCCGGCGCTGTTCCTGACCGGCGAATTCGATGCCAATTCCAGCCCGGCCATGTCACGCGCGATGGGCGACCTCGCGCCCAATGCGGTGGTCAAGATCCTGCCGGATGCGCGCCACATGATGAACCTGACCCATCCGGACGAAGTGAACGCGTCGCTCCGGACCTTCCTGGCCATGCCGCGAGACGTGGAATACTTCGATATCGAATCGAAGAATCAGGAAGTCCACCACGATGTCAGTCCCTAACGCCGCTTCGCTCAAGGTCGACCGCAGCGCCAAGACCTTGCGTGAGCTGTCGCTGGAGAAAATGCGCGACGCCATTCTCAACGATCACTTCAAGCCCGGCGAACGTCTGGTCGAGCGCACGCTGTGCGCGCAACTGGACGTGAGCCGGTCGATCGTCCGGGAAGTGCTGCGGCACCTGGAGACCGAAGGCCTGGTCGAGTCGATTCCCTATCAGGGTCCGGTGGTTGCGCGGCTCGACAGCGGGCAGGCCGCGCAGATCTATGAGATCCGCGCCCTGCTTGAAGGCCATGCGGCGCGGCTGTGTGCCGAGAAGGCCAGCGACGACATGATTGCAAGATTGAGCGAGCTCAATGACCGCATCCATGCCGCGTTCGGCCGCAACGACTTTGCCGAAGTCATGGCGCGCACCGCCGACTTCTACGAAGCCATGTTCGCCGGCAGCGGCATGACGGTGGCCTGGGGCGTGGTGCAGTCGCTGAACGCCCGCATCAACCGCCTGCGTGCCGTGACCATCTCGTCCACCGGCCGGCGGGCCGACGCCGCGGCCGAAATGGCCAGGCTGGTCAAGGCCCTGAAAGACCGCGATCCGGACGCCGCGCAAGACGCTTCGCAGGCCCACGTGCGCCATGTGGCGGCCATTGCCGCCAAACGGCTGGCCGAGTTGGGTTAACGTTGCAGACACTTTCAAGGAATGCGATTCACATGGACAAGACAGACAAGCAGGGCATCACCACCACCATCGTCCACCGCGACCGCCGCGTCGGCGTGGAATTCGGCGCGCTGCGCTCCCCCGTCCATATGTCCGCCCAGTATGGTTTCGAGAAGGTCGAAGACCTGATCGGGATGTTCCAGGGCACCAAGAAAGGCGCGTTCAACTACGCCCGCCAGGCCACGCCCACGTCGGCCATGCTCGAAGCCAAGATCAATGAACTGGAAGAAGGCGTCGGCACTGTCTGCTTCGCGACCGGCATGGCCGCGATCACTGCCGTCTTCCTGACCCTCCTCAAGGCCGGTGACCACATCATTGCCAGCCAGCATGTGTTCGGCAACACCAACAGCCTGTTCGGCACGCTGCGCCAGTTCGGCATCCTGGTCACCATGGACGACCTGACCGATGCCCAGCGCGTGGCCGATGCGATCACGCCGGCCACCCGCATGGTCTTTGTCGAGACCATTGCCAACCCCGGTACCCAGATCGTCGATCTGCAAGGCATTGGCGACATCTGCCGCGACAAGGGCCTGGTCTACGTGGTCGACAACACGATTACATCGCCTGCCCTGTTCAAGCCCAAGCGCGTCGGCGCCACGCTGGTCATCAACTCGCTGACCAAGACCCTGTCCGGCCACGGCGCCGCACTTGGCGGCGCCGTGACCGACACCGGCCTGTTCGATTGGGCCAGCTATCCCAACATTGCCGACGCCTACCGCGACGTCGCGCCCGCCCAGCAAGGCCTGCAGCAGATCCGCAAGAAGGGGCTGCGCGACATGGGCGGCTCGCTGTCTTCCGAGCATGCGAACCAGGTGTCGATCGGCATGGAAACGCTGACCCTGCGTGTGCGCCAGAGCAGCCAGACCGCGCAAGCCCTGGCCGAATTCCTGGTGTCGCACCCCGCCGTGGGCCGCGTGTCCTACCCCGGCCTGCCCGACCATCCGCAACACGCCCGCGCAAAGGAACTGTTCCGCGCCAACGCGTGGCTGCTGTCGTTCGAGCTGCGCGACGCCAGCCAGACCGTGGCCTTCATGAACGATCTGAGCATCCCGATCAAGGCGACGGGCCTGGGCGATACCCGCACCCTGGTTATTCCGGTCGCCGCCACGATCTTCTGGGAAGCCGGTCCTGAGAAGCGCAAGGAAATGGACATTCCTGACGGCTTCATCCGCGTGTCGGTGGGCCTGGAAGAAGCCGACGACCTGCTGGCGGACTTTGCGCGCTGCCTGGACAAGGTGGCCGGCAAGGCCTGATCGTCGTCAGCCCTTCCCGAGCGGCGGTCCGGTGAAGGGCTTGGCGAACGGGCCGATCGCCTGCATGTCGAATTCGATCAGCGTGACCGGCGGCCGGCGCCGAGCCGCCACCGCCAGTACCTCCTGGACCTCCGTCATCGTGCCCACCCGCAGGTAGCTGGCGCCGACCGATTCGGCCAGCAGCCGCAGATCGAAGCCGTGCAGGTCCGCGTAATAGCGCCGGCCACCGTAATCGGCGTCCTGCAGATTGCGCAGGATGCCATACCCCCCATCATTCATCACGAGCAGGACCATGCCGGTATCTTCCTGCACGGCCGTGGCCAGTTCGCCCAGGTTCAGCATGAAGCCGCCATCACCGGCAAGCGCCCACGTGCGGCGACCGGGCGTGCCGACCGCGGCGCCGATGGCCATCGCCAGGCCCTGGCCGATCCCTCCGCCCACGGCATGCACGCCCTGGGCGACATCCAGCAGAGGGAACAGCCGGTTGCCCCACGTGCTGTTCGAGATCGTGACGTCGCGGACCCAGTTGAAGTCGCGGCCACACACCATTTGCAAGGCGTCCGCCACCTGGTCATACGGCGCCACCGCCGCACGCAGCATGCTGGCCGCCTGGTGCCGCGCGGTGGCCGCGTCCTCCTGCAATGCCGGATCGATGGCCAGGCCTTCTTCCAGCAAGGCGATCAGCCGCGACAGCGCGCGCTGCGCATCGGCACAGACGAAAAGATCGGTCGGGTAACCGCGTTGCGACGCCAGCGGATCGGCATCGATCTGATAACACGGTGTCGGCAGCTTCAAGGTGTGGGTCAGGGTCTCGGGAACCCGCAGCCGCGACCCGACCACCAGCAGCGCATCGCAGGTGCCATAGAACGCTTCGATCGCGGGCTGCGAATTGAAGGCAGCCAGTGTGCGCGGATCGTCTTCGGGCACGATGCCCCGGCCCTGCAGGGTCGTGACGACGGCAAAGCCCATGTCGAGCAGACGCCGCACTTCGGTCTTGGCATGGCGCGCGCCGCCGCCCACCCATAGCAGCGGGCGGCGCGCCTGCTTGAGCCGAATGGCCAGTTCGCGCAACGCGGCATCGTCGGGCTCGGCGCGCTCGACGCGCGGCGCTGCCGGCACCATCGCCATGAAGGGCTCGCCTTGCAGGTCGATCGGGATCTCGACACTGACCGGGCCGGTGGGCGCGGTCATGGCCACGCGCGCCGCTTCTTCCAGCGTGGCCAAGGCCGTTCGCGCGGACCACACGCGGAACGCGGCTTTGGATACCGCGGTGAGCATGCTCAATTGGTCCTTGGTTTCGTGGACGTACGATCGCCCGCGATCCAGGTAAGGCACAGCCACCTGCCCCGTGATGTGCAGCAGGGGCGTGCCGGCGGTCAACGCTTCGATCAACGCGCCCGCGGCGTTGCCCGCGCCGGTACCGGTACTGGTGAACGCAACTCCTATCCGTCCTGTGACACGGGCGCAGGCGTCCGCCATGCCGACCGCGCCGGCTTCGCCCCGTGCACCGACATACCGGATGCGGCCATCGCGCCCCAGCGCATCCAGCAGCGGCATGTTGTGGATGGAAAGAACGCCAAAAGCGTGTTCGACGCTAAGGCGGTGCAGGTAGTCGACGATCGCATCGCCCACGGTGGGCGTGGCTGCATTCATGATGTGGGCTCACTCAGGATGGACGGAAGGGAATTGGAAGAAGATGCGCCGCCCGGCACGCCGGTCGCGCCGCGATGGCCGCTGCGCAGCGCTTGTTCGGGCCCCCCATGCGCTGCCACCAGCTGCCGCTGGTCGCGTTTGGCCGCGGCATCGGCCCTGCCGGGATCGACGATGTCGTTGAGCGCCGCAACCATCTGCGCCAGGGCCGCCGCATGCGCCGGGTCGTCGCTCAGGTCATGCTGCTCGCGCGGATCGTTGACGGCGTCAAACAGTTCGGGCGGATAGCCCACGTAGTGGTGGTAGACATAGCGGCCATTGGCGACCAGGTAGGCGCCGGTGGGCGACCCGACGCCGTGGTATTCCGAAAAGGCGATGCGTTCAGGATCGTCGGCTTCGCACGCGATGTCCAGAAGCGACCGGCCCGGCAACCCCGGGTCGACGCAGCGCAAGCCCTGGGCCGCCAGCAAGGTGGGATGCAGGTCCACCAGGCTCACGTTGGTCGTGCAGAGCCTGCCGGCGGGAATGTCGGGACCGGCCAGGATGAGCGGTACGCCGGCCGATTCGCGATACATCGTGCCTTTGTTCCACAACCGCCGGGCGCCCAGGTTGTCGCCGTGGTCCGACGTGTAGATGACGCGGGTGGTATCCGCCATGCCGCTCTTTTCCAGCGCGGCCAGGATATCGCCGACCAGTCCGTCCATGAACTCGACCAGCGCCAGATAGGCGGCGACGGCCAGCCGCCGGCGTTCTGCCGTCCCCAGGGCGGCATCATGGTCCATGTAGGACAGCATGCGGGTCACCCACGGATGGTGGCGCGGCGGCGGATCGACCGGCAGGCAGGCTTCCAGGCCCGGATCGTTCAGAACGCGTTCTAGAAACGACGGCGGCACGACCAGCGGAAAGTGGGGCGCGACCAGCCCGACGAACAGGGTCCAGGGCGCGTCGCCTCCGGCATGGCTTTCCAGCCAATGGCAGGCGGCATCGCGCACGAAACGGTCGTACCGGTTGTAGGCCGACTCGCCTGCGCCCAGCTTGTCGAACATGCCGGACCGGCTCGATGTCGACGGCAAGGGATCGCGCACCGATCCCCAGACCTGGCCGATACCGTCCTGGATGTGCACGGTCTCGATCTGCTGGCGAAAGCCCACCGGATCGCCTGCGCTGCGAAAGTGCAGCTTGCCGATGGCATCGACCACATAACCCGCCCTGGACAGCGCGTGCATCCACGAACGCGGATTGCCCGGATAGGCGATGGCGTTGTCCCAGCACTGATGCTGATGCACATAGCGGCCAGTGGCGATCGATGCGCGCGACGGCACGCAGAGCGGACTTGCAGCCCAGGCGCGGGTAAACGTCGTGCCTCGCGCGGCTAGCCGGTCCAGGTTGGGCGTGCGCACGCAGGGGTGGCCAAGAAACCCCATTACCCAGGGGTTATGTTCGTCGGACATCAGGAACAGGGTGTTCATGCGATCTGCAGCCATGTCTTCACGTCTCCGGGTTGAAGCCGGAACGTTTCACCACGGCCGCCCACTTGTCGCTCATGGCTGACATCGTGGCGGCCAGATCCGGGCGCGACAAGGTCATGGGTTCGAGCGACATCCGGCGCAGGCCATCGCGGAACGCCGTGGCCTGCGCCGCGCGGGCAAAGGCCAGCGACAGCCCGGCCAGCGTGTCGCCTGGCACCTTGGCCGACGCAAAGACGCCATAGAACAGGTCGCCGGTAATCTGCGGATAGCCTGCTTCGCCAATGGTCGGCACGGCAGGCAGGAAGTCGCTGCGGTGGCTGCCGGTGGTCGCCAGCACACGGATCTTGCCCGCCTGATGTTGCGCCACCAGATTGGGCACCGCCGAAATCACCGCGGGCAGATGCCCACCCGCCAGGTCGTTGATGGCCTGCGCGCCGCCGCGGTAGGGCACATGCGCCAGCTTGACGCCCGACAGGCGCTCCAGCTCGGTGCCGATGAAGTGCGGCTCGGTCCCCGCGCCCGGTGTGCCGTAGGACGCCTGCTCGGGCCGCGTGCGCGCCCAGTCCAGAAAGCCGGGCACGGTATCGGCCTTGACCGCCGGCCCCACGGCCAGCGCGAACTGGTAACCGCACAGGGTGCCGACGCCCGAAAAGTCGGCGGTGCGATAGGGCAGCCGGGGGTAGATGTGCGGAAAGATTGTGAACACGCCCGGCGGCGTGACCAGCACCGTGCCGCCATCGGCGGGCGCGCGGGCCAGCATCTCGACAGCGATCTGCCCGGCCGCGCCCGCATGGTTTTCGACAATGGCGAGATAGCCCGATTCCTTGAGCTGGTCGGCCGCAAGGCGCGCCGCCACGTCCACCGCGCCCCCGGCCGGCCCGGCGACAAGCAAGCGCAGGCGCGACGGCGGCGCCGCGGCGCGGACAGGCGGCAGGCCGCTCAACAGTACGGCGCTGGCGCCTAGGAAACTGCGTCGGGTGCATCTCATGGCATCGTCCTGACAAGTACTACGGTGAAGCCATTCTAGGTAAGATGCCCTGGCGCGGATAATGAATCCGCATCCGAGCGCCATAACCGTTCCTTTATGCCCATGCCATGAATGAGCTCATCCGTCGCCTGACCATGCGGCACCTGCGCCTGCTTGTGACCCTGTACGACATGGGCGGCGTCTCGCGCACGGCCCGTCTGCTGCATGTGACGCAGCCGGCGGTGTCCAAGACCGTGCGGGACCTGCGCGACATTGTGGGCGACGCGCTGTTCGAATCGACAGGCGAAGGGTTGCAGTGGACACCGGCTGGCCAGGTGGTGGTCCAGCGCGCGCGGGCGATCTTGCGCAACGTCGATGATCTGGAACGTGAAACCCAGCGCGCCAAGCTCGGCACCCGCGAACGGTTCGCGATCGGCACGACGCGCGTGGCCGAAGCCGCGGTGTCGGGCACCTTGCCGGCAGCGTTGCTGAAAGACGGGATGCTGGTCAGCCTGCATCGCGGCACCCGCGAACACATGCTGGCCGAGTTGGAACGCAAGGCGCTGGACGTCGTGTTCGGAAGATGCGACGCGGGCTTTCGGCGCGCCGAATTCGAATACCACCCGATCTATCGCGACCGGTTCGTGGTGGTGTGCGGCCGCGGGCATCCGTGGTGGCGCAAGCGGTCGGCCAGCCTGGCGGCCCTGGCCACTCAGGAATGGATCCTGCCGCCGCCGGGCACCTTTGCGCACCATGTGTTCGAACAGGCTTTCCTGTCGGACAACCTGGCGCCGCCGCAGGCATCGGTGCTGTCGATGCTGGGGCTCAATGATCTGCCGATGATGACCTCGCATCCCCTGCTGGCGCTGTTTCCCGAAAGCGAAGCGACACGCCTGCAGGACGAAGGGCTGGTGCGCTGTCTGGATGGGCTGCAGACGCCCTACCAGGAAGTGGGCGCCATCCTGCTGCGGGACGCGACGCCGCACCCCGCCCATCGCCGTGTCATCCAGCTGATGACGGCGTTCGCCACCGGCCGGTTGCCGACCCTGCCGATGACGCGCCCTACATCTGCGTAATGAACTTGGTCACCAGGTAGCCATCCATGCTTTCGGTGCCGCCTTCACTGCCCATGCCGCTGTCCTTGATGCCGCCAAAAGGCGTTTCGACGTTGCCCATGCCAAAGTGGTTGATGTTCACCATCCCGGCTTCCAGGCCGTTGGACACGGCATGCGCGGTCTTCAGGCTCTCGGTGAACACATAGGACGCCAGGCCGAACGGCAAGGCATTGGCGCGGGTCAGCACCTCGTCGATCGCATCGAAGCGGGTGACGGGCACGACGGGACCGAAGGGCTCTTCGGTCATGATGCGCGCGTCGTCGACGATGCCCGCCAGCACCGTCGGCGCATAAAAAAAGCCGGTGTCGCCGATACGCCTGCCGCCGGTCACGACTTCCGCGCGGCGCGACACGGCATCGTCGACGAACGCTTCCATGGCCTGCACGCGCCGCGCGTTGGCCAGCGGCCCCATCTGCGTGCCCTCGGCCAGCCCGTCGCCGACCCGGGTCGTGGACATCGCATCGGCAAACGCCGCCACGAACCGGTCGTAGGCCTTGCGCTGCACATAGAAACGGGTGGGCGACACGCACACCTGCCCCGCGTTGCGCAGCTTGAACTGCGCCAGCATGGCGGCCGCGCGATCGATGTCGGCATCATCGAACACCAGCACCGGCGAATGCCCGCCCAGCTCCAGCGTCGTCCGCTTCATGTGGGCGCCGGCCAGTGCGGCCAGCTGCTTGCCGACCGGCACGGATCCGGTAAACGAGATCTTGCGCACGATGGGCGACGTGATCAGCTGCGTGGAAATCGCGGCCGGGTCGCCCCACAGCGTGTTCAACACGCCAGGGGGCAGTCCCGCCTCGTGCAGCAAATCGGTCATCGCCACCACGGCGCTGGGCGACTCTTCCGGCCCTTTCAGGATCAGCGTGCATCCGGCCGCCAACGCCGCCGCCACCTTGCGCACGGCCTGCGACATGGGAAAGTTCCACGGCGTGAACGCCGCGCACACGCCGACCGGTTCCCGCAGCACGATCTGCCGCACCTCGGGCAGCCGCGGGGGCACGACGCGGCCATAGATGCGTCTGCCCTCTTCCGCGTGCCACTCGAATTGTTCGGCACACGACATGACTTCGCCCAGGGCTTCGGCCAGCGGCTTGCCCTCGTCAAGCGTAATGCCGCGCGCGATGTCCGGCGCGCGATCGCGCGTCAGGGTGGCGGCCCGCCGCAGGATGGCCGACCGGTCGAGCGGCGACATGCGCCGCCATCCGGGCAGGGCCCGCTGCGACGACTGCAACGCGGCGTCGACATCCTCGGTCGTTGCGCAGGGCAACGATCCGACCAACGCGCCGGTGGCAGGATTGATGACCGGCTGCGTCGTTCTGCTCTCGGCGCCGATTGGCGTTCCGTCCAGAGTGAAGGTCAGGCTCGGGTACATGCGCGGCCTCTTATTGCAGCTTGATTGGCGAACGTTTCATGAGCGCGTCGTACACCACGGTTTCGCGCTGGATGCCTTCCTGCGACGAGGCCGGGGTCGAGCTCAACAACTCGACACCCCGCTTGCGGTACGAAGCCTGCAGTTCCGGATCGGCCAGCACCTTGTTGATCGCCGCGCTGACCTGGTCGATCACGGGCGCGGGTGTCTTGCCTGGCGCGGCCAGCATGAACACGGTGGACGGAATCGCACCGGGTTTGCCGCCGGCTTCACCCAGCGTCGGCACGTCAGGCAGGAACGCGCTGCGCGTCGTATCGCCCACGGCCAGGACCTTGATGCGGCCCCCGCCCGCATGCTGCGACATGACCAGCCCGCCTGCCATCACCGCATCCACTTCCCCTGCCAGCAGCGCATTGATCGCGGGGGCGACGCCCTTGTACGGCACGTACGAAAACTGCATGTTCTCGGACTGCGCCAGCATTTCCATGCCGAGATGATTCACGTGGCCATTGCCGCCCGTCCCGACATTGGTCTTGCCCGGTGCGGTTCTGGAATAGGCGACGAAGTCCTTGTAGGTCGACCCCGGAAAGTTCTGGCGCACGGCCACCAGCAGGTTGATCCTGCCGACTTCGGCCACGGGCCGGATGTCGGTCTTGGGATCGTAGGGCAGCGTGCTGTACAGCATGGGGTTGGTGACCAGGGCCAGCCGGTCGATCATCAACAGGGTGTTGCCGTCGGCCGCGGCCTTGGCCACCGCCGCGGTGCCGATCATGCCGTTGGCGCCCGGACGGTTTTCGATCACCACGACGTTGCCGTTGTGGCTCAGGCGCTGGCCGATGTCGCGCGCCATGACATCGGGCTCGGTACCGGGCGGATAGGGAACGACGATCCTGACCTGCCCTGCCGGCCATTGCGCGCTGGCCGGCGCGCCGCACAACGCTGCCACGCAACCCAATGCTGCGATCACCCATTTCGGGTCGAGACTTCCCATCTTGCTCTCCAGAGGTTGCACTGCACCGGCAGGGCCGGCAGGGATCCCCCGGCGGCCGTTACCGCCGGGTCGAAAAGCTGTCTCGCCGGGTCACCAGCGTCCGATCAGGATATTCATCATGCGTTCGTGGGCATGGGTGCGCAGGACGACGTCGGCATCGGACTCCGTCGCGCGCTGCCGACGCCGGGCATGCCAGTCGTCCAGCGCCTCGCGCATCCGGCGGTGCACGGGCGCCGTGGCCGGATCGTTGCCGATGTCATGCAATTCATCGGGGTCGTCGTGCAGGTCGAACAGCTGCGGGCGATAGCCTTGCCACAGCATCAGCTTGTAGCGGTCGTCGCGGACCATCGTGCCGTGGCTCTCGTCCACCCCGCGTCCCAGGGTCAGGCGGGCCTCGCGATAGGCGTAGTCCAGCGTGCCCACGGTGATCTCGCGCAGCGTGCCGGTCGTCTCGCCGCGCAACCAGGGCAGCAGCGACTGCCCTTCGATACGCTGGGAACGCGGCAACATGCCCAGCGCATCCAGGATGGTCGGGACCACATCGACGCATTCCGCAAAGGCGTGGGATACCGTGCCGCGAGTCCCGGCGGCGCGAGCGTCGGGGTCATAGACGATCAGCGGCACACGCATCGCGCTGTCAAAGAACACTTCCTTTTCACCCAGCCAGTGATCGCCCAGGTGGTCGCCATGGTCGGACGAAAACACGATCAGCGTGTCCTGCATCCGCCCCGCCGCATCAAGCACGTCCAGCAATCGGCCGAACTCGTCATCGATCTGTCTGACCAGGCCCAGGTACACCGGCTTGATGGTCTGCCAGGCCGTGTCGTGCGCAAACGCTTCGGACTCTTCATGCTTCTGGTAGGCCGCCTGCACCGGGTGCGGGTGCGACCGTTCCCTGGCCGACCGCACGGGCGGCGCGCAGTCGGCGGGCCCGAACATCGCGTGGTACGGCGCAGGCGCCTTGTAGGGCCAATGCGGTTTGATGTAGGACAGGTGCAGGGTCCAGGGGGACTCGCCCTTGGCCTGGATGAAATCGATCGCGCGGTCGGTCAGATAGGCCGTCTCGGAATCGCGGCGATCGACGCGCGCGGGCAGGCCCGCGTTCCGCAGATACCAGCCGGATGCGAACGCCCCGTCCGTGTCCAGGCTGCCGATCACGTAGTCTTCCCAAGGCCGGTCGCTGTCGTAGCCGCGCGCCAGCAGGTGCTGCCGGTACGGGCTGTCGGCCTGCATTTCGAAGTGACCGTCGTAGCGTTCGATCGGCGTGAAGCCGCCTTGCCGGAACCGCACCGCGGCCGCGCCGGACACATCGAGGCCGCGCTGCTTCATGCCGCGGTCATCGGGCACGAAATGGGTCTTGCCCAACAGGTGGCATTCACGGCCATGCTGCGCCAGGTAGTCGCCCAGGCTCCATTCGTCGATGGGCATGGGAACGCGGTTCCAGGTGACCCGATGCGACACCGGATAACGGCCCGTGTAGTACGACGCGCGCGATGGGCCGCACACGGCCGAGCTGACGTGGGCGCGATCAAAGCGCACGCCCAGCGCGGCCAGCCGGTCGATGTTCGGCGTCTGCAGCGCGCCACCGGGCCGGTAGCAGGACAGCACATCGGCGCGGAGCTGGTCGCACATCACGAACAGCACGTTACGGGTCACGGTCGGTGTCATGCGGCTTCCTTGGCGGCACAGGCAGGCGCGGCCGGCACGAACCGGTCAACAAAGCGCCGCAGGGTGGCGTCCGCATCGGCGCGTTTGCCCATCGCCGCAATGTAGCGATCCGGACGGATCAGCACCCAGTCGACCCCGGCCGCGCGAAACCACAGGTTCAGCGCGTTTTCGGTGTCTTCGATCAACGCCACGCCGGCGGGCACATCGATGCGACGGCCGCTGGACGGACCGCTGCGCGCCATGGCCGCGACGGTCCGATGGCAGCCAAGCCGGTCCAGCCCATCCAGGGCGGCGGCGCTCAAGCCAGGCATGTGCCGCCAGGCCAGCAACGTGAAGCCATGGCCCAGCGCGTCGTCGAGGCGAATGCCGCTGCGATCCGCCGTGTCCACGGTCGGCTGGATGAACATGCGGCCCACGCCATCGTTGCGTTCCGCATCCAGCACCACCCCGTCGGTGTAGCGCGGCATGGGCTTGAACTTCATCTGCAGCACGTAATCGCGCAGCCGTGGAATATTGCGGATCGCCATGAAGGTGCGGTCGCGCAGCCAGGCCAGCGCCGGCTGCGTCTGCGACAGCACCGCGCCGAACAGGTCGGCCAGTTCGATCATGGCCTTGGCGTGCCGATGGCGCTCATCGTGGTAGGTCGCCAAGGCCTCGGGCTTGAGCCGGCCCTGCACGATCCACGCGGCCTTCCAGGCCAGGTTGCAGGCGTCGCGCAGGCCGGCGTTCAGGCCCTGCCCGATCCACGGCGGCGTCAGGTGCGCCGCGTCGCCCGCAATGCAGACCCGGCCCACGACGAAGCTGGAGGCGATGCGCGAATGGTGCGTGTAGACCCGGGCGCGGATCACGTTCAGCGCCCCCGGATCGGGCACCTGCCGGCTCAGGAGTTCGCGCACCTTGTCGGGATGCAGCATCTGCACGTCGTCTTCGCCTGGAAACAGCATGAATTCCCACCGGCGGATGCCATAGGGCAGATGCAGGCAGACATAGGGCCGGACCGGGTCGCAATGCAGCGCCGTGTAGGGTGCGTCGAGCGGGTCGTTGTCGCATTCGATGACAACCCACTTGCGCGCATGGGTCGCGCCCGGGAAGGGCAGCTGCAGCAATTTTTCGCGCACGGTGCTGCGGCCGCCGTCCGCGCCCAGCAGCAGGCTGGCCCGCACGACACGTTCCGTGCCATCGGCATCGCGCACCCGCGCCGTGACACCCTCGGCATCCTGCTCGAGCCCCGTCAGTTCCACACCCGAACGCAGTTCCACATGCGGGAACCGTTGCAGTCCGGTGCGCAGCGCCCGTTCACCCAGGGGCTGCGAAAACAGGTTGCGCCGGAACCATCCGAATTCCCGCGTGGCTGGCAGGAACTCGGCAAAACATTGATTGCTGGCCGTATACATGCGCATGGGCACGTTCTGCATCATGTCTTTCAGCATGCTGTCGGCCACCCCCGCGCCTTGCAGGGTGCGCATGGCTTCATCGTCCAGGCCGACCGCGCGGGGGTAGTCCAGGATCTCGGTATTGCGCTCGAGCACCAGCGTGCGGACGCCATAGGTGCCCAGCAGATTGGCCAGGGTGGCGCCGACCGGGCCGGCGCCGATCACCAGGACGTCCACGGTGTCGGTCGCCGGCGCGGGCACCGACGCAGACCCGGGCAGGGCTTGCAGCGCGGCGGTCATAGCGGACTCAACATCCGGTTTTCCTGCCGGACCAGCAGATGGCGCGTGGCCTTGCGGAATGCCGTGAAGCCCGGATCGGCCATGAGTTCGCCCCGCCGCCGCACGCGGTCTTCGGCCGAGGCATACCGCCACAGGAAGACCAGCTGATTCAACTCGCCGGTCTCCGTCTGATAGAGCCCGGCCAGGTCACCCAGCAGCCGCGTCTGCAGCGCGCGGGCGTCGCCTTCATACAGCCGCAGGTATTCGGCGACACCGCCGGGCACCAGCGTATAGGTGCGCATCTCAACCAACATGGGAGTCTCCTGAACGATGCGTCGGGGTCGCTTGCACGTCGCGGGTCACTGGAATGTCGCGGGCCAACAGAAATGCCCGGACGTGGCCGGCAACGATCGCGGGCTGGTCGTCGTGGATGTAGTGCCCCGCATCGGGCACCTCTTTCCACTGAATGTTCGGATTGGCGTCGGCCATGGCCTGCGCCGACGCGTTCTGCAGGTAATCGGACCGGCCGCCGCGCAGCACGAGGGTCGGACAAGCCAGTTGCGCGACATGCGGCCGCAAGTCCACGACCCGCGCGGGATCCGGATGCAGACGGGTCGCGACAATGCCCGCGTGGTCATAGCGCCAGGTGTATCCCCCGTCGGGCAATACCTTCAGCATGCTGCGCAGTCGCTGCTCGCGCGCCGCTTCCGTCACCGTGGGACGCAGCGCGCGCATGAAGGCCATGGCCGCATCCCAATCCGCAAAACCGGCAGGCGTGGTCGCCAGTTCGCGCTGTATCCGTTCCGCCCCCGCGCTGCCTTCGAACGCGCCCGGGCCGGCGTCTTCGATCACCATGCGGCGCACGCGTGCCGGGTGCGCGGCGGCATACACGATCGCGGCAATGCCGCCCATCGAATGTCCCAGCAGATCAAACTGCCGCAGACCCAGATGGTCCGCCACCGCCGCCAGGTCCGCCACATACGCATCGGTGTAGTAGTTGCGCGCCGGATCCCACTCGCTGGCGCCCCGGCCGCGCTGATCGATGCCGATCACGCGGTATTCGGGCTGCAGGGCCGCTGCCAGTCCGGCAAAGGTCTCGGCATAGCCCCGGATGCCATGCAGCATCACCACCGGATCGCAGTGCACAGGTCCCCACTCGGTGACATGCAGCGACAATCCTTCCGATTTCACGGCGTACTCGCGGCGTTCCATGGCGTTCTCAGTTCAGGCCGTCACGGCCTTCGATGTCTGCGGCGCGCAGGCCGCCAAGCCGGGCACGCAGCCGGCCGCGCGTGGCAAAGGCAAACACCACCAGCACTTCGTCGGCATTGGGCGCATCGTGGAAGGTGGCGCTGACGGTGTCGTAATGCGACCGCACATATAGCGCGTCTTTGTGGGCAAGCGGAATGTCGATCGTGGTGCCGGGCCCGCCACGCTTGCCGGTCGACGGCACCCACGACAGCGCCCCGCCCAGGGCTTCGCGCACCGGGTTGGCAAACACCGTGGTCAGCAGCGCATTGCCGTGTTCGTAGTCCCCTGCCTGGCCGACCACGCACGCCTTCCCATAACTTTCGATGGCCTGGCCGGCAGCCGCTTCCTGGATGCGTCGGCCGAACTCGACGCCAAGCGCGGCCGACGCGGCAATGGTGGTTTCGAGCTTGTCGACATAGCGGCCCGCATGGGGGTTGTGGATCGCAGCCGCGATCACGATCTTGCGCAATGGCTCGCCATCGGCAGGCTCGCCGCTTTCCGTCGCCAGGGTGTCCTCGAACTGCAGGTACCACTTGCGGATGAACAAATCGCCAAAGTTGCCGGGGCGCATGGGGTGTCTCCTTGTATCGGTAAACCTTGTATCGGGAAAAATGGACGGGTCAGAGCGGTTCGAGCGACATGGGGTCGCTGGGCGCGTTGTAGGCGTGCAGCACGCGCTTGCCTTCTTCGTCGTCATGGATCAGCGGGCAGAAAAATTCCAGCCTGTGCCCGTCGGGGTCGAGGAAGTACAGGCCATAGCCGATCTTGTGATCCGTGATCTTGACGATCTCGACCCCCTTGGCGAGCAAGGCGCCATACAGCCGGCGCAGGTCGTCAACGCCGCCATCGATCTCCAGCCCGTAGTGCTGCATGTTGATCGGACCCCGCGTGTAGGTGCCGGTCTCGTCATGCGCACGGATCAGAGCGATGTCGTGGTGTTTGGTCCCGAATGACAGGAACACCCACTCGGCCCCGCGCGCGGTCTCCTGCATGCCGAGCGTGTCGACATACCAGGGCGCGGACGTGAACGGGTCCTTTACGAACAAGGACAGATGGGTGCGGGCAATACGCGGGCGCAGGGGCGGGGTGGTCTGCGCGCCGGGGTTCGCGGTGGGGTCGGTCATGGGGTCCGTCATGGTCTCGGTCATGGGGTCGCTCCGGTCAGGCTATCGATTGAGGATGCGCATGCACGGGCGCTTCGAACGGCGTCCATGCGATCGCCGTGATTTCACTGAAGCTGCGCCATTCCTTGAACCAGCTGGCGCCGCCATCCATGGACCGGAACAGGTCGCCGTACTTGGTGCCCGCGAACATCAGCGAGGCGTCGGCCGCGTGCGCACCAAATGCCCAGAACGTGGAGTTCGGCGCAGTGTGCAGCAGCGCTTCGGTCCAGCTGTCGCCGCGATCGGTGGACCGGTAGAGCTTGCTGCGGGTGCCCGGCGTGCCGTCACCGATCGCGATCATCAGGGCTGCGCCGTCCGGGGTGGGCTGCACGGTGCGGGTGTAGTACATGCCGTCGAAGCGGGTGCGCGAAGGCACGCCGGTCCACTGCTCGCCGTCGTCGTCGGTGGTGTAGACCGTGTTGACGGTCAGGACCAGCACCCGCCGCGGCGCATCGCCCGCGGATGGCAGCACACTGATCGCGTGGATGTCGGGATTGCCGAGCACGCCATCTTCCTGGTCGATGCGTGTCCAGGTGTCGCCATGATCGGCGCTGTGCCATGCCCCGCCTTCTTCCACCCCGAACCACACGTTGCGGCCGTTTTGGGGGTCGACGCACACCGACAGGATGCGCGGGCGATTCACGCCCCGGCAGAACTCGGGAATGTCGGGCGACAGCCGCGTCCAGGTCGCGCCACCATCTTGCGAGCGGAACATGGCGGCGCGCGATGGCGCTCCGGTCCCCGCATACATCTGGCGCGCATCGGTCGGGTCGATCGCGATCGCCCACACCGTCATGCCGTTCATGGGCGAGTCGACCCGCGAAAAATGCGCCCCGCCATCGGTGCTGATGCACATGCCCGCATCGGCGCCCGCGAACACCCGCGACGGATCCGACGGGTCCACGGCCAGGCTGCGCACCACGCCATCGAACTCGATCGCTTCACGCAAACCCAGGCGATGCCAGCTTGCGCCGTTGTCCACGCTGCGCAGGATGCCCTGCCCTGCGGTGCCGACCAGAATCGTGCCTTTCATGAACTGTCTCCGGAAGCGTCAGAGGAAGATGCCGCGGGTGATGCCGCCGTCAACGGCCAGCGATTCGCCCGTGATGGCGGCGGCGCGTGGCGATGCAAGGAACAGCACGACGTCGGCGATTTCCGGCGGTTGCAGGACGCGGCGGATCGGCGTGATCTTGCAGTAGTTGGCCTCGACCTCGGCCGCCGTCAGCCCCTGCTTGATCGCTTCCTTTTCATAGAGCTCGTGGATGTGCGGGGTCTCGACCACCCCCGGATGGATCACGTTGACCGTGATGCCCGATGGGCCCAGCTGGTCCGACAGGGTCTTGGTCAGATGGCAGATGGCGGCATTGCGCATGCCCGACAGCTGCTTGCTGCCGCGGCCGGTCAGCCCACCGATATTGACGATGCGGCCATAGCCGTTGCGCTTCATGTGCGGCGCCGCGGCCTTGGCGCACCGCATGTAGCCGACCACCTTGATGTTGATGTCTTCAAGCAGGCCTTCCGGATCGGCGTGTTCGATCTCGCTGCGGACCAGTCCGCCCGGATGCGCCGCGCCGTTCACCAGGATGTCGATGCGGCCAAAATGGCTCGCCACCTTTTCCATCATCGCTTCGACCTGCGCCGTGTCGGACACGTCCGCCGCCACGCCGATCACTTCGCCGCCCGTGGCTTCCATGATCTCGCGCGCCACCGCATCGAGCTGGGCCTGCCGGCGCGCCACGATGGCGACCTTGACGCCTTCCGCCACCAACGCGTCGGCGCAAGCGCGCCCGATGCCGAGGCTGCCGCCGGTGATCACGGCCACCTTGCCGCTCAGTTGCAAATCCATGATGTCTCCTTGAAGTGCGGGTGCGATGTGGGGGATGCGGGGGTGGGACTACAGCTGCATGGCAATCAGCGTCGGACCCGGGCGATCCAGCGCGCGCGTCATTGCCGCCGCCAGTTCGCCCGTCGTCTCGACCGACGCGGCATCGACGCCATAGGCATGGGCCAGATCCACCCAGTCGATGCGCGGGCGATCCAGGCTGGTCAGCCCCGTCGCGCGATCGCCCAGCGCCTGCCCGCCGCGTTTGAGTTCATTGCGCAAGATGCCGTACTGGTGATTGGCCGCGATCAGCACCACCACCGGCAGCGCTTCATGCGCCAGCGTCCACAGGGTCTGGATGGTGTATTGCGTGCTGCCGTCCGACAGCAGCGCCACCACGCGGCGATCCGGGCAGGCCACGGCCGCGCCCAATGCCACGGGCAGGCCCTGGCCGATGGCGCCGCCCGTGTTGGTCAAGGTGGTGTGGCGCGCCGCGCCGGCCGATGCCGCATAGAACGGATAGCCGCAGGTGCCGCCTTCCACCGACACGATGACGCCGGCAGGCAGCAGGCGCGCGACGGTCGCGGCGATGCCTGCAGGGGTCAAGGCGCCGTCTTCCGTGCCGGGAATGTCGTGGTGTTGTGGCGTGTAGGCCGGTGCATGCAGTGCGTCTGCCAGTGCCTCGAGCGGTGTGGCCAGGTCATCGCCCGCCGTGCCCAGGACCAGCAGACGATCGTTCTCGACGAGCTGGCTGGGGTGGCCGTCATAGCCAAAATAGGTGATCGGCGTCGGCGCGCCGGCCAGCACGATCAGGTCGGCCGCGTCGAGCACGGCGCGGGCCGGCTCCGGAAAATAAGGCAGGCGATCGAAGTCGGGCAGGCCACCGCCCCGCGCCGCGCGGGCCGGAAAGGTCTCGGCATAGGCCGTCGCGCCCAGGACATCGCACAGCCGGGCCGCAGCCTGCTGGGCCCGTTCGCCCAGGCCACTGGTGTCGCCACCGCCGCCAAGCAGGAACACGACCTTGCGTGCGGCGCGCAGGCGGTCGGCGCAACCAGTTACGTCGAAGTCAGTACGCGGCGCGGTGGTGAAGGCGGCGGAGGGGTCGGCGGCGGCGCCAGGCGGCCTGACTGCCTCGACTGTTTCCGCCTGATAGTCCGCCGGAAAGATCAGCGTGACGCCCTGCCCCCCGTTGTCGTGCGAGCGGTCCACCGCTTCGGCTGCCGCGGCCACGGCATCGGCCGTGCCGGTGATGCGCCGGACCCAGCCCGACACCGGCCGCGCCAGCGACTCGATATCCGACGTCAACGGTGCGTCGTAAGCCAAATGCCAGCTCATGTGGTCGCCGATCAGATTGATGATTGGCGTGTGGGCGCGCCGTGCGTTGTGCAGGTTGGCAATGCCGTTCGCAAAGCCCGGCCCCAGATGCAGCAGTGTCAGCGCGGGGGTTCCCGTCATGCGGCCATAGCCGTCGGCCGCGCCGGTGCACACGTTTTCCTGCAGACCCAGCACGCAGCGCATGGCCGGGTGGGTCTCCAGCGCGCGGACCACATCCAGTTCGGTCGTCCCGGGATTGGCAAAGCACACGTGCACCCCGCGCTGCTGCAGAACCGCGAGAACTTCCGTCGCACCCGTGTGCATAGCCGCCACTCCTTTTTGCAGAATTATCGTCCTGGGATAGAAGTGTGAAATCAAAAAGCGGCGGCGTCCAGCGATATTTGCATTTTTATCCCAAGAGCGAAATTCTGTGTTTTTGCCCAAGTCGGGCATTTCGTGCCGGCTTGCCAAGCACCGACCTTTGCGTCACCCTCACGCCCGTGACTCGCCACTGCCCCTTCTTATGAACAGCCTCAGACGCATGCTGGACGTGCTGGACCTTTTCAAGCCCGGCACCCCGGCCGTCGACATCGAAGCGATCTGCGCTCAACTCGACTACGCCCCCGCCTCGGCCTACCGCTACGTGCGTGAACTGTGCGACGTCGGATTGCTCGTGCGCCTGCCCGGCGGCTACGCGCTCGGGCCGCGCATCATCGAGCTCGACCTGCAGATGCGCGAAGAAGACCCCTTGCTCAACAGCAGCCGGGCGGCCATGCAGCAACTTGCCGAAACCACCGGCCTGAGCGTGCTGCTCAGCGAGCTCTATGGCGACACCGTCATCAACGTCCACCAGGAACAGGGGCGCGACAGCGAACCCCTGCGATTCGGGCGCGGCCGCCCCATGGCGCTGTTCCGCAGCGCCACCGCCCGCGTGATCCTTGCGCATCTGCCATCCCGGCACCTGCGGCGTGTGTACGACGACAACGCCGACCACCCGGATGTGCAGCGTCTGGGTGAGCACTGGAAGGCCTTTGCAAAGGCGATGCTGGACACCCGCAAGCGGGGCTACAGCGTGTCGGAAGGCGACCTGGACAATGGCAAGGCAGGCATTGCCGCGCCGATCTTCGATGGCAAACGCGTGATCGGCAGCATCACTGCGGTGGGGGCGTTCGACCGCTTCCATGCCTTCAACGAAACGTATCTGGCGGGGCAACTGGTGGGCATCGCGCAGGACATCACGCAGCGCATTGCCGCGGGGCGCTAGGCGGCAGCTCCATCCGGCATTGCAGGTCTCCACTCTCAACCTTCAGGTAAAGATCACCTTTACCTGGACCACGTCTTTTCGCGGTTGCGATCGGTACATTGATCGCAACCGACCGGGAAGGTTGGGGGAATATAAAAAACAGGAGACCACCATTGAGCCCGCATCGTCATTTCATCAGGCGCGCCGTCGCTACTGCCATTGCCATCAGCGCATCGGCGCATGTGGCGGCGCAAACGCAAAGCGACATCCACCGAGACGCCGCCACCCGTAACGTCGGCGGAGACGTGTTCATGACGCAGAACGCACGCGCCTTCTACTGCAACCTGCCCGACGACAACAACGCGATCGTGCTTGCGGCGCGAGCGACCAACAGCATTCGCGTGCCACTGACGCAGATCTTCGACGATGTGTGGATTGTCGGTTCGCGTTACGTGGCGCAGTACATCATCAAGACGCCCGACGGCTTCGTGATGGTGGACGGTGGCAACAATGCGGCCGAGGTGGAAACCTACAACCTGCCGGCGCTCCGCTCGCTGGGTCTGAGCGCCTCCTACCCATTGAAAGAAGTGTTCCTGACGCATGGCCACGGGGACCACGATGGCGGCGCGCAGTGGTTGCTGGACAACCTCGGTGCGCGGTCATGGCTGGGATCCGCCGATACCGCCAACAAGTCCTACCAACCCAAGTTGATTGATTCAAACAACTTGTCGCCGCAGCAGATTTCGGTAGGCGGCAAGGCGTTCACCATGCTCTCCACGCCCGGCCACACGCCAGGATCGACGTCGGCCGTGCTGACCGTCAAGGACAACGGCCGGGATGTGCGTGTACTGATCAATGGCGGTCAATCCATGACCAGCTCGGTGCCCGCCGTGGCGCAGTATCTGGACTCCATCGAGCGCACCTACACCCTGGCCAAGGAACAGAACGTCGAAGGCGTGATGACGCCGCATATCTACTGGGATGGCACCGTGCTGAAGGTGGATGACATCATCGCCAAGGGGCGCGGCAAGCCCAGCCAGTTCGTGTTCGGCCAGGAGATGGTGCTTCGGCAACTGGCCGTGGCCCGCGAATGTTCGGCCGCCTGGCTGACGCGACTCGATCCCGCAAGGTCATTTGCGACCTGGCGTGTCAACACCGTGGAATTCGTTGGCCAGCCAACGCCCGCCAAGCTGACAGCAAAGCTTCAGAACGGATGGAGCCAGGTGTCTGGCCAACCCATCACCTTCAAGGCAGAGGGCTCGAACGCGTCCTGCACCGCAACGACCGACGCAAGCGGCGTCGCCACCTGCGGCAACGCCGCCTTCACGGATGGCAAGGTGACGGCATCGTATGCCGGCGCACAGACCGCCCAATTCGTGGATCTTCCTGCCACCGCGCAGGCAGCGCTGCCTGAGTCCGTTGGGGGCGGCGGAGGGGGCGGATGCACCATCGGCAAGGGCGGATTCGATCCGATGCTTGCCGGGCTCACCCTGCTTGCCGCGCTCGGGCTGATCCGTCGGCGCAAACCCAAGGCCAAGCCCGACCCCGAGCACGGCTGAGGCAGCCAGTGTTTTCTGTCGTGATTCGCGGCAGAACCCGCGCGACCCTTGCGCTGGCTCTCGCCGCAGGTCCCTTAGGCGCGCTGGCGTTGGCGTTGCTGAATGAAGGCGGCGGGCCAGGACGGCCGCCGCCAATTTCCCTGCAGGCCGCGATCCTGATGATCGTGGCCGCGCCCGTGCTGGAAGAACTGGCGTTTCGCGGCGCGGTGACGGACCTGGTGCACGCCTTGCTGAAGCGCCTTGCGATGGCGGACACATCGACCCTTACCCGAACCAATGTCATCACCAGCCTCGCCTTCGCCGCCTGTCACCTGCCCTATCAGCCGATCGGAATGGCGGCAGCCGTGCTGCTGCCTTCGCTGTTGCTCGGCAAGGTCCGCGAAGTGACGGGATCTGTCGTGCCATGCATGGTGATACACGCGTGGTTCAACGCGTGCTATCTGATGGTGATGGGCGTCTGACGTCCCGCATCCTGCCACCCGGCATCATTCGATGACAATGCCCGCGCGCTTGATCACCTGACCATACTTTTCGGTGTCCTGCCGGATCAATGTACCGAATGCCGCAGGCGTCATCTGCTTGGGTTGAACGCCCAGTTCGGCAAGCTGCTTGACCACGCCTGGATCAACGAGCGCGGCATTGACCTCGCGATTGAGCACGTTCACGATGTCAGCCGGCGTCTTGATAGGGGCGACGATGCCATACCAGATGGTCACGTCGAAATCCTTGTACCCCAGCTCGACCATGGTCGGAACCGTCGGGAACGCCGGGTTCCGTTCCTTGCTGGTCACTGCCAGCGCGGTCATCTTGCCTTGACGCACGAAGTTCGAGACCGACGACAGCGCATCGAAGTTCATGGTGACCTGCCCCCCCAAGAGGTCGGTGATCGCGGGCGCGCTGCCGCGGTATGGCACATGCAGCATCTCGACACCCGCTGCCGCCTTGAACATCTCCCCCGCAAGGTGGTTGGTGCTGCCCACGCCGGGCGATGCAAAGCTGAGCTTGCCCGGTTGCTTCTTAGCGAGCGCAGCCACCTCGGCGACGGACTTGATGCCGGTGGCCGGGTTGACCACGAGGATGTTGGGAACAAATCCGATGTAGCCGACAGGTGCAAAATCGCGCGTCGCATCGTAGCCCAGCGGTGTCGGGGCAGCGGGCGCAATCGACAATGCATTGACGTGACCCAGCAGCAAGGTATATCCGTCAGGTGCAACCTGGGCGGCGGCCGTCGTGGCGATGACGCCCGCTGCTCCGCCCCGGTTCTCGACCACGATAGGTTGCCCCAATCGCTCACCCAGTTTCTGCGCAACGACGCGACCCACCACATCAGCGCCGCCGCCTGCGGGATACCCGATGATGAGCCGGATAGGCTTGGTGGGATAGGATTGGGCGTACGTGCCCGACGTGGCCAAGGCAAGCGCCGCCACGCAAAACGTCTGCGTTATTTTCATTGTTGTCTCCTTGCGTTTCAGAACCCGTACAGTCGCGCCGGGTTGTCGACCAGTACCCGCTGCCGCAGGGCGGCATCCGGTATCCATGTCGTCAATAGATCGGCCAACGCGCCGTCATTGGGCATCTGGGCATGCGCGCTTGGGTGCGGCCAGTCGGTGCCCCACACCAGCCTGTCAGGTGCAACCCTGGCCATCTCCTGCGCCAATGGCGCCACATCGGCAAAGCCAGGACCCCGCGTCGACACGAAGTAGGGACCCATCAACTTGGCCCAGCAACTGTCACGACGGAGCAGCTCCAACAGGGCCTTGAATGGCGCCGCTTCGACACCTGCCGATGCGTCTACTTTTCCGAAATGATCGATCACGATGGGCACAGGCAGGCGAGCCAGTTCGTCGGTGAAGCCGGGCAATTGTTTGAGGTCGACAAAGCACTGCACATGCCATCCCAGGTGCCGTATCCGATCCGCCAGCCTGCGGATCTGCGGGAGGGTCAATCCCGGGGTCGCCGAAGCGGTGTTGATGCGCACGCCGCGAAATCCCAATGCGTGCATGACTTCCAGTTCACGATCTGTCGTGGTCTCGTCGACCACCGCAATGGCGCGAAGCGCAAGCCCACCGTTCCAGGCAGACGTGGCCTGCAGACCTGCAAGCGTCTGGGCAATCAACCGGTTGTCGGTGCCGTAGACGCTTGGCTGGACCAGCACGGCGCGATCGCACCCAAGAACGCGCAACATGGCGGCGTAGTCGGCGACAGGGCTGGGATGCGGAACGAAGTGGCTGCCGGGCAAGACCGGATGGGTGTCGAGATCGCCAAAAATGTGAGCGTGGCAATCGCAACTGCCCAGCGGGAACCGCGTGGCGGGCGACGACGTGTCGGACTTGGGCCGGGGAATGGTTGGCCCGCGATCGTCGGGCCGATGCGTGGCGACGGAGATCATGCGGAGTCGAACACGAAGAGCGGCAACATATGTTTGTCCACAATACGCCAGCCGTCATCGAACCGGGACAGGCGCGTTCGTACCCACGACATCTTGTGCAGATGTCCGCCATAACAGGGCGCCTGGACAGGCGTTCCGTTGTCGAAGGTGTAGCCGGACAAATAATAGGAAAGCACGATGTCGCCGGAAGCGCCTGGGCGAAGATCGCCATCCACTTGCCTCAGTGTTGCGTCAGACGCAGCGATATCTCGCTGGCTCATTTCAAACACATTGCTGATGACATGCCGGACGAACAGCGTGGGCGAGCGGCGCTGCAAGGCAGCCGATACGCCATCCAGTCCTGCATGGCGCTGTCCTTGCCTGAACCACACCACATCGCTGGCGAGGGTGGCAAGGACGCCGTCGTTGTCGCGCTCGTCAAGGCACCAGAAGAACCGATGGATCAGGTCGTGAGGGGTGTTCATGGGACACATCGTAGTGTCGGCAGGTACGGTCATTGATGACGGCGCAGGCAAGGCATTGTTGACTTTGTCCACAACCTGCGCGCGCCGCCTTCACCACAACGACGTCACCGCCCCATCGCTCGCCTGGTCGAACGAAAAGCGGCTTGCCAGAAAGTCGACAAAGGCCTGGATCCTTGGCGACGTGTGGTTCTGCTCGCTGTACACCGCGAAGATATCCGCGGGCGGCAGCTCGTAATCCACCAGCACATGTTCAAGACGCCCGCTGCGGAAATAGCGGGCAATGTCCCATTCGGCGCGCATCAAAATCCCGTGGCCGTCCAGGCCCCAGGTCAGCGTCACCTCGCCATCGTTGCTGCTCAGCGCCCCGTTGACCTTGATGGAATGCGTTTCCCCCTCCTTGCTCAAACGCCACACGCCAAAGCCCGAGTCATTCTGCCGCAGCACGATGCATTGGTGGTCCAGCAGGTCTTGCGGCGTCTCCGGCCTGCCGCGCAGGTTCAGGTACGCCGGCGATGCACAGAGCAGTCGCCGGTTGGGTGCGATCTTGCGGGCGATCACACGCGCGTCAGGCAATTCGCCGAAGCGGATCGCGATATCGAAATCGTCGTCGTTCAAGCCAACGGGCCGATCGGTCAGCGCCAGTTGCACGTCGATGTCGCGATGCAGTTTGGCAAAGGCCGACACCACGGGTGCGATGTACTGGCGCCCGAATCCCATTGGCGCGTTGATGCGCAGCAGGCCGCTCGGCTTGACGCGGGTGCGCTGGAAATAGAGCTCCATTTCTTCGATGTCGGCCAGGATCTGGCGGGCACGGTCCAGGAAGATGCTGCCTTCTTCCGTCAGCGACAGACGCCGCGTGGTGCGGTTGAGCAGGCGGACACCCAGCCCCTGTTCGATCCGCGACAGTCGCTTGCTGACTGCCGACAAGGTGATGTCCAGTTCGCGCGCGGCAACGGACAGACTGCCTTTGCGGACCACCAGCACGAAGAAGGCGAAATCCGACAACTGCGGATTGTGGGCGAGCATCGATGCGGGTTTGTTCATTGTTGAATCCAGAGTCATCAATGGCTTGAAAGGTGACGCGGGCACGCAGGGCCTTGCGCCTGCACAGTACGGTCTCGCTTTGCATTGCAGACGGCCCTGACAGGACTGCTGCATCTTATCCGCAACGTACGGAGGAGACCGCCCCGATGACACCGCAACGCCCCCGCGACGTATTGAACGCCTTGTTCCAGGCGGCCGTCCAGGCGGCGTCTCCGGCGCAAACGCTGGCCACGCATCTGCCTGGCCAACCGGCGGGCCGCACCGTGGTGATCGGTGCGGGCAAGGCGGCCGCCAGCATGGCGCAGGCGCTTGAAGCGGCGTGGGACGGTGACATGTCGGGCGTCGTCGTGACGCGGTACGGCCATGCGTTGCCGCTGTCGCGCATCCGCGTGATCGAAGCGTCCCACCCGGTACCCGACGCTGCCGGCCTGGCTGCCACCGAACAGATTCTGGACGCTGTCCGGGGGCTGACACAGGATGATCTGGTGATCTGCCTGATGTCGGGCGGCGGGTCTGCCTTGCTGTGCCAGCCCTTGCCCGGCATTGCGCCCGACGACAAGCGCGATATCAATCGACAGTTGCTGCACAGCGGCGCGTCCATCTCCGAGATGAACTGCGTGCGCCGTCATCTGTCGGCCGTGAAGGGCGGGCGGCTGGCCGCGGCCTGCCTGCCCGCGCGGGTGCATACGCTGCTGATTTCCGATGTGCCAGGTGATGACCCGGTGGACATCGCATCGGGTCCCACCGTGGGCGATCCGACCACCTGCCGTGATGCGCTCGAGATCATCGACCGCTATCGCCTGCGCGTCGGCGATTCGATCCTCCGCATGCTGAAGGATGGCCGCGCCGAAAGCATCAAGCCGGGCGATGCGCGGCTGGCGCGCGCCACGGTGTCGATGATGGCCACGCCTTACGCCGCCCTGGAAGCCGCCGCCAGCGCCGCCCGTCATGCTGGCATCACGCCGTATCTGCTGGGCGACCGGTGGGAAGGCAATGCCACCGATGTCGGCAAGGCGATGGCGGGACTGGTGCTGCATGCGGTCCGCGATCAAGGGCCATTCACCTTGCCCTGCGTGCTGCTGTCGGGGGGAGAGACCACCGTGACGGTGACCGGGTCGGGCCGTGGCGGCCGCAACGTGCAGTTCCTGCTGTCGTTGATGCTGGCCCTGGGCGAGCAGCCGCAAGTGCATGCGTTGGCCGCGGATACCGATGGCGTGGACGGCGTGGAGCCGATCGCGGGCGCCTGCATCGACCCGACGTCGTGGGCTCGCACGCGCGCCCTGCAACCCCTGCCCCGCACCTGGCTCGACAACAACGACGCCCATTCGCTATTCGGCTGTCTTGGCGACGCCGTGGTCACCGGTCCGACGTTGACCAACGTGAATGACTTTCGCGCCATCTACATCGCCAGGCCCGGCCTGGCACCCACAGGAATCTGAGTCATGCGCCGTACCCGCAACACCAAAATCGTGGCGACCCTGGGCCCGGCCAGCAGCAGCGCCGACACCCTCAGCCAATTGTTCCGTGCAGGCGCCGACGTGTTCCGGCTGAACTTCAGCCACGGCACGCACGACGACCACCGCGCGCGCGTGCTCGCCATTCGGAAGCTGGAGCAGGACGTGCAGCGCCCGATCGGCATCCTGCTTGACCTGCAAGGACCGAAGCTGCGGGTGGGCACCTTCGAGACCGGCAGCGTCGTGCTGCGCACGGGTCAGGACTTCAGGCTCGATCTGGACACGCAGGTACCCGGCGACGTGACGCGCGTCAGCATGCCGCATCCCGAGATATTTGCCGCGCTCAAGCCGGACACCGATCTGCTGCTCGACGACGGCAAGATCCGCCTGCGCGTGCTGCGCATCGATGCCACGCATGCGGTCACGCGTGTGGTGGTGGGCGGCGCGCTGTCCAATCGCAAGGGCGTCAATGTGCCCAGCGTGATCCTGCCGCTGTCGGCCCTGACGCCCAAGGATATCGAGGACCTGGCCTTTGGCCTGGACCAGGGCGTGGACTGGGTGGCGTTGTCCTTCGTGCAGCGCGCGGCCGACATTCGCGAGGTGCGCGAACGCATCGGCGGGCGTGCCCGCATCGTGGCCAAGCTGGAGAAGCCCGCGGCGATCCTTGATCTGGACGCCATCATTGCCGAGACCGATGCCGTGATGGTGGCGCGCGGGGATCTGGGTGTCGAGATGCCCGCCGAGCAGGTGCCCGCGATTCAGAAGCGGATCGTGCGAGCCTGCCGCCGCGCGGGCAAGCCGGTGATCGTGGCGACCCAGATGCTGGAGTCGATGATCTCGTCGCCCACCCCGACGCGAGCCGAAGCGTCTGACGTGGCGTCTGCGGTGTACGACGGCGCCGACGCGGTGATGCTGTCGGCCGAGTCCGCCTCGGGGCAGTTTCCGGTGGAGGCGGTGGCCATGATGAACCGCATCATCACCCAGACCGAAGCCGACCCCTACTACCACGACGTGATCGAAGCGTCCCGTACGCCACCCGAGGCCGACCCCGCCAACGCCATCGGCATGGCGGCCCGCGCCGTGTGCGGCCTGCTCCACGCCAAAGCCCTGGTCGCCTACACCAGCTCGGGCTATTCGGCGATGCGCATGTCGCGCGAACGGCCCAGCACCGCGATCCTGGGCATGACCCCCAATCAATCGACCGCACGCCGCATGGCCCTGATCTGGGGCGTGCACGCGGTCCAGGTCCATGAAGTCGAGAGCGTCAGCGAGATGACCGAGTTCGCTTGCGCGACGGCGCTTGACCAGGAATTCGCGCAGTCGCGCGACACGATCGTCATTTCCGCCGGCATGCCATTCAAGGCGCCGGGCACCACCAACCTGCTGCGTATCGCCAGCCTTCCCTGACACCTGACTACCCCAACTTTTTAGGACACATCACATGAAACAGTATCGAATCGCATGCATTCCCGGCGACGGCATCGGCAAGGAAGTCGTGCCCGCCGGACAGACCGTCATGGAAGCACTGGCCGCCGCGCAGTCCGGCTTCCGTTTCGACTTCACGTCGTTTGACTGGGGCGGCGACTACTACCGCGAACACGGCGCGATGATGCCCGAAGACGGCCTGGACGCACTGCGGGACATGGACGCCATTCTGTTCGGCTCGGCGGGCGATCCGCACATTCCCGACCACATCACGCTGTGGGGCTTGCGACTCAAGATCTGCCAGGGCTTTGATCAGTATGCAAACGTTCGGCCGACCCGCATCCTTCCTGGCATTGATGGCCCACTCAAACGCTGCGGACCCGACGATCTGGACTGGGTCATCGTGCGCGAGAACTCGGAAGGCGAATATGCCGGCGTGGGCGGCCGCGCGCACCAAGGTCACCCGATCGAAGTCGCGACCGACCTGTCGATGATGACGCGTGCCGGCGTCGAACGCATCATGCGCTTCGCATTCAAGCTTGCCCAATCGCGGCCGCGCAAGCTGCTGACCGTCGTCACCAAGTCCAACGCGCAGCGTCACGCCATGGTGATGTGGGACGAGATCGCGGTACAGATCAGCAAGGAATTTCCGGACGTCACGTGGGACAAGGAGCTGGTCGATGCCGCCACCGCCCGCATGGTCAACCGGCCCGCCACGCTGGACACCATCGTCGCCACCAACCTGCACGCCGACATCCTGAGCGATCTTGCGGCGGCCCTGGCCGGCAGCCTGGGCATTGCGCCCACCGGCAACATCGACCCCGAACGCCGCTACCCGTCCATGTTCGAGCCGATTCACGGCTCGGCCTTCGACATCATGGGCAAGGGCCTGGCCAATCCGGTCGGCACCTTCTGGTCCGTGGTGATGCTGCTCGAGCACCTGGGCGAGCACGCCGCCGCAGCCACGCTGATGCAAGCCATCGAAGCCGTCACCGCCGACCCCGCGCTGCACACCGGCGACCTGGGCGGCAAGGCCACCACCCGTCAAGTGACCGAAGCGGTATGCGCACGCATCTGCGCCACCGCGCAAAGCCGCGCCGCCTGATTTTTTTCCCCTACGCACAAGAAGCCGGCCATGACGCGCCGGCCGTGAACTCCGGAGATGACATGACCCATTCGTTGATCAAGACCGCGCTGGCCGCAGCCGCCGTCGGCATTACGCTGACCGCCCCCGCCCTGGCGCAGGACTATCCCAACCGGCCGATCACCCTGATCGTGCCCTTCCCGACCGGCGGCACCACCGACGTTCTGGCTCGCGCGCTGGGCAATGAAATGTCCAAGACCCTGGGCCAGCCGGTGATCGTCGAAAGCAAACCGGGCGCCGGATCGACGCTGGGCGCCGACTATGTCGCCAAGGCCAAACCCGACGGCTACACCCTGCTGATGGGCGCCGTGCATCACACCATCGCATCCAGCGTCTACAAGAAGCTGCCCTACGACTTCCAGAAAGACCTGATGCCCATCACCACCGTTGCCCTGGTGCCGAACGTGCTGGTCATCAACCCCGCCATCCCTGCCAAGTCGGTGCAGGAACTGCTGACCCTGGCCAAGGCGCAGCCCGGCAAGCTCGCCTATGGGTCCAACGGCACGGGCACCGGCCAGCACCTGATCGGCGCACAGTTTGAATCCATGGGCGGCGTGCAGTTGCTGCACGTGCCCTACAAAGGCAGCGGCCCGCTCACCACCGACCTGATGGGCGGCCAGATCGCCATGTCTTTCGACACCGTCACGCCCGTCTTGCCCTTCATCAAAAGCGGCAAGCTGCGCGCGTTGGCCGTGACCACGTCCCATCGATCGGCCGCCTTGCCCGACGTACCGACCCTGGACGAGTCGGGCATGAAAGGCTTCAACCTGGGCACGTGGTTCGGCGTCCTGGCCCCCACGGGTACGCCCGCCGCGATCGTTGCAAAACTCAACCATGACATGGTCAAAATCATTCAGTCGGCGGATTTCAAGAAGCGGATGGCCGACCTGGGCGCGGAAGCGATCGGCGACAGTCCGGACCAGATGAAGCAGCTGATTGCGGCGGATACCGAAAGGTTCGCGAAGCTGGTGAAGGACGCGAAGGTCAGTCTGGATTTTTGATGGACCGTGGGCAGCGTGGCCGAGGCTAGCGTGTTCCTGGCTGGATGTGATGGGCATGACGGTGGCGACTGACCCCCGGGCGTGACGATTCCTCGTCGCGCTCCGGTGCGACGCCTCATTTACCGTCGCGCCGGGATCGACTCCTGCTACACCCTGAACATCGCCGTGTTCCAGGAGCCCCTCATGTGCGGACGACTTGCCCAGTATCGCGACGCGGAACGTTACTTCGAACTGCTGCGCCCCAACCCGGCTGCACCGTTTGCGCAGACGTCCTTCGCCCACGCGCCGGTCTACAACGTATCGCCAGGCACCGATCCGATGATCATCCGCGCGGGAGGCGACGGCCCGGAGCCTGCAACGGCGCACTGGGGCTATCGCGGCCGCGCGCCGCGCATGTATGTGAATGCGCGTGTAGAAAAGGCTGCGACGTCCGGCTATTGGAAGCCGCTGTGGGAACGCGGCCGCATCCTGGTCCCGGCCGATGGCTGGTTTGAATGGACGGGCGACAAGCCGAATCGCCAACCGCATTTCATCCATCGCACCGACGATGCGCCGCTGCTGCTGGCGGCCATTCTTGGGTCCGACGGGTTTGCGATCGTGACCAGTTCGGCGGATGCCGGGTTGCTGGATGTGCACGATCGCCGCCCGATTGCATTGACGGCCGAGGGCGCGCTGGAATGGCTGTCGCCGGACACGAGTTCGGAAGACGCCTTGCTGGTGACGGCAACGCAAGCGCTGGGCGAGACCGAGTTTGCGTGGCATGCGGTGACCCGCGCCATGGGCAACGTGAAGTATCAGGCGGCGGATGCGGTGGCGCCCATAGGCGACGCCGCGCCGGGTACCGCGGACTGACTGGCAGGGCTTCCGTAGCACTTCAGAAGCATGCACGGAAGCCCACACGCGCGTGGTTGCCGCGCGTGATCGGTTGCTTTCATCCACCAGTTGCTTTCATCCACCAGTTGCTTTCATCCACCAGTTGCTTTCATCCACCAGTTGCTTTCATCCACCAGTTGCTTTCATCCACCAGTTGACGTCCACCTGTTGACAACATCAACTTGATATATCACGCCGTGATATATATGGCACAATGTCGGGCCGCGCCGCTGCTTGCCTGAAGCTGCGCCTTCCCCATTGCTGTTGTCGTCTTCCATGTCTTTCCCCACCGCTTCGATTGCGTCCTGGCTGGGCGCCTGTGTGCCCGAACCGCTTCACGTCAGCCGCACCGAGCGCCTTCGCGCGGTGCTGGGCGCGTTGATCGGCATCGGCCTGACCGGCGTGATGTCGATCTGGACCATGGGCGACCATGCGGATCTGCCCTTGTTGATCGCGCCCATGGGTGCATCGGCCGTATTGCTGTTCGCGGCGCCCGCCAGTCCGCTGGCCCAGCCCTGGAGCGTGATCGGCGGCAACCTGCTGGCGGCCGCGATCGGTGTGACCTGTGCCAACTGGATCCCGGTGCCCATCCTGGCGGCAGCGGTGGCCGTGGCGTTGGCGATCGCGATGATGTTTGCGTGCCGGTGTCTGCACCCGCCGTCGGGCGCGGTGGCGCTCACCGCAGTATTCGGCGGGCCCGGCATCAAGGCGGCCGGGTATGGTTTTGTAGTGATGCCGGTGGCGATCAACAGTGTGATCATGCTCGCGTGCGCGTTGCTGTTTCATTGGGCGACGCGGCACCGGTATCCGCATCATGGCGGCACGCCCCACGTGGCGCGAACGACGCGGTCAGGGGTCACGGACGCCGACATCGCCGCCGTGCTGGACAGCCGCAATGAGCTGTTGACCATCGATACCGACGACCTTGTTACTCTGGTCGACGACGCGGAACAACGCGCGCAACAACGTACGGAGCAACGCGCAGAACCACGTGCCTGTAGCCGTGCCGCCGACGCCGATGACCTGACCGCCACGCACGCCGCCCCTTTCCACGCCCATGCCGACATGACCACACGATCGACCAAGCCCCTGCAGAAGTCCGACTTTGAAGTGCTGTCGGAATTCCGGCATCAGCTGCGCCGCTTCCTGCATTTTTCGGAAGAGGTCGTCCAGGCAGAGGGCATCACGCCGCTGCAATACCTGTTGCTGCTGCATATCAAGGGCTTTCCGGGCCGCGAGTGGGCGACCATCGGCGAACTTGCCGAGCGGATGGTGTCGGTCCACCACGGCACGGTCGCGCTGGTGAATCGGTGCGTTGCGCTAGGCCTGGTGCGCCGCGAACCTGCGCCCGAAGACAAGCGCCAGGTACGCATCCACCTGACGGAACAGGGCGAGGTCGTGCTGGCAAGGCTGGCTGCGCTGCATCGGGAGGAATTGAAAACGACGTCCCGCCACTTCCAGCTGCCGTTCGAGAATTTATGACCCCCCTGGGCGCTTTGCGCCTCCCCCAGGGGCGGCACTGGCGGACCGGGGGAATAAGCCCCCCCTGGGCGCTTCCCGCCTCCCCTGGGGGCGACACTGGCGGACCGGCGGAGCCGGATCCGCTGTGTCCTGTTAATGCGCAGTGCCCTACCTATCTATTCCGTCCTTGCCAGCGCCTGATCGCCGATCGCGTAGAACGTGCCGCCGGCGATGTAGTGCAGGCTTCTGAACGCGGGGCCGGCCGACTCGAATTCCCAGTGTCCGTTGCGGAACACGCGGGTGTCGGCCCAGGCGCCCACCACCTCGCCAATGAAGAGATCGTAGGCCTGCTGATTGTGCGGCTCGGGCAGCACCTTGCACACCAGCCAGGCCGAACATCCTTCGACCAGCGGGACATCGAACCCGGGCGCCTCGAAGGTCGACACCCCGCAGCGCGCCAGCTTGTCCGGCGCATCGGCCAGGCTGAGGTTGCCCACGTCGTAGGTCAGCTGCAACTGCGCAAAGGTCGGCACCTGCAACACGAAATGTCCGCTGCCCTCCACCAGCCCCCGCGTGCGGGTGGCCTTGTCGATCACCACGGTGACCTTGGGCGGCGCAAAGTCCAGCGCGCACGCCCACGCCGCCGACATGACGTCGTCGACGCCGTCGTGACGGGACGAAACCAGAACGGTCGGCCCGTGGTTGAGCAGCCGGTAGGCTTTAGGTAGTTCGACCGGGGCGATGTGGGCGTCCATAGTTGCTGACATGCCTACTTCCGCTCGAACTTGCTCAACACCTGATCCAGGTAATCCCCATCCGATTCATTGGACAGCACCCGCACGGGCATCCAGTCGTAGTCCGCCGACAGCCAGACTTCCACTTTCTGCCCGTCGTCCTCATCCCGCTCGCGAACCAGGTGGACGGCCTTGACGGCGCCCAGCGGGGTGTCGAGCGTATCGGTGCCGGCCACCCTGAAGCGCCACATGCCGGTCCGGCTGGACCCTGCGACGCGGAAGGGAACGACCTTGCCGGATGCGAACACGTCGGGGTTCTTGCGGCCCATCGCGGCCAGTTGCACCAGCACCGACATGCGGTCCTGGGTGCCGGCCTGCAGGGGTTCCGACTCGCCGCCCGAGAAGGTGATCTTCTTGGCTTCCGGATCGAAGGTGACCGCCTTGACGCGTTTGTTGCGGGTTTCCTGATAGCGCGCGGGCTGCAGGCCGTCGGGGGTGATCACGCCGCTGCTCTCGAAATTGAAGCTGAACAGGGTGAAGCGGCCGCTGTTGACGAGCCGGTAGGCGTCGCCTTCGCGCATCCAGTCAAAGTGGCTATCGACATTGATCTTGAAGCCCTTGGCCGAAGCCTTCAGCGTGTAGGTCATGGACGATGAGCCGGGCACGCTGACGGCGGCAGGCGTTGCTGCCGCCGAGGATGCCGCCGCAGCGGCAGAGCCGGTCGCAACAAACGCTGCGACGGGAGCAAGCACCAGCGCGGCGGCCAGGGCGATACCGCGGCGCGCAACGGCCCGGCGCGCGAACGACAGGGGTTCGGTCATCAAGGAAGCGGTCATGCGGAATGCAATCATGGGGCATGAAGACGCCGGTTGGCCCGGCGCCGCCTGTAAGCAAGGGGTTCATCGTACCGGACGCAGCAGGGTGTAGAGGGCCAGCGGATCGAGAGAGTTCCCCCGGCCAAACCGCCAGGCGGCGCATGTTACTGTAAGCGCATCCTGTCGCCCCCTGCCCGATACCCGGCATTCACGTGCCCCGGCCGGCCAGACTGACGCCCTATTCTTTCGTTTACGTCTTATGAAACTCGCCTCCTTGCGCGACGGTTCGCGCGACGGTCAATTGATGGTGGTGTCGCGCGACCTCAAGACCGCGCATTTCGCCACCGACATCGCCCCCACGCTGCAGCGTGCGCTGGACGACTGGAACTTTGTCGTCTCCCAATTGCAGGACCTGTCCGACGCGCTGAATACCGGGCGCGCCCGCCACCCCTTCCCTTTTGATCCGTCCAAGTGCGCATCGCCGCTGCCGCGTGCCTATCAGTGGGCTGACGGGTCGGCGTACGTCAACCATGTCGAACTGGTGCGCAAGGCGCGCAATGCCGAGATGCCCGAGACGTTCTGGACCGATCCCCTGATCTATCAGGGCGGCAGCGACGATTTTCTGGGGCCGCATGACGACATCGTGGTGCCTTCCGAAGCGTTCGGCATCGATTTCGAAGGCGAGATCGCGGTGATCACGGGTGACGTGGCCATGGGCACGCCACCCAACGGCGCCAGCGACGCCATCCGCCTGCTGATGCTTGTCAACGACGTGTCGCTGCGCAACCTGATTCCGGGCGAGCTGGGCAAGGGCTTTGGCTTCTTCCAGAGCAAGCCCGCCACCGCGTTTTCGCCGGTGGCGGTGACGCCCGATGAATTGGGGTCGGCGTGGCGTGACGGCAAGGTGCATCGGCCGCTCACCGTCGAATGGAACGGCAAGGTGGTGGGCAAGCCGCTGGCGGGCGAAGACATGGTCTTCAACTTTCCGGCGCTGATCGCCCACATCTGCAAGACGCGCAATTGCCGGGCCGGCAGCATCGTGGGCTCGGGCACGGTATCGAACAAGGACAGTTCGGTGGGCTACGCCTGCATTGCCGAAAAGCGCTGTCTGGAAACCATTGAAACCGGTGCGCCGGTGACCGAATTCATGAAGTTTGGCGACAGCATCCGTATCGAGATGCTCGACGAAAAAGGCGCCAGCATTTTCGGCGCCATTGACCAGGTGATCGCGCCCCCCGGCGCGGCCTGACCCCGCCCCCTATCGAGACAAGGAAGAGCGATGATCCCCAGCGGTAATCCTTTTGCGTTCCCTGGCATGCCCGGCGCGGGCCCGTCTTTCGATCCGGGCGCGGCCAATCCGGTCATGCAGAGCCTGGATATGATGCGGCAGGTGTGGGGCAACCTCGGTTCGATGGCCACGGCGGCGCCGGGCGGAAACGTCCCCGGGCTGGATGAACTGGACAAGCGGATCACCGACCTGCGCGCGATTGAAAACTGGTTGAACCTGAACCTGACCATGCTGCGCGGAAGCATCCAGGGTCTGGAGGTGCAGCGCGCCACGATCTCGACGCTGCGCAATTTTGCGCAGAACGTCAGCAGTGCCTATCAGGCGCATACCCCGGCGGGTGCGTCCGACGCCGACGCGTCCGACCTGCCGCCGCCGTCGCCGCTGGAAATCGTGCTGGGCCTGCGCAAGGCGCCGGGGGCCGCGGCCGATGCATCGCCTTTCGGCTTCTCGGCCAGCGCCGCGCCATCGGCGCCGGCCCCCGCAGCATCCGCACCGGCTGCGCAGCCGACCGGGTGGCCGCACACGCCTGCGCACATGCCCGGGTCGGCGTCCACCGCGGCGTCCGCGCCGGCGTTCATCCCCACGCCGCCGCCGATGCCTGCAGCGATGCAGCCGCCCACCCCGCAGCCCGCCGCACCGTCGCAGCCCCAGACGCCTCCGGCCGACGCCGAGGCGGCTGACGACAGCACCGGTGCGCCACCCGGCTCGCCGCAGGCCAATGCGTGGTGGTCGATGCTGCAGGACCAGTTCAACAAGATCACCGCCGCCGCCTCGCAAGCGGTGCCCGCCGTCCCGGCGATGCCCCAGATGCCGGCGATGCCGCACATGGACCTGGCCAAGGCCGCCGCTGCCGCCGCGCGCACCGTGTTCGAACCGTCGCGCGCGCCGGATGCGCCTGCCCGCAAGGCAGCCCCTGCTGAACGCACGTCGCCACCTGCCCGCAAGGCCTCGTCGGGCAAGAACGGCGCAGCATCCAAGTCGTCGGCATCCAGGTCGTCTGCGCCCCGGCCCCCTGCATCCAAGGCCCCCGCCAAAAAGGCCGCCGGCAAGACCGCGGCCAAGCGGGCGCCTGTTGCCAGCAAGGCGCCGGCCAAGAAGGCGCCCGCGCGCGGAGCCCGAGGCAAGGCATGACCACGCAGTTTCCCTGGGCGCATGCCACCCATCCCGATTGGCGGATGGCGGCGTCCTTGTGTCTGGCTCAGATCGAACACGCCAGCCGCACCGAAACCGGACGGCAGGCCACGCTGGGCTTTCTGTATCTGACCGACCACTTTGCTGAAGCCTCGGACGACATTCTGGCGTTTCTGCGGGAACGCACCGGGATCACGCACTGGACCGGCGCGATCGGGGTCGGCGTGGCGGCCGGAATGGCCGAATATATTGACGAACCCGCCATGGCCTTCATGCTGGCGGATTTTTCGCCCGATGACTTCCAGGTGTTCTCGGGCAAGTCACGCCCGCCGGCGCGGGAGGCACGCACTCCCAACGGCCGGTCCGCCTCGTGGACGGCCCTGGTGCACGCCGATGCCTCGACACCCGACCTGCCCGAACTGCTGCAGGACATGGCGGGCAAGATTGCGGGCGACACCCTGTTCGGCGGTGTGTCCAGCAGCCGCCACGCCAATGCCCTGATTGCCGATGGCATCTTTGCCGGCGGCCTGTCGGGCGTGGTGCTGTCCGAGAACATCCAGGTCGAAAGCCGCATCAGCCAGGGCTGCCAGCCGATCGGCCCGGTGCATCGCGTCACGGCATCGGCCGGACGGCTCTTGAACCGGCTGGACGACGCGCCCGCGCTCGACGTGCTGCTGCGCGACATGGGTGCCCCGACCGAATGGGCGCCCAGCATCGTGCAAGGCGTGCCGGTGGCGCCTGATGCCCGCAAGCAGCAGGCAGCCTCCACCGTGCAGATGCTGCAAGGCACTTTTATCGGTTTTGGTGAAGGCGACGCGTTTCTGCGGGGCAACTATCCGGTCCGGCCGCTGGTCGGCGTCGATCCGCACGAACGGGCGCTTGCCATGGGAGCCGAACTGGACGATGCCGATCACGTGGTGTTCTGCCGCCGCGATCGCCATGCCGCGCAGGTCGACCTGATCCGTGCGTGCACCGAATTGCGCGAAACCATCGAGACACGCTACGGCAGCATGGACCGCATCCGCGGTGCGCTCTACATCTCCTGCCTGGGGCGCACCGGTACGCTGTTCGGCGGTCCATCGGCCGAAATGCAGCTGGTGCAGCAGCAACTGGGCGACGTTCCCTTGATTGGCTTGTTCGCAAATGGCGAGATTTATGGGGACCGCATATCCTGGTACACCGGGGTTCTGGTGACTTTTCTTTAGTATTGAAGAAGACTGGTCACACACCTTTCATCCTTTCCTTACCTTTTGTCAGACATACGTCGTTCGGCTTGCATCTGAATACCGAGCCCACGGTTAGTGTTCGCCAACGCGTACTGCGACGCGTGCAAACGTCACTGATGACAAAGACAAAGGAGCGGGAAGATGGCGAAGAATCTCAAGCAAACAGGCCGCAAGGCGAGCCTGGCATCGACAACCCCATTCAAGCTGGCTGGCGCCGGCATGCTGTGCCTGGCGCTGGTCGCCTGCGGCGGCAGCGACGACGATAACAACAACAACACGCCTGCCCCGACCGCCCCTGGCGACGTCGTGGTCCTGACGGCAGCCGGCCAGCTCGCCAGCTTCAACCGCGCCGCTCCCCAGACGTTCCTGTCCTCCGTGGCGTTGACCGGTCTTGCCGCTTCTGGCGAAACCCTGGTCGGCATGGACTTCCGCCCGGCCGACAACCTGCTGTACGGCATCTCGACCACCGGCGTGATCTACACGATCGACCCCGCCACCGGCGTCGCCACGCGTAAATCGGCCCTGGCTCCTGCCACCGCCGGCGGCGCTGCTGTCGTCCTGAACGGCACCACCTTTGGCGTCGACTTCAACCCCGCCGCCGACCGCCTGCGCGTCGTCAGCAACACGGGCCAGAACCTGCGTATCAACGTGGATACCGGCGCGACGACCGTCGACGGCATCGTGAACGGTGGCGCAGCTGGCGCAGCCGTGACCAGCGCGGCCTACACGAACTCGTTCGCCGGCACCGCCGCCACGACGCTGTATGACATCGATACCGCCAACGACGTCCTGTACGTGCAGAACCCGCCGAACGACGGCACCCTGTCGACCCCGGTGCCGCTGGGCTTTGACGCCACTGCCGCCAACGGCTTCGACATCGACGCCACGACCAACCAGGGCTTTGCCGCACTGACAGTCGGCGGCGTGACCAGCCTGTATGCGATCAACCTGACGCCGGCCGCGGGCGCGCCTGCCGCGACGCGCGTCAACGCCATCGGCGCCGGCACCACGGCCGTGGGCGGCCTGGCCCTGCGTCAGAAGGCCGGTCCGACCATGGTCGGCCTGACGTCCGACAGCCGCCTGGTGACCTTCAAGCCCGCCACGCCGGGTACCCTCGCCAGCAACGTGGCAGTCACGGGCCTGGCCACCGGTGAAACCGTGGTCGGCATCGACCAGCGTCCTGCCGATGGCAAGGTCTATGGCCTGAGCAGCACCGGCCGCCTGTTCACCGTCGTCCCGACCACGGGCGTGGCAACGGTGGTCGCCACCCTGGCTGCCGATCCGGCCGACACGACCGCACCGTACACGGCCTTCCCGGCCGCCGGCACGACCTTCTCGGTCGACTTCAACCCGGTCGCCGATCGCCTGCGCGTGATCACCAGCACCGGCGCCAGCCTGCGCATCAACGTGGCCACCGGTGCAACGACCACCGACGGCAACATCAACCGCGCCGGCGCGGCCCCTGTGGTGGCGGCTGCGGCCTACACCAACAGCTTCGCGGGCACGACCGCCACGGCGCTGTATGACATGGAACGCACGTCGAACGTGCTGTCGCTGCAGAACCCGCCAAACGACGGCACGCTGGTCGACGTGGGCCCGTTGGGCACGACGATCGGCACCCGCGTCGGATTCGACATCGGCGGCGGCGCCAACGGCCTGGCAGTCGCCTCGTCGTCGACCACCGCCACCGGCCCGTCGAAGCTGTTCACGGTCAACCTCGCCACCGGCGCCCTGACCGCGCTCGCCCCGACCGATACCAGCACTGGCCTGGTTGGCGGCGCGACCGGACCGTTGCTGACGGACATCGCCGTCGCATTCTGATGGTGTTGCGCTTGGACGCTGTCGCGTTCTGAAGCAAGATAGAGGATGGCCCGCCCGATGCTCCGGCATTGCGCGGGCCATTCGCAAAAGCTGGAGACATGACATGACCCACCCTGCCCGCAAGACCCTTGCCCTGCGTCGTGATCCCCGCCGCCTTCACATGGCGTGGATGATGACCGCATTGGTCGCGGCGTCCCTGGTTGCGTTCCAGGCCATGGCAGCAGGACCGGGTGCACGAAGCGATGCACGGACGCTGGAAGTTGCCGATACGGCAGGTTCCTGCCCAAGCTCGCTCAATGTCGACATGCACAAATTGCAGGACGAATCGGTACAGAACCTGTGCCAGTACGCCGGCAAGGTGCTGCTGGTCGTGAACACCGCCAGCTATTGCGGCTACACGCGCCAGTACGAAGGGCTGGAAAAGCTGTACGGCAAGTACCGCAATCGCGGGCTGGTCGTCCTGGCCTTCCCGTCCAATGACTTTGGCCAGGAAGCGGCCGACAAGAGCAAGATCGAAACGCTCTGCTTCAATACCTACGGCGTGAAGTTTCCGATCTTCACGCCCACCCCTGTGACGGGCAACGGGGCCAACCCCTTGTTCCGCACCCTGATCAAGACCACGGGGCAGGCGCCCGCGTGGAATTTCCACAAGTACCTGGTGGACCGGAATGGCCAGCCAGTGGCTGCGTTCCCCAGCAACGTCGAACCCGAAGATCCCCGCCTGACGCGCGAGATCGAACGCCTGCTGGCGCGGCCGACAACGTGATCGCCGTCTGGGGCCGGGCCCACGCGGTCGCCCCTGCCACGCTTCCCCTGCCAGCCAACGTACAGGCGTGCTTCGACACGCCCCGGCTGTCGGGCGCATGCCGCCACACGCACTGGGGCTACTACATCTACGATGCGTGGTTGTGGACGGGCAGCCAGGGGATCGATACGGCCACGCTGGCCCAGCCGTTTGCACTGGCGCTGCGCTTTGCCCGCGAATTTTCCGGCCCGCACCTGGCGCGGCGCCTGGTGGAAGAGATTGGCGCGATCGGCCGGGGCACTGATTCCCAACGCGCCGAATGGCTGCGGTGGCTGTCGGCGGCCCTGCCCGACATCGAACCCGGCGACGTCGTGATCGGCGTCTACCGGCCTGGCGCGGGCCTGTGCCTGGTGCTCAATGGCGAGCCGCAAGCCAGCAGCCATGACGCAGTCCTGGCAAAGTCCTTGTTTTCGGTCTGGTTGAGTGCGCAAACGCGCGCGCCGCATGTGCGCGCGGCCTTGCTGGAACGCAATCCGTCGAATTGAGGCCGCGCCTGCAAAGGCCTAGCGGTTCGATTCCGACGACAGCGACAGATTGGGCGCTTCGCCCGTCAGACGACGCCGAAAGTCGGCCAGCTTGGCCTTGACGGTCTTGCGCTGGGCAGGCGACATGCGCACCAGCATCTTCTGGCCCGACGGCAGGGCCTCGAGGTTGGCGTCCACATATTGATAACGCACCCACGGCCGCTGCGACTTCACTTCCCCCTTCACCTCGGTCAGCTGCAGCTTGGGCGGCTCGTCAGGCTCGGGCGTCGACAGCAGGCTGTCGATCACCGCGATCAGGCGATCATTGAAATACCCGCGCGGGTAGCCCAGCTCTTCATAGGCGCTCTGGAATTGCGGGTACATGCGCACATACAGCGCAACGGCCTTGTCGGTCGGCACGTTCTGGATGACGGACACCAGCGGCTGGTAGCGCGGCGCGTTGCTGGCCGACACGATGGACTGATTGTCAGCGACCCCTTCCACCGTAAAACGTCCTGCTGTCGGGTTGACCGGCCAGAGCACCGGCGCGGCATGTGCGCGCGCCAGATTGTCGACGGTCGCCACCACGCGGCGGGGGAAATCGGCCAATTGCAGGAATTTGGCGACCGCATCACGACCAATGAGCTGGCTCATGGCCACGCCAAAGTCGTTGCCCGGATCGGTGATCGCCGTATCGGCAGTGGACGGCACCGATTCGATCGGATACCGCGTTTCGGGGCTGGGCGGCGGCACTTCGATCGGCGCGTCGGCCAGCGGCGGGGCGTCTGCCGCCTGCTCGATGGCGGGCAGCTCGGCGGGCTGGCGCCACCAGAGATAGGCGCCGGCCGCAACCACCGCCAGCAGCAGCGCAATCACGATTCCGGGAAGCTTGCTCATAGGGACTCCAGTCAGTAAGTGCCTATCCTAGCATCGCGAACCGGGGGGCGACCTGCCGCATTCGGCCTATTTCTGCCGCGACAAGGTCAGGAAGTCGTCCGACATGGTCTTGATCTTTTCCTGGATCCGCGCACGTTGCGCAGGCGATGCGCTATTGATGAGATCGGACGTCAGGGCCGCCCAATGCTGCAATTGCTTGCGCTGGCGCTCGCGCACACCGGCATCGGCAGGCGTCTCCAGGTCGGCAAAAAACGCCTTCAACTTGCGGTTGGTCTCGGGCACGGAGGCCGTCTTGCCGGTATCCATGATGTTCAGGAATGCGGTCTGACGCATGCGCCGCACGGCCAGGCGCTCGGTGCCGGATGGCTCGGCCTCGTCGGCCCACTTCTCGATCCGCTCGCGTTGCGACGCGTCCAGCTTGCCGAACCAGAAGGCAAACCGGTCTTCCATGTCGTCAATGCGGCGCTTGCGCAACTTGGCGGGCGAAATATCGATGTTCTTTTCGGTGAACTCGGCATTGCTCTCGTCCATCCGGGCGATCACCCGTTTGCGCTGGGCCAGGCCGAAGCGGGGGAACAGGTCGGCAAAGGCATCCGCCGCCTTGTCGCCGGTGCGGACCAGGCGCTGCGTGACCTGCTTCTGCATGGCCAGCACCTGCTCGGGCGTAAAGGGAGCCGGGTCGGCAAAGCGTTCGCGCGCACCGAGCAGCAGGCGCGAATACTCGGGCAGTTCTTCACGGCGATGCCAGGCGATGACCGAGTCGAGACGTTCCCGCGCGGGGGCCTCGAGTTCGCCCGACGTGTCGAACCAATCGTTCATGCGATAGGCGATGAGCGTGTTGGCCGAGTTGTAGCCGAGCCGCATGGTGGTGCAGGCACTCAAAGTCAACACAGTCAAAGCGACGAGTACCCAACGTATCATTTTCCCTTCTCCAATGCCTTAAACTGCGACGCTCGTCACTCCCACTTGGATAAGCGCTTCATGCTGAACATCGTCATTCTTGCAGCCGGCCTGGGCAAACGCATGAAGTCGGACCTGCCCAAGGTGCTGCACACGCTGGCCGGCCAGCCGATGTTGAGCCATGTGCTCGCCAGTGCCCGCGCCCTTGATCCGGCCCGGATCACGCTGGTGGTCGGACACGGCGCAGCCACGGTCGAAGCCCGCTACGCTGGCGACGACGACCTGGCGTTCGCGATGCAATCGCCCCAGCTCGGCACCGGCCACGCCGTGCAACAGGCTGTCCCCACTCTACTGGAAAGCGGCAGTGGCGACGATGTGACACTGGTGCTCTATGGTGACGTTCCGTTAGTGGCCTCGTCGACGCTGCGGTCCTTGCTGGACGCGTGCGCGGGGCAAGGCGGGGGTCTGGGCATTCTGACTGTGACGATGCCGGATGCAACCGGTTACGGCCGCATTGTTCGCGATACAGCCGGCGCGGTGACTGCCATCGTCGAACACAAGGATGCGTCGCCGGGCCAGCTGGCGATCCGCGAGGTCAACACCGGCATCCTGGCCGCGCCCACTGCCGCGCTCAAGCGCTGGTTGAGCGCGCTCAGGAATGACAACGCTCAAGGCGAGTACTACCTGACCGACATCGTGGCGATGGCCGTGGCCGAAGGCATGCCGGTCGCCACCGCGCAGCCCGCGCACGATTGGGAAACGCTGGGCGTCAACAGCCGCGTGCAGCAGGCCGAACTGGAACGGGTCTATCAACAGGCGCAGGCCACGCGGCTGCTCGAAGCCGGCGTGACGCTGGCCGACCCCGCGCGCTTCGACCTGCGCGGCCAGCTGACGTGCGGCAGCGACGTGGCGATCGACGTGGGCTGTATCTTTGAAGGCGTGGTCGAACTCGGCAACGGCGTCACCATCGGCCCGTACTGTGTGCTGCGCAACGTCAAGGTCGGCGCGGGCACCCGCATCGAAGCCTTCAGCCACCTGCACGATGCCGAAGTCGGCGACGTGTCGCGCGTCGGTCCGTATGCGCGCCTGCGCCCCGGCGCCCGCCTGGGCAACGACACGCATGTCGGCAACTTCGTCGAGATCAAGAACGCCACGCTCGACACCGGCGCGAAGGCCAATCACCTGAGCTACATCGGCGACGCCACCGTGGGCGCGCGCGTCAACATCGGCGCCGGCACCATCACGTGCAATTACGACGGCGTGAACAAGCACCGCACGATCATTGAAGACGACGCTTTCATCGGGTCCGACAGCCAGTTGATCGCCCCGATCCGGGTCGGCCGCGGCGCGACGATCGCAGCGGGTACGACACTGACGCGCGACGCGCCAGCCGACACGCTGACCGTGTCGCGGGCCAAGCAGGTCAGCGTGCCGGGGTGGAAGCGGCCGGTGAAAAAGCCGGTCTGAGCCGACCGCGCCGGTCCGAGGCGGCCGCGCTGGTGTGAGCTGGCCGCTTTAGACCACCACCCGCGTATCGAACTTGCTTCGATGAATCGAGAAAAACGTCCGCACATTGCGGACGTTGTTCTGTGCGGTGAACGCGCGATGCACCAGCGCGTGATACGCCTCCATATCGGGCACCTGCACCATCAGCACGAAGTCCGGCCCCTGCGACACGCGATAGCACTGCGTGACGGTGGCTTCTTTCGCCATGCAACGTTCGAACGTGATCAGGGCTTCGGCGGCTTGCACGTCCAGGGTGACTTCCACGATGCCCGTGAGTCCCGCCCCGACCTTCTCGGGCGACACGATCACCACCTGCTTTTCGATGATGCCCTGCTCGATCAGCCGCCGTACCCGCCGCAGGCAGGTGGGCGGCGACACGGCAACCCGCCGGGCGAGCTCATGATTCGTGATTCCCGCATCATCCTGAAGCAGCATGAGGATGGCGCGGTCTACGTCGTCCAGCGGAGTCGGGGTCGCCTTGGTGTCCAAAAAACCTCCCATTTCTTTCATTAGGCTGAAGATAATGAAATATTTGGTCTACCGATATAGGCCATGAAATCTACAACCATTTTCAGCCGTCTTCAGAAAGCATATTTCACGCGGAAAGGCAGAGAATAGCGGCAACGATTACTTCTCATCAAGCGAGACCTCCTATGTGCGGCATCGTCGGCGCGGTCGCCCAGCGCGATATCACCCCCATCCTCGTTGAAGGCCTGAAGCGGCTCGAGTACCGGGGATATGACTCCTGCGGCGTCGCGGTCTATGCCGACGGCGAACTCAAGCGCACACGCAGCACGTCGCGCGTGGCCGAGCTTGAAGCCCTGATCGAAAAAGAACACCTGGGCGGCTACACGGGCATTGCCCACACCCGCTGGGCGACGCATGGCGAACCTGCCACGCACAACGCCCACCCCCACTTTTCGAAAGACCGCACCGGCCACAACCGGATCGGCATCGTGCACAACGGCATCATCGAAAACCACGATGAACTGCGCACCGAACTCGAAGCGGCCGGCTACGTGTTCGAAAGCCAGACCGACACCGAAGTCATCGCCCACCTGATCAACCACGTGTACGACGGCGACCTGCTCCTGGCCGTGCAGCAAACCGTCAAACGCCTGCAGGGCGCCTACGCGATCGCCGCGTTCTGCCGCGACGAACCGCACCGGGTGGTGGGCGCGCGTCACGGCTCGCCATTGATCGTGGGCCTGGGGGATGGCGAAAACTTCCTGGCATCCGACGCCATGGCGCTGACCGGCACCACCGACCGCATCGTCTACCTGGAAGACGGCGACGTCGTCGACCTGCAGTTGTCGCGCACCTGGATCGTCGACATCGACGGCAACCCGGTCGAGCGCCCCGTGCGTGTCGTGATGGCATACACCGCCGCCGCTGAACTCGGCCCCTATCGCCACTACATGCAGAAGGAAATCTTCGAGCAGCCCCGCGCGATCGGCGACACGCTGCAAGGCGTGGAAGCCATCACGCCGGAACTGTTTGGGGAAGGCGCCGCCGCCATTCTGGAAGACATCGACTCGGTGCTGATCCTGGCCTGCGGTACCAGCTACTACGCCGGCCTGACCGCCAAGTACTGGATCGAATCCATTGCGTCGATTACCTGCAACGTCGAAATCGCCAGCGAATACCGCTACCGCACCAGCGTGCCGAATCCCCGTTCGCTGGTCGTCACGATTTCGCAGTCGGGCGAAACGGCTGACACCCTGGCCGCGCTCAAACATGCCCGTTCACTCGGCATGGACAAGACGCTGACCATCTGCAACGTGGCGACCAGCGCCATGGTCCGCGAATGCAGCCTGGCCTTCCTGACCCGCGCCGGCGTCGAGATCGGCGTGGCGTCGACCAAGGCGTTTTCCACCCAGCTGATCGGCCTGTACCTGCTCACGCTGACCCTGGCCAAGCTCAAGGGCCGTCTCAACGCCGAACAGGAAGCCGACGCCATCAAGGCGCTGCGCCACCTGCCCGTGGCCGTGCAATCGGTGCTGGCGCTCGAACCGCAGATCATTTCCTGGGCCGAAGAATTCGTCCGCAAGGAACACGCGCTGTTCCTGGGCCGCGGCATGCACTACCCGATCGCACTGGAAGGCGCGCTCAAGCTGAAAGAGATCAGCTACATCCATGCCGAGGCCTACCCGGCCGGTGAACTGAAGCACGGCCCGCTGGCGCTGGTGACCGACCAGATGCCCGTGATCACCGTGGCGCCGCAAGACCAGTTGCTGCAGAAGCTGAAGTCCAACATGCAGGAAGTACGGGCGCGTGGCGGCCAGCTGTATGTGTTCGCCGATGCCGGCAGCAATATCCGGAACGAAGTCGGCGTGCACGTGATCCGCATGCCCGAGCACTACGGTTCGCTGTCGCCGATCCTGCACGTGGTGCCGATGCAGTTGCTGGCGTATCACACGGCGTGTGCACGGGGGACGGACGTGGACAAGCCGCGGAATCTGGCGAAGAGCGTGACGGTGGAGTGAAAAAAGGCAGCGCAAGCTGCCTTTTTTGGTTTGATTAATCCCAGTGTTCACAATCGAACTGGAAGCTAAATGTCTCTACAGCAAGCGACCGAAAAATGCTGTATTTGCTATTAGAAACGCTGTGAACATGGACCATTTCACCGCAGCAGTAAAAAAATGGAATTGGACTGCTATGAAAAATACAGCATTTTTAAACTCCATTTCCTATAGCGTATTTGCTATAGTTAGGCTGCTTCTGTTGGCTTTCGTCTCTTCGACAGAGCCATTAGACGCTGAATATTGATGACAAATACAGCATATGGACAACCTTCAGGCACTAGGACATGCCGTCGCCCAACTGCGACGTGATCGCGGCTTAACGCAAAAACAGCTCGGTGACCTCAGTGGCTTGGCTCAGTCAACCATTGCCCGCTTTGAAATCGGCGGCGTTGCCGAATTTGGTTCTCGCAAATTGCTTCGCCTATTGGAGATCCTGGGATATGAGCTGGCGTTCAAGCCTAAAAAAGCCAGCTTCACGCTTGACGATGCTTTAGCGGAACGGCAGCGACTCGAAACGGAGGGGGAAACGGACCCACGGTGGAGCGGACATCGATGAAGCTGCATGTCTATGTTCATGACAAGCCAGTGGCGACTCTGGAGTCAATAGACGGTTTCCGTCACGTGATGACTTATCACCCGGACGTCCCAACCGAGAACTTCGCGTCCTTGCTGATGCCTGTGCGCACGGAGTCCTACGCTTATCCAGAACTTCATCCGCTATTCCGGATGAACTTGCCCGAAGGCTTTTTACTCTCGATTCTTCAAGAGCAGCTGGGCCCCCATATCGGGGCGTCTCCGTTGCAGTTGCTGTCCGTAGTTGGCCGCAATGCTATCGGACGCGTCAAGGTCGCGGCGCCGAATGCCGATCCTACGCAGCCCCCCATAGCGTTCGAGTTGAACGGCATCTTGCGAGGAGACAACTCGGAGGAGGCTTTCGTTGACCTGGTGCGCCAACATGCGATGTCAGGCGTGTCCGGTGTCGTGCCCAAATTTCTTTCCCCTAAAACGTTAGGAGAGCATGGCAAGGGAACGTTAGCCACGGACCGGTACATCATCAAGGGAACCACCTCACGCTTGCCGGGTGTGGCCCTCAATGAGCATCTGTGCATGGAGGTGTCGCGCCAAGCTGGTTTTCCGACTGCTGTCACGGAAGTCTCCGACGACGGAAAAGCCTTGGTGGTGCATCGATTTGACTTCGAGTCGGACGGAACGACACGTAAAGGCATGGAAGACCTCTGCAGCTTGCTCACCTTACGTCCCGAACAGAAGTACGAATCCACGTGGGAACGCGTTGTGAGCCGTATCAAGGACGTCGTCACTCTTCCTGACCAGCAGAACGCAGCGCTGTCGAATCTGGCAGATCTGCTGTTGCTCACCTATGCCCTTCGCAACGCGGATTGCCACACCAAGAACATTGCTTTGCTCTATAGCTCCCGTGAGCAAATTGAACTCGCGCCCGTCTACGACATGCTGACCATCACGGTCTACGACGACTATGCAAAGAACCCTCCGGGCATGGCAATCGAGGGAAGATCCACCTGGAGACCCGGTAAAGCACTGGAGCGTTTTCTTCAGACGCGATGCAATCTGGCCCCGGCCGAGACGCTCCAGCGCGTTGAACGAATCTGCGAAGCCATTGTGCAGGTAACTCCGCAAGTCATTGACTCACTACGGCAATACCCGTCTTTCCATGAAACGGGAAAGCGAATGCTGTATGCCTGGAACGAAGGCATGAACAGTCTGCGGTTGCAAAAGACGTGGAGTCTTCCCCGGCTGGACGAATCCATTGCCGCCGCTGACCTATCCGCCCCTCTCCCCTTCAAACCAAATAAGCCCGAGCGGATCGGTGGATCGGCGCTTTTAGGGAAGCGGTAGACAGCAGGCCAACCCGCGCAATCTCGATCGGTTCGTCTCCAGTGAACCGGCGTAGGGGTTGAACCGGCTTTTTGAGCCCGGTTGAACCCGTTGACGACCTACCCGTCATCTCGTCCTACATGTAAGCCCTGACACATTTATGACAAGTAGCGGCCAGCTTTCGTGATTTTCGCAGTCTGGCATCAGCTGGACGGATGAGTTTTTACGCCCACTGGACTAGTGCTTAGGTTGTAAGAACGATTCTGACATCACGCAGGGCATCATCGCACCGCAGATATAGTTGGACGGAGAGCATTCGAGACATTCTCCTAGCAAGCGACGTTGCGATTACCGCAAATCAACGACGATCCGGTTGAGCCAACCGGGGAGGTGGAGGGACAGTCGTCATAACAGGCGCTAATCTACATTCCGTGAACGTCATATCACTTCGGCGAACACGCCACCTGTTCCGCTGACGGATAACTGAGAAAAATGATTGCCATCCAAAAATTCGACGTCGACGACTGGTCCGCCGTGTGGGCCATCATCGCACCCGTGATTCGCGCCGGCGAAACGTTTGCGTATTCGCCCGAAATCAGTGAAGCCGAAGCCCGCAAGCTTTGGGTCGACCAGCCGGTGGCAACGTACGTAGCCAAGAACGACCGTGGCGACGTCCTGGGTACCTACTACCTGACGGCCAATCAGCCCGGGCTCGGTTCTCATGTCGCCAGCTGCGCCTACATCGTTTCCGACCGCGCCAAGGGTCAGGGCGTGGCCAGCCTGATGTGCGAGCACTCGCAGCAAATGAGCATGCGCCTGGGGTTCCGCGCCATGCAGTTCAACATGGTCGTGGCGACCAACCTGGCCGCCGTGCAGCTCTGGCAGCGCCTGGGCTTCGAGATCATCGGCACCCTGCCCGATGCTTTCCGCCATGCGTCGCTGGGCTTCGTCGATGCCCACATCATGTACAAGCGCCTGGGTGCCCCGGCGGATGACCGCATGGTCATGAACAGCAGCCACACCATGTCGCCGTGGGCCAGCCTGCCTGCCCCGTCGGGCATGCGCCGCGCCCGCCGCGTGGCCGTGCCTTGCACCGCACGCGCCGTCGTCACCAGCGGCCATTCGCATTCGTCGAACCAGCGCCGTCACCGCAGCGACAGCATGGCGCCGCAAGCGGCCGGCATGCGCCGCCGCCGTGCCCGCGATCCCTACCCCTGAACTGACGTCTTAGTCCGGAAGGTCCGCCGTCTTTTCAAGACGGTGCATCGGACAGCCGTTTGCTTGGCTCCGGAAATCCATGGAATGTTTATAGGTCGACTTGCGGGCGCGCATCACGCCGCCCAGCGGTTGATGTTCGACCACGCCTTTCCATGGACCAAAGGCCATGCCGTCGTCGACCCGGGCATGCCGCGCGTCGGTCCATGCAGGTTGCGGGTCGACCCGTAGGGTGGCCACGCGAACAAACGGACTTTCGTCTTCCGGCCATTCCTTCGACGCGTCTTCGATCGGCATGGTCTCCAGGTTCGTGCAGAGTTGGACCTGGATTTCCCATTCGGCTGACTGCGTGGCAAAGAAGGTCTGCATGGCTTCCCGCAAGCCATCGGGCTTGTCGTCCAGGTCGACCGGCGCATCCTTGAGCGCGACCAGTCCCGGCGAGACCGGGACCACGGCAATCTTCGCGACGTAATCGCCATAGCGCAGCGGCACCACCGTCGTATACGTCTCGCCAAGCAGGTTCGTCAGCGGATGGCCACCTAGGCTTTTGATCGTGCCGCTTTCGCCGCCCACGGCTTCGATCCCTTTTTCCAGACCACGCAAGACGGCGGACAGCGCCTGCTTCATGCCTGGCGCCTTGTCGGTGGTGCCGGCCAGCATCTTCAGGTTTTTCAGGAAGGCCTTGGGCGTGGGCACCGTGAAGGCCTTGGCGTTCTGCATTACGAAGTCTTGTGACGTGTCCTCTTCGGACCCAGGCAGACGATCGCCCTCCACCCCCAGCACCTTGACCGCCAGCCCGCGCGGTGTGGACACCTTGTCGTTCAGGATGTCACCCGGGTTGGTCGAAAAACGCATGACCACCTCGAACGATCCCGGCGTCTTGAAGATGCCCTGGGCCAGCGTCGCGGGCAGCCCCGCATCCACCTGGAGCACGCCGCGCAGTAGCGCATGGCTTTTGGCGTGGACGCTGCGCTCGGCATGGCCGCTGTCTTCGTAGACCGTGGCGCTGACCTTGTGCAGGGCGTCCGTCAGCCCCTGGATCGTTTCCGCTTCGTCCGGCTCGGGTTGTTCCAGGTCGGCGCGGTAGCGGATCGGGTCGGCGGCGGTGGGGGATTGCGGGAAGCTGGCGGTCATGGCGGGGCTCTCTGTATGGTTGAGTTCATGCCAAAGCGCAATCGCCGTGCCCGGCCACGTCAACGAGCGCGGACGCAAAAAAGGCGACCGTTGCCGATCGCCTTTCTGCTTCATGCCAACCGCTGAATACCGGTTGCTATCGTTTAATGCGCCGCGGCTTCCGGGGTCCGCACGTCTTCCCCGATGGCGCACCGCACCGCGTCTTCCACCGTGTCGAGCAGCACGAACTCGAGCTTCTCGCGGGCTTCCCCCGGCACGTCTTCCAGGTCCTTCGCGTTGCGCCGGGGCAGCATGACGGTCTTGATGCCGGCACGCAGCGCGGCCAACGTCTTTTCCTTCAGGCCGCCAATCGGCAGCACCTGCCCGCGCAGGCTGATCTCGCCCGTCATCGCGACGTCCGAACGGATCGGCTTGTCGCTCATCAGGGACGCCAGCGCAAGATACATCGCAACCCCTGCGCTGGGACCATCCTTGGGTGTGGCGCCCGCCGGCACGTGCACGTGGATGTCGATTTTATCCATCGAATCCCCGCGCGCCGCCTTGACCAGCGTCAGCGCCGCCTGCACCGACTCCTTCATCACGTCGCCCAGCTGACCGGTCAGGATCAACCGCCCGGTGCCCGGCACCTTGCTGGCTTCGATGAACAGGATGTCGCCACCCACCGGCGTCCATGCCAGACCGGTCGCCACGCCCGGCACGCTGGTCCGCAAGGCCACTTCGTTTTCGAAGCGCTTGCCGCCCAGGATGCCTGGCAGGTCATCCGCCGTGATCGTCACAGCCGCCCCTTCGCCTTCGGCCACCTGCATGGCAGTCCGGCGCAGTACCGCACCGATCTCCCGTTCCAGGCCCCGCACGCCGGCTTCCCGGGTGTAGTCGCCCACCAGCGACGCAATGGCATCGTCGGTCACGGTCACCTGTTCCGTCGTCAGGCCATTCGCCTTCAGCTGGCGCTCGACCAGATAGCGTTTGGCGATCTGGATCTTTTCTTCCTCGGTATAGCCAGGCAGCTGGATGATTTCCATCCGGTCGCGCAGCGGGCCGGGAATCGTGTCGAGCACGTTCGCGGTGCAGATGAACATGACGCGCGACAAGTCGAAGTCGACGCCCAGATAGTTGTCGCGGAATTTGTGGTTCTGTTCCGGATCGAGCACTTCGAGCAGCGCACTGGCCGGATCGCCATGGAAGCCACCCGCCCCCAGCTTGTCGATCTCGTCCAGCATCAGCACGACGTTGCTCGTGCCGGCACGACGCATCGCCTGGATGATGTTGCCCGGCAACGCGCCCACATAGGTGCGGCGATGGCCACGGATTTCCGCTTCATCATGCAGGCCGCCCATGGCCACCCGCTGGAAGGCGCGACCAGTCGCGCGGGCGATCGATTGCCCGAGCGAGGTCTTGCCGACCCCCGGCGGACCCGAGAAGCACAGCACCGGGCTCTTGCCTTCCGGATTGAGCTTGCGGACAGCCAGATATTCCAGGATGCGGCGCTTGATCTTGGGCAAGCCGAAGTGGTCGTCATCCAGCACCTGACGGGCCTGGCCGATGTCGATGGGTTCCTGCGGTTCGACCTTCCAGGGCAGCTCGGTCAGCCACTCCAGGTAGGTGCGCACCGACGAAGCTTCGCCGCTGCCATCGGCCATGCGTTGCAGCCGCTTCAGTTCCTTTTCGGCGTGCTTGTGGATGTCTTCGGGCATGCCGGCGGTATCGATCGCGGCGCGCAACGCCTCGACTTCCTGCGCCGATTCATTGCCTTCGCCCAACGCCATCTGGATCTGCTTGAGCTGTTCGCGCAGCATGTGTTCACGCTGACGCTCGTCGAACTGCGCGCGCGTCTTGTCGCCGATTTCCTTCGACAGCTTCAGCACTTCGACACGTGCCGACAGCGCGGCGATCACCTTGTCCAGGCGACGTTCGAGATCGAAGGTTTCCAGGATGTCCTGCTTCTCTTCGCTCTTGACGTCGACCAGGTTCGCGACCATGTCGGCCAGCGCGGCGGGCGAGTCGATGCTGCGCACCACCCCCGCGAGTTCATCGGGAATGTGCGGCAGAAGGCCGATGGCTTCGATCGAGCGTTCCTTCAACTGCAGGAAGCGGGCATCGATGTCCTTGCCCTCGCCCTTGGGCTGCTCGATCATGGCGACGCGCGCCACCAGGAAGGGCCAGCCTTCCAGGAATTCGAGCACCCGGAAACGCGACTGTCCCTGCACCACGAGGTGATGGGTATCGTCCTGGCCCGTGATGTAGCGCACGATCGGGCCGGCCGTGCCGACCCAGTACAGATCGGACGGCGACACGTCGGTCGTCATGGGATCGCGCTGCAACAGGAAGCCCACCTGATGCTCGTTCTTGACGGCTTCCTGCGCCGCGGCGACCGCGGTGGCGCGATGCACTGTCACCGGCGACAGCACGCCCGGAAACAGCACGGACGCGCGCAGCGGCACGATGGCGATCGCGTCCGTGGGCAGACGCTTGTAGGCGCCCTGGGCTGGCGTGGGTGCGGCGGCTGCAGCCCCGGTATGGGGGCCATCTTCACCCGTCCGCAGGTCCTGCATCGGAGAAACATGGATCATGGATTTACCTTTACCTTGGTCAGCGTCAGCAGCAGGCACCCGTCGGCCCATTCAGGGGGAGAAGGGTTCAGTGCGTGGAGAGGCAATGCGATGCGTCGCTCGAAACGGCCGTAGGGAATTTCGATGCGGTGGATACGTGCCGAACGGGGCGCCGGAAAACGGCGCACGCCCGACACGGTGATCCCGTCGGGATCGAAACCGACGACGATGCCCGATGCCGGCACGCCCGGGAGGGCGATATGGATCAGCACTTCGTTGGCGGTTTCCACGACATCGACTGGGGGTTCCCAACAGCGGCCTTCGGCCGGCCCGTTCTGGAAGAACTGCCGGTGCAGGCGGTCGGCCTGCTCAAGCAGCGACAGGGCATCGCCCCACATCCAGGAACCCAGGTCTCGTGATCTCATGGCGTTCGTACCTCTTGCGTATAGGCACTACATGGCGATGCGCGGAGGGCTTTCAAGTGGCAGCCGACGGATGAGGCAAAAGCACCACACGGCGGCCTGCTGGCGGAACGGGCGCCAGGCATACAGCATGCTGAACGGCAGTGTGCTGACAGTCAGCATGCGTTCCATCAGCACACTGACGAGCAGACCTTGCCGGAGAAACCGCCATGCCTCGCACGACCGCCACCACTAACTTGGGCCACCCTGCGGCCCCTCGCGCTTCGAACGCAAAAGGTGTCGCAAATCACGCGCCCGCATCAAGCGGAAAGGCCGTGACCGCGAATGACGGAACACCGATCGAGATCCTGCCTGATCAGCAACCGTCGCGGCTGGCCGACTGCCGCCGCTGCGGCCTGTGGCACGACGCAACGCAAGGCGTGGCCGGCGCCGGGCCGAAGCACGCGCCGCTGATGATGGTGGGCGAGCAACCCGGCGACAAGGAAGACCTGGCGGGCGAACCCTTCGTGGGCCCCGCCGGCGCGATGCTGGACGCGGCGCTGAAAGAAGCCGGCGTGCCGCGTCATGATGTCTATGTGACGAACGCGGTCAAACATTTCAAGTGGGAACCGCGCGGAAAGCGGCGCATGCACAAGACCCCTGCGCAAAAAGAAATTGCCGCCTGTCATTACTGGCTCGAGCAGGAACTGGACGATGTCGGGCCGCGGGTGATCGTGGCCCTGGGTGCCACGGCATTGAAGTCGGTGCTGTCGCAGCGCACGGCCACCTTGCAGAGCGTGATTGGCACCGTGATCGAGCACGACGGCCGGCAGGTGGTGCCGACCTATCACCCGTCGTTCGTGCTGCGCGCGCCCGATGAAGACACGCGACAGCGTGCCTACGGCGCGATCGTGGAAGCGTTGAAGGTGGCGTATCGGGCGGCGGGCAAATGAGCGTGGGGCGACGTGCCGGCGTCCTGCCCCGTGGCGGGCAGGCACAGGCTGACCGTCAGGCCAGCGCCATCGTCACGGTTGCGGGCCGACACCTTCCCGCCATGCCGCCGCACGGCTTCGGCCACAATGGCCAGGCCCAGGCCGACGCCGCCCGAGTTGCGATCCCGGGCCGCCGCCACGCGAAAGAAGGGCGCAAAAATGCGGTCCAGATCCGCTTGCGGCACACCGGGGCCACGGTCGGCAATGTCGACGCAGACCCAGGCGTGGACCGGCCCCGGTTCTTCCTTCAAGGTCACCACCACTTCCGATCCCGACGGCGAAAATCGCAGCGCGTTGCGCAGCACGTTTTCAATCGCACTATGCAGGGCGACAGCATCGCCGTGCAGGCACAGCGGCCGGGACGCGCGCACCACCCGCACGCCGACCTGACGCGTGCTGGCTTCGAAGCGCGCATCGTCCACCACGCGATCCACGATCGGATCCAGCACCAGCGCGTGCAGCGTGCCGCTGCGTGCTTCCAGGCTGGCCGACTCCAGAATGCGGCGCGTCATCTCTTCCAGGAATGCACATTCCCGTTCGATCCGGTCCAGCTGCACAGGTAAACGCTCGCCGCCCCGGCGCGCCAGGCCCAGGGCCACTTGCAGTCGGGCAAGCGGCGACCGCAGTTCGTGCGAGACATCCCGCAGCAACGTTTCTTTCATGGTGATCAGATCGCGGATGCGCTCGGCCATGGTTTCCACATCACGCGCCAGCACGCCCACGTCATCACGCCGGGTCGACGCCGTGCCCATCGACAGCGGCGTCAGATCGCCGGTGGCCAGGCGCCGCACACCCACCTGCAGATCGCGCAGCGGCAGCACCAGATACCGCGCCAGCCCATAGCAGACCAGCCCGCTCACGGTCAGCGCAAAGATCAGCAACAGCCACGGCAGATTCGGATGACCGAAGTCGCCGAAGCCGGGCGTGAACATGGGATCGAAGATGAGTTCGTAGCGGGTGCTGTCATTCAGGTAGAGCCGGCGGATGTTCCACCACGCCTGCCGATGCGCGGCGCGCAGGGTCGACTCGGGCTCCATGCCTTCGACGTAGCCGGGGTCATCGACATAGCGTCGCACGGTGCGGGCGCGATAGGCCTTGATGCGATCGTCGGCCAATTCGGACAAGTCCCGCGACAGCAGGTCTTCGTTGCGTTTATCAACGATGTAGACCGCCAGCATCGGGTGCTCGTTTTCGGTTTCGCGGATCCAGGTGCGCAGGCCGGGCAGGCCGTCAGCCAGCGCAATCGCGCGCGCTTCGGTGGCCAATGCCGATGGGTCGATCGCGGCCAGGGCTTCGCTGCGGCTGGCTTCGGCGCGGGACATCACGACGATCACGCCCGTCACGATCAACCCCATCGCCAGCCAGAAGCAGACGACGATGCGCAGGAACAGCGAGTTCACGCCAGCGGCCCGGGCATCGATGCCCCCGAGGTCAGCACATACCCGAAACTGCGCAGCCCGCGGATCTCGGGCACCGAGGCATCCGGCGCATTGGCCAGGTCGGCGGCACGGCGCAATTTGCGGCGCAGATTGCTGACGTGCGTATCCAGGCTGCGGTCATAGGCTTCCAGGCTGCGGCCCAGCGCCAGCTCGGTCAGGTATTCGCGGCTGACCGGCGTGCCGGCCTGCCGCACCAGCATGTCCAGCACGCGCAGTTCGGCCGCCGTCAGGCCCAGGTCCACCCCGGCCAGCGTCGCGCGCTGCAATGAGGGCACGACCCGCAAGGGGCCATGCGCCGACGCGTCGGGCTCGGCAGGCATGTCGCGTGACGGCGCCTGCGTGCGCCGCAACACGGCCCGGATCCGCGCCATCAATTCCAGGGGATCCACCGGCTTGCACAGGTAGTCATCGGCGCCCAGTTCCAGGCCCGAGATGCGATCGGCCGCGGCAGTGCGCGCCGTCATCATGATCACCGGCACCTGCGACCGCCGCCTCAGGGTCTGCAGCAACTCGAAGCCGTCGGCCCGCGGCAGCATCACGTCCAGCACCACCAGGTCGAAAGGCTGCTCCAGCAGCAGGCCCAGCGCCGCCACGCCATCGTGCGCCAGCGTGACCGCCTGCGTTTCGTCGCTCATGAATTCGACCAGCATCTGCGCCAGCTCGACGTCGTCTTCCACCAGCAATATCGACAACGGCGTGGCGGGGGACGGCCCGCCGTCGGCAGTGTGCGGGTGACCGGACACCAGGGCGGCCTGTGGCCGGAGTGCGACGGGAGGGGGATGGAAAGCGGGAGTGGACATCAAGAAGTCAAAAGATAGCCAAAGTTGGGAACCTGCCGGACAGACAACGCGCGTGAAACCGTATAGTAAATCAGGTTAGCAACCATTCTCATTTAGATCCATAGGTAACGTCGGAAATCTCCGTACTTTTCAAGAGTTGTCGCATGCCCTCCCCTGTTTCCCGTTTTTCCGCTCCTTCTGTCCTGAGCGTTGCGCTCATTGCCGCCTTCGCCGCTCCCCCCGTTCTTGCGCAGACTGCGTCACCCAACCCGGTCACCCTCGACAGCGTCGTCGTGTCGGCGTCCGGCTTCGAACAGGACATCAAGGAAGCGCCCGCGTCGATCACTGTGGTCACCAAGGAAGAGCTGGACAGCGGCGCCTTTCGTGACCTGACAGACGCGCTGCGCAACGTGGAAGGCGTGAGCGTGACCGGCGCGGCGGCGCAGCAAGGCGGTGGCGGCTACGACATCAGCATTCGCGGCATGCCGGGCGCGTACACCCTGATCCTGGTCGACGGCCGCCGGCAGAACACGCGCGAAGCCCGCACCAACGGCAACGCAGGCTACGAAGCGGGCTGGATCCCGCCGCTGGAAGCGATCGAACGGATCGAAGTGATCCGCGGCGCCATGTCGTCGCTGTACGGATCCGACGCGATGGGCGGCGTGGTCAACATCATCACGCGCAAGGTCGCAAAGAAGTGGGGCGGCTCGGTTCGCGTCGAAGGCACGCTGCAGGAACGGTCGGCCTCCGGCAATTCGGGCGGCACCAACTTCTACCTGAGCGGCCCGATCAAGAACGACCTGCTGGGCCTGGCCCTGTTCGGCGGTTACTTCAACCGTGCCGAAGACGAGATCCTGTATGGCTTTAACCGCGCCGAGAACACCAACCTGAACGGCCGCCTGTCATTGACGCCGAACAAGAACCACGACATCGTGCTGGACCTTGGCCGCAGCCGGCAGGACGTGTCGTACCACCGCGGCGAGTCGGTCACCGCCACGACGGCATCGGGCCGCAGCCTGAACCAGCGCGACAACATCGCGCTCACGCATACGGGCCGGTATGGCGACCTGGGCACGTCGACCGTGTCGATCTACCAGGAAGAATCCTATCGCCGCAATTTCGACCTTGAAACCGGCGCGGTGCCCGCCTCGCCCAACAAGTTGCGCAACACCGTGCTCGACGGCAAGTGGACCCTGCCGCTGGGCAATCACCTGATGACCATCGGCGGGCAGTATCGCAAGGAAGCCTTCACCGCCAACAACTATGTGGGTCGCGAGTGCATCCGCAACAATCCGGCCGACCCGTTCTTCAACTGCGTCGCGACGGGCACGCCGAACAACAGCAGTTCGTACCGTGCGATCAACGTGGCGGACTCGAAGCTGTCGACAACGATCAAGGCCGTGTTCCTGGAAGACGAATGGCGCCTGACCGACCAGCTGATCCTGACCGGCGGCGTGCGGCTTGATGACCATGAAATCTTCGGCCGCGAAATTTCGCCGCGGGCCTATGCGGTCTACAACCTGAACGACGAATGGACCGTGAAGGGCGGCGTCTCGAAGGGCTACAAGGCGCCTTCCGCGCGCGACATCCTGCCGGGCTATGCGCTGTCGTCCGGCGGCGGCAATGGCGGGGGGTCCATCGTAATCCGGTCCAACCCCGACCTGCAACCCGAGACCAGCATCAACCAGGAAATCGGCCTGCAGTACGGCAAGCGCGGCGGCATCTCGGGCGGCGTCACGCTGTTCAACAACGACTTCAAGAACAAGATTACCGAGATGACGCTGCCCGGCGTGGTCGATCCGAACTTCCCGGGCGCCACCATCCGTTCGCGCGTCAACGTCGGCGCCGCCGTGATGCGCGGCGTCGAAGCCAACCTGAAATGGCCGGTGACGCGCACCGTGTCCTTGCGGGGCACGTACACCTTCATCCGGTCCAAGATCACCGACGATCCGGTCAATGGGCAGACCGGTCTGCAACTGGCGGGCACCCCCAAGCAGGTGCTGAGCGCCACTGTGGAATGGAAGCCGAACGACCGCGCCACCGGCTGGACCCGCCTGCTGGCTTACGACCAGCAGATGAAGCTGAACCGCACCAGCGCCGTGCCGACGATCTCGCCAGGCTATGCGCAAGTGGACCTGGGCGGTTCGTACAAGTTGACGAAAGCAACGACCTTGAGCGCCGCGATCTACAACCTGGGCGACAAGCGCCTGGACTACGACATCGCGAACCAGTACATCGACGGCCGCCGCCTGTGGCTGGCCATGAACATGACCTTCTGACATGACGATGCCTACCGCCACCGACGACGGCCTTGCACCGGCCCTGCTTGCGACTGCCACGGCAGATGCCGGGCCGCCGGCAGCGGCGCACGCCAAGCGCGCCACGCCGGCCAAGGCCCCTGCACCGCCGGTGTTCCGATACCGCCTGCAGATTGCGTCGCGCGCCGCGGCCGCGATATTCGGCGGCTACGCACTGGGCGCCAGCACGGCCACCGTGCTGGCCGCGGTGCTGCCCCTGCCGCGCGTCGACGCCGTGCTGCTCGCCACCATGCTGGCCTTCATCGTGCACGCCGTTGCCGCGATGTGGGCCTTTCGTTGCTCCAGCCTGACCCGCTTGTGGGTGGGCCTGCTGGCGCCGTCCGCCGTGTGCTGGGCAATCGCCCACTACTTTCTCTGACAGGGTCGCGCCATGCGCATCGATGGTAAATCCGAAGGTCTGCGGCAGGCGATGTCGTGGTTCCACACCTGGTCGGGCCTGCTGCTCGGATGGCTGCTGTACGCCGTTTTCCTGACCGGTACGCTGAGCTTTTTCGTGGATGAACTGAACGCCTGGATGCGGCCCGAACTGCACCGGTCGGTGCCTCAACCCGACACGGCGCAACGCGCGCTGGACGGCATGGCGCGGCTGGCGCCGGACGCGACGACGTGGACCCTGGGCCTGCCCACGGAACGGCAGAACGCGGTGGAAGCATCGTGGCGCAAACCCGGCGCCGCAGCCGGTCGCGCAGGCACCGAGCGCGCCATGCTCGACGCCGCCACCGGCGACCCGATCACGGTGCGCGACACCCGCGCCGGCAGCTTCCTGTATCGCTTCCACTTCGAACTGCACGCCATGCCGCGCGTGTGGGGACGATGGATCGTGGGCATTGCGACCATGGTCATGTTCGCGGCGATCCTGAGCGGGGTCGTCACGCACAAGAAGATCTTCATCGACTTCTTTACCTTCCGCCGCAACAAGGGTCAGCGATCGTGGCTGGATGCGCACAACGCCACGGCCGTGCTCGCGCTGCCCCTGCACATCGTCATCACGTTCAGCGGTTTGCTGTTGCTGATGAACATGCTGATGCCTTTCCCGAAGGATGCGGTCTACAAGGGCGACAACGCGGCGTTCTTTGCGGAGTTCCGTGGACAGGCCCTGGCGGCGCAAGGGCAGGCAGGGCAAGGCGGTGGGGGCCAAGGTGGCGGCGAAGCACGTGGGGGCCAAGGTGGCGGCGAGGGCCGTAGCGGCGGCGGCCGGCGCGGCAACGCGGCCGCGGCTGACGGCCCGGTGCCCCTGACGCCCATCGCCCCGCTGATGGCGCAGGCCCATGCGGCCTGGCCCGACCGCGAGGTAGGCACCATCGTCGTCACTCGCCCGGGCACGCCGACCGCCCGCATCGAACTGCGTGAAGACGGCGGCCGCAATCTGACCGAACGGGGCGGCAGCCGCAAGCTGGTGTTCCATGGCCGCGACGGCACGCTGCTCGAGCAGGACACACCGCCGCCACCCTCCGCCATCCGCGCCACCTACAACGTCATGACCAGCCTGCATCTGGGCCGATTTGCAGGCCCGGCCATGCGCTGGGCGCTGTTCATCGGCGGAATCATCGGTACGCTGATGGTGGCAACCGGCATGGTGTTGTGGGTCGTTAAACGCCTGCCGGAACGCCGCAAGCTGGGCGCCACCCCCCGCGGCCATCGGCTGGTTGAAGTGCTGAACGTGACCGGCATCGCAGGCTTGCCCGTGGCCATCGGCGCCTACTTCTACGCCAACCGCCTGATCGACGCCACCTTCGCGCAGCGCAGCGCGTGGGAGATCAACACGCTGTTCATCGTATGGCTGGCTTGCCTGGTGCACGCCGCCGTGCGTCCGCATCGCAGCGCTTGGCGCGAACAATTGACGCTGGCGGCGGGGCTTTTTGTGTTCCTTCCAATATTGAACGCGCTCACGGGCGGCGCGGGCCTGACGGTCAGCATCCCGGCTGGCTTGTGGGCGGTCGCAGGCGTGGACGCGGCATGCCTGGTGATCGGCGCCTTGCTGGCCTACGCCGCGTATCGCCTGCGTGGCGGCGGTAAGGGCGCGGTCCCGGCAAAGACACCGGGGCGCAAGACTGACGGCGCGCGACGCGGCGCGGATGACGGTACCTCATCAAGCCGGCCGGACGCGGGCCCGGCTTCCGCCAGTGACCCCGCCATGGCGCGGACCGTTACGGCAGCGGCATCAGGTACGTCGCTGCGCAGCCCTGCCCGGACAGAGCCCTTGCCGGGAGCCGCATCATGACCGGCCTGGCGACTCTGCTGCTGTCCTACTCGGGTTTTGTCGGGCTGGCGTTGGCGATGGACCGGCATCAGGAACAGGCGGAACTGCCTGCCCTCAATAGCCGCCGCAAGATCGGCTGGCGTGTGCTTGGCTCTCTGCTGCTGGTGCTGGCGCTGATGGCGGCGATTCAGGCCGAAGGCACGTCGGTCGGCATCAGTTTCTGGCTCGGCATGCTCAGCATTGCCGGCATCGCCTGCGCCCTGATGTTCAGCTATGCCCCGCGCCGCGTGCTGTCGTCGGCGGCGGTCATTGGCGGGGCGGGAGTGCTGGCCTGGCTGAATGGATACGCGGGATAATGCAGGCAATCCCACCGAGCTGGCGGGTGCAGGTCGTACCGTAGTTGCGGGCCATACCGTCGTTACAGGCCATACCGCGGGCGGGGCCTGACGGGCCCGGCATTGGCCCTGCCTTCAGGCCGCCACCGCGTCCACACCGACCCACCATGCCTCGCCTGCATGCGGCTTGCCGATAGCCACGGCCTCGCCCATCCGCGGCGTGGTGACCTGCACGCCATGCTGCTTGCCCAGCGCCACGATCCGGTCATACGGTTCGTGCCAGTCATGGAATGCCAGATCGAACGTGCCGTTGTGGATGGGCAGCATCCACTTGCCGCGCAGGTCCAGGTGGGCCTGCAGGCTTTCTTCCGGCTGCATGTGCACACCAGGCCATCGGGCATCGTAGGCGCCCGTCTCCATCAACGTCAGGTCAAATGGCCCGTAGCGTTCGCCAATCTGGCGAAAGCCCGCCGAATAGCCCGTGTCACCGCTGAAGAACACCCGCGTGTCGCCATCCACGATGATCCACGACGCCCATTGCGTACGATTGCCATCCCGCAGCGTGCGGCCGGAAAAATGTTTGGCCGGACCGGGTACGAAGCGGATGCCATCCACCTCGGTCTCTTCCCACCAGTTCAGCTGCCGCACCTTTTCTGCCGGCACGCCCCACGCAATCAGCCGGTCTCCCACGCCACGGGGCGTCAGGAACACATCCGTCTTTGGCGCCAGGGCCTGGATGCTGGCGTAGTCCAGGTGATCGTAATGGTCGTGCGACAGGATCACGCCGCGCAGCGGCGGCAGGTCCTTGATCGCAATCGGCGGCGCATGGAAACGCTTCGGGCCGGCCCACTGAATGGGCGACGCGCGCTTCGAAAACACAGGGTCGGTCAGCCAGAATCCGCCGCGTAACTTGAGCAGCAGCGTGGAATGCCCGAGCCGGTATACGGTGTGATCGGGCGCGGCCAGCAAGGCCGCCGCCGTCAGCGTGTGGACCGGAATCCGGCCTGATGGCCGGGTGGTGCGCGGCTTGGCAAAGAACACCTTCCACATCAGCTTGAGTGTATTGAACAGCCCCGCCTGCACCGGGCGCTGCGGGACCCGCGCGCGCAAGGCGGCCAGCGGGGAAACGACGGGAGAAGGCGTATTCGACATGGACAGGACAGCTCCGGAATAGGGTGTGACAGGCAGGCAGGTCTTTCCAGGAAGGACCCTGGCCGCCAGGCACAAAGTACACTGCACGGTGTAGTTTATTGAGTGTAGAGAACGCGGCTCAAAAAGTAAACTGGCCAGTGTAAAATTCGTGACCCGACTGTGAGTGTCGTGGTCCGACTGTGAGTGACCTTTTCCCCGAAGCGAACGTTCCCCGATGACCGAAGCGCCCCGCCTGACCGACCGTAAACGCGATGCCATCCTGGCAGCGGCTATTGCCGAGTTCCGCGCGAACGGCTTCGAGGCCACCAGCATGGACCGGATTGCCCTGCGGGCGGAAGTGTCCAAGCGCACCGTCTACAACCACTTTCCGAGCAAGGAAGCGCTGTTTGCCGACATCCTGGTGCAGCTGTGGAATGTGAGTGCGCCCGAGCGGGAACTGGCGTATCGCAGCGACCTGCCGCTGCGCGGTCAATTGCAGGAACTGCTGGCCGCCAAGCTGCGCATGCTGAATGACACGCACCTGCTGGATCTGGCCCGGGTCGCCATCGCGGCCGCCATTCATTCGCCCGAGCGGGCGCAGAGCATGGTGGCGCGGTTGGGGGAAAAGGAAGAAGGCCTGCTGGTGTGGCTGCGTGCCGCGCAAGACGATGGCAAGCTGCGCGGGGCCGATCCGGCATTCGCCGCGCAGCAGCTGCATGGCATGCTCAAGACCTTCGGATTCTGGCCCCAGGTCACGATGGGTGAACCGCCGCTGTCGGCCGAACGCCAGCAGGTCGTCGTCGCGTCCACGGCAGATATGTTCCTGGCGGCGTACGACCGGGCAGAGCGGGAGTAAGGCGGCTCGGTCTCAGCCCCGCAACTTCCCTTAGCGCCGCAACTCCAGGATGTCGAATTGCGATTCTTGCGGCGGCAGCGGCAGTTCCAGGCGCAGACGATCACGCGCCACCGGAATCAGATAACCCACATCGTTATGGTGCGTGTCGGGACCGTAGCGGCGGACCGGCTCCCCGCTCACGCTGCTGGCGCCGGCATAGCCCAGGCGCGTGCCGCCCACGTCGTAGAAGGTGCCCGCAGTGCGTTGAGACCCCGTCAGCTTTTCCAGCCGCAGCCCGGCCGAATCGTCGGTAATGCGGCAGCGGAACCAGGAATAGATCGTCAACGGCAGCAGCCCGCCCAGCTTCAGGGTGCGGCATCGCCACTCGCCCGCCATCTCGGCCGGAGCCACAGCCATTGGCTTGCCCGCCAATACCTTTTTCAGTTCGGCCACATCGCGCGGCGCGCCCTGGGTCTGTGCGGTCTGGATCGCCTGCTTGCGGGTCGCATCAAAGGCGTCCAGCCGCTGGCGGTCGGCGCGTTCAAGGCTGTCGGGGAAGGGGCCGGTCGCCTGCGCGGGGGCGGCAATACATAAGGCACCGACCACTGTCATGGCGATGGTCAGCGACGCGAGCCTGCCGAGCGGCCGAGCGCCAACCGGCTTGCAGGCGACCCCTTGCCGCGGGCCTTGGAAATATCGTGTCGACATGGGCGCTCCAGCAGAGTGAGTGCCGGCCAGCATACCAAAGGGCCCCGGACGCCATCTGCAAAAAGGCAGACGGCCGGCGGGCACCCTGCCCCGCCGGCCGTCCGAATACATAAGGTCCAGCTTATCTTTGATAGATAAGCCCGACCTTATCAATCCAGGCTGATCTTCAGGTCCTTGATCAGCTTGTGCCAGATCGCCGTCTCTTTTTGAATCAGCGCGGCGTATTCCTGCGGCGTGCCGCCCACGGGTTCAACGCCAAATTCCACCAGCTTCTTGCTGACTGCCGGGGTGTGGATCGCGGCGGACACGTTCTTCTGCAGCGTCGCGATCACCTCGGGCGGGGTGCCCGCCGGGGCGACCATGCCAACCAGCGCGGCGGCTTCGACGTTGGGCACGCCCAGTTCGGCAAAGGTCGGCACGTCGGGCAACTGCGGCAGGCGCGTGGCGTTGGCCACCGCGATCGGGCGCACCTTGCCGCCCTTGATGAATGCATTGCCAGCGGCCAGGTCGGTCATCATTGCGGCCAATTGCCCGCCGGCGACATCGACCAGGGCCGGTGCGGCGCCGCGATAGGCGATGTGCAGCATGCGCAGGCCGGCGCGTTCCTTCAGCAATTCCATGGCCAGGTGATGCGGACTGCCCGCCCCTGCCGATGCATAACTGAACTTGCCGGGCGCGGCCTTGACCTTGGCCATGAAGTCCTTGGCGTCCTTGATGTCGGTGGTCTGGCCTACCACCAGGATCATCGGGAAGCGGCCCATCAGGCTGACCGGCGCCAGGTCGCGCAGCGGGTCATAGCTGAGCGACTTGTACAGCGCCGGGTTGAAGATCAGCGTGCCGTTGTCGGCCGACAGTACTGTCGTGCCATCGTGCGCGGCCCTGACGGTTTCCACCGCGCCGATCGCCGTGTTGCCGCCCGGACGGTTATCAACGACAACGGTCTGCCCGGTGGTCTCGGCCAGTTGCGCGCCGATGGTCCGGGCCAGGAAGTCCGACCCGCCGCCCACGGCGTAGGGCACGATCCAGCGCAGGGGTTTGCCACTGGGGGCTTGCGCCCATGCACTGCCTGCCAGGACCAGTCCTGCCGCAAGTGCCGACGCTGACACTGCCAGCTTGATGAACGTTTTCAAAGGTGTCTCCGGATATTGTTATGGATCGAACTATTTTTTGATGGGATGCGCAGGCAGGATCGTTCCGGTGCAGGTGCCAAAGCCGACGCGATAGCCGTCCCCCTGGCACCAGCCGGTCAGGATCAGCTCATCACCATCTTCAATGAAGGTGCGGGTCTCGCCGCCGTTCAGGGTGATGGGTGTCTTGCCGCCTGCCGTCATTTCCAGCAAGGACCCGAGGGAATCCGGCGTCGCTCCGCTGATCGTGCCCGACCCCATCAGGTCGCCGACCCGGGTGTTGGTGCCCGACACGGTGTGGTGCGCCAGTTGCTGCGCCATCGTCCAGTACATGAACTTGAAGTTGGTGCGCGACAGGGTCGTGGCCGTACTCTGGTTGGCCGGCCGGATCGCTGCTTCCAGGTGCAGGTCGAAGGCATGGTGGCCTTCATGCTGCAGGTAAGACAGCGGCACCGGATCCTGCGGCGGCTGCGCGCAGCGGAAGGGTTCCAGGGCGTCCATCGTCACCACCCAGGGCGAGATCGTCGTGGCGAATCCCTTGGCATTGAAGGGGCCGAGCGGCACGTATTCCCAGGCCTGCAGATCGCGCGCGCTCCAGTCATTCAAGAGCACCATGCCGAAGATATGGGCCTCGGCATCCTGGCAGGCGATCGGGTCGCCCAGGCCGCTGGGTACGCCCACGAAAAAACCGGTCTCGAGTTCGATGTCGAGCCGCAGGCAGGGCGAGAACACCGGACGTTCCTGATCGGGCTTCTTGATCTGGCCATTGGGGCGGCGCACCGGCGTGCCGCTCACGATCACCGACGACGCGCGGCCGTTGTAGCCGATCGGAATTTCGAGCCAGTTCGGCATCAGCGCGTTCTTGGGATCGCGGAACAGTGCGCCCACGTTGGTGGCGTGTTCCCGCGATGAATAGAAGTCGGTGTAGCCGGGAATGTCGACGGGCAGATGCATAGTGGCTTGCGACTGCGGCACCAGGGCCGTCTGCCGCAAGGCCACGTCGTCACGCAGGGTCGCGTTGTCGTCGGACAGCAGCTGCGTCAGCTGGCTGCGCACGCTGCGCCAGACATCGCGTCCGGCTGCCATGAAGGGGTTGAGGGTGCGCTGTGCAAACAGTCCGGCTGGCACCTTCAACAGGCCACGCGTGTCCAGCACCGACAGATCCAGGATCTCGTCACCGATCGCGACGCCCACGCGGGGGTCGGCCGACGCGGCCGTGGTGAACACGCCGAACGGCAGATTCTGGATCGGGAAGTGGGAGTCCGCGCGATTGGCGGACGGGACCCAACTCTTGTGAGGGGTCGCGGGGGTGGCGGGGCTCATGGGGTCTCCGGAGTAAAGTGCCGTGCCAGGTCCTGCCAGCACTGGAAATAGTTGGCTTGCAATTGCGACGACGCCAGCGCGCGCTGGGTCGGCTTGATGATAGTGCGGGTCTCGAACATGAAGGCCATGGTGTCGCCGATCTTGTGGGGCGAGCGGGTGTCGGCATTCGATGCTTTTTCGAACGTGCCGGCGTCCGGACCATGGCCCGACATGCAGTTGTGCAGGCTGGCGCCGCCCGGCACGAAACCTTCGGCCTTGGCGTCGTAGGCGCCATGGACCAGACCCATGAATTCACTGGCCACGTTGCGGTGGAACCAGGGCGGCCGGAAGGTATCTTCAGCCGTCAGCCAGCGCGGCGGGAAGATCACGAAGTCCAGGCTGTCGACGCCAGGGGTATCGGTCGGGGCATGCAACACCAGGAAGATCGACGGATCCGGATGGTCGTAGGTGATCGAGCCGACCGCATTGAAGCGGCGCAGGTCGTACTTGTAGGGCGCGTAGTTGCCATGCCAGGCGACCACGTCCAGCGGCGAATGGCCGATACGCGCACGCCACAGGGCGCCACCAAATTTCGCGACCAGATCGAACTCGCCTTCCACGTCTTCATACGCGGCGTTGGGCGTCAGGAAGTCACGGGGATTGGCCAGGCCGTTGGACCCGATCACGCCCAGGTCGGGCAGACGCAACAAGGCGCCAAAGTTCTCGCACACATAGCCGCACGCTTCGCCATCGGGCAGCGTCACCCGGAAGCGGCAGCCGCGCGGGATCACGGCAATTTCCTGCGGCTCGATCGTGATGCGGCCCATCTCGGTATCCAGCACCAGCCGCCCCTGTTGCGGCACGATCAGCAGTTCGCCGTCGGCGCTGTAAAAGAAGCGCGTCATGGATTGGTTGGCGGCGTACAGGTGGATGGCGCAGCCGTCCATCGCATCGGCCGACCCGTTGCCCGCCATGGTGAGCAGGCCGTCCACGAAGTCCGTGGGCGCATCCGGCATGGGGAGCGGATCCCAGCGCAACTGATTGGGCGGGGTGGGCGGCACGCGGCCAAAATCGCTGACCAGGCGGCCATCGTCAGGCAAGGGCTCGAAGGGCAAATGCACGGCGGCGGGCCGGATCCGGTACAGCCAGGACCGCCGGTTGTGGCTGCGCGGCGCCGTGAAGGCGGTGCCGGACAGCTGCTCGGCGTACAGGCCATATGGCGCGCGTTGGGGCGAGTTGCGGCCCACGGGCAGCGCGCCTGGCAAGGCTTCGGTCGCGAATTCGTTCGCGAAGCCCGACATGTAGCCGGCGTCGGACGCAAAGCCGGCTGCAGGCTGGCGGGGCGAAGGGGTCGTGGAGGCGGGCGAGTTCATAGGCATCCTTGGTGAAAGGCGGCGCGGTGCAACGGCATCCGGGGCGGTCGAGGCAACCATGACAGCCGTCGCCCCGTTCGCGTGCGCCGCCGCGGGCACGGCCATTTGCAATGGTTGACGATATCCCCGATCACCCATGCACCCGCGCCGGCACATGCAGGAAGCCGCGAAAGCGCGCGCGGCCGCCGCGTACCGGGGGCGCCGTCAACGTGTAATCCGGAAAGCGCGCCAGGAAACGCGAGATCGCAATCGCGCCTTCCAGCCGCGCCAGCGACATGCCAGCACACTGATGAATGCCGCTGCCGAAGGCCAGGTGCCGGTTGGGTGACCGCGCAATATCGAAGCGGTCGGGATCGGGGAACTGTTCGGGGTCGCGGTTGGCCGCGCCGATACAGAGCGTGACCGACGTGCCGGGCGGCAGCGTCACGCCGCCGATCTCCACCGTCTCGGTCGTCATCCGGTTGCCCAGCTGATTCGAGCTTTCGAAGCGCAGCACTTCTTCGATCGCGGGCTTGATCAGGTCCGGCTCGGCAATCAGCCGCGCCTTCTGGTCCGGATACTGCGCCAGCGCGACCAGCCCGTTGCCGATCAGATTGGTGGTGGTTTCATGGCCGGCGTTGAGCAGGAACACACAGTTGTGCAGCAGCTCGGCGGACGTGAGCCGTTCGCCATCGGGCTCGCCCTGCAGCAGACGCGTCAGCACGTCATGCTCGGGATCGCCGGGCGATGCGCGGCGCTGCGCGATCAGCCCGTCCAGGTAATCCAGGAACTGGCGCAAGGCCGCGTTGCCTTCCTGCGCCGCAGCCGGCGTCACCACCGGTTCCAGCGCGCCCAGGATCGCCAGGGACCATTCGCGCAGCGGCTCGCGTTCGTCGTGCGGCACGTCAAGCAGATTGCCGATCACCTCGACGGGAATCGCCGCGGCAAAATCTTCGATCAGATCGACCTCGCCCTTGTCCGCCATGCGGTCCAGCAACGTGTCGACCAGGCGGATCAAACCCGGCTCCATCCCTGCTATGGCGCGCGGTGTCAGGGCACCCGCGATCAGCCGGCGCACGCGGGTGTGCAGCGGCGGGTCGTTAAAGACCAGGCTGGTGGTGTGATGCTCGAACAGCAGCGAATCGCCAAACTTGGGTTTGAACTCGACCTTCTTGTCGCTGCTGTAGACCCGTGTGCTTTTGTAGGCCGCGATCAGATCGGCGTAACGCGTCAGGAAAACGCCGCCGCCTGGCAACTGCTTGACCGGCGCGTGCTCGCGCAGCGCGTGATAGGTCGGGAAGGGATCGTCGTAGAACTCGGCCGGCAAATGGGCCAGGTCGAAGCTGTCGGCCAGAGCGCGCGGATCCGCGGCCAGGCTGGGGGAATTGCTGTGCATGTCTCGTCACCACGTCCTGGTGTTCGTCGATGGGTGCGCCGCTGTCTGGCAGCAGGTTACTTCTGACGTAATCGGTTTACGGCAAGAGTAATTTCAGACCTGTTGTCGCGTCAAGCCGCATTACGCATGGCGTGCTAGAGTTACGCCAGACGTAATCAACAAGAGCGATCCATGACCTCCGACACCAGCACCGAACTGCGCGGCGCGGGCGGCGTGCAAGCCCTGGAAACGGGCCTGTCCGTGCTCGACGCCTTTGCCGGTTTCGTTCGCCCGGCCATGCTCAAGGACATTGCCCATGCTGCGTCCATGCATCCGGCCAAGGCGCACCGCTATCTGGTCAGCTTCATCAAGTTCGGCTATGTGGAGCAGGACGCGCATGGCCGCTACAGCCTGGGCCGCAATGCCCTGCGCATGGGGCTGGCCGGGCTGGCGCAGGTCGATGCGATCCGGCTGGTCACGCCGCTGCTGGATGAACTGAGCATCACGGTCGGCGAAACGGTGCTGGCGGCAGTCTGGGGCAATCGTGGGCCGACCGTGGTGCAGTGGCGCGACTCGCCTCACCCGGTCACCGTCAATGTGCGGCCCGGGTCCGTCATGCCCTTGCTCGCGTCGGCCACGGGCCGCGTCTTTGCCGCGTTCCTGGACCCCGCCCTGACAGCGTCGCTGATTGCCGATGAACTGAAGGAACGCAAGGCCGCGCGGCTGAAACGTTTTCCTGACACGGCCAAGGACGTGAAGGAATTGGTGCGTACAGTGCGCGACAGCCATGTCGGGGTGGTGGTCGGGGATCTGGTGCCTGGCATCAATTCGGTCAGCGCACCGGTGTTCGATCATGACGGCCGCCTGGTGCTGGCCATTACCGCGCTGGGTAATGATGCCGTGTTCGACGCCGACCCGGCGGGTCCGATTGCCGATGCCGTGCGGCAGGCGGCGCGGACCCTGTCGGATCGGCTGGGGCATGGGGTGTTGCCGGACGCTTAGTCCGGCGAAGAGGCGGACGGGCGTCCGGCTGTGTCGGGTGCATGGGGCACATCGGGCGCTTGCGCCGGCGCCACCGGCACGTCCCGCAGCAAGCGTCCCAGGTGCCCGCTGTTGGCAAACCCCAATTCGGCGCTGACCTGCGCCAGCGACGCGCCGGCGGCCAGGTGCGCGCGGGCGGCGGCGGCAAGCAATGAGCGCCGCAGGGTCACCGGCGTCTGGCCGAATTCGGCCAGGCAGGCGCGCTGCAAGGTGCGCATCGTCACCCCCAGCCAGGATGCCGACTCGGCCACGGTGGGCAACGCTGCGCCATCGGCCAGCCGGGTCTCCAGCAGGGCCCGCCATCGCTGCGCCAGCCCCGCAGGCGGTGCGGCCGGGGCAGGCCTGACGCGGCTGCCCGACAGCTGCGCGATCAGTGCATGCACCAGCCCGGGCGCGGCCTCGGCCGACAGGGCAGGCATCCACAGCGCATCGAGCATGGCCTGTGCCGCACCATCCAGTTGCAGCACGCCCCCGGCTTCCCATCCCTGCACCCACTCGGGCGCCAGATACAGCTCGCCATGCTGCTGCAAGGCGCTGTCCGATCGCGTGCGATGCGCGACATGCGCGGGCAGCAGCAAGGCCTGGCCTTTGACGAGGCGGTCCTGCAGGGTGACGGGTCCGCCCCACGCCGTCAGCAGCGCACCCGCGCGCGGCCACAGCAGCATCGCGCAGTCGTGCGTGTGCCACCGGAAGGCGTAGCCCGGCTGCCGGCTGGCCGCGAGCGCATAGCCATCGCGAGCAATCAGGTCGAGCTTGGAAGAAAGCATCGTCATCGGTCCAGTATCGGCGCGCGGGGGGATTCGTGCAAGAACGGCCGCCGTGTCGCGTTCGGGATCGCCGGATGTCGCGTCCGGGTTGGCCGGCCAAGGCGGGGACACCTAGGATGAGGTCATCGAACAGGAGGTCCACATGCTTTGCAGTTCGCCCCTACAGTCGCCCCAAGCTTCCCCGCCCGGCCGAACGTCCAGCCGACTGTCTGCCCCGATATCCGCGCCAGCATCCCGGGCCAATCCCACGTTCCTTCCAACGCTCGCCATAGCCCTGGCCGCCACCTTTGTTCTGGCAGCCGTGCCCCTCCAGGCCCGCGCCGCGTGGCCCGACAAACCCATCACGCTGATCGTGCCCTTCCCGCCCGGCGGCGGCACCGACCTGGTGGTGCGGTCCCTGCAGGCCGGCCTGAGCCAGCGGCTGGGCCAGACCGTGGTCATCACCAACGTCGGCGGCGCGGGGGGCACCATCGGGTCGGCCCAGGCCGCCCGCGCGCGCCCGGACGGCTACACCGCCCTGGCCGTCACGACCAGCACGCATGCCGTGGCGGCCAGCCTGTACAAACAGCTGCCCTACGACCCGGTGTCGGACTTCAGCTATGCCGGCTTCATCGGCACGTCGCCCTATGTGCTGGTGGCCAACACAACCTTGAAAGCAAGCACGGTGGCGGATCTGGCTAAGGTGCTGAAGGCCAAAGGCAGCGGCAGCTACGCGTCGGTCGGCGCGGGCACCGTGTCGCATCTGCTGGGCGAAATGTTCGCGAAAGACGGCGGACTGACCCTGACCCACATCCCCTATCGCGGCGCGGCGCCGGCTTACACCGATCTGATCGGCAACCAGGTCGACATCCTGTTCGACAATCCCGTCGGGCTCGCCCCCTTCGTGCGCAGCGGCAAAATGACGGCGCTGGCCACCACGGCGCCCACGCCCATCCTGCCCGATGTGCCGACCTTTGCGCAGCAAGGCATGCCCGCCTACACGCAGCAACTCTGGTACGGTCTGGCCTTCCCGAAAGGCACGCCGGCCGATATCGTGACGCGCACCAACGCCGCGTTGAATGCCGTGCTGAACGATCCGGCGGTGGCGCAGGATCTGGCCGCCAAGGGCGTGGCCGTGCGCGCCGACACGCCCGACGCGCTGACGACCGCCGTGGCCCATGACGTCCCCTTCTGGGGCAAACTCGTCCGATCGATTGGAGTCCAGCTTGACTGATATGCCCGAACCCCGCGCAGGCGAAGCCGCCCTGCTTCGCGTTTTTGTGGACCCTGCGCAAAGCGGCGAAGGCGGCCGGGGCGGCAACCCCGTGCCCCTGGTGCTGGACGCCACCGGCATGAGCGCCGACGCGATGCGCGAGCTGGCCGCGCGGCAGGGTCATGAATCGTCGTTTGTGCTGCCGCCCGAAGACCCCGCCGCGCACGACTGGCGCCTGCGCTTTTTTGTGCCGGGCCACGAAATGGAAATGTGCGGCCACGCCACCGTCGGCACCTTGTGGGCGCTGCGCCAATGGGGACGATGGACGACGCCGCAAGCCCGCGTGCAGACCCTGAGCGGCAGCGTGGACGTCTCGTGGGACGCGGCTCGTGGCTGGGCCTGGGTGTCGCAACCCGCGGCCACGGTGCAGGCCCTGAACGACGACCAACGCGACGCGATTGCACGTGTACTGAACATTGACCCTGCCCTGCCCGGTCTGCACGTCGTCAACGCCAGCACCAGCCGCGTCAAGACCCTGGTGCGGGTGCCCGACGCGGCGACGCTCGACGCCATCGTGCCGGATCTTGGCGCGGTCGAAGCGCTGTGCGACGCCATCGGGTCGACGGGCCTGTACCCTTACGCCCTTGAAGCCACCGGCGCCACCGCGCGGCAGTTTCCCAAAAAGTCCGGCTACCCCGAAGACGCCGCCACCGGCATTGCCGCGGCGGCATTGTGGGGCTATCTGCATGCCCATGCCGACCGGCCCGTGACCTCGGCAAGCGACGCGCTCTTCACGGTGCGGCAAGGCGTGGCGATGGGCGCGCCGTCGGCCATCCAGGTCCGCACTCGCGGCGATGCGCCAGGCTGCTGGCTCAGTGGCGACGTGGAGTGGATGCGGTAGCCATCATGCGCACCAGCCATATCCGGTATGGCTGGGAAAGGATGGACAGCGCAGGGCGCGAAATCCTACCTTGAAGACTCCTCACCGCACCGGGAGTCACGAGCATGGATCGTCGAGAGGTATTGCGTTTTGGGATTGCCTGTTCGGCCTTGGGGCTGGCGGGGAAGGCAGGCGCGCAAGACGCCTTTCCGAACAAGATGATGAAGGTGGTGGTGGCCTATCCGCCAGGCGGCGTAACCGACTTGGCGGCCCGCCTGATTGCCGAGATCCTGACCAAGGAATACGGCAAGCCGGCCATCGTCGAAAACAAGGGCGGTGGCACCGGCACCGTGGCGCAGCAGTACATCCTGCAGCAGCCGCACGATGGCCATGTGCTGCTGTCGGGCGGCCTCGGCGGGCAGGTGCTGCCCGTGATCCTGAACCCGAACCTGCCGGTGAATCCGCAGACCAACTTTGTTCCGGTCGCGCAGCTGGCCGAATTCGTGAACGTGCTGGTGGTGGGCAAGGACATCAAGGCACAAAGCGTGGCCGAACTGATCGAGTACGCCAGGTCGCGGCCCGGAAAGTTGAATTACGCAACCAATGGCGTGGGCACCTCGGCCCACTTCACGTCGGAACTGCTGAACCTGCAGGCCGGCACGCAGTTCGTGCACATCCCCTACCGATCCAGTGGCGAGATCATTTCCGGCCTGCGCAATGGCGACGTCCATATTGCCTTTGCCAATGCGCCGACCGTGAACACGCTGGTGCAGGGCGGCACGCTGCGCGCGCTGGCGGTGACCAGTGCGCAGCGCAGCAAGGCGTTGCCCAACGTGCCGACCATGGTCGAATCGGGGCTGCCGGAATTCGTGGTGACCAGCTGGCTGGGTGCGTACGCGCCGGTCGGCACGCCACCCGACATCGTGAAAAAACTGGGTGATGTCATCGTCAAGGGCGCGCAGTTGCCCGAGAACGTGCAGCGCCTGGAAACGGCCGGCTTCCAGCTGGCCGTCAAGGACAGCGCCGCCTATGCGGACTTCAATCGAGACGAACTCACGCGCTGGAAAGACGTGGCCCGGCGCGCCAACATCCAACCGGAAAGCTGAACGATGAGCGGACACAATGCATTGAACGTGGTGGACCTGACGCCGGGTACCCGCCTTAGAACCAACGAAGGCGCCGTGGTCGAACTGGTGGAAAATCCGCGCGATGGCGTGTGGCTCATCTGCAAGACCCTGGAAAACGCCGCGGACCCGGACTCGGTATCCGAGGTCGAACAGCCGGTGTTCGCCCAGGACATCGTGGGGCTGGCGGAGGAATGATGACAAGGTCGTCCCACCTAGGGCAAGGCGCTAGGTCATGACACCAGCTTCATGACACCGGCTCCGAGCGCGGACAGGGGCTGCCGATCTTGCGCAGGGTCGCCCCGATCTGCAGTTCGGCAATCTGTTGACGCAGCCAACTATTGCCCGGGTCGTGGTGATAGCGGGCATGCCAGAACTGGCGGATACGCGTCAGCGGCGTGGGGAACGGCAAGGGGCACCAGCGCACGCCGATCGCATCATCGATCGCCTGGGCAATCGCCTCGGTCACGGTCACGATGAAATCCGTCTGCGCCAGCAGCGGCGGCAGCACCAGGTAACGCGGCACGCTCAACGCCACCCGGCGCCGGTGGCCCTGCCGCGCCAGGTCGCGGTCGATCTGCAGGTCGGTTTTGTTGTTGGTGACAACCAGATGGTTGGCGGCCAGATATTCATCCATCGTGATGGCGTCGCCGGCCATCCGGAAATCGCGTCCCATCACGCACACGTGCTGGTCCACGAACAAGCCGGTCTGGTAGAAGCCGCTCTGCAATTCCTGCAGGTGGCCCACCGCCAGATCGGCTTCGCCGCTTTCCAGCGCGGCGCGGTACTGGTCACGATCCATCGCGCTCACATCCAGCCGCACACGCGGCGCGACCTGCTTGAGCCGCGCCATCAGCGGTGGCAACACCAAAAACTGGGAGAAGTCCGACATCAGCAGCGTGAACGTACGCCGCGCGGTGGCCGGATCAAAGGCGGCCGACTGTTCGAACGTGGCGCGCATCAGATCGAGCGCCCGCAGCACATTGCCCGACAGCGCCGTGGCGTACGGCGTGGGCTCCATGCCCGACGGCGTGCGCACGAACAGCGCGTCGCCGCACTGCGCGCGCAAGCGGACCAGCGCATTGCTCATCGATGGCTGCGACAGCCCGACGCGCTGTCCGGCGCGCGTCACATTGCGTTCAAGGTACAGCGCCTCGAACACCAGCAGCAGATTCAGGTCCAGCTTGTGCGCGTCGACGATGGCCATGCGCGTATCACTCCAGCGGTTTGAGGTCGCCTAGCACGGTCGGGATCAGTTCCGAGACCGTGGGATGAATGTGCACCGTGCGCTGCAGCGTCGTGTACGGCGCGCCGGCCGACATGATGTCGATGATGCCGTGGATGGCTTCGTCCCCACCTGTACCCAGGATCGCGGCGCCAAGAATGGACTTCGTCTCGGCATCCACCACCACCTTCATGAAGCCCTGGGTCTCGGACTTTTCCACCGCGCGTCCCACCCGTGTCATGGGGCGTTTGCCGACCAGCACCTTGCGGCCCGATGCGCGCGCCTGCGTCTCGCTCATGCCCACGCGGCCCAGCGGCGGATCGATATACAAGGCATAGACCGACAGCCGATCGCTGACCTTGCGGGGATCGTTGTCCAGCAGATTGGCGGCCACGATCTCGAAGTCGTTGTAGGACGTGTGCGTGAACGCGCCCTTGCCATTGCAATCGCCCATCGCCCAGATGCCCGGCACGTTGGTGCGCAGCTGGTCATCGACCTCGATGTAGCCGCGCTTGTCGACAGTGATGCCGGCGGCGTCCAGCCCGAGGTCATCGGTATTCGGCACGCGCCCCACGGCCAGCAGCACGTGCGTGGCCATCAGCGCCGGATCGTTCCCGCAATGCAGGCCCACTTCAACCTGGTCACCCTGCGGCGTGAAATGGATGCACTCGGCCTCGGTGCGCACGTCGATGCCTTCGGCCTCGAGAATGCCGCGGATCGCGTCCGACACATCCGGGTCTTCGCGCGATACCAGGCGCGGCCCTTTTTCGACCACCGTCACCTGGCTGCCGAAGCGGCGATACATCTGCGCGAATTCCAGCCCGATATAGCTCCCGCCGATCACCACCAGATGCGGCGGCAGCACATCCAGGTCCAGGATGCCGGTGTTGTTGAGCGTGGGCACGTCATGCACGCCCGGCATGTCCGGCACCAATGCCCGCGCGCCCACATTGATGAAGATGCGATCCGACGTCAGCAGCTCATCGTCCACACGTACCGACGTGGGCGACTCGAAGCGCGCATGGCCGCGAAACAGCGTGCAGTGCTCCATGCCCGCCAGCCACTTCTCGACACCATTGCGGGCGTTGCCCGAGATCGTCTCGCGGCGCGCGCGAATGCGCGTCATGTCCACCGACACGTCGCCATCGACCGCCACGCCAAAGTCCGCCGCGCGCCGCGCCATGTGGGCGGCATACGCGCTGGCCACCAGCGCCTTGGTCGGCATGCAGCCATCATTGACGCACGTGCCGCCCACCAAGTGACGTTCGACCACCGCCACGGTCATCCCTGCCGCGCTGAGCCGGCCGGCCAGCGGCGGCCCCGCCTGCCCCGCCCCGATGATGATGGCGTCAAAGGCGCGGCTCATGATGCCATCACCACGATGCCGATCGCCGCCGCGATCGCAATGACATCTTCAGCCAGCGCGACCGGAAAATCGCGCCCGCCATTGGCGGCGACCAGCTTGCGCCGCACGGTATAGCCCACCAGCGTGCCGATGATCGCGCCCACCGCGCCCAGCACCAGGCCGGTAATCGGCGCCACGCCGAACGCCAGCGCCGCGCCGCACACCGCGCCCGTCAGGATGCGGGTGCCGAACTGCACCGGCACGATGCGCGGCGGCGTCTGCGGCAACTGGTCGGCAATCAGCTCGAGCACGGCCAGCGCGGTCAGGATGTAGGGCGTTGCGGGATAGCTCAGAAAGTCGAGCCAGGTGTCCGCCACCGGCAGCAGGCCCAGATAGGCCGCCCAGCTGACCACGGCCGGACCCGTCATCGCGCGAAGACCGCACACGATGCCGATCAGCCCGGCCAGCACATAGATATTCAACATGCCTGCTCCGCGAATAAGGGGTAACCACGACATTAGCCGATTATCGAAGGAGCGGCCATCGGCCTGAGGAGCGGTCAGGCGTCCTGCAACGCCTGCTCGACAGCAAGCGCAACCGCCGCCAATCGGTCATCGGACCCGCGGGCTGCGGATAGCATGAGACCGACTGGCAGGTCGCCCTGTGCGTGGCAAGGAAGGCTGAACGCGCACCCGTCCAGGTAATTGATCGCGAACGTATTGCGTAGCAACAGCCCATTGGCCTTGAAAAAGGCCTCATCACTCGCGACGAGGTCGTCGATCGGCGGCGCGACGATCGGGACGGTCGGGCACAACAGGGCGTCATAGGACTGCAGGACCGCCTCGGCTCGCCGGATCCAGTCCTGCCGGGCGTCGTGCATGCGCAGATAGTCGGCGGCTGTCGCGACGGCGCCGGTGGCGATGCGTTGGGCCACGCGCGCGTCGAAGGCATCCCGCCGCTGGGCCAGGCGCTGGTGGTGCACGGCAAACGCCTCGACCGCCGAAAACCCGCCCGGCGCGTTAAGGACCTGGATCTGCGCCAGTTCCGTAAAGGCAAGCGTATCGATCAGGGCGCCTGCCGCGGACAGCCGCGTGACCGCCCGGTCAAATGCACGGGCCACCGCCGGCTCGATGCCGTCGAACATCAAGGTCTGCGGGATGGCAAACCGCATCCCGGCCAGCGGTCTTGCCTTCACGGACAACGGAACATCGGCGATGGCCGCATCGACCGTGATGCAATCCGCGACGCTACGGGTCATCGAACACACCGTGTCCAGGGTACGCGCAAGTTCGAACGCGCCAGTGCGAGGCACGCGCGACTGCGTGCTCTTGAAGCCGACCAGGCCGCACAGGGCTGCGGGAATCCGAATCGACCCGCCCGTATCCGAACCCAGCCCCGCCACCGACAACCCCAACGCCACGGCGACGGCGCCGCCCGACGACGACCCACCCGGGATGCGTGCAACGACCGGGTCTGCCGGATTGCGCGGCGTTCCGAAGTGCGGGTTGATGCCGACCCCGGAAAACGCGAACTCGGTCATATTGGTCTTGCCAATAATGGCCGCATGATTGGCGCGCAACCTGGCGACTGCCACGGCGTCGTCGGCTGGCGCAGCGTCGTCCGCGCAGACGATGCTGCCGGCCTGAGTCGGCTCGCCGGCAACGTCATACAGATCCTTGATCGTCACGGGCAGTCCGGCAAGGGCAGGCAGCACGATGCCTGCTTTCCTGCAGGCATCCGCGTGCTCGGCCGCGGCACGCGCCGCCGCGGCGTAGGTCCTTGTAAAAACGTGTCGTGCCGAATCCTCTTGCGCCCGCTCCAGTACCGAGCCTACGAGTTGCGTGCAAGTGGTGTCTCCACGCGCAAGGCGCGCGCGGAGTGATGCAATGGTGTCGCCCATGCGGTCCGTCCGGTTGGCAAGTAACAAGGGGGTGCGATCAGGCGATCACGGGAAGAATGTCGACGGCATACCGATGCGTGATGGCCCGGCCCAGCACCGGATCCCGCAAGGTCAGTTCTGTCGCCTGCGCCGGACGGATGGCCTGCCCCGCCGCGTTGGGAATGGCGCCGAGGGTGCCGCACGACAGGAAGTGGCCGGCTTCGGCCTGGCACCCGGGCTGGGTGAAGAACCCGTCGCGCAGCGAGGCCAGCGGCCGGATCGAAGCCAGCGTGCCCTGCTGGTAGACCACCCACTCGCCGTCTTCCAGAATGCGCGATTCCAGCACGATCTCGTCCTGGCGATCCTGGATGTCGCTCCAACGCCAGGCCGACGTGGCGATGGGCTTCGGGCACATCTGCTTGGACACGGCGACCGAATAGCTTTCCACCTGGCGGTCGGTATGGTCGGAACCCACGGTCAGCCACCACTCGCCTTCGGCGAAGAACAGCACGGGTTCCGCTTCGCCGGAACTGTCCGGCCCAAGCACTTCAATCGACGCCGCCTGGCTGAGCGATTCCTTGCCGGCGCGGTAATACAACGGGACGGTCGACGGCCGGGGAACGCCCAGCGCAGCCAGTTCTTCGATGTGATGTTCGATGGCAGCCGCGTTGCGGCCGGTCCAGCCGGCGATGACGAAACGTTTGGGTTCGAGCGACACCAGCCGATTGGTGCGCGTGCCGTCGGATGCCAGGGATTCGCAGGAAAAATGCAGAGTGGCGGTCATGGTTACCCTTTCAGAGAAGTGCAAATCAACAGCGTGGCCGTTGATTCGTCCCTTCGGCGCACGAGTCGACGGCGCTAGCTGCGTCGTGTCGCACGCGCCTTTCGCGGCGTGCTTGGTGCGAGCGGGATGGACCCGCTTGCAGTGGTGGACAGCGCTTTCAATACGGCAACGGTTTGACCGAACACGTCGATCAGCGACCCCACCGTCCGGGCCAGGTGCAGGAAGTCCTCGCGCGAGACCGTGCTGAACAAGCGGTCATTGACCATCAACAAGTCAGGCTCCAGGGCCCGCACCTGTTCATGCCCGTGGGGGCTCAGGCTCAACAACACACCTCGCCCATCATCCGGATTGGACTTCTTGACGATCAGTTGCGCCTTGACGAGCTTCTTCACCTCATTGGTGACGAAGGCCCCCGTCACGTTCAGCCGCGCCGCCACGTCGCTCACACTGACCCCGGTTTCCCCTCCCATCCGCGCAACCACCATCACGATGTTGTATTGCGGCGAGGTCACGCCAAGACGTTCCGCCAGGTATTGCCGCGCCGACTCAAGATGCGTGGCGACCACGGAGATGTCGTAGAGCAACTGGCGAAACGTTCCGTCGGGTTCGGGCCCCTTGTCGAGCAGTGCGGGCAACGAGACGCTCGGTGCGAGCGCCTTCGATTTCGCGGTGGCGGTGGAGGCAGACTTGGCTGCGCGACGATTCATGCAAGACTCCGGACGGCGGTAATGAGTCCCGGATTGTCGCTCATTCACGTTGCCTTCATGGACTCAGGCCGGGTCGTAGTAATGGGACTCGAGCAGGTAGCAGCCATTCACCGAACGGAACGGACCGTGCCAGGCGCCGGGCGGACGCACCGCGTAGGTATAGCCTTCGAACGAACTGCCGCCTTCGCCGTTTTCATCGGCGCCCACTGTCATGTCGCCTTCGAGCATGAAGACTTCTTCCCAGTAGTCGTGGACGATCGGCTTGAACGTCGCAAAGCCCGGAGGAAACCGCAGGATGCGGGTGCGGCTGCCTTGCTTGTTATCGGTGTCGAGCGACCCCGATATGATCAGTTCGAGGGCGCCGGAATCCGGCGCGTAGCCTTCAGGCAGTTGCCAGCCCGGGGCATTCAGGTCGATCTTGTGGAATTCGTGATGGAGTTTGGTCACAGCCATTTCATTTCTCCTGATGGTTGGAAATCGGGGTGGAAGGTTGAAGCGCGGCGTAGCTCCCCCCAAAGAACACGAGCGGCGCCGTGCCGCCCCGTCGCTGGATACGGACGACCCGGCCGACGAAGATGACGTGATCGCCCGCATCGTGCTGTGCGTAAGGCACGCACTGGAACGCCACGATCGAATGGGCCAGCGTGAATGGCAGCCCGTCGTGGTGTTCGACGTCGGTCCCGGTCCACTTGTCGCCGTTGGACGTCGCAAACCGGGCAGAGATGTGCTGGTGTTCGGCGCCCAGGATGTTGATGCTGTACATCGCCGCGTCGCACAGCGTCGGCAGGCTGTACGCCGTCTTGCCGATAGAGAACAGCACCAGCGGCGGATCAAGGGATACCGAATTGAACGAGGTGATCGTCATGCCGATACGCGAGAGTCCATCTGGCGCATTGGCCGTCACCACGGCAACGCCCGTGGGAAACAGCCCCAGGGCAGACCGGAACTCTTTGCGATCGATCGGAGGAAGCGGCGCTGACAGGCTATCCATGATGGCGTCTCCAGGAAGGGGTTGCATGACTCAGCTCGCCTGCGTCTCTGCGTACGCATCCGGCACGCCATAACTCGACAGAAGCCGGTCGGCCACGCCTTCCAGGAACTTCCAGTCGGTATGCATGAAGGTGTAGTTCCGCACGACGAACGAGGCGCCCGCATAGAACTTTTCGTATTGCTGGTGGCGGCCGGCAAATTCCGACCCGGTCAGATCCCACGCCAGCTTGTAGAGTTTCATGCGATCCACGGCGGCGAGCTGGGGGGTAGCCCAGTACTGCTCGAACGAGTTGCGCAATCCGGGATCGGCCATGACGGAAATGTCGGCCGGCATCTGGAACACGCTGCCACCGCACAGTTCGCGCAGTTGATCCACGATCGCCGAATGGTTTTCGGTGCACCAATTCAACGCGGCATAGACATAGCGGCGGTTGAAGCAGACATGTCCTTCCGTGGGCCAGGATTCGGCAGACTGGATCTGGCCCATGATGACCCCGCTCAACGTGGCCTCCCACGCGGCCAGCTTGCCCAGCGTCTCGCGTACGGCCGGGACCTGATCGGCGCCAGAGGCTTTCGTGATCTTGCTGGCCAGGCCGACAATCAGCTGCAGCTTGGACAGGAAGCGCACATTCGACTGATGGTTGCCGTAGGTGTGACCTGCCGTGTCGACGTAGATCTGGCGCGCCAGCAAAGGATCATCGTGAACGAAGACCTTTTCCCAAGGCACCTTGACCTCGTCGCACAGCACCATGCTGTCGGACTCGTCAAACCGGTAGCTGAGGGGATTTTCAAAATCCGACGTCGCTTCGCGGCCAAGCGGCTTGCGAGACCACAGTTGCAGTCCGGGTGCATTGCACGGAATCACGCACGTGATGGACTGCTTGGACTGGTCGGGCGCAAGCGGGATCAGGTTGCCGATCCAGATTTCATTGGCGTACGCGGCGCCCGTCGCGAGCATCTTCGTGCCGGAGATCACCACACCGTCGTCGTCCTCGCGGACGACACGCAAGGTGGGCACCGGCAGATTGAGCTTCTGGTAGATCTCGGGGTTGCGGGCGGCCTGGGGCGGCACCACCGCGTACACGGCATAGCTGTCGGTCTTGCGCATGTGTTCGTAATAGGCCAGCAGATTGCTGGCGTATTTGCCGAACACGCCCGGGTTCAGACTCATGCCGGTGACGAAGCTCGACACATGGTCGGGCGATCGGCCGAACATGCCATAGGTCTTGTCGGCGATCGCACGATGGACGCCATGCCGGAACTCGAGATCGGCCCGGTTGCGGGCCCGCAGGAAATACCCGCTGTAGCGTTCGCCGTCCTCTTCGAACGTCATGCGGTCGCGGTTCTCGGGCGCGCACTTCATGTCGTAGATCGACGCAATGGATTGTGCGCCCTGACGGAAGGCCGGATGCGTCGTGACATCCGTCACCCGCTCGTTACCCACATAGATCGTACGACCGTCGCGCAAAGACTCAAGATGCTCGGCACCAGTTTTCAACATGTTGGATACTCCAGAGGATTGCAATGCGCGGTCTGACGCGGCCCGGAAGGGGGATGCCCCACATCGCAAGTGTATTATCAAGTTAGCTAAGTTGGTAAGCTTTTTAGAAAAATTTTCGGTGCAGGTATCGGTTCGGTTTTTTTTCAGTTTTCCGAGACGCCGGTCAACGCGTCGATGCGTTCGCGATCGGGCTTTGAACGACCGTCCGAGTTGTCGTAGACCGTCATGCCACGATCCAGCACCAGCACCCTGTCCGTGAATTCCAGGGCAAGCGAAACGTGCTGCTCCACGAGCAGGATGGCCAGCCTGCTTTCCGCCCGCAGGCGATGCAAGGCGGCGACCAGGCCATCGATGATCACGGGGGCCAGGCCCTCCATCGGCTCGTCCAGCAGCAGCAGCGAAGGATTCCCCATCAGCGCGCGGCCGATACTCAGCATCTGCTGCTCGCCCCCCGACAGTTGCGAGCCGCCATTGTTGATTCGCTCGCCCAGCCTCGGCATCAGGTCGATCACCCGATCAAGCGTCCAAGGCTGCGCGGCCTCGTGGGCGGCAGGCTTGGCGGCGACCAGAAGATTTTCTCGCACCGACAAAGACGGAAAGATTTCGCGCTCCTGCGGCACGAGGCCTATGCCCCGCTTGGCCCGTTCGTAGACGGCCAGCTTTTCGATGCCGTGGCCTGCCAGCGTGACCGTGCCGGAGCGGTGCGTGGCCCGTCCGACCACCGTCGACAGCAAGGTACTTTTTCCTACCCCATTGCGCCCAAGAATCGCGAGCACATCGCCGTGAGCCAGCGAGAGGGACACCCCGGACAAGACCTGCGTGTCGCCCCATCCCGAGGACAGATCACGGATCTCGAGTATCGCTTCAGCCATGATGTGATTTCCCCAAATACACCTCGCGAACCCTGGGGTCCGAAGAAATGTCGGCAGGCGTTCCTTCCATCAACATCCGCCCTTGCACCAGCACATTGATCCGCTCTGCGAAACGGAAGACCAGCTTCATGTCGTGTTCGATGATAAGGATGGCGATAGCGTCCGGCAGCGCGGCAATGACATCCAGCACGAGATGGGAGTCGGCAGGCGGCACGCCCGCCGCGGGCTCGTCCAGCAACAGGACCTTCGGCTGCAAGGCGAGCGCAATGGCGATTTCGACAAGACGCTGACGGCCATAGGCAAGCTCCGACACGCGGCGGCCGGCATGTTCCGTCATTGCCAGCCTGCCCAGGATCTCCATGGCGGATTCGGCGGCATCGCGCTGGGCGCGGGCGCCACCGAACAACTTTCCGCCTTGCCCGCGATGCTCCAGGACGGCAAGCTGCACGTTCTCGAGCACCGTCGACTCGCGGAGCAGGGTATTGAGCTGAAAGGTGCGGGCAATGCCCCGCTTCACCCGGCGATGCATGGGCACCTGGCTGACGTCTTCGCCGTTCAACCAGACGGTTCCCGAGGTCGGCATGACCTGCCCGGTCAGCAGATTGAGGAACGTCGTCTTGCCTGCCCCGTTGGGTCCGATCAATGCGCGCCGGTCGCCGGCCTTCATCGCAAAGTCCACGTGATCGGTGGCCACGAACGCGCCGTACTGACGGCACAAGCCGCGTGTCTCGATGACGGCATCGGTCATGACACGTCTCCCTTGCGCGCGATGCGCCGCCGCACCGCATCGCACATTCCCAGCAGGCCGCCGCGGTTGAACAGCACCAGCACGAGCAGCAGCAGGCCGATCCAGAACAGCCAGAATGCCGGCTGGTCTTTCGACAACGTGTCCTGCGCCACCATGTAGACGACCACGCCCACAAAGGCTCCATAGATCCGGCCGACGCCGCCCATCACCAGCATGACGATGGCGGTGCCGGACAGCTCAAGGCTGAACACGGACAGCGACACGAATTGATTGGTCTGTGCCGACAACGCACCTGCCACGCCGGCCAGCGCGCTGCTGATCGTGAATGCGGTCAGCCGGCGTCCCCACACCGACACGCCCAAGGCCTGCATGCGCGCCGGGTTCTGCCGGATGCCGACCAGCGACCGGCCAAAGGGTGCGTTGATCAGGTGACGCACCAGCATCCAGCCCAGGGCCAGCACGACGAGGCTGTACACATAGGCGGTCTTGCCGAACATGTCGAAATCGAAGTGCCCCAGCACGGGCGAGACCACCATCCCCTGGAGGCCGTCCGCCCCGCCGGTGATCCCGGTGGCATGGTTCGCCAGTTCCAGCAATAGCAGCGAGACGGCCATGCCAAGCATCAGCAAGGCCAGGCCCTTGGTCCGCAGGATCACCGCGCCTGCGACGGTGCCCAGCAGGCCGGCGACCAGCCCGGCAGCAAGCAGGCCTGTCAGCGGCTCGCTCCATCCGTACCGGGCAAGGAGGCCGGCCGTGTAGGCGCCGGCGCCAAAGTACGCCGCGTGGCCCAGCGTCACGATGCCGCCGTATCCCAGCAGCAGATCGAACGACAGGACATACAGCACCATGATGAGAATCTGCGAACCCAGCTGAAGGTATTGCGGCAGCAAGGCATACGCTGCCAGCGCAAGCAGCCAGGGCAAGGCTTCGATCGGCCGCAAGCGCCGGGCCGACAACAGTTGATCGATTGCGGATTGAGGAGTCATATGCGCCCGAAGAGGCCGCCAGGCCGTGCCAGAAGAATGAGGAACAACGCGACATAGATGAAGATGCCGCCGAACTCGGGTGCCAGGATCTTGCAGGCCGAGTCGCCAATACCAAGCAGCAGCGCAGCCAGGAACGGGCCTTTGACCGATCCCAGGCCGCCCACGGCAACGACGATAAGGAAGTAGACGAGATGCTTGAGCGGGTATTCCGGCTCGATCGCCAGCACATCGGCGCCCAGCGCGCCGCCAAGCGCCGCCAGCACGCTGCCCAGAACGAACACGACGGCAAACAGCTGCTTGCTGTTCACGCCGATGGCCTCGGCCATGGCCCGGTTATCCACCGCGGCCCGGATACGCGCGCCAACAAGCGTCTTTTCGATCGTCAGCCACAGTGCGGCAAACACCAGGCCTCCGGTCAGGATCAGAAAGATCCGATAGATCGGGAACGAAAAGCCCGCGCCTGGGGAGAGCTGGCCCGATATTGCGGCGGGGACCATGACCCTGACGGGCTGCGCCCCAAAGGCCAGATGGGCGACCGCCGTCGTGATGAAGATCAACCCCATGCTGAGCACCACCTGGTCCAGCTCTGTCGCGCGATAGATGCGTGTGTACAGCAGGCGCTCCAGGACGAGACTGACCACGCCGACCGCCAGGCACGCCAGGATGACCGCGAACCCGAACGGCACCGACAGGCGGTCCATGATCATCACCAGGAAGTAGCCGCCGGCAACGGCGAACGCACCGTGCGCCAGGTTGGCGACACCCAGCAATCCCATCGTGACCGACAGGCCGACCGACGTCATATAGAGCACCATGGCGTAGGCCGTGCCGCTGAAAGCGATACTGACCAAGATAGTTAAGGCGTCCAAGCTCTCGTCCTTTTATCGATGCAGGGAATCAGGCGTTGACCTTCACTTCTCCGGATTCACGGCTTTCCACGGATCCTTGACGTCCTTGACCACGTCGAACACCACGTTCTCGTACCGGTCGCCCACCTTCTGGATGCGCGCCATGCTGACGTCATGGACGATGTCACGCGTTTCCGGATCGATCGAGATCGATCCTGCCGGCGTGTTGGAAGACTTCCAGTTCTTGAGCACGTCCATGGCTTGCTCGGACGTGAACGTCGCGCCATGCTTCTTGATGATTCCGTAGACGGCTTCCATGCCGTTCCAGGCCGCAACGGCGGGCAGGTCCGGGTAGGCGTCCTGGCCGTAGGCCTTCTTGAAGGCGCTCAGGAATGCCTGGGCGCTTGGGCGGGAATCCGTAGCGATGTAGACGGCGCTGTTGATCATGCCGACGGACGACGGACCGGTTTGCGGCAACTGCTGGTCAGACACGTTCTGCGCGGTGCTGAGCAACTGCACGCCAGCGTCCTGCAGTCCCGAGTCGCGGAACGCCTTCATGGTCGCGATGCTCGGTGCGCCGCTCAAGGTGAACACGAAAAGCGACTTCGGCGCGGCGGCCTTGATGCGCGCCATCGCGGGCAGGTAGTCGGTCGTTGCCATGGGCGTGCGGTCCGAGCCGACCAGCTTGCCGCCGTTGTCTTCGAAGCCGCGCTTGAAACCCGCCTCCATGTCGTGGCCAGCCGCGTAATCCGCGACCAGGGTGTACGCACTGTTGATGTTGTTCTTGGCGGCCCAGGCGCCCACCGTGTAGGCCATCTGCCAATTGGCATACGACATTCTGACGAAGTACGGCGATGACCGGGTCAAGGACCCCGTGGTCGCGTTCATGATGATGGTCGGCACTTTGGCTTCGGTAGAAATCGGAGCGATCGTCAATGCCTGGGGACTCAGCGTGACGCCAGCCAGCAACTGCACTTTGTCCCGCACCACCAGTTCCTGCGCCAGCCGCTTGGTGCGGTCGGGATTGCTGCCGTCGTCACGCTTGATCAACTCCACATTCACACCCGCCGGAAGATCCTTCTTGTGAAGCGCGACGTACAGGTCAGCGCCACGCGCCATGCTTTCCCCGATGTCTGCACCCGCTCCCGTCAGACCGACGACCAATCCGACCTTGACCGTCTTGTCCGCCGCCATGCTGGAAGCCGTCGCCGCGAGGCTCAGCACGCCTGCACCAAAAACGAATCCCAATCGTGACCATTTAGACATTTCCGCACTCCTCATGCACTAGGTTGGTTCATTCGAGAGCAGCGCATCCACAGGGATGCACCATAGCGTTCTAATTTACGTAGAAAGCTTAGTGACAAAGCTATTTTCGTGCCAGAAGAATTCGACCGGATCGCCGGTTTTCAGGGAAAGCACTGAGAGCTCGACAAGGTCCCGGCGCATCCGCGCTTTCGCGACGGACGACATGGCGTAAGCTCTGTGCCGGGTACGCTGCCGCGTGCCTGTTCCGTCCTGTCATTTCGCTTGTTCAGACCATGAGCCCACATACCCCTGCGCCACCCCCGACGTCGGGACCGAAACGTGAACCCACCGCGCGCCGCGCCAGCCCCCGCAGTGAACTGCAGCGCCAATCCATCCTGGATGCCGCCTCGCGCCTCTTCATCGAGAAGGGGTTCGGCGGCACCAACCTGAATGACATTGCCGATGTGCTGGGTGTCAGCCGCACGGCGCTCTACTACTACTTCCGCAGCAAGGAAGCGATCCTTGAAGCACTGACCGAGGACGTGACCGAGGCGGCGAGCGCGCTGGCCAGTTCGGTGTCGGTGCGCGATGGCATGCCGCCCGAAGCAGCGCTGCGCCAGCTGGTCATCCAGCACGCCACGCTGATCCTGACGCATACCCTGCAGTTCCGCGTGGTGGAGCGCAGCGAAAAGGACCTGCCGGCGGAACGGCGGGCTGCGGCCCAGGCGGCGCGGCGCGCGTTGCTCGAACACTTTGTCGACGTGATCGAACGGGGCGTGGCCAGTGGCGACTTCCGGGCGCCGGATGCGCGGGTCGCGGCGTTTGCGATTCTGGGCATGTGCAATTGGTCGGCGTGGTGGTTCAAGCCCGATGCCGGGATGCCGGCCGAAGACGTGGCCAAGTCGCTGGCGGAATTCGCGATGCGGTCGCTGCTGCGAGACGATGGGCGGCCGCCGCCACCGGCCACCATGGCGGAGTCGATCGGGATGCTGCAGGAAGGCTTGGCCCGGTTGGCCGAGCAGGTGGACGCCAGCACGCGACGCCGCTGACGGCGTTTGATCGACGGGGCCGGCCGCCTGCCAGGACGACCGCCTCCGCACCCGCCCTATTCGGGTTGACACTAACGTAAATTAATTCACACAAGTGTCAAAACGAGCCTATGATTGACTCCAGTTCAATCACGGGCGCCGCATGCCGGCTGTCGATCATGACCTCCCAAGACACGTCCACCCCCGCCGCGCAGGCCACCGCCGGCCTGCTCAACACTGACTGGAATCCGCGCGGTCTGCCCGACGGCGTGACAACCACAAACGTCGTGCTGCGCACCGATGATGGCGCGGCCACTGGCGGGTCGCTGTACACGCCGGACACACCCACCGACACCGTCGTCTGCGTCATGCATCCGCGTGAATTCATGGCCTGCCATTACCTGATCCCGGACATCGTCGGCGCGGGCTATGCGGCCTGGTCGCAGTCGCCGCGGTCGGTGGGCAACGACCTGCGCCTGGAACACGAAATCGCCTTGCACGACGTGGCAGCCGGGCTGGCTGAGCTGAAGCGGCGCGGCTACCGGCGCATCGTGTTGCTGGGCAATTCGGGGGGCGCGGGACTGTATGCGCTGTACACGCAGCAGTCCGCCCTGCCGGGTGCGGAGCGGATCACCCGCACGCCGGGTGGCCGTTCCACGGGCCTGGCGGAACTGGACATGCCGCAGGTGGATGGCCTGGTGCTGGTCGGGCCGCATCCCGGCCAGGGCGCGCTGCTCATGAACTGCATCGATCCGTCGGTCGCGGATGAAGCCGATCCGCTGTCGGTGGACGCGTCGCTCGATCCGCTCGCGCCGGCCAATGGCTATGGTGGCCCCAAAGGCACTCAGTACACGGATGACTTCGTCGAACGCTATCGCGTGGCGCAGCGCCGCCGCGTCGAACGGCTCGACAAGCTGGCGCATCAGTTGATCGACACCCGCCTGGCCGCGCGCAAGCGTGTCAAGGCGGCCGGCCCCGATGCGTCGCCCGAGGACCGCCGCGCGGCCGCCCACACGCCCATCATCAACGTGTGGCGCACCGATGGCGACCTGCGCTGTTTCGACTTGAGCAAGGATCCGTCGGACCGCGCCTTCGGGTCGCTGTGGGGCCGTGATCCCTACGCGTCCAACTATGGCGCGGTGGGCTTCGCGCGGCAGTGCACCCCAGAAAGCTGGCTGTCGACGTGGTCGGGCATCAGCTCGAACGCCACGCTGGCCAAGACGGCTCCGGCCATCACGCAGCCCGTGCTGGTGGTCGAGTACACGGGCGACCAGGCCTGCTTTCCCGGTGACGTGCGCGCCATCGTGGATGCCATCGGTTCGCACGACAAACGCCATGAACGCATCCGCGGTGACCACCACGGACGAGCGCTCAAGGAAGGCGAAGCGCCGGGCCGGCTCGAGGCCGGACGGCTGCTGGCCGACTGGCTGCGCGCCACCTTCCCCGCTTCGTTGTAAGCCCTTCTTATTGGAGTTCCGCATGTCCTACATGGATCTTTCGGCGACCCGCCTGCTGTTGCAGGGTGTCGACCACACGGCGCGTCCGACCTGGAAGCTGCGCGAAACGATTGCCTTCTACCGCGACAAGCTGGGCCTGCCGCTGGTGCATGTGATCTCGGCGCGCGGCTGGGGGCCGGCCACGCATCCCGACTTCCTGCATTTCTTTTTCGATAGCGGTCACGGCAGCACCATCGCCTTTTTCTACTACCTGGGATCGGACGCGCCAGCATCGATGGCGGGCCGTGAGTTCCATGCGCCCTTGCCTGAAGATCATGTGGCCGACGCAACGCACACCGCGTGGCTGGTGGATAGCGCCGAAGCCCTGCAAGCCTGGAAGACCCGGCTGGAAAGCCATGGCCTGACGGTGTCGGTCGAGACCCGGCATGAGGTGATCGAGTCCATCTATGTGCGGGATCCGAATGGCTACTTCGTGGAGTTCACCCGCAAGCTGCGGGCGCTGGACGCCATCGACGCAACGGACGCCGCGCTGACGCTGGACGCCGCGATGCAGGCCGAAGACGCGGCCGCGCAGCGCGGGGACCGGGTCACGCACATCGACGACATCTGGGCGCGCAAGGGCGACCTGGTTGCTGCACGGCAGGCGCTGCCGCAGGGCAAGGCCGTCCGCATCTTTGTGCCCCGGGTCGATGAGTTCGCGTCGCTGGTGGACGACGCCGCAAGCCGCCCGGACTGCCGGGTCGAACGCGGGCCGGACTACACCGTGATCGAAGCCGATGCCCCGGTCGAATTCCGCCGCAAGGCGCTCGGGCTCAAGCCGGCCGTCTGGTATGGCCTGTTCACCGGCGGGCTGCAGGGCACGATCGAAACCTTCGACCGCGATGTCGTGCGGATCGTACCGCTGGCCGCCTGACGCAACGATCAGGAAGGAGACACCCATGTTGCCGATACAGAATCCCCTTGAAGGGATCGTCTACCCCGATGAACCGTTGGCCAGAACCTGGGTCGCCGCCGGCGCCTGGCAAGGCCGCACCGTGGGCGACGCGCTACGCGACACCGCCGCCGCGTATCCCGATCGACCGTCCTTCATCAGCGATGAACGCACCCTGACCTTTCGCGAGCTGGACGAGGCAACCGATCGGCTGGCCGCCGCCCTGCTTCACCTGGGCTTGCACAGCGGCGATCGCGCCATCTTCCAGATGGGCACCACGATCGACACGGTGCTGGCCCTGCTGGGCTGCTACAAGGCCGGCATCATTCCGGTCTGTTCCGTGCCGCAGCATCGCGAAGTCGAAATTGGCCAATTGACCGAACAATCTGACGCCCGCGGCTACTTCGTGCAAGCGGACATCGGGACCTTCGACCTGGTGGCGTTCGCCGGCAAGATGCGCGAACGGCACGCGTCGCTGCAGCACCTGATCGTTGCGCGTGGCAACGATCCGGGCAACCACACATCGCTCGACGCGCTGATCGACACCATGCCGCTGGCGGCGGCGCGCGAACGCCTGGCGCAGCTCAGGCTGAGCCCGCGCGACGTGCTCAGCTTCCAATTGTCGGGCGGCACGACCGGCGTGCCCAAGATCATTCCCCGCTTTCATGGCGAATACCTGGGCCATTCCGTCGGCTGGGCCAAGGTGTATGGCATCACGGCGGACAGCCGCGTCATCTGGTCGTTGCCCCTGCTGCACAACGCCGGCCAGCTGTATGCCCTGATCCCGCCCGTGGCACTGGGGGTCACGACCGTGCTCATGCCCAAGGTCGACGTGCCACGCATGCTGGAACTGATCGCCACGCATCGGGTGACGCATGCCTTGTCGATCGGCCCCATTGCGCCGCAGATCATGGCGTATGGCGACGTGGGCACCCATGACCTGGCGTCGCTGCGCCTGTTCGCCACCATGAGCCGGTCCGAACAACTCGAAGCGCATCTGGGCCTGCCCTGCTCCAACCTGTTCGGCATTACCGAAGGCCTGCTGCTGGGCAGCGGGCCGGATGCGCCCGCCTTTGCGCGCCACCACACGCAAGGTGCGTCGGGCTGCCCGCTGGATGACCTGCGCCTGCTCGTGCCCGATACCGAAACGCCGGTCGAACCCGGGCAGATGGGCGAGCTGTGCTTCAAGGGCCCGTCGGCCATTCCGGGTTTCTACAAGGCGCCCGAGGCCAACGCCAAGGCATTCACGTCCGACGGCTACTACCGCACCGGCGACATGATGACCGCCCATATCGTTGACGGCGTCACCTATTACGCGTTCGAAGGCCGCCTGCGCGACAACGTCAATCGCGGTGGCGAAAAGATCGGCTGCGAAGAAGTCGAAGGCTTCGTCAGCATGCACCCCGCCATTGCCGACGCCAAGCTGGTGCCCATGCCGGACGCCTTCTACGGCGAAAAGGGCTGCGTCTATGTCGTGCTGCGGCCGGGCCACGCGGCGCCCGACGTCAAGACACTGGGCGCCTTCCTGGTCGCGCAGGGGCTGGCCAGATACAAATGCCCCGAACGCATCGAGATCATTGATGCCTTTCCGCTGACCCGCGTTGGCAAGGTGGACAAGCCCGCGCTCAAGGCCCGCATTGCAGCGTTGCTGGAATCGGAAACGGCCTCGTCATCCGCCGCCGCCGTCCCGGTGGCCGCTCCCCCCACCGCACTCACGACCTGAAGGTGCCCGCATGAAAATCACCATCATCGGCGCCGGCCCGGCCGGCCTGTACTTTGCCCTGCTCGCCAAGAAACACGACCCGTCGCACGACATCCGGATCTTCGAGCAGAATGCGCGCGGCGCGACCTACGGGTGGGGCGTCGTGTTCTCGGACGTCGGCCTGGCTTTCCTGAAGGACGCCGACCCCGTGTTCTTCGAACACTTCATTGCCCGCCACGAACGGTGCGACTACATGGAAGTGGTGCACCGGGGCACGCATGTGCAATTGCACGGCAACCACTTCTCGCGCACCGCGCGCATCGACATGCTCAACGTGCTGTCGCAGGCCTGCGAAGCTGAAGGGGTGCGCATCGAGTATGGCAAACGGATCACCGACGTGGATGCGCTGGCGGCCGACTGCGACCTGCTGATCGCCAGCGACGGGGGCAACAGCGCGGTGCGTACTCAGTATGCGGATCATTTCCAGCCGACCTTCGACAAGCGCCGCAACAAGTTCGCGTGGTACGGCACGCATCAGCGCTTTCATCCGGTATCGCTCATCTTTCGCGACACCCCGGCGGGCGTCTTCATCGCCCATGCCTACCAATACAGTCCGGACCTGAGCACGTTTCTGGTCGAGGTCGACCCCGATACGTGGCGCCGGGCAGGGCTCGACCAGGCCAGTGAAGAGGCCAGCCGCGACTATTGCGCGGACGTGTTCCGCGCCGACCTGGGCAGCAACGAACTGCTGACCAACCGTTCGCTCTGGTTCGAGGCGAACATCGTGCGCAATGAACGCTGGACCCATCGCAACATCGTGCTGTTGGGCGATGCCCTGCGCACCGTGCACTTCTCGCTCGGGTCCGGTACGCGCATGGCCATGCAGGATGCGATCGCCCTGCATCGCGGGCTGGTGGCGCATCCGGGTGACGTGCCCGCCGCCTTTGCGGCCTTCGAGGCGACCCGCCGCCCGGCGTCATCCAGCTTCCAGCAGGCGGCCGCACGCAGCCTGGACTGGTACGAAAACGTGGCCGACAAGTTGCCGCTGGACCCGGTGGCTTTCGCCTACGACTACATGCGCCGCACCGGGCAGGTCAGTCACGATGATCTGCGCCAGCGCGATCCCCACTTTACCCGCGCCTGGGAAGCCCAGGCCGGCGACATGCCCGCCGTACCTGCCGCACCGACCGCACCTGCCACGGCCGCTCCTGCGGACGCCCTGCCGGTGTCCTGATCGTCCTACCCCACACCACAATAATTCCGGAGACCACCATGACCTTCAGCCTGCGCGGCCTTGCCGCCGCCTGCCTGCTTGTCGCGTCGGGACTGCAACCCGCCGCCGCCCAGCAGGCCTACCCCAGCCGTTCCATTCGCGCTGTCCTGCCGTACTCGGCCGGCAGCGGTCCCGATGCGGTGCTGCGCCATGTCGGCGAAAAGCTCAGCCAGTCGGCGGGCATGCAAGTGGTGATCGAAAACAAGCCTGGCGCCAATGGCTGGCTGGCGATCGAATCGGTGAAACGGGCGGCAGCCGACGGCTACACCCTGCTTGAAGTGGACAACACCCACATGGCCTTGCAGCCGCATCTGTACAAGCAGTTGCCCTTTGATCCCGCGAAAGATTTCGAACCCGTGGCGCCGCTGTACTGGACGCATTTCTTTATCGTGGTCCCCGCCAATTCACCGTGGAATTCGGTGGCGGACCTGGTCGCCGCCGCCAAGGCCAGTCCAGGCAAAATGACCTATGGCACCTGGGGCATCGGCAGCGTGGCGCACGTGGGCAGCGCCATGCTGGAAACGGCCACCGGCGCACGGATGACGCACGTGCCATTCAAGGAACTGCCGCAGCTCTACACCGCGGTGGCCAATGGGGAAGTGGGTTGGGCCTTCGGCAGCGCCGCCACGGCGGGGCCGCTGTACAAGGCCAAGAAGGTCAAGCTGCTGGCCCTGGCTGCGCCCAAGCGGCTGGCCGAGTATGGCGACATCCCGACCGTCAGCGAAGCCGGCGGCCCGGCCAACTTCGAACTGAAAACCTGGGTGGCGTTGTTCGGCCCGCGCGGCATGCCGAAGGCGGCGGTCGACAAGATCAACGCCGGCGTGAACCAGGCGCTGGCCGAGCCGGACGTGCTGGCGCGGATGGCCAACTTCGGCTTTGAATCCTGGCGCGGCACCCCGGCCGACATCACCAAGGCAGCCGCCGCGGACTCGACCCGTTTTGCAAAGATCGTGGCGGAATCGGGCATCACGCTGGATTGAGCACGCTCAGGCAGACGCCGGCATGCGGCAAGTCTGCCGCGTGACGGGCGTCAGGCCTTTCCCCGCATCACTTCCCGCCTGTCGTCCCCGCACGGGCGGCGGGCACCTTGCTCCACACCTTGCTGCAATCGGTGTCTTCGCCCGGTCCGGTCTCAATGAAAGGGATCAACGCCGCCAGGGGCGCGGCAATCACCGCCAACGCCGCGGCGCCCACGGCACGCGCCACCAGCGGTTTCTTTTCCAGGTCGAACTGCGGCGACAGAAAGCTGCCGTGGATATTCAGCGGCGTGCGGGCCGACAGGAAACCCGGGTTCTTGGGTTCCGGCGCCAGCGTGAAGTTGATGCGCTCGGCCGCCAGGTCGAAGCCGCCATCGCCCAGCACTTGCGTCTCTTCCGTATCGACCACGAACAACGTGGATGTGCCCTTGCCCTGCTTCACATCGAACAGGGCCGCGCCACACCGCAAGGTGATCTGCTCATCCCCGCCGGCCAACAGGGCAATGACCTTGCCGCCGTTCAGGCCACTGGCCGCGTCGATCAGGTTGGACACGCGTCCTCTTGATACGGCCGCGCTGATCTGGCCATCGGCCTTGGCAGCAAATTCGGCAACCGAACTGCCCGTGCCCCGCAGGCTGATCCGTCCCCCCAACGTTCCCGTGCTTGGCGCGACCTTGTCCGATGCCGGCAGCAGACGCGACAGGCGGACCTGTTTGACATCGATCACGGCGTCCGCCTTGATTGGCTCGCCACTGGCGTCCAGCGTAATGCGCGCGATCACCGCACCATCCCCCAGCCCGACGTTGAAAGGCTCCAGCTTGAGCACGCCGTCTTTCAGGCGCAACGACACCTTCAGGCTATCCAGTGGCAGCTTGCCCGGCACTTCCAGCTTGCTGGCATTCAGATCGAAGGCGGCGTCGATCGCCTTGAAGCGTTCGGGCTGGAACTGCTGCGTGGGCAGCAGCCGCGTCTGGGTTGCCTTGTCCTTGGCCTTGGCGGTCGCGCGGGTCTGCGTGTCGGACTGGCTGACAGGCGGCGTCGCGCCGTCGTGCTTCTTGCTCACGCCGATCAGGGGCCCCAGGTCGGTCACGTCCAGCAGGTCACTGTTCAGGTTGGCCGTCAATAACGGACGTGGTTCGCGTTTCTCATAGGTGCCGCTCCCGGTCACGTCCGACGATCCGATCTTGCCGCGCAGCTCGTCCATCGTGTAGCGATTGCCGTCCATCTTCAGATGGCCTTCCAGCGCATACGGAGGCGACGCGGGCAGCGGCAGCAGGATGAAGGGATACAGATTGGCCAGGGTCTCGCCGCGGATCTTCATGCGCGCATCGATGGCCGACAGGTTCACCACGTCGGCGATCTGCCCGTCCACATCGAAGCGGGTGGTGCCAGCTTCCAGATAGCCCTTGAGCGGGAACGGCGTGCCGGATTCCTGGAAGGTCAGCGTGTCGCCGGCGATCGCTTCGCCCGCAAAGTCCGCATCGTTGTACTTGCCGTGGATCGCATAGCGAGTGGTGAACGACGCGTTCTCGGGCTTGGCATCGGCATCCCGGGTTTCGACCTGCGCCTTCGGATCGAAGGTGTCCACATCCACCGCCACTTCCAGGTTCTTGCCGTAGTGGTAGAAGCGCAGCCGCGTGTCGTTCACGGCCAGCGACCCGATGCGGGCGCGGCCCGGGCTGGTGTCATCGGGCTCGGACAGCCGCCAGTTGCGCCGGCCATCCTTGGCCAGTTCCATCACCACTTCCGCGTCGGACACGGCCAGCCGCGGAATGAAGATCTTGTCGCTCAGCAGGCTGGGCAGGGACACCGAAAATTCGACCTGACCAGCCTTGCCCATCGGTTCCTTGCGGCCCCAGTCCGCATTGCTGAAGTACACGTCGGTCAGCCGCACAACCGTGGGAAAGCCCAGGTCGACGTCCAGATGGCCAAGGGTAAAGGTGCGCTCGGTCTTGTTCGAGATGTAGCGTTCGACCGGATGGCGCAGCCAGTTCCAGTCAAACAGCAGCACCAGCAGGATCAGGAACAGCAGCACGCCCAAGGCGATGGGGTGCCGCTTCAGCGAGCGGGATACAGCGGTCGTCATGACAGTCCAGCCTCGCAGTTTTTTATTGCTTGTAGCAACAAACATGCCGAACTGCCACGACAACCGTGGCGCGCGTTATTCGGGCAGCGGCTTGCCCTTTGTTTCTGGCAGAAAGGGTGCGGCCAGAATGCCCAGCGCATAGACCGACACCAGCACCATTGCCGCCTGCCCGTAGCCCCCGAAGGACACGATCATGGCCCCCGCCAGCAAGGGTCCCAGAAAGGCCAAAAAGCGCGGCGCATTGAAGGCGAACGCCAGGGCCGTGGCCCGCATGCGGGTCGGGTACAGCTCCGGCAGCCAGACCGGCATCCAGGTGTACTGGCCATTGGAAAAGATGGCGCTGACGAACGCCAGCATCAACAGCCAATAGGGATTGGTCGTGGTGAAAAACAGGATGGGCGTCATCACGAAAGCCAGCACAAAGAAGGCGATGGTGACCGGCTTCCTGCCCAATGCATCGGCCAGGAAGCCCAGCAGCACGTAGCCCGTGATCGACCCCAGCGTGTACGCCATACCGGCATAGCTTGCCCACTTGGCTGCCGGCAGTCCGGCCCGTCCGGCCACCGACGCAATAAAGGGCGGCACCCAGGTCGACACGCTCCAGAAGCCCACCGTGGTGGCCAGCGACATCAGGAACACCAGGATCGTGCGCCGCCGCACCGTCGTGTCGGTAAACAGATCGGTCAGCGTGAAGCGGGTCAATTGTTCGTCGGACGTCGACAGCGCACTGCCGCTACGCAGGCGTTCACGGGCCGCATCGCGCTTGGCCTTCACGGCCTCCCACAACGCCGATTCAGGAATTGCGCGGCGTATCCACAGCGTCAACAGCGCCGGCAGCACACCCAGCAGATACATGGCGCGCCAGGCATGTTCGCCAATGGGGGCAATGAACAACCATGCCAGGGCGGCCACGAAGAATCCAAGCCCCAGGCCGCATTGCATCAATCCCGCGCCTTTGCCCCGCGCGCGGTCGGGCCACAGCTCGGCCATCATCGAGCTGCCAGTCGCCCACTCCGATCCGACCGCCACACCGACCAGAAACCGCAGCACGACAAACGACCAGAAGTTCCAGGCGAACGCAGATAGCCCCGTCATCACCGAATAGGCCAGGATGGCGATGACCATCATGCGCTTGCGACCGATGTAGTCCGCAAGGATGCCACCCAGCATGCCGCCGACCCCCCATCCCAGCAGATTGATGCCGATGGCCGCGCCCACGTAAAGCGAGAGCGAGGCGTGCTGTTCGGGCGGCAGCAGCTGCAGCATGACCGTACCGGCGGTCAGGATAAGGGCGTAATTCTCGAAGCCATCGAACATCCAGCCCAGGTTGGATGCGATCAAAATCTGCCACTGCTTCTTGCTCAATGCCCGATACCAGGGCGTGTCCACGGGCGGGGAGATGGTTGCGGATTGCACGGCAATTCCTTGCGCACCGGACCGGCCAGTGAACTGGCTCTGCGGTCCTGTCAGCGAGCATGCAGGTCGAAGTGTGCGAGCCGCGGCTGAGCGCCGCAAACGACATTCGTTGAGGTTGTCCATGAATGGATTTCATGCCGGGCACCTTGCGGATTTGGACAAAGCCCGCGCCACCCGATACTCTGCCGTGATCCGACGCGTGCACTTCGCCCCTTCCATCACGAGCCGCCCATGACCCCACCCGTCGAGCATATTGACGATCTGATGATCCTGCTGGAAGTGGTCGAAGCCGGCGGATTCAGCGCCGCCAGCCGCAACCCCGGAAGGTCGAAATCCGTCATGAGCCGGCGCGTGCAGGCGCTGGAAGAACGCCTGGGCGTCAGCCTGCTGGTGCGCAATTCGCGGCGCTTTGACGTGACCGCGGTGGGCCAACGCCTGGTCGAACATGCCCGCGCGATCCGCGCCGAGGCGCAGGCCGCCTTTGCCTTCGCGGCGCACAGCCTGGAATCGCCAGGCGGTACCTTGCAGGTGTCCTGTCCCATCGCGCTGGCCGTGGCCGAAGTCGGCCCGCTGGCGATCGAACTGGCGGCGCTGCACCCGCGCCTGCATATTTCGCTGTCGACCTACAGCGGCCGTCCCGAGGCGCAGCAGGCCTCGGCCGACATCGTCATCCTGCCCGCCATCGGGCCGCTCAAGGACGCGGGCTTCGTCGCGCGCAAGCTGGTCGACTTTCCGTACATTCTGGTGGCGGCCCCGGCCATTGCCGAGGCCTATCGCCACGCGACGTCACCGCACGATCTGGATGGCGCGCCCGCCATCGGGTGGACCTTTCACGATGCGCCCGAGCAATGGTCGTTTGAAAATGCCACTGGCGAGACGGCGCACACGCGCGTCGATATCCGCTTCAAGGCCGACAGCCTGGCGCTGGTGGCCGATGCCGCCTTGCGCAGCCTGGGCATTGCGCAGTTGCCGGCCGGCGCATGCATCTCCCACCTGGCCACCGGAGCCCTGTGCCGTGTACTGGAGGCCTGGACGCCGCCGGCCATCGGCATGTACGCGATCTATCCGTCGCGCCGGCATCTGACGCCGGGCGGACGGCTCTTCATCGACGCGCTGCATCAGCGGCTGCAGTCATACGGCCGGCCCGGCCGCGTCGTGTCGATCGACATTCCGACGGGGACCTAGCCAGGTCCGGCAGGGTCCGATACGTTGCCTTTCCGGGACGTTGCGTTGTCCCAGCGGGACGTTCACGCCGCGCCACGCGAACCTATCATCGACGTCGCACCGTTCCACCCCGGAACGTTCTTCGACGGAGTCCGCATGTCCTTGCCCAGCGATCCTTCCTTTCCCGCCGTGTCCCGCCGGCGCTTCGTGCAGATGGCCGGCCTGCTGGTCGCCCTTCCCCTGACCGGCTGCGGATCGGACAGCGATGATGACCGTGTGGCCGATACGACCTCCGGCAGCTTCCGGGGATCGTCCCAGGCAGGCGTGCTGTCCTTCAAGGGCATTCCGTATGCGCAGGCACCGGTGGGCGCCTTGCGCTTCAAGTCGCCGAAGGCCGTGCGGCCCGTTGCCGGCATCACCGATGCCACGCAATTCGGCCCCTCCAGCCTGCAGACGCTGCCGCCCTATGTGCAGTGGATCTACACGCCGCCGCAAGCCATGAGCGAAGACTGCCTGACCCTGAACGTCTGGACGCCCGACAAAGGCGGCAAGCTGCCAGTGCTGGTGTTCCTGCACGGCGGGGCATGGCGCACCGGGTCGTCGGCCTTGCCCTTGGTCGACGGCCAGGCGCTGGCATCGATGGGGTGTGTCGTGGTCACTGTCACCTTTCGCCTGGGCGGACTGGCCACACTCAGCCACCCGGCCTTTACCGATCCCGACACCGGCATGCAGGCCAACTGGCAGCTGCAGGACCAGATGGCGGCGCTGCAATGGGTCGGCGCCAACATTGCACAGTTCGGCGGCGACGCGGCCAACATCTGCCTGGCCGGCCAGTCGGCGGGCGGCACCAGCGCAGCCATCCTGGCGCAGCACCCGACCACCCGCAGCCTGGTCAGGAAAGCCGTGCTGCTCAGCCCGGCCCGGTCCGCCAGCCCCAGCGCCTTTACCCTGACGGACGCCGCCGCCTATACCGAACTGCTCGCGGCCCGGCTGGGCACGACGGTGGCCGGCCTGGCATCCTTGCCCGCGGCCACCGTGCAGCAAGGCGAATCCGAACTGAACCAGTTGCCATTGCCAACCACTTTCACCTCAGGCCGCGGGGCCAAGGCCGGACCGATCATCGACGGCAAAAGCTACCTGACAGACTGGACCCGCAATGACTGGCCCGCGTCCACGCCAGTGCTGATCATGAACACGCTGACCGAAGGCACCTTCTTCGTTGATCTGTTCAACGTGTTGACCAACACCCGCGCCACCGCTGAATTGCCCACGACCCGCGCCGCGGTGCTGACCGCCATCACCGGGCTGGCCGGTTCGCCCGCCAATGCCGAACGGGTCATGGCCGCGTACGAAACGGCTGCCGCGGCGGAAGGCCGGTCCACCCTTCCGGGTGACCTGTATGTCGAGATCTACGGCGATGGCCTGCTGCGCTACGACGGCTATCGCTACGCCAACCAGCTGGCCGCCGCCGGCCGGAACGTGCGTTACGGCACCTATGCGCATGCCATCAAGGCGCCGGCCCGGGGCGTGCCGCACTGCGCGGAATTGCCGATGATCTTTGGCACCTATGGGCTGGACTTCTATCGGACCAAGGTGGGGGCTGGCGCCGCCGAAGCCACGTTGTCGCAGCGCATGATGGCGTCGCTGGTCAGCTTCGCGCGGGACGGCAATCCCGTCTTTGCGTCGGGCAGCACCTGGCCAGCGTACCAGCCTGCGCAGGCCCGGTCAGTGCAGATCGGGGTGGGTGACACGGCTGACGTCGTGACGGCCGAAGTGCCCAAGGTGGCGCAGCTGCAGGTGTGGACCGGCATCCTGGGGTAGGACGCGGGTAGGACGAGTCTGGGACTACGCTGGGACGCGACTAGGACGCAGGAAAAAAGGAGGGGGTGGGACGCAGCTAGGACGCGGTTGGGACCCGGCTGGGACGGGACTAGGACGGCGCAGTCGCGGCGCAGGTTGCGCCGGCTGCGTCCATCAGGCGATCTGGCCGAACCGCTGGTCCAGGTACGCGATGATGTCCTTGGACTCGTACATCCAGCGCGTGCCCTTGGCATCGTCGATGCGCAGGCACGGACTTTTGATCTTGCCGCCGCCCGCCTGCAGTTCCTGGCGCGCTTGCGGATCACGCTTCACATCGCGCAAGGTCAGCGGCACATTCAGTCGATGCGCGGCGCGCCGCGTCTTGACGCAGAACGGGCAGGCGTGCAATTGGTACAAGGACAGCCGGGCCGCTTCGGCTTCCACCTGCGCCTGGCCCTGCGCCGAGCGCTTCTGGGGGCGCGGACGCGACAGCGCGTCACCAAGAACGATCAACTGACCCAGACCGACACGCAAGGCTTTGACAAACATGATGGCGACCTCTAAAGCACGGAAAGGTCGCCAGTCTACCCGCTGCGGGCGGCCTCATGGATAACCCGCGTCTACACTGCAGGGCCGACTGGCAGTGGCTGTTCGCACTGGCTGGTTTCAAATCCTGCCATTCCACGCTGACTTGCCTGGGTCCATTCCATGTCCGACGCGCCCGCACCTGCCCTCAAAGCCATGTTCGATCAGGCCCGCCTCGAGCACATCGCGGCGCAGGTCAAGGCGGTGTACCCGCGCTTCGATACCGCGCGCTTCCTGGCCCTGGCCACGACGGACCTGGACGCGCTCAGCCTGATGGAAAGGTTGCGGCAGACAACGACCAGCCTGCATACCACCCTGCCGCAGGATTTCCTCAGTGCGCTGAAGATCCTCAAAGCGGTCGCGCCGCGCATCGACCATGCCTTTGTCTCGATGATCCTGCCGGACTACGTGGCGTGTCACGGCCTCGATCACTTCGATGCGTCCATGGAAGCACTGCGTTTCTTCACACCCTTCGGGTCATCGGAATTCGGCATCCGTCCATTCTTGCGCGCGGACCCGCAACGTGCCCTGGCCATCATGGAGACCTGGGCCCATGACGCCAATGCGCACGTCCGGCGCCTGGCGAGCGAAGGCTGCCGCCCGCGCCTGCCGTGGTCATTCCGGTTGGATGCAATCGTCAACGATCCGGAACTAGCTGCCCCCATCCTGGACACGCTGCGTGCGGATGACAGCCTGTACGTGCGCAAGTCGGTGGCCAATCATCTGAACGACGTCACCAAGCTGCACCCTACCTGGGTGCTGGACCGGATCGAAAGCTGGCCGCTGGACGATGCCCGCACGGCATGGATCGCACGCCATGCGCTGCGCACGCTGATTAAACAAGGTGACAGGCGAGCCTTGGCGGTGATCGGCGCGGGCGACGCACCCGAAGTCGTCGTGCACGATTTTTCGTTGACGCCATCCACCATTGCCGTTGGCGGCACCGTCGTCATGGACTTCACGTTGACGTCACAGGTGGACCGGCCGCAGACGCTGGTGATCGACTACCGCGTTCACTACGTCAAGAAATCCGGCGTGGCATCGGGCAAGGTATTCAAGCTCAAGTCCCTGTCCTTGCCGGCCCATGGATCCATCCGAATCACCCGCAAGCAGGCCTTCCGCAACCTGTCGACCCGCACGCACCAGCCGGGACGGCACGAACTGGAACTGCTGGTGAACGGCGAAAGCCTGGCGCGTGAAGGGTTTGAACTCACGGAAAAATAAGGGGGCTCACAACATCTGCTTGCCCGGCTCGTCCCACGCCTTGCACAGCGGACCGCCCTTGCCGACCACCGGGTCCTGATCGGGGATGGGCAATGCAAGCATCTTGCGCAGGGCATCGGGCGTCAGCGCATGGCGGCAGATGTCCCACTTCTGCCCGGCGGGATACGCGCCCACCACCTCGAAGTCACCGTCCGCATGGTCCAGGCAATGGCCGGTTCCTGCGGGCAGCACCATCACATCCCCTGCCGCGATATCGACCTTGCGGCCATCCGGCCCGCCCAGGATCACGGTGGCCCGGCCTTTCGACACGCCCAGGACTTCGTGCGCGGTGGAATGGAAGTGGTGATAGTCGAAGATGCCATCGCGCCATTCGGGCGGCCAGCCGTTGGCGGCAAACGCGCGTTCAAACGCCGCGGCGGGATCGTCAGCATCGGGTTCGATGGCAGCGCGATACAGCAGCACGGGCAGCCGCGCGTTGTTGGGCACCCAATCGTTGGCGGCAAGCAGGAAGGCGTCGGGGGAAGTCATGGCAGGTCCGGAATCAAAGGCATGCCGTACCGGCCGCAAGCGTCATGCCCGCCGCCACCCTCAAGGCGCCGCCGTCCCCCGCAACCCCGCCCGCCGGATCACTGCCGCCAGCGTGCCGTCCATCTGCAATTGCTGCGCGAACGTATCGAGCTGCGGCAGGCTGCCTTCGCGGCCCTTCGGGATCGCGATCGCCATGTGCTCCAGCCCCCATCGGCCGTCCAGGATCCGCGCGCCCGGCACCGTGTCGGCCAGTTCGTTCAGGATCGCCTTGTTGGTCGCAAACGCATCCAGCTGACCGGATTGCAGCATGTCGGCCGCCACCTTCAGCGACGGCACCGGCACCACCCGCGCGTTCTTGAACTGTCGTCCGAGCACGCCTTGCGACGAACTGCCTTCGGTCACGCCGACCCGGATGCCCGATCCGTCGACATCGGCCACCGCCTGCACCCGGCTTTTGGCCGGCACCAGGTAGCCCAGCTCCAGATTGATCAGCGGCTTGCTGAAGTCCACGATCTGCGCACGCGCAGCCGACGCATTGGTCACCGTGAAGTCGACCTGATTGGCCTTCAGGCCATCGATGACTTCGGCCACGCGGCTGTACTCCACCACCTGCACCGGCACCTGCAGACGCTGCCCGAGCAACTGGCCCAGTTCATACGACACACCGGTGCGTTGCCCCGCGCTGTCGACCAGCAAGGACGTCGGGCTGCCGCGGTACACGCCCACCCGCAAGGCGCCGGTGGGCGCCAACGTCGCCCGCTCGCCGGCCAATGACGACGGCGCACGGACTGCACCGACCGCACCGGCCGCGCTGCGCTGCGCGCCCGGCCCAACCGATCCCATCGGAGCCTGACCGCAGCCGGCCAACACCGTCCCGACCAGCCCCACCACCCACAGATGCCGCTTCATGTTTTTCTCCTGACCGCGTTGCGCAAGGTGGACATCAGTCGGCCTGGATGCCGGCGTCCTTGATCACTTTGTGCCACTTGGTGATCTCGGCGGTATTGAATGCCGCAAATTGCTCGGGCGTCCCGGTCTCGACAATCGCGCCGCGCGCCGCCAGCTTTTCCTGCACGTCCTTGCGCGCCAGCGTCTTCTGCAGGTCGCTGTTCAACCGCTGCACGACGTCTTTCGGCATGCCCTTCGGGCCCATCAAGCCCCACCACACCGTCGCATCCAGCTTGGGCCAGCCCAGCGACGCGGTCGTCGGCAATTCCGGCAAGGCATCGGTCGGCTTGGTGCCATAGACCGCCAGCGCGCGCAGCTTGCCGGCCTGCACATGCGCCAGCACTTCCAGCGGATTGATCGACATGAAGGACAGACGGCCACCGATCAGATCGGTAATGGCCGGGCTGCCGCCCTTGTACGGCACGTGGATCGCCTTTGCACCCGTTTCCTGGATCAGCAGGGCGCTGGCCAGATGACCCGAACTGCCGCTGCCGGCCGACCCGTACGACAGTTCTTCCGGATGCGCCTTGCTGTAGTCGATCAGTTCCTTGAGCGTCTTGAAGCGCGAATTGGCCGGGACCACGATCACCAGCGGCGAATAGCCGATCTTGCCGATGGGCGTGAAGTCCGATGCGGGATCGAAGCCCAACTGCTTGAAGAGCGCGCCATTGCTGGCCAGGGTCGGCGACGCGGTCAGCAGCGTGTAGCCATCCGGCGCGGCTTTCGCCACGGCCGCCATGCCGATGTTGGTCGATGCGCCCGGTTTGTTGTCAACGACAACGGTCTGCCCCAGCGCGGTGCCCAGGTCCTGCGCGACCACGCGGGTCACGATATCCACGCCGCCGCCGGCCGCATAGGGCACGACAACGGAGATGGGCCTGGAAGGATAGGCCTGAGCCAGGGCGGTCAGCGGCAGGCCGGCCACCAGCGACGCCGACACGGCGGCCGCAAAGGTGGTGGTGAAAGCACGGCGGGAAAGGCGGATGGTCACAATGGTCTCCAGAGGGTGTTCTTGTTGAACCCATTCTAGTCACGCTGGCCACGGCGCACCCCGCGCCGCCGATATAGCAGTTATGTCGCGGGTGACGACTTTGCCGCAATGCATTCGACTTCGACCCGCGCATTGAACGCCAGCCCCGACGTGCCGAACGCGCTGCGTGCCGGGTAGCGCCCCTTCTGGAAATACTTTTCGTAGACCTGATTGAAGGCGCCCCACTCTTTCATGTCGGCCAGCATCGCCGTGCACTTGACCACGTCGTTCATGCTGTAGCCATGCGCTTCCAGCGTGGTCTTGATGTTCTCCATGACCTGCGTGGCTTCGGCAGGCATGCCGCCCGAAGCCAGGGTCAAGGTGCCCGGCAGATTGCCGATCTGGCCCGACATCAGCAACAGGCCACCGACTTGCACCGCTTCGGAAAAGGGCAGCGTCGTGGGCAGGATCTTGCCGGAATTCTTGTACTCGGGCGCCATCGACGGACCGGCGCAGGCCGACACGCCCGCAGCAATCAGGACGGCCAGGGTCAGCTTGGAAAGAGTGACGTGCATGGTTGAAACTCCGCGTAAGGGATCAAGGATTGCCGATGGCGTTGAGAAAGACGTTGATGTCGTTCATGTCGTTGAAGACCGACGGCGACACGCGCGCGTGGTTGGCGCGCAGCGTGATCTCGACCTTGGCCGCGGCAAGCCGGGGCTGCAGGCTGGCCGCGTTCGCATAGGCCACCGTCACGATCGGCGTACGCGAATTGGCGGGTGTCACGACCCGGAAGCCCTTCCCGCGCAGGCCGGTCTGCAAGGCCTGCAGCATGGGCTGCCGATACTCCTGGATCGCCGCCACGCCCACGCCCATGATCCAGTCGATCGACGCCGCGCACGCCGTCTCGATCGCGGCCGCGGGAAAGGACCCCATGAAGTAGCCCGCCACGCTGTCGATCTGCACGCTTTCATACGGCACGGTCCCGGCCGGATCGAGCGGGTACACATGCAGGATAGGCGCGGCAAAATTGCGGGTCTGCCGATAGCCATACCAGGGCCGCTTCAGTTGCGGCAGCAAGCTCTTGCGCACGTACAGGAACGCAAAGCCGAAGTCCCCCATCAACCACTTGTAGGTGCCACACGCCGCGAAGTCGACGCCCCACGCCTTCACATCCACCGGCACCGTGCCGGCCGACTGGATGATGTCGACAAACACCAGGGCGCCCCGCGAATGCGCCAGGTCACACAGCGCCTTCATGTCATGTTCAAAGCCGTTGTAGAGCGACACATGCGACACCGCCACCAGCTTGGTGCCAGGCACGATCGCCGCATCCATCGCGGCCATCGAAATCTTGTAGTCGCTGTCCATCGGCACCGTCACGACGTCCAGGCCCTGCTTGCGGTACTGCTCGTACATGTAGAACGAGCCCACGAAGTGCAAGGCGTCCGTCACGACCCGCCCGCCCGACTCCGGCAACCCGAGCGCCTGGGTGACCAGATACTCGCCCATCGACGTCGACGGCACATACGTGACTTCGTCGGCATCGGCATTAATCAGGGTCGCGAACTTGCCCGTGGCGGTGACCGAGCCGCTGCCCAGCGACAGCTTGGCCTCGGCATAGTTTTTCATGGCATCCACCGCGTACTGGTTCCACGGATGATCGGCCGCGCCGTTCAGGAAGACCTTGTTCGCCACGCCTGGGAACATGGCCTTGGCCGGCAGGATGGTGGATGCAACGGCATCCGACATGCCCCCGCCATTGCAGCCTGCCAGCTGCGACGCGAAGGCGGACGCAACGGTCGCCGTCCCTGCCCGTTTGAAGAAATCACGACGTGCGATATCCATGGAACCCCCCGGAGGTTTCAACTTTTTGTTTAATTGATGGACGTGCGCGTGCCGGGTTGCGCCGCATGCCGCCGACGGCTAAAGGCTGTCTTCGGAGGCGTGCGCAGCCAGGCACCGGCTCCAATTATGCAAGCATCGTGCAATATTTCAACAAAAAGTTGATCTTTAAGGGAAACGTCATCAGGCGTAGCCTGTGGCCCCTTACAAACCCTCGCGCTGCCGCAGCCGTTCCAGGTAGTTGTAGATGGTGTAGCGGGACACGCTCAGCGCCTGCGCGACCTTGGCCACGCCGCCGCGCACCATCAGCACCCCGCGCCCGGCCATCACTTCCAGCGCGTCCAGCTTTTCTTCGCGCGTCATCTCGCGCACCGGCTTGCCATGGCGCACGATGGCATCGCGGATGATGCTGTCGACCAGGCCATCCAGGTCCGCGGTCTGCGGCATGTCTCGTGCGGCCGGCACGGAGGGCGCAGGGGCAGGCACCGCCGTTTCCCCCGCGCCGGCATCGTCGCCCAAAAAACCGGCGAACCAGCTCAACGCCGCTTGCGGGAAGCTGACATCCGCGTTCATGCACAAGGCCAGGAACGGCGCGCCGCTGGCATCTCGAAACACCACCGTCGCCGATCGCAGCAGCACGCCTTGCGGCGACACGGTCGGATATCCGACGATGACGGAATGCGGCTGAGGAGCAACGAGATCCAGTTCCTTGCGCGCGGCCAGGAAGGCCTTGTCATCTTTCGGCCCGTCCAGCAGCGAGTCGCCCACCCGGCGGCCCGTCACATGACCGTTGACGATGTAAACGACCGACGCATCGGGCCGCTCCAGATCATGCAGCACGACTTCGACAAACTTGCCGACCATCGCGCCAATGGCCGGCAAGGTCGCCGTGATCGCGGTACGGATGATTGCGCGCTCGTGCGCCAGGCGCGCAGGATCATTCGTGGCCAGTGGGGGCTCGTCGGCAACAGCTTGGGGGGTGTCGGTGCGTGGACTCATCCACGCATTCTACGGGTGACTGACGATCAGGCTTCCTGCTCCCGGGCAATCAACGGCATCACCAGATGGCTCGCATGCTCGCCGCCCGTGTGCACCGTCGTCACCCCGCCGAATTCCCCGGCGGGCCGATCCTCCGGATGATCGTGCCGCATGCGGCCCGGCGCGGTCACGATGTAGTCGTGTCCCTGCACGGTCAACGACAGCCGCCATCCCTTGGGAAACACCATGGATGTAGGCCAGATTTCGACATCCAGCGGATAGACCTGGCCCGGCTCCAGCTTCTGCACGTCATCATGGGTATGCCAGGGACGCCACTCGGTGCTGCGTTCCGGATCCGTCTTGCGGCGCGACGCGCGCAACCAGCCCTGTGCCATCGGCACGCGTTCATGCGCGCCGACATACGTGACCTCTTCGCCCGCCGGATCGAGCACCCGCAGCACGGCGAAGATGTCGGCATCGCGTGTCGTGGAACTGATCCACAGTGTGAGCGTGACCGGCCCGGTGAATTCCGTGGCGGCGTCAAAAGGCGCAGTGGTAAAGCTGACGGCCCCCTTCATGGCCTGGAAGTCCACGCTGCCCGATGCGGACGGCGCGGTCGACTGCAACCCGCCTTCACGCGCGTTTAGGTACAAGGGCACGCGCTGGGTTCGCGCCAGCGGCCACGCCTGTTCCTTGCGGATCGCGGCCGTGCCATCCGCATGGCGGATCGCCAGCTGCACCGGGGGCTCGCGGTCCCAGCCGTTGTCGTCCCCGCGCAAGAAGTGGTTGAAGAAACGTTTCTGGATCGCCACGTAGTGCGGCAGATAGAAACTTTCGTAGTGCGTGCCGATATGCGCGAACAACCACTTCTGCGCGGATCCGGTCCTCAGGAAGCCTTCAAAGTTGCCGCGCAGATGCATGCCCGCCCCGCCCCAGTTGGCGGCCGACAGCAGCGGCACCGTGATCGCGGGCAGGTTCGCCGCGCGCGCCTGGTTCCAGGCATCGTCGAGCGAATGCGTCAGACGGTCGTTCGGATGGTCGGCGCGACTGCCTTCAAGGATCTCGGACGAGAGGGATGGCCCGGTCGTGCGCTCGCCCGTGATTCGATCTCTATGTTTGCTGTCGCCGCTGCCGTACTGGTTGGCCAGCACCTGGCGCGGCCACCATTCGAACGTAAAGCTGTTGCTGAGGATGCCGCCGTGATGGCCGCCGTTCCGAAAGAATTCGCTGGATCCTTCCCACGGCACGATGGCGGCAAGATGCGGCGGATTCAGCGCCGCCACCTGCCACTGCTTGATCGCCAGGTACGACACGCCGATCAGGCCGACCTTGCCATTGCTCCATGGCTGGATGCCGGCCCATTCGATCCACTCGTAGTAGTCGCGCGTCTCGACCGGACCGAAGGGATCCAGATAGCCCTCGGACCGGCCCGTGCCGCGCGAATCGATCTGGATCACGACGAAGCCGTCGGGTACCCAGCGTTCGGGATCGACGACTTCCCATCGCAGGAAACGTCCGGTGGACCCGTTGCTGTCCAGTTCCGGATAGATGCGTTTCAAGACCTGCCACTGCGGATTGAAGGCATCTTCGAAATGCACGTCCTTGCCGTACGCGCCCATGGCCATGACGACCGGGTACTGCCCTGGCGACTCGGGGCGAAACACGTTGGCGCGCAACACGGCCCCATCCGACAGGGTCAGCGCGACGTCGCGCTCGAACACCATGCCGTCTTCCACGGTGGTAGTTGTCGAAATCATCTTGTTGTCCTGTAAGGTCGTGCTGCCCATCTGCATGCCCGCCATCATGTCGCCTGCACGTTCGCAAGCTTCGTGATGCGCGCGAACTTTTCCATTTCCTGGCGAAAGAAGCGGCCAAATTCATCAGGCGTCACGTTCATGGGCGGACTGTCCCAGGCCAGCATCTTGTCTTTCACTTCCGTCGTCTGCATGGCCTTGTTGATCTCGCCAGACAGTTTGTTGACGATGGCCGGCGGCGTCTTGCCCGGAGCGAACACGCCCACCCATCCGCCGTTGTAGTCCATGTCGGGCACGCCACTTTCAGCCATTGTCGGCACATCCGGGAAGGCTGCGATCCGCTTGGCGCTCGTCACCGCGATCGGCCGCACCTGCCCGGCCTTGACCGCCATGACCGCCGCCGTCGTGCTCAGGAAGCAGGCAGTGACTTCCTTGCCCATGACGGCGACCAAGGCGGGCGCCGCACCCTTGTACGGCACATGCAACATGCGGGTGCCCGCCGTGGCATTGAGCAACTCGCCCGCCAGATGCAACGTGTTGCCGGTGCCTGGCGAACCGAAGCTGACGTTGCCGTCGGGCTTGCGGGCCTGGTCCAGGAACTGCTGGAAGGTCGTCAACGGCGAGTCCGGATGCACGACCAGCGTCAGCGCGGGTGCCACCGTGAACAACGCCACCGGCGCAAAGTCGGCCAGCGTGTCGTAGGGCAGGCTTTTGTAGATGCCCGGATTGATGGCCTGCGATCCGGTGGTCACCAGCAAGGTGTAGCCGTCGGGCGTCGCGCGGGCCACGGCCTCGGCAGCGACGATGCCATTGGCGCCCAGCCGGTTCTCGATCACCATGCTTTGCCCCATTTGTTTGCCGGCCTGGGCGCCGATCACGCGGGCCAGCACATCAGGCGATCCGCCGGCCGAAAACGGCACGAGCAGCTTGATGGGGCGAGTGGGAAAGTCGGATTGCCCGATGGCGGGCAGTGCATGGCTGCCGGCCAGGGCGCCAGCAGCTGTCAGGAAGTGTCTGCGAGAGATCATGGATGTTGCGCTCCTGTTTCCTTGACCACCCGTTCCCACTTGACCAGTTCCTTACCCAGATAGTCCTTGGCCTGCGCGACGCTGCCACCCAGCGGCTCGAAGCCGGCGGCGGACAGCTTGGCCAGGAAATCCGGATCCTTCTGCAGGCGTGTGATCTCGGTGTTGATGCGTTCCAGGATCGCGTTGGGCGTGCGGGACGGCGCAAAGATGCCGACCCAGGTCACGTCTTCAAAGCCCGGAAAACCGGACTCGGCCACCGTGGGTACATCGGGCAGCGCGGACGAACGTTCGCTGGCCGTGACGGCCAGGCCGCGCACGCGGCCGGCCTTCACCAGCTCGACTGCCGCAGGCAAGGCGACGCTGGCCAGTTGCGTCTGCCCCGCCATCACCGCGTTCAACGCGGGGCCGGCGCCCTGGAACGGGATGTGGGTGACGGGCACCTTGCCCAGCACCTTGAACAGGTATTCCGCGGTCAGGTGCGGCGTCGTGCCGGCGCCGGCGGTGCCGTAGTTGTAGGATCCGTTTTTGGCATCGGCCATGACTTCCTTGACCGTATGCGCCTTCAGGTTGGGCGCGGTCACGATCAGGTTGGGGCTGGAGGCCACCAGCGCGGCCAGTGTCAGGTCCTTGGCCGAATCGAAGCCCAGGTTGCGCTGCATGTAGGGGTTCACGGCGTACGAACTGGTGTTGACCATCAGCGTGTAGCCATCGGGGTCGGCCCGTGCCACGTAGGCGGACGCAATGCTGCCGCCGGCGCCAGGTTTGTTTTCGACCACCACGCTCTGGCCCAGGCTGGTGGTCAGGCGTTGCGCGACCAGGCGCGCGATGATGTCGGCCGGCCCCGCCGGCGCGAAGGCGACCACGAAACGAACCGGTTGTCTGGGCCAACTATCCTGAGCAGAGCCGGTCAGCGGAACGGCCGCCAGGGCGGCAGCCATCGTCACGCACGGCAATAAACGGCGAGGCATGCTTGTCTCCATTTTTTATGAATGGGCGGGCCGCTCTGGTGGCGGCCCTGCCTGGAACAGCTACATCAAAGGGTCAACGTCATGACGGGTCGACCTGTCGAACGATCCGGCCAACTCAGATCGATTCCAGCACGTGCCGCGCCATCTCTTCACGCGTGCAGATCCACACGTCGTCGGATTCCTTCACGCGCGCCATGATGGCCTCGTACACCCAAGCGCCCGACGGCCGGCCCATCACATGGGTATGCGCGGTCACGTCCAGCATCAGGGGGGCGTCTTCGGCACGCATGGCGGCAAAGGTGTCTTCAAAGGTGTCCAGCATGTGGCGCGGACCCTGGCCATAGCGGATGCAGGTGGGCAGGTCGTTGACGTCCATGGTGAGCGGGATGCCGACGATCCGCTTGCCGCCAAAGTCCATCACGTAGGGCCGGTCGTCATCGTTGACGTCGCCATGGTGCAGATAGCCGGCTTCGGCCAGCAAGCGCGAACTGATCGGACTGCCGGTGCCGCGCGGGCTGATCCAGCCGCTGGGTGTGACGCCTGCCGTCTCGGTCAGCAGATCGTGATTGCGTTTGAGGTTGGCCAGTTCGCCCGCTTCATCGAAATACACGGGGATGACGTCCATGCCCCAGGAATGATTGATGATCTCGTGCCCGGCGTCGGCCAGCCGCCGCACGGTGGCGGGGTCGCGCTCGCAGATGACGCCATTGACCATGACGCTGGTGCGCACGCCGTGCTTGTCGGCAATGGCCTGCAGGCGATGGATGCCGCGGACCAGGCCGAACGACGCCCACGAATGCGCATTGGTATCGAAGAAGCCGGGCTTGAGCACGTTGCCCATCGGGCCGATGCCAGGGGCCTGGCCGTCCGACCACGCTTCATAGGCAATGTTGAAGATGACAGCCAGGCGCTTGCCACCGGGCCAGCGGAAGTCGTCGGGCAAACGGGTGATCACGGGTTCCATGTCAGGCCTCCTCATCCTGGATCGGGTTGGACAGCACACCTACGCCTTCGATATCGATCTCGATCCGATCGCCAGGCTTCATCCACACCGGCGGCTTGCGCGCATAGCCGACACCGGAGGGCGTACCCATCGCGATCACGTCGCCGGGTTCCAGGGTCAGGACTTCGGACAGCAGCACCAGGGCTTGCGCCACGGTCACGATCATGTGGGCGGTGTTGTCGCTCTGCATGACCTCGCCATTCAGGCGCGACTCGATCTTCAGCCCGTGTGCGCCCGGCGGCAATGCCGATGCCGGCACCAGCCACGGACCCAACGCGCCGGTGCCATCGAAGTTCTTGCCGATGGTCCATTGGCTGGTCTTGCGCTGATAGTCGCGCAAGGTGCCATCGTTGAAGCAGGCGTATCCGGCCACGGCATCCAGCGCGTTGGCCTCGGTCAGCCGATGCGCCTTGCGGCCGATGACCACGGCCAGTTCGGCCTCGAAGTCCAGCTTGTCGGACACCGGCGGGCGAATCAGCGGCGCGTTGTGCGCGATCAAGGACGTGGCGCCGCGAAAGAAGAAGCTTGGGTATTCCGGCGCGGCGTTGCCACCTTCCGCCGCATGGGCCGCGTAGTTCAGGCCCAGGCAAATGATCTTGCCGGGACGCGCAACAGGCATTTCCCAACGGACCGCGTTCCGGTCCAGTGGCGTAGTTTTGGACAGCAACGTGTCGTTCAGTGGCTGCGTGATCAGGTCAACCCAGGCGGTGTCATGCGTGCCCGCCGGAATGTGGTCTCCCAGCCCACGCAACTCGCCATTGTGTTCAACCGCCCACTGGGGTTTACCTCCTGCTGGCGTAACCCGTGCAAACTTGGTCATAATTTCGACGTCTCCTGTCGCTGTGATTGTTTTAGCGATATTAAGTACGTGAGCTTTAAAATGTCGACAAAACTCGAACTAGGAATTACCCGACCGTCGCCCGTCGACGCGGCGGCCTCGCCCACTCTGGCGCGCCAGACCTATGAACGCCTGCGTACCGACGTGCTGGCCGGGCACTGGAAACCCGGGCGCAAGCTGTTGATGCATGAACTGCGGGACCGGTATCAGGTGGGCGCGAGTCCGCTGCGCGAAGCACTGAACCGGCTGGCGAGCGAAGAATGGGTCGTGCACAACGACCAGCGCGGCTTCATGGTCGCGCAAGCTACCCAGGCGGAACTGGATGACCTGGTCAACACACGGGTCGAACTGGAATCGCTGGCGATCACGCAGGCCTTTGCGCGGCGCACGCCGGAATGGGAAGAACAGCTGGTGCTGGCCTTCCATCGCCTGTCGCGCACGCTACGGTCGGTCGAACCCGATTCGTACGAAGAAAATCCCGAGTGGGAAAGGCAGCATCGCGAATTCCACCGCGCCATGCTCAGTGGCTGCCAGTCGGAACTGCTGATGAATTTTTGCGATCAGCTGTACGACCGCGCGTATCGCTTCCGGCAGCTGGCCGCGAAGAAGGCGTACAAGCAACGCAACGAGCTCGATGAACATCGAGCGATCTACGAGGCGATTCTGGAAGGGCGTCTGCAGGACGCAAAGGAAATGCTCGCCGGGCACTATCGCAAGACGGCGAGCATTTTTGAACAGGCGGTGTCTTAGGGCTTACCTGACGGCGAATCGCCCGATCACCACGCTGCCATCGGCCTGCTCGACACGGGCCAGGGCGGTGTCACCCGCACGCAAAGCCATCACCGCGCCGCTGGCCGCCAGACAGTTGCCATTCGCAACGGCTTTGATGTCGTGACGGGTTTCCTTGCCGGCGCGCGTGACCTGCAAGGTGCCGGTGGCGCCGCGGGTGGCAATGGGCTTGCCGTGATCCGACAGGCAGACCGTGGTGGCCTTGCCCTTCTGGATCAGTTCAAACGAGGTTTCACCCCCCTCGTTCATGATGCCGCCGTGCTGCGCCGGCCAGTCGCCATGGGCAACCGCCAGCGAGCACAGCACAGCCAGTGACAAGGCCGTCATCCGGGCAACCACAGTCCGGGCAACCCGGGCCCGGGCGCGCGGTGCGGATCGGACCGCACGCGTTGCAACCTGCGTGATCGTCAGCATGCCGACGATCAATCGGGTTTGATGCCTGCGCGTGCGATCACGGTCTGCCACCGCTTCTGTTCCACGGCGATGAAGGCAGCGAATTCGGCAGGGGTGCTGCCCACGGCAATGGCGGCGTCGCCGCTCAGGCGTTCAAGCGATTCCGGCGACTTGATGGCTTTGGCGGCCGCGGCAGCCAGTTTGTCGGTCGCGGCCGGGGCCAGATTGGCGGGCGCCATCAGGCCATACCACTGCGTCATTTCAAAGCCCGGGAAGCCCTGCTCGGCCACGGTCGGCACATCCGGCAATTGCGGAATGCGGGTCGACGTGCCGGTCGCGATGCAACGCAGCTTGCCCGATTTGATGTACTGCATGACAGCCGGCGCGCCCACGGCGGCGGCGTCAAGGCGGCCTGCCATCAGGTCAGTCAGCTGCGGGCCCGTACCGCGATACGGCACGTGCACGATGAAGGTCTCGGACACCATCTTCAGGTATTCCATGGCCAGGTGGCCGGCGCTGCCGTTACCGGCCGAACCGTAGTTCAGCTTGCCCGGCTTGGCTTTCATCAGCGCGACGAACTCCTTCAGGTTCTTGACCGGCAGATCCGCGTTCACGACGTACAGGCTGGGCACTTTGGCCAGCAACGAGATCGGCTTGAAGTCCTTGATCGGGTCGTAGGGCAGCTTGGCGTAGATGTACGGATTCACGGCCAGCGTGCCGATGTGTCCGAGCACCAGGGTGTGCTGGTCTTCCGCGCGGGCCACGTCGGCCATCGCGAGGTTGCCACCGGCGCCCGGCTTGTTGTCGACATACACGTTCTGGCCGACGAACTTGGTCAGTTCGATCGACGTGGCGCGCGCCACGATTTCCGAACTGCCGCCCGGGGCGAAAGGCACGACGAAACGGATGGCGCGGGTAGGCCAGGCGGCGTCGGCGGCGAAGGCGCGGGTCGACAGCAGGCTGCCAACGCCCATGCCCGCGGCGGGCAAGGCAAGCCCGGCTTTCAACAAGGCACGGCGGGTGGTAAGGGAAGAAGTCATGGCGTCTCCGGTCGGACTTATCGTTATGGATACGCCATGCTGGCAGCCCCAGGCTTTCAAATGCCTTTCATTTTGGCGCCGCCGTACCTGTGGAAAACGCCTAGTCGACGCGGGCGCCTTGATGGCAAAGCCTTGGCGGCCTTACGGCAAGGGCGCGGCACGCGGCACCCGCAAGGCATATTCGCCCGCCAGCTGGCGGTAGTCGGCCATGGTGCTGCGCACGTAGTCGGTCAGGGCATCGCCCACCAGGGTCTGCGGGAACAGCCCGGCCGCCGCGCGCTGCTTGGGGTAGGCAGGGCGCGCCATCAACTGGCGGAAGGATTCGACCCAGGCGCGATAGTCGGCATCGGTGACCTTACCGCCCACATACACGCCGCGCACGATGGGCCAGCGGATGTCGTAACCCTGCTCCATGGCGGTGGGCACGGTGGCCAACGCGCCGGGCAGGCGTTCGGACGACAGCACGGCCAGGACGCGAATCGGCGCGCCTGCCGCCAGCAATTGCGCGGCTTCGGAGGCGTCACCGGCGACGACCTGCACATGCCCGCCGGTCAGCGCCGTCAACGCTTCGCCGCCGCCTTCGAAGGCCACGAAGCGCATGAGCTTGAAGTCCACGCCAGCCGCGCGTGACACCTTGGCGGACTTGAGCCAGTCCTGGCTTCCCAGGGTGCCGCCCGCGCCGAACACCACCCCGTTGGGGTTGGCCTTCAGTGCACTGACAAGATCCTTCAGGCTTTGGTAGGGTGCGTCCTTGCGCACCACCACCACGCCATAGTCCATGCCCAGCGAGGCGACCCAGCGCACGTCTTTCTCGGTGTACGGGCCGAACTTGCCTTGCGCCAGATTGAGCAGCGACCCTGCCGAAAAGGCCACCAATGCGCTGGGGTCGGCGGGCCGGGTGGCGACGATACTGTGAAACGCCACCGCGCCGATGCCGCCCAGCAGATGCGTGATACGGACAGGCGATGTCACCAGCCGTGCGTCGTCGAACATCGTGCGGACCAGACGGCAGGTCACGTCAAAGCCGCCGCCGGATTTGGCCGGGGCAATACATTCAGGCTGCGCGACGGGGGGTGCGGCGGGCAGGGCCTGGGCCTGCGCGGTCGTGGCCGCTGCAAAGGCCAGCGCAGCCGCCGATGCCGATACGACGGCAATCCGCTTTGCGCTCCGAACCGCGCTCGCCAGGTTGACAGCCGTGCCCAGCCTGCCGACCCCGGCCGTCCTGGCGACCCGATAGCGTCTGCTCATTCTTGTTGTCATGTCTCTTCCTTCCTCTGCGGCGCGGGCCAGCGAATGCTGACCACGAGCCCCGGCCCTGGCGCGGGGGCGTCGCCCGCCTCGGCCAGCGTCAGGCCGCCATGATGCCGCTCGGCAATCGATCGCGCGATCGCCAGACCCAACCCCGCGCCGGAACTTCCGGCCCCGGACCCCGACGCGGCGCGAAGGAATCGTTCTCCCACCCTCGCCATCAGCTCCGGATCCATGCCCGGTCCATTATCGAGCACGCTCAATCTTTGCTCGCCGTCGGCCACTTCCCCATGCAGGGTGACCACCCCTTCTTCGGGCGCGTGCCGGATCGCATTGTCGGCCAGATTGGCAAGCGCCTCGCGCAGCATGCCGCGATCGCCAAACAGGTTGAGATTCTCCACGACATCGACACCGAGGTCGATGCGCCGTTCCCGCGCGCGCGGCAGCAAGGCCAGCGCCACTTCGCGCAGCAGTTCGCCCGCGTCGAACTCGCCGGGCCGCAACGCCGCCGTGTCGCTGCGCGCCAGGGCGAGCAACTGATTCGTGCTGCGGGTGGCATGGCTGACCTGGCGCGCCAGCGCATGCAGGGTGGCGTCGGTATCCAGCTTGTCCTTGGTCAACAGGGCATAGTCGATCTGCGTGCGCAGGGTCGCCAACGACGTGCGCAATTGGTGGGACGCGTCATCCAGGAAGATGCGCTGCTGCGCCATCACGCTTTGCGTGCGTTGCAGCTGATGGTTGATGGCGCCAACCAGTGGCACCACGTCGGCGGGCAGGCCTTCGCTATCGAGCGGCGCCATGTCCGCCGGTGACCGCGCCCGGACCTGCTGCGCCAGGCGTGCCAGCGGTCGCAGCGCTACCGCCACGATCAGCGCCAGGGCCACCATGATGGCCAGCAGCACCAGCCCATCCCGGGTGGCCGCGCGCACCACGAAATTGCGCGAGAACTGCTGGCGCGACACGGTGTTTTCGGCCACCTGGATGATCAGGCGCTGCGCCGGGCTGCCGCTCAGCGGCTGCGCCAGTTCACGCGTGTAGGCGCCCAGACGCAAGGACTCGCCAAAGTATTCGGCGTCGTAGAACACGGGCACGTTGTCGCGCAGCGGCTCGGGCGGCAGGGGCAGATCGGGACTGCCGATCTCGATCACGCCGTCGGCCGTGGCGACCCGGAAGTAGACGGTGCCGTTGGCGGTCAGCTGGAAGAACTCGAACAAGCGATACGGCAGCTCGATCGACAAGCCACCCGACGCGGTCGACACATTGGCATCAAGCGACCGCAGCGCGCCTGACAGCGACCGGTCATAGGCTGCATCGGCCGACGCCAGCGCATCCACCCGCGTCGCCACCAGTTCCGCGCCCACCACCAGCAACATGGCGGGCAGCAGCAAGGACAACAATTGCGCCGTCAGGCTCAGGCGCCTAAACCGGCTCCAGGACATAGCCCAGTCCTCGCAGTGTGACAATGCGCACGCCGCTGTTTTCCAGCCGCTTGCGTACCCGGTGCACGACGACCTCGACCAGTTCCGGGGCGACGTGTTCATCGTCACCGAATACCCGGTCCACCAGGTCCTGCTTGGACACGGGTTCGCCGCTGCGCAAGATCAGCGCGCGCAGCACGCCGTATTCGCGCGGGGGCAGGGCCAGCTGTTGCTGCTGCAGGGTGAATTGGCGGGTGACGGTATCAAAGGCCAGCGGGCCGCAGGCAAAGCGCGGATGGCTCACCCCGCGGGCGCGGCGCACCAGCGCGGTCAGGCGGGCTTCGAGTTCGGCCAGCGCAAAGGGCTTGGCCAGGAAGTCGTCCGCGCCTTCATTGAGCGTGCTCACTCTTTCGGCAAGGGAGTCGCGCGCGGTCAGGATCAGCACCGGCATCCGCAGGTCGCGGGCGCGCAGGCGTTGCAGCACGGTGTGCCCCGCCATGCCAGGCAGGCCCAGGTCAAGGACCAGGACGTCGTAGGTCTGGGTGTCGAGCGAGGTTTCGACCAGCCGACCATCGTCGACCCAGTCGACGCGCCAGCTCAGTTCCTCCAGCGCCTTGCACAGCCACTGGCCCAGTTCTCGTTCGTCTTCGGCTAGAAGGATGCGCATGGCGGGCGCGGCGAACGCGCTAGAGCTGTCGGAGCCGCGATTCTAGTCCTGAATATCCCGGACTCCGAATCGCGGCCCCGAAGCTGTCTGAACGCCTCGAGCTGCCCGCACCGATCCCTAGCGCATCGTCGGGACGTTGCGGGTATTCATGAAGTCTTCAAAGCTTTCGCCGCGCATGGCGGCGTAGACCTTCAGGTTCGGCATGCTGACGACCCGGGCAAACTTTTCGAGCACAAAAAAGTTGGCGCCGTGCCGGACCAGGCCGATCCAGTCCTGCGCGCGAATCATCGCCTTTTCATCGTCCGTCAGTCCGGCCGCGGTCATGCTCGCTTCCGGATCGTCAACGAAGGCCTTGCGTGCATCGGCGCCGATCATGTTCCAGAAGAACCGGTTCAGCTTGAGCACGCGGTGGCTGGTCCGGATGTCGAACACATAGGTGCCGGCCAGGTCTTCCAGACCCGCCAGTTGCGGGTTGGTGAACACGGGTTGCGTGAATGCAGGCGCGTTCATGACACCACCTCGGAAGCCGCGCGGGTTTCGGCAATGTCGGCGCTGCCCGCCGACTCGTACAGCACCACCGTCATGGCAGTCGTGGTCGCCAGATAGTAGTTCTGGTGCAGCTTGCGGATCGGGCCTTCGATGGCGCCGCGCATGGCCAGCCACATGATCTGCTCGACACTTTCGGCGCCGCCCAGCCGCACGTAGTCGGCGTGGGTCATCTTGGTCAGTTGTTCCGGGTCTTCTTCCAGCAGGCGAAGGAATTCCATATCCCATTCGGTATTGTTGAAGCCGGTGCGCTCGCCATGGATCTGGTGCGACAGGCCACCGGTTCCCACCACCACGACCTTCAGGTCTTCGGGATAGGACTCGATCGCGCGGCGCACGGCCTGGCCCAGGCGATAGCAGCGGCGCGCCGTCGGCAACGGGTACTGCAGCACGTTGATGGCGATGGGCACCACGGCGCCGGGCCAGTCCGGATCATGCGGCCACAGCAGCGGCAAGGGCGATGCACAGCCATGGTCCAGCGGCTTGTCCTGGAACACGGTCAGGTCGAACTCGTCGTTCACCAGCGACTCGGCAATGTGCGCCTGGAAGTCGACATGGCCCTTGATCGCCGGCAGGTTGCGCAGGCCCGCGCCTTCGTCGGCAACCGGAAAGCGGTCGGCCACGCCCAACGCAAAGGTCGGGTACACGTCAAAGAAGAACGTGGTGCAGTGGTCGTTGTAGAAGAAGACCAGCACATCGGCCTGCTTCTCGGCCAGCCAGGCCGCGACCGGTTTGTAGCCTTCGAACAGGGGAGCCCAATCGGGGTCGGTCTGCTTGCCCTTGTCGTACGCGACGCCAATGGTGGGCACGTGCGAGGTGCCGATTGCGCCAATGATTCTTGCCATTCCAGGTCTCCTCGTGCCGCCGTGCGGACGATCAGTGGCCCGATGCCGCGCGTGCGGTCTCGGGGAATTCTTCTGCGCGGACCGGGGCTGCCCCGGTCCGCTCCATGTGCATGCTGTTTTCTTGGGTGACCGCGTGATCGCGAAACAGGAATTCCGCGCGATCACCCTTGCCTGCCGCAATCGCTTCGACGATCGAATGATGCTGCCGGTGGGCATAGAACAGCAGGTCGAACACCGTGCGCTTGTCCAGATGCGCAAAGGCAATGGCGCGCGGCGCCGCGAAGGGCACCAGGTTGCAGCGCGCGGCCAGCTCTTCGAGCAACGGGATCCGCGCGCCGGCCAGCACCAGGGCATGGAAGCGCGCGTTCATTTCACCGTAGCGCAGTTCTTCGTCGACCGTGATGACGCGTTCGGTAAACAGCGCGTCGCCTTCGGCCAGGCAGGCACGCAGGCCATCCAGGATGTCGGGCGACGCGCCCCGCTCGGCCAGGGTGCGTGCCGCCATGCCTTCGAGCGACGCCCGCAGGCGCAGCGCATCCAGTGACTCGTCAGGCGTGAAGGCGCGCACGGCATAGCCCCGCTGCCCCGAGCGGACCAGCAGGCCTTCTTGTGCAAGCACGGGCAGGGCCTGGCGGATCGGCATGCGCGAGGTGCCCAGGCGCAGGGCGAGTTCGGCCTCGCGCAGGCGTTCGTCGGGCGCGAGTTCGCCATTCAGGATCATTTCCCGAAGCTGCAAGGTAGTGGACGTCGGTCGAAGCATGATTTGGCCGTTTGGGATCCCGAAATGATTGTACCCATAAGACGATGCCCGTAATACCGGCATGCATTCGGGTAAACACTCCCCGTTGACGCGGCTTGGGATCCCGAATAGGCTGTCACCAGCTTGATCGTTCCGGATTTTTCACGGATCGACGGCATCGGGGATCCCACGCAAGGATCCCGTGCAATGCATCCATCATGACCCGGCGCCATGCAGCGACCGGGCACCCGCCCTCAGGAGACACCCGGTGCGGCCACGTTTGTTCGACGTCCTTGTTGCCGCGGTGCGGCCCCTGACACCCCAGGTCAATGAATACCTGCTGCGTGCGCCCGATGGCGGTCCGCTGCCCGCCTACGAGGCCGGCGCCCACATCGAACTGCATTGGACGATGCCCGATGGCGAACCCATGCTGCGGCACTATTCCCTGATCGGCGGCGACGCCCTGCGCGACGATCCCCCAGGCACCTGGCGGATTGCCGTGCAGCGGGAAGACCGCGCGCGCGGTTCCGCCGATATTCATCGCCGCTTCGTTCCGGGCATGACGCTGACGTGCTCCCACCCCCTCCATCACTTCCGTATTGACCGCCGCGATGGCCACAGTGTGCTGATCGCTGGCGGCATCGGCATCACGCCGATCCTGTCGATGCTGCGCAGCGTGGCGCGGCGAGGGTGCAGCTTCGACATGGTCTACACCGCGCGATCCGCGGAACGCATGGCGTATCGGCAGGAGGTCGAGACGCTGGCCGGCACGCATGGGCGGCTGCATGACACCGGCACGCAAGGCCGCCTGGATCTGATCGCCTATCTGGCCGCGCAACCCGCCGGCGCGACCGCGTATGTGTGCGGCCCCGCATCGCTGATCCAGGCCGTGAAAGACGCCGCCGCATCGCTGGGCTGGGATCCCGCCCGGGTGCGCAGCGAAACGTTTGCCGCCGCGCCGTCCGCTGACGACGTGGGATTCGACGTGGAGTTGCGCGCATCGGGACGCACGTTGCGGGTGCCCGCCGGCGCGACCATCCTGGACACACTGACCGCTGCCGGGCTCCACCCCTTGTACGACTGCCGGCGTGGCGAATGCGGGCTCTGTCCGGTGCCCGTGCTGGCGGCCGACGGTCCGCTGCGCCACCGCGACCGTTATCTGTCGGCCGACGAACGCGCGGCCGGCAAAAGCCTGTGTATCTGCGTGTCGCGCTTGCAGGGCGACCTGCTGGTGCTGGACGCGTAAAGCCATTCTTGAAGGAGTTGCCATGTCCGCCGTCATTCCCCTGCGCCGCGCCGAACCCGCATTCGAGCCGGGCGGCTTTGCCAATCATGCGACGCCCGCCGTGCGCAATTGCTGGTACGTGGCCGGCCGCGGCAGCGAGATCAGCCGGGACCTGATGCGCCGCAAACTGCTGGGCGTGGACGTGGCGCTGTACCGCACGCTGGCCGGCGAACCCGTTGCGGTTCGCAACCGGTGTCCGCATCGATCGTTTCCGCTGGCCAAGGGCAAGCTTGACGGCGACATCCTGGTGTGCGGCTACCACGGCATGCAGTTCGACTCGTCGGGCCAGTGCGTCAACATGCCGTCCATGCCCACGACACCCACGCACGCCAGCGTGCGCACCTACCCCTGTGCCGAACGCGGGCCGCTGGTGTGGATCTGGATGGGCAACCCCGACCTGGCCGATCCGGCCCTGATCCCCGACACGCATTGGCTGAACGATCCCGCATGGGCCAGCGTGACGGGCGACTTCCACATGAAATCCGACTACGTGTCCATGCACGAGAACCTGCTGGATCAGACGCACTTTCCCTTCCTGCATCCGGGCACGGTCGGCACGCCGGAATACGCGCGGTCCAAGCTAGACGTGCGTGAAGAAGACGACCGCGTCATCATCCATCGCGCGCTGCGCAACTCGCCCCCGCCAGGCATCTACGGCGTGCCGGCCGAGATCATGCACAAGCGCGTCGACCGGTATTCGGACTCGCAGTTTGCGTCGCCCGCCATGCACGTTGCGTTCGCGCGCATCGTCGATCCGGAGCCCGATCACGGCCGGCCCTCGCAGTACCGCTTCAACATCACCCACCTGATCACGCCCGAAAGCGACGGCGCGATCCATTACTGGTGGTTCAACTCGCGCGACTTCAAACTGCACGACACCGACGCCGATGGTTTCCTCAAGGCCGCGTCCGAGCAGGCCTATCTGGAAGACGTGGATGCGCTGGAAGCCATCCTGGAAGTCGTCACGTCCGAAGACGAACCGCAGTTCGACCTGAACTTTGCCCCCGACAAGCCGGGCCTGCTCATGCGCAGGATCCTGCACCGACGCGCGGCCGAGGAAGCAGGCCACCCGGCCTGACCCCGACCGCCTTGACCGGTTACGTGCTTCGGGCAGACACGACCTGCCTGGCCGATCACTGCCACCGGACCACCACCGAGGAGACGTACCCATGACATCCAATCGCGGCGTTGCCTATATCGGGCAGGGCAAGGTCGAAGTCCAGAACATTCCCTACCCCAAACTCGAAGATCCGCGCGGCCGGCGCATCGATCACGGCGTGATCCTGAAGGTCGTATCGACCAACATCTGCGGGTCCGACCAGCACATGGTGCGGGGCCGCACCACCGCCGAAGAGGGACTGATCCTCGGGCACGAAATCACGGGCGAAGTGATCGAGGCCGGCAAGGATGTCGAGATGCTCAAGATCGGCGATCTGGTCTCGGTCCCCTTCAACGTGGCGTGCGGCCGCTGCCGCACGTGCAAGGAACAGCACACCGGCGTGTGCCTGACGGTGAACCCGTCACGCGCGGGCGGCGCCTATGGCTATGTGGACATGGGCGGCTGGGTCGGTGGCCAGGCCGAATTCGTGATGGTCCCGTATGCCGACTTCAACCTGCTGCGCTTTCCGGACAAGGACCAGGCCATGTCCAAGATCCGCGACCTGACCTGCCTGTCGGACATCCTGCCCACCGGCTATCACGGCGCGGTCACGGCCGGTGTCGGCCCGGGCAGCACGGTGTATGTGGCCGGCGCCGGACCGGTCGGACTGGCCGCCGCGGCGTCGGCACGATTGCTCGGCGCCGCGGTGGTCATCATTGGCGACGTCAACCCGGTGCGGCTGGAACACCCCAAGCGCCTGGGCTACGAGACGGTCGACCTGTCGCTGGACGTGTCCCTGGCCGACCAGATCACGCAGATCCTGGGCGAGCCGGAAGTCGACAGCGCGGTCGATGCTGTCGGCTTCGAAGCGCGCGGACACGGGCACGCGGGCGCGCAGGAAGAAGCGCCGGCCACCGTGCTGAATTCGTTGATGGAAGTCACGCGCGCCGCCGGCCGCATCGGCATCCCGGGCCTGTATGTAACGGATGATCCGGGCGCTGCCGACAGCGCCGCGCGCAAGGGCGCGCTCAGCGTGCGCTTCGGGCTGGGCTGGGCCAAGTCCCATTCGTTTTTCACGGGCCAGACGCCGGTCATGAAATACAACCGTGCGCTGATGCAGGCGATTCTGTGGGACCGCATCAAGATTGCCGAGACGGTGGGCGTCGAAGTGATCTCATTGGATGAGGCGCCCAAGGGCTATGCCGAATTCGATTCGGGTGCGCCCAAGAAGATTGTGATCGACCCGCACGGCATGCTGGCTTAACAGGTGTAAGCAGCGGGCGGCGCGGGTTGTTTGAGGGCGCCCGCCCGCTCGTCAAAGCAGTTGACGACGTCAACGATCACCTGCCGAGGGCCTGCCCCCGGCATCGAACACACCTGCCCGGTCAAGGTCCAGCCGAGGCTGCCGGCCTGGTCCCTTCAGTCGCAGCGTGCGCTCATGCCGCCGTCCACCACGATCTCGGTGGCGGTAATGAAGCGGGCTTCGTCTGACGCCAGGAACAGCGCGGCGTTGGCCGTGTCGCGGCCGTCTCCCATCCAGCCCAGCGGAATGCGCGCCTGGCGTTGCTGCAGCAGCGCGTCGACATCACCCTCTGCACGCTGGCCGGCCAGGCGCACTTCCACCATGGGCGTATGCATCTGCCCCGGCACCACCGTGTTCACGCGAATGTTCTTCTTTCCGTACTGCACCGCCACGACCTTTGAAAACTGGATGATGCCGGCCTTGGCGCTCGCATAGCCGATCTGCGCCGAGCCCGTCCAGCGCGTGCCCGACGCGGACGACATGTTCACGATCGATCCGCCGCCTTGCGCTTCCATGATGGGCAGCACGTGCTTGCAGGTCAGGAAAACGCTCTTCAGGTTGAAGTCGATCTGGCGGTCCCAGTCGGCCTCGCTCAATTCCACCGGACCGCCCTTGGCCGATCCGCCCACGTTGTTGACCAGGATGTCGATGCGGCCGTACGTGGCCTGGCACTGCTGGACCATGGCGGCCACCTCGTCCGCCGACATGACGTCGCAGGTCCATGGCGTGACCTCGCCGCCGAATTCGGCAATGCGGGCCAGGGTTTCCTGCATGGCGTCCATGTCACGGTCGACGGCAAACACACGGGCGCCTTCCTGCGCGAACCGCACTGCCGCCGCGCGGCCATTACCCCAGCCCGGCCCGACGCAACCCGCGCCGGTGATGATGGCAACCTTGCCTTCGAGTCTTCTTGTCATGGTGTCTCCTGGTGTTGTGTGTGGTGTTGTGTGTGCCGGTGCCGCGCTGGCAGTCAGCCGGAAACTTCGACGAATAAGCAAAACGTATCGCTCCCTGGCATGCACCGCACTCAACGGCAAAACGATTGCGGCATCGGCCATTGGCGAGCCGACCACCGGCGCGGTCGTGACGTCGGCCGCGTATCGCACCGCCCTGCCCGATCGGCCCAACGCCGCGGGCACGGCCATCGATCAGGCCACGCCAGACTATTGCGAAGTCCTGGTCGACATCAAGCCCGTCGACCCGACTGCGCCGCTGATCAAGTCCCAGGTGAACCTGCCGACCAGCTGGAATGGCAAGAAGCTGCAGTTCGGCGGTGGCGGCTACAACGGCGTGTTGAACACCGGCGTGCAGCAGAGCCGCAATGCGGGGCCGGAAACGCCCTTCCCACTGACGCAGGGCTACCTGACTGCCGGCACCGACTCGGGCCACCAGAACACCACGACCGTCCATCCAGCCGCATTCGCGTTGAATGACGAGGCACTGGCCAACTTCGCCTATGCGTCCTACAAGAAAACGCACGACGTGGCGGTGCAGCTTGGCAGCACCTACTACGCGAACCGTCCGCTCAAAAGCTACTACCTGGGCGGCTCGCAAGGCGGGCGGGAAGGCCTGATGATGGCGCAGCGTTATCCCAACGACTTCGACGGCATCATCACCATCGACCCCGTCATCAACGCAACCGCGCTGTGGACTTTCCAGAACAGTTTCGGCGGCGTGCAGAGCGCCCCCGGCAGCTGGCTGGGCAACAAGAATCAGTTGATCCATGACACGATCGCCGCGGCCTGCGATGCGCAGGACGGCATTGCCGACAACGTGGTCAGCAACTACCTGACGTGCAAGCCGCTGGCCGACGCCGCCCTCGCGGCCAAGCGCTGCCCGTCGGGCGCGGACGAAGGTCCGGCGTGCTTCTCCGACGGCCAGCTGGCAGCCGTGAAGTGGGCCTATACGGGCTACACCTTCCCGTTCGCGCTGGCCAATGGCATCACGTCGTATGCCGGCTATGTGTACGGGTCGGAACTGGTCCCGGGCAACTTTTCGAACTGGGTCACGGGTACCGTGCCGCCAACCGCAGGCGATCCGGATGCGATCGCAGGCATCGGCCGCAGCTATCTGTTCGGCAGCTATTACGTGCGCTACTTCATTGCCAGGAACCCGTCGTTCAATGCACTGAACTACAACCCGGCCGCCTTCCAGGCGCGGGTGCAGGCCGTGTCCGCGATGATCGATGCGACCAATCCGGATCTGACGGCGTTCTTCAATCGTGGCGGCAAGATCATTCTGCGTGAAGACCTGGGCGACAAAGGCCAGAGCCCGCAGACCGGCCTGGATTACTGGAACGCGGTGGGCGCCAGGATGGGCAAGGACAAGACGGAGCAGTTCTTTGCGGCCTATGTGGCGACGGGCTTGCCGCATACATCGGGCGGCGTGCCAGCCGGGTCGGCCAACGCGCCCACCTACGGCATTCCCGGCCGCGTGGACTTGCTGGCGCCGCTGGAAGCGTGGGTGGAACGGGGCGTGAAGCCGGCGGACAGCATGACGCTGACCAACCGCGATGCCCTGCCGCCGTATGCGGTGACGGCGTCCAAGCCGATGTGCCGCTACCCGATGTTCCCGCGCTATGTCGGGACGACGCCAGCAGGGGGGAATGTGGCGTCCAACTACACGTGCGTGGCGGGCTAACGCGCGTATTCCTAAGACGCCGCGTTCACCCGGTTCGGGCAGGGCGTGCTCTCGATGAAGTGGCGCAGATTGACGAGTGTCGCCGTCGAGATTTCCCGTAGCGCTTCCACCGTGAAAAAGCCCTGATGTCCGGTCACCAATACATTGGGGAAGGTCATCAGGCGCTGGAAGACATCATCGTCGATGATCTCTCCCGAGCGGTCCTGGAAGAACAGCGCGCCCTCCTGCTCGTACACGTCGATGGCAAGGTGACCCAACTGCCGGGATTTGAGCGCCTTGATCACGGCGGTGGTATCCACCAAAGCGCCACGCGACGTGTTGACCAGCATCGCACCCGCCTTCATGCGTGACAGCGCAGCAGCATCGATCATGTGCTTTGACGCTTCGGTCAGCGGGCAATGCAGCGTCACGATGTCGGACCGGGCCAGCAGCTCTTCCAGTGGCGCCATGTGTCCGAGCGGTTCGAACAGCGGCGATGGGTAAGGGTCGCAGCCAAGCACCGTGCAACCCATGCCATGAAAGATCCGCGCCGTTGCCAGACCGATCTTGCCGGTGCCGACGATGCCCACCGTCTTGCCGTGCAGGGTGCTGCCAAGCAGGCCTTCCAGCATGAAGTTGCCGTCACGCACCCGGTTGTAGGCCCGATGGGTCTGGCGGTTGAGCGTCATGACCAGCGCCAGCGTATGTTCCGCCACCGCTTCGGGCGAGTAGGACGGGACCCGGGCCACGAACAGGCCGAGGTCGAGCGCGACCGTCAGGTCCACATTGTTGAAGCCGGCACATCGCAACAATACGGCGCCGACGCCAAGCCCGGCCAGGGCATGCAGCGCCGGCGCATCAAGGCGATCATTCACAAAGACGCAGACGGCCTGGCAACCGTGCGCCAGCGCGGCGGTGTCGGCGTCGAGTGCGACGTCGAAGTAGACAAGCTCGGTCGGGGGTGACGTGGGCGACGCGCCATTGGCTTCATCAAGAAACCGGCGGTCATAGGAACGGGCGCTGAAGACGGCAACTTTCATGGCGACCTCGGGTTCGGCAGGACGGCGGTGGAGACGGTCCACGGCTGCCTGGCCGACACCATACAACAGGCACCGTCTGGCCGTCGATCATGCCAGGGCCACCATGAAGGCCCGCCAGTGCCATCACGACTATGCGTTCAACCACGCCTTCATGGCTGCCGTGACCTGCCCCGGTTCTTCCATCGTGCTCATGTGACCGGAATTTTCGATCACGCTCAATGTTGAGCGGGGCAGCACCGCATGCATGTCTTCATGGCGGGACAGCGGGCTCCAGCTGTCGTCACGTCCGCAGAGCACCAACGTCGGCACCTGGATGCCCGCCAGTTGTCCACTGGCATCGGGCCGGTGGATCAGGGCGTTGATCTGCGCGGCAAAGATATCGGGCGTTTTGCGCTCGATCATCTGCAGCACCGCTTCAAACACCGGCCCGTCCACACGCGATGGATGCACCATGCCGGGCGCCCACTTCAGGCCAAGCGCCCGCATGCCGTCCTTGCGCGCTGTTTCCAGCAGGGCATATCGCCCTTTCTTTTCGCCCTCGCCCACAAAGCCGGGCACCAGCGCCTGATAGCCCGTGTCCATCAATGCCAGTCGCGTCACCCGTTCGGGCGCAAGCCGGATGACTTCCAGCGCCACCCGCCCGCCCATGCTGTGGCCGGCCACGGCCAGCGGTCCGGCTGGTGCCAGCGACAACGCGATCTGCGCCATCTCGGTAATGGATGACGCGCTGCCGTAATCGGCAACGATGCAGTCCGCCTGATCACCCAGTTCGGCGATCTGCGGTTCCCAGACGGCGGCATCACACAGCAGCCCCGGCAACAGAAGTAGAGGTTGGGCGCTCACGATCGCCGGCTCCTAAAAAGTATGCGAAATGAATGGGGTTCAGACAGCGGGGTCAGGCAGCGGCTTCGGCCAGCCCGATCAGCGCCGACAGTTGTTCCGGATGCGCCAGCAGATCACGGCTGTCGCCAGACCAGCTGACGCGGCCACGATCCAGCACGGTCGCGCGCTCGGTCAGTTCCAGCGCCAGCGCCGCATGCTGCTCGACCAGCACAATGCCCAGTTCGCCTTCCTGATGCAGGCGGCGAAAGGCATCGACCAGCCCATCGACAATGATCGGCGCCAGGCCTTCGAAAGGCTCATCCAGCAGCAGCACCGCCGGGTTGCCGATCAGCGCACGGCCGATCGCCAGCATCTGCTGTTCCCCGCCCGACAACTGGTTGCCCATGTTGCGGCGGCGTTCGTACAGACGCGGGAACAGGTCATAGATGCGTTCCAGCGTCCATGATCCCGCTCGGGTCGCGACCACCAGGTTTTCTTCCACGCTGAGCGACGGAAATATTTCCCGTTCCTGCGACACCAGGCCCAGACCGCGCCGCGCCCGCACATGGCTGGGCCACTTGCCGATGTCTTCGCCGCGATAGCGCACGGTACCGCTGCGCACGTCGGTCAAGCCCATCAGTGTACTGATCAACGTGGATTTTCCCACGCCATTGCGACCCAGCAGCGCGACAGCCTCGCCCTGGCCGACGCGGAACGACACGCCTTCCAGGATGGCGATGTCGCCATAGCCGGCAAACACGTCATCGACAGTCAACAGATCGTTCATGGATGACGTCCTCCGCCCAGGTACACATCGCGCACCAGCTTGCTGCTGCGCACTTCGTCGACCGGCCCTTCCAGCAGCACCGCGCCTTCCACCAGCACGGTGATCTGCTTGGCAAAACGGAAGACCAGCTCCATGTCATGTTCGATGACCAGCGTGGCCACATCGGGCGGCAGGCGTTCCAGCAGTTCGAACAGACGTTTGCCTTCGGTGGACGGCACGCCTGCCACCGGTTCGTCCAGCAACAGCACCTTGGGCCGCAAGGCCAGCGCCAGTGCAATCTCGACCAGCCGGCGTTGCCCGTAGGCCAGGTCGTTGACGGTGCGACCGACCAAGTCGATCAGGCCAAGCGAGCTCAACAGTTGCGCGGCCTCGTCCATCAGTTCCGGCCGATGCTGCAACGGCCGCCCCATGCTGCCGTCCACGCCATGCGCCGCGGCCAGCGCCAGACCCACGTTTTCGCCCACGGTCAGCTTGCCGAACAGGGAATTGATCTGGAAGGTGCGGCCCAGACCCAGCTTGACGCGGCGCTCGGGCGTGCGGCCGGTCAGCAGCTCGCCGCCCAGCCACATCTTGCCGCTGCTGGGCGGAACCAGCCCGGTGATCAAGTGCACCAGCGTGCTCTTGCCCGCACCGTTGGGGCCGATCAGCGCATGACGCGCGCCGGGCTGCAGTTCCAGGTTGACGTCGCGGGTAACATGCAGCGCGCCGTAGCGTTTGTTGATGCCTTGCAGTTGCAGCGCCGGGGTCATGCCTTCGTCCTCTGGAAGCGTTCGGTCCAGCCGCTCAAGCCGCGGGGCGCATACCGCACCACCAGGATCAACAGCACGCCCAGTGCGGCCAGCCAGTTGGTCGGATCGATCGCGGCCGCGCGGTCGGACAACAGCACGAAGATGATCGCGCCAAAGAACGCGCCATACAGCCGTCCGGTACCGCCCAGCGCCAGCATGACCAGCACATTGGCCGAGAGCGTAAACGACAAGGTGTCGAGCCCGACGATGCGATTGATCTGCGCCGACAAGGCGCCCGCCACCCCGGCGATGGCGGCAGACAGCGCATACACCGCCAGCAGCCGCGCCCGCACCGGCACGCCCAGCATGCGCATGCGCACGGGATTCTCGCGAATGCCCTGCACGGTCAGGCCGAAGGGCGAGTTCACGATCCACATGAGCAGCGCGTAGACCAGCACCAGCACCACGCCCGCGTACAGGAAGCCGACCTTGCCATACACATCGAACTCGAACAGCCCGAGCACCGACGACACCGAATAGCCGGTCAGGCCATCGTCGCCTGCAGTCACGGTCTTGGCCACGTTGGCCAGTTCCAGCAACACGGTGGCGACCGTCAGCGTCAGCATGATCTGCGTCAGCCCCTGCGTGCGCAGGATCGCCATGCCCGACACCAGTCCCACCAGCGCCGCGACCGCCGCGGCCACCAGCAGCCCGGTCAGGGGTTCGGGGCTGACATGCAGGGCGAACAGCCCGGCGGCATACGCACCCACGCCAAAGAAGGCGGCATGTCCCAGCGATTCGATACCGCCATAGCCCAGGGACAAATCCAGCGACAGTGCAAAAATGATCATGATCAATACCGTGGTCGCAAGGACCAGGTACAGATCGCCAAGGAACCAGGTCGCGGCCGCAGCGGCCAGCAGGCCGAGATCGACCCACGTGAACCGTTGCCGCCGGAACGACCGGGCGGTGACGTCAGGCATGGCGCCCTCCTGTCGGATTGAGGGGACTGCGGACTTGAGCGCGCTCATGCCGGCGCCACCAGGCCACGAGGCCGCAAAAGCAGAATGACCAGCACGCTGATGTAGATCACGAAGCCGCCAATGGCTGGCAGGTAATAGCGCCCCAGCGTATCCAGCACCCCGAGCAGCAAGGCGGCATAGAACGATCCGCGCAGGCTGCCGAGGCCGCCCACCGCCACCACGATCAGCACCAGGACCAGGTACTTCAGGCCGTAGTACGGTTCCAGCGGCAACAGTTGCGCGCCCAGGGCGCCGCCCAGCGCGGCCAGGCCGCAACCGATCGCGAACGTGCTGGCGAACACCACTGGCACGTTGATGCCGACGCAGCGTGCCATGCGCGGATTGTCGACCGATGCCCGCAGGCTGGCGCCGAAGGTGGTGTGTTCCAGGCTGAACCACAACAGCGCGGCGACGATGCCGCTGACCGCCATCAGAAACACGCGATAGATGGACACGTCGATCGGGCCGAGCTGCCAGTTGCCGGCCAGGGACGCCGGCAGGGTCAGGCTCTGGATCTGCGGACCGGCCAGGTTCTTGATGATCGCGGTGGCGATGAAAGCCATCCCGATCGTCATGAGCAGCTGGCCCAGGTCATTGCTGCGATACACCCACCGGTACAGCGTGCGTTCCAGCAGCGCGCCCACCAGCACGGTCCCGACCACCGCGAGCGGCACGGCGGCGTAGAAGTTCACGCCCTGCGCCTGCATCAGGTACAGCGCCAGGTAGCCGCCGATCATCGCGAAGGTCGAGTGGGCAAGGTTGACCACCCGCATGACCCCGAGCGTGATCGTCAGTCCGACCGAGATGAGGAACAGCGTCATCCCGTAGGCCAGGCTGTCGATCAGCAGCGAGATCAGCGTGGCAAGAGCATTCGGCATGGAATCGCCTTACTTGCGGTTGAGTTCGTGCCAGGGATCCTTGACGGCCGGGAAGGTGCTGAACGCCACATTGCCCAACTTGCCGTCGACCTTCTCGACCTTGCGCATGTAGATGTTCTGCACGACTTCACGCGTGTCCGGATCGATCGAGATGGGGCCGCGCGGGCTGTCCCATTTCGCGGTCTTGGCGGCGGCCATGGCCTTGTCGCCGTCCTTCTTGCCGTCGGTCGCCTTGACCATCTGCGCGATCAGCCGCATGCCGTCATAGGCCGCGACCGACGCAATGCTGGGCAACGCATCGGCGCCGAACTTCTGCTTGTAGGCGGCCACGAACGACTTGTTGACCGGGTTGTCCAGGTACGGCGTGTAGTGCAGCGCGGTCACCAGGCCCAGAGCGGCATCGCCCACCACCGGCAGGTCGGATTCCTGCGATTCATTGGTGGCCAGCAGCGTGACGCCCGCCTTGTCGAGGCCGCGATCCTTGAATGCCTTGATGAAGCCGGCCGACATCGGACCGACCGGCATGAACATGAACACATACTGCACGCCCGCGTCACGCACACGCTGCAGATAGGTCGAGAAATCGGTGGTGCCCAGCGGCACTTTGATCTCGGCCGCGACCTCGCCGCCCTGCTTCTTGAAGGTGGACCCGAAGGCTTCCAGCGCGTCATAGCCCGGCGCATAGTCGGCGGCCACGATGACCGCTTTCTTGGCGCCCTGCTGCACGGCCCAGGTCACGAGCGGCACGCTGACAGCCCACTGCGTGAAGCCCAGGCGCACGAAGTACGGCGACTTGTCGGTCACGCTGGACGTACCGGAGTTCAGCACCACATACGGCGTCTTGGTCTGGTTGACGATGTCAACGGTGCCCAGGACCGTGGGCGTGAACACGCCGCCGATCAGGTATTGCGCGCGATCCCGCACCGTCAGTTCCTGCGCCAGCTGGCGCGTGCGCTGCGGGCTGGTGCCGGCTTCGTCGCGCGGCAGCACGGTCAGGGTGTGATTGCCGACCTTGTTGCCATTCTGGGCAAGATACATGTCGACCCCGCGCTGGTACTCCTGGCCCCACCAGGAATAGACACCCGAGAACTGCGACATGAGGCCGATCTTGATGTCATCGGCATGGGCGGCGCTTGCGGCGAACAGCGTCGCGCCGGCAAGCAGGCAACGCCCGAGGGCGCGCGGAATGGCGTAAGGAAAGGGGGTCATGGTCGTCTCCTGTGACGCTCTCTGGCATCGTTGGCGGGGGTGCACGAGGGTGTCACCATCCGCCGTCAGCATGCCAGCACGCCGCGGCGTCAGCCAATGCCAAAGCAGAGGCGAGCAATGCGTTTTGCTTATACCCCTCGTTTTCCCCGCCGCGCGGCGGAGGGGGATTACCCTAGGTCGGCAGCGGTATCGCGCAGGGCATCGAGCAAGAAGGCAACGCCCGGGGACGGCAAGTAATCGGTGCGCGTGGTGAGCCCGATGGCGCGCGTCGTCATGCGCACGGTCACGGGCAGCAGCGCCAGCAGACCCGCCTTGACCTCGCGGCTGATCTGCCGCGGCGACATCAGCACGACACGATCGCTTTCCATCAGCAGGGCCTGCGTCAGCGCCGGACTGTTGACCTGCAGCCCGCTGGTGGGCGGCGAGAGGCCGTCGCTATGGAAGGCGCGTTCGAACGCGGACTGCGCCGGGGTATTGGGCATGGGCAGGATCCACGAGGCGTGGACCAGGTCAGCCAGCCCGCGCAGCATTCTGCCCTGCAAGGGATGTCCCTGCCGCACCACCACCGCCAGCTCGTCGTCAAACAAGGGTTCCTGGTGCAGGTCGTCGGCGGGCGGCGGCTGGCGCAGTGCGCCGATCACCATGTCCAGCTCGGCATGACGCAGCCGGTGCAGCAGCGTTTCGTACGTGCCGTCGACGATCGTGACATTGACCGCCGGGTGATTGGCCAGCAGCCGTTCCACCGCACGCGGCACGAACAGGCCGGTGGAAAACGGCAAGGTCCCGATCACCACGCGGCCTTGCAATTGACCGACGCGCGACGCCAGGTCGGCGCTGGCGCTATCCAGTTCGAACCACAGCAGGCGCGCATGGCGCAGCAGCGCATCGCCGGGTTCGGTCAGGCGCATGCCCCGCGCGGACCGATGGAACAGCCGCACGCCAGCCAGATGTTCCAGCTGCGCAATGGCTTGGGTGACGGCCGGCTGGCTGATGCCGAGCGCTTCGGCGCAGCGGCTTTCACTGCCGGCCGCATCCAGGGCCATCAGTATGCTGAGGTGTCGGTAGCCCGCCTGCGTTTCCAGCTGCGATTCGCTGCGGTGATGCGCCAGCCGATGGCCCGCCGCCAGTTGCGTCACGCCGCGGTCGGCGGCGCGCAGCTGGGCAAAGGCGCGCTTCAGGCGGGCATCCAGCACCTGGCCCAGTTCGGTCAGTTCCATGCCCCGTGCGCTGCGATCGAACAGCGTCATGTCGAGCAACGCTTCCACGTCCCGCACTGCACGCGCCACCGCAGGTTGCGACAGGAACAGCGACGCGGCCGCACGCGCCGTGCTGCCGTGCTCGGCCACGGCACGCACCGCGCGCAGCTTCTTCAAGTGCGGCGTCAGCGTGCGCATGAAGGTGGGCCTGAACGCATCAGCGGCAGGCCTCGGACCACTGCAGCGTCGTGCCGCCGCGTGCGCCTGTCTCGCGCAGTTCGATGTCTTAGCAGCCGGCCGGGTAGTTGGCGTCGGGTCATGTCAGGAAGCGGCGGAGGGCGTGGGGGCCGATTATAGAGAGGCAGTCGTGCGGGACGGCAGCAGTGGATACCCCCGACGCCATGGTTGCGGCAGTGGTTGCGGCAATGGTTGCCCGCCTTGCCCTGCGCGGCCTCATTACGGAAGCAATGGCCAACGCGGCCGCCGGATCCGCGTGTAGGTCAGCGTATTCCAGTCCGGTGTGGCGACACCCGGCCCGCCCACATAGATCACGCGGCAGGCCAAAGGAGCGAAGGCCGCATGAAAATGCTGCGCGGATTTGACGATCACGATGCGCTGCGACGCCAGCGCGCAGCCCATGCCCGTGAACAGGTCCGTATGCATGGCCTGATCGCGCGCCGACACCAGCACGATGCGGATGCCATCCGCGTGCACCAGGGCCGCATCGCCCAAGGGCACCGGGCTGCCGGTCAGGCCCGTCATCGTGTAGGCGGGGCGCAAGGCTTCCACATGGCAGTGCAGGTCCACCGGGTCGCCCGACAAGGGGCCTGTCTTGCCGCCGATGCGCAGAGGCAGGCGCGCGCCCACCCCGGCTTCAAACGCGATGCGCACCGCGCCCGGATCCCACAAGGGGCCCAGCGCCACGTCGCGCACGCCGCGCGCCACCAGCCTTTGCAAAATGAAGGTCCCATCACCGGGCGCCCCGCTGCCGGGATTGTCGGGGCGGTCGGCCATGACCACCAGCCCGGGCGGCGCAGCCAGGGCTTCATCAATGGCATCGTCAACGCTGCGGAAGGCCACCTGCAAGTCGCTGCGCAGCGCAATCAATTCGTCGGCCAGTTGGCGCGCGAGGTGCGCCGCCGCTGCGGCGTCACCATCGTGATAGACCAGCACCTTGGTACCCATGTCGGGCACGTCGCCGGTTGCAAAGCCCTGTATGACCGAGATCGAGATGACGCCGTCCTGCCCTTCGCGCGCCCGAACGCGCGCCATATAGCCCTGCGCCGGTTCGCGCGTCGTGTGCATCGGCACGATCATGGCGCAATCGACCACGGCCGGGCACGCATGCAACCGCCCTTCATACAGGTCGATGCACCGGTCCACCAATTCTTCAGCCCGCTCAAGAATGTCAGTGTGCGGATATTCCTTGAATGCGATCAGCAGATCCGCCTGCGCCACCATCGCGTCGCTCAAGTGCGCATGCGGATCCAGCGTCGCGCCGACGATCACCCCGGGGCCGACCCGCTCGCGCACGCGCCGCAGCAGATCGCCTTCGCAATCTTCATAGCCATCGGCCACCATGGCACCGTGCAGGCCCAGCAGCACCATGTCCACGGGCAAGGCCGCATCCAGATCCGCCAGCAGTTCATCGCGCAAGCCTTCGTACGCGTCACGGGTAGTGGTGCCGCCCGGCGCAGCCGAAGCGACCATGCCTTCGATCACCTGCCAGCCCTCCGCCTTGCCTCGCTGGCGCGCGGCAATCAGCGGGCCGCCAAAGAACGTGACCTCGTCGGGATGCGTACCCGCCGCGAAATACAGATCCCCGCGATACGACGCCGCGCCCGTAGGCAAAGGCGAGAACGTATTGGTTTCCGCGCCAAGCGCGGCGACAAAAAGTTTCATGGAAGGCGCCGGGAGAGTTCGGCGGATTGTCGCAGATCCGGCCAACTTGTACGGCCGGACATACAATGTCGCCTTTGCGCGCCGGCATGCCCCTCCCCGCCAGCCGTCTTCCGCCCCGAGACCCCATGACTTCTTCTTCGCCACAGAAAGCCTTGCTGTGGATCGTTGCGTCTGCCTTCTTCATGCAGACCCTGGACACCACCATCGTCAACACGGCGCTGCCCGCCATGGCGCAGAACCTGGGTGTGTCCCCCTTGTCGATGCAACCGGTGATCGTGGCCTACAGCCTGACCATGGCCATGCTGATCCCGGCGTCAGGCTGGCTGGCCGACCGCTTCGGCACCCGCCAGGTCTACTTCTACGCCATTCTGATCTTCGTGCTGGGCTCGGTGTTCTGTGCGGCCGCCGGGTCCCTGAACCAGCTGATCGCGGCCCGGGTCATCCAGGGCATCGGCGGGTCGATGCTATTGCCGATCGGCCGGCTGGCCGTGCTGCGCAGCGTATCAAGCGAGCAATACATCACCGCCCTGTCCTTCATTTCCATTGCCGGCCAGGTCGGCCCGCTATTCGGTCCCACCCTCGGCGGCTTCCTGGTGCAGGCCGTGTCGTGGCACTGGATCTTCCTGATCAACGTGCCGATCGGCATCGTCGGCCTGCTGGCCGTGCGGCGCTATCTCAAGTCCGATGCCCTGCCCGACCCCCTGCCCTTCGACATCGTCGGGTGTGTGTTGCTGTCCGTGTGCATGGTCGCGTTCTCGCTCGCCATGGACGCGCCGCCTGATGCGCAGCGCGCGCTGTGGTGGACGGTCGGCATCGGCATCAGCGCTGCGTCGGCGCTGCTGTATGTGGCCCATGCCAAGCGCCGGCCGCATCCCCTTTTCCGTTTGGGCCTGTTCCGGGAACCCAACTTTTCGGTCGGCCTGATCGGCAACCTGGTGTGCCGGATCGGTTGCGCCGCGGTGCCATTCCTGTTGCCCCTGCTGATGCAATTGCAGCTGGGTTACTCGCCCTTGCAATCCGGCCTGATGATGCTGCCCGCCGCGATCGCCGGTGTCATTGCCAAGCCCTGCATCGGCCCCCTGGTGCGCCGCTACGGATATGAAACCTTCCTGCTCGTGAACACGCTGGTGACCGGCGTGGCCATCATGTCCTTCGCCGCCATTTCGCCCGGCTGGCCACTCGCGCTGGAAGTGCTGCAGCTCGCCATTTTCGGCGCCGCCAATTCCATGCAGTTCGCGGCCATGAACAGCGTCACGCTCAAGGGCCTGAAGCCGCACGATGCCGGCGCGGGCAATAGCCTGTTTTCGATGGTGCAGATGCTGGCCGTGGGCCTGGGTGTGACGCTGGGCGGCGGCCTGGTCGCGCTGTTTTCAGGCCAGCCGACCGGCACCGGCGCGGGCTTTGCGCTGACGTTCCTGGTGGTCGGCGCGATCACGCTGGTGTCGGCATGGATCTTCCGCAAGCTGGATCCCGCCACGACAACCAAGCCCGCGCCGGATGCGCGCAGCGCGGGGGCGCGGTAGGACAAATTGAACGCACTGCGGATTGACCGCCACTGAACAAGCTGATGAAGTTGCCGCATACCAGTGGGACGCGCTGCACCGTGGTTGCGTAGACATACAATTTTTTGTATATTTCAGGCATGGGTAATCCCAAACCGATCGAATTTCTAGGCAGTTCCCTAGTTGATCTGCGGGCGTTTTCAGCTGAAGCTCGCCAAGATGCCGGATTTCAGCTTGACCAAGTTCAGCACGGACTTGAGCCGGACGATTGAAAACCGATGACCGCAGTGGGGCCAGGCGTCAAAGAGATTCGGATAGACGACGGAACCGGAATATTCAGGGTCTTGTACGTGGCAAAGTTTTCTGACGCCGTTTACGTACTGCATTGCTTTCAAAAGAAAACTCAGCAAACTCGAAAGGCAGACGTCGACCTTGCAGCGACACGTTATCGCGCATTGTTGAAGGAGCGAAGAAAATGAATATTCGTCGGTTCGATAGTGTGTGGGACGCTCTTGAAGAGACCCCGCAAGAAGCGGCAAACATGAAGCTGCGTGCGCAACTGATGCGTCAATTGAAAGAGCATCTGGACCGTACGGCGATGACGCAAGCCGACGCCGCTGTGATGTTTGGTGTGACTCAGCCTCGGGTCTCAGACTTGAAGCGCGGCAAGGTCAATCTGTTCGGTCTGGACGCGCTGGTGAACATGGCCGCTGCGGCAGGCCTCCACGTTGAGCTGCGTGTTCTCGATCTCGTCTGACACTCGGATCTGCAGTCGGGCGTAATGCGTCACGCCCGACGGTCACGAGCCAAAATCACTTCAGCGCAACTCCGGTATCGGTCAGCGGTCAGGCTGTCTGCAGCACGTACGGACAGAACTGCACTCCGGAAGAGGGCAAACAGCGCCACGTATGCCCCGTGGCTACCGTTCACCCAGTAAATCAGTACCGTAGGAGTTGTCGACCGTGCATCGCCACTGGCCCTCTGCATTGCGGCCGAAAACGTAGGTGGCGCGGCGGGTGACGTGCGTAAGCGCACCGCTCGGGTCGGGGACTTCAAGGTGCGTTTCCATGATGACCAGCGCCGTGTCAGGCAACAACTGCTGCAATCGAAGGCGCAAGGCTATTACTTCAACAACGCGACCTACCCTGTTCCAGGCCACACGGTACGCAAAGGTTGATCGCCCGCCCCGCAGTCAGGACACCACAAAGGGCGTTCCGCCTCTGGCAACGACATGCATCCCCCCGACCCGGCCTGAGCGCCGGGTTTTTCATGGATGGCGTATGCCTGCAATTTCCCACGCCACCTGCGGCATCACCCACTCTGGGTACACTCCCCCAAAGCGTGCGCCAGTGCGGCGGGCGGCGATTCCAGCCGAAATTGCCCAAGCGGTGTCCATGCTCATTGAATCCCACTATGTGACGGGCGAAATTTTGCTGTCGGATGGCGGGCTGAACCTGACATGACGACGAGCAGGCTGCGCTAGAGCCAGGCATGGGCGACGTCAACGCCGCCCCACTGCAAGACATTCATGTCCACGCTTTCCGTTGCACGTCCAGCGGCGCATGCACCGCCATCAACTCGACAATCCAATCAATAAACACCCGCAGCTTCGCGCTCACATGGCGATTGGGCGGATAGGCGATGAACATGGGCATCGAATCCAGCCGCCAATTCTCGAACAGCGGCACCAGTGCGCCGGTGGCCTCGTGCGCCGCCGACATGTAATCGGGCAACCACATCACCCCGAGCCCCGCCAGGCCGGCGGTCAGATAGGCGTTGCCATCATCCACCGCCAACGCATGCCGGCCGTGCACCGTCACGCGTTCGTCGCCGCGGTGCATTGCGTACGGCAGGGGCTTGCCGGTGCGTGACCACAGGAAGCCGACGATGCGGTGCGAGCTGTCTTCCAGCGCCTTGGGGTGCTCGGGTGTACCCCAGCGTTCGAGGTAGGACGGCGCGGCAAAGACGCGCAGGCGCAGGTCACCCACGTGACGTGCGATCAGGGACTGGTCTTTCAGTGCGCCGCCGCGCACCACGCAGTCCACGTTTTCGTTGATCAAGTCCACGATCCGGTCGCTGACGCCCATGTCCAACTGGATGTCGGGGTAGCGCGCGTAGAAGTCGGGCAGGGCCGGGATCAGGATCATGTGCGCAAAGGGGCTGGGGACGTCGACACGCAGGCGGCCGCGGGGGGATGCCGCCGCGACGGACAGGCTGGTTTCGGCGTCGTCCATGTCGGCAAGCAGTTGCAGCACCCGTTCGTAGTAGGCCGCGCCGTCGGCCGTGACGTTGACCTGGCGCGTGGTGCGATTGAGCAGGCGCACGCGCAGCCGCGCTTCCAGTTGCTGGACCAGTTGCGTGACGGTGGTCTTGCTCATGTGCAGGGTCTCGGCGGCTTTGGTGAAGCTGCCGGTTTCCACGACTCGGGCAAAGGCCTGCATCGCGTCGAAACGGTCCATGGGGTCTCCCGCTGTGGATGGATTGTTTGGATTCTACAAACAGTGCTTCATTGCCTTGCGTGTTTATCGCCCGCAGCAGCGCCGATACAGTGGGGCCATGGTCGATACGGATCTCCCGTGACCCCCTGGTTGGAGCACCCTCATGACAACACGCGACGTCGTTTTTCCCCCGGGCCGGCATGCCTTGTATGAGCGCAATCGTTATTCACCCGCCGTGCGGTCTGATGGCTTGTTATTCGTATCCGGCCAGGTCGGCAGCCGCGATGATGGATCGCCCGAGCCCGATCTGCGCAAGCAGGTTGCCCTGGCGTTCGAGAACCTGAACGCGGTACTGAAGGCGGCTGACTGCACGTTTGACGATGTGGTCGACGTGACAGTGTTCATTGTCGATCCCGCTGAAAAGTTCGAGACCATCTGGGAAGTCGTGCCGACCTATTGGGGCGAGGCGCCCTTCCCCAACATCACCTGCGTCGGTGTGACCTGGCTGTATGGCTTTGACTTCGAAATCAAGGTGATTGCGAGGGTGCCGGAGGCGGACATTGCTCGCTGAAGTGGCCCGCCAGCAAATCGATCAGTACCCTGACTTTTCGGGACGGGTAGGCGCTTTGCGGGCGCAGCACATACATGCCCAGTTCGCGGGTGGTGTAGCGCGTCATGACGGGGACGAGCCGGCCGGCTTCAATGTGCGCGTGGGTCAGGAAGTCGGGTAGCGCCGCCAGGCCGACGCCTGCCAGCACCGCGGCCAGCACGGCGTCGCCGCAATCGGCGGTGAAGCGGCCGCGTGGCCGCACGGGCACGGGCGTGTCGCCGTCCATCAGCGGCCAGGTTTCGCCTTTGCGCATGGCGACTTCATGGTCGGCCAGGTCGTCGATGTGCTGCGGAGTGCCGCGCGCCGCCAGATAGTTGGGACTGGCAACGATCTGCGCGCGGAAGCTGAAGATGCGGCGTGCGATCAGGCTCGAGTCCTGCATCTGCCCGAGCCGGATCGCACAGTCGACCCCTTCGGCGACCAGGTCCACAAAACGATCGCTGTAGACGGTATCCACATGCAGCAAGGGATGCTGCCGGGCCAGCTCGGCCAGCACCGGCGCCAAGGCGACGATGCCGAACGACAGCGGCGCGGCAATGCGCAACTGGCCGCGCAGCTCGCCCTCGGGCGACAGGGCATCTTGCGCGACGGCCAGTTCGGTCACGACGCGGGTGGCATGGTCGCGAAAGGTAGCGCCTGCTTCCGTCAGCGTCGAACCCCGTGCGGTGCGCGACAGCAGCTGGGTACCCAGGGCGTCTTCCAGACGGGAGATGCGCCGGCTGACCACGGATTTGGAGACGCCCAGGCGGCGTGCACCGGGTGCAACCCCGCCGGCATCGGCGACTTCCACAAAGGTCTTTACGTCATCCAGGTCCACGAGCGTTCCTTGTTCAGCAACACTGAAGTCGCTTTTGTGAGGCTAGCGTAGCGGAATGCGAGCCTCTAGCATAGGTGGAACAGTGCAGCCAGCACGTCACTCACGACCGCTGCCGCACGACCTTTATCAAGGAACCTTTGCCATGATCCCGACTGCCACCCATGCCACCCCCCCGGCCGCGCCCACCCATTCGCCTGTCCAGGCGCCGCGCGCGATCGTCCACCGCACGCGCGGCCACGGCGGCGGTTTCATTACCCGGTTGATGAGCCCGTCTGACCTGGGCGAAGTGCTCAAGCCCTTTGTTTTCCTGGACCTGTTCCGGGCCGATCAGGCCACGCAACGCGCGATGGAAGCCCGCGGCGGCATGCCGATTCATCCGCACTCGGGCGTGGCGACCGTGACCGTGATCACCGAAGGCCGCATGCGGTTTGACGACCCGGACGCCGGCAAAGGCACCATCGGCTACGGCGGCGTGGAATGGATGCGCGCGGGCGGCGGGGTCTGGCACGGCAAGGAAATGACGACCGATGACGTCCCGCTGATCGAAGGTTTCCAGCTGTGGCTGGCGCTGCCCGATGCACTGGAAAACGGTCCGTCCGAAAGCCGCTACATCGAAGCGGCGGACATGCCGCAAGACGGGCCGGCGCGTGTGATCGTGGGCGAGTACAACGGCGTGCGCAGTCCGGTGCCGGCGCCCGATGGCATCAACTATCTGCTGGTGACCTTGGCCGCGGGCGAGACCTTTACCTACCAGCCGCCGGCCGGGCACACGGTCGGCTGGCTGGCGGTGTCGCAAGGCAAGCTGAGCACCGGGGCGACCCAGCCGAGCGCCGTAGCAGGTGACATGGTGGTGTTCGACAACAGCGGCGCAACGCTGCACTTGCAGGCAAGCGGCGACACGCCTGCAGTGTTCGTGCTGGGTTCGGCGGTGCCCCATCCGCACCCGCTGCACCTGGGCAATTACTCGGTGCACACCTCGGCCAAGGCACTGGAGATCGGCGAGAACCGCATCAAGGAACTCGGCCGCACGCTCAAGGCGCTGGGCGACCGGCGCACGGCCTCGGGGACGGTGCCGGTGCTGCGGTAAACCGCAGCGATGGCTGGGCGGCTGCCAGATAAGGCAGCCGCATCAAGCTGCGGATCCAGGGACTTGATCCAGGCATCGGATTCAGGCGGCCGGCCCGGACGTCGTGTGCGGCAACTGATTGAGAAAGTCCACCATCGCCCGCGCGACCTTCTCGGGCTGTTCCGGAATCAGGGCGTGGCCGGCATTGGCGATGCGCACGCTGGTGACCTGATCGCCCAGGTCATCGGCCAGCCGCCACCCGGTGCCTTCCGGCGCAAACGCGTCTTCTGCCGCCCACACATCCAGCAAGGGAACGCCCCCCGCCGCCCACCAGCCTTCGATGGGTGTGACCGCCTTGGCCGCGCGTTGCAGCCGCGCCGCGTCGGGGTACCAGCCATCGAGCCAGACCGACGCATCGTTGTCCTTCGCAAAGAAGGTGGCCTGCAACCAGGGCAGGCGTTGACTGTCGGGCAGGCTCAGGTCCAGGCACTGCTCCAGACCCTGGATCGCCAGGGGCGCGACCTTGCGCGGCCCGGCCGCAAGGATCATGACGGCGCGGACCAGATCCGGCCGGTCACCCGCCGCCACCCGTGCGATCCAGTTGCCAAACGCATGCCCGGCAATGACCGCCGGGCCGGCGCCATCGGACGCGATCACCGCCAGCACATCGGCCGCCAGGTCATGCAGCGACACGCCCTCGCGGGGCCCATCACTGCCGCCGATACCCCGGGGTGCCGGCCGCAGCACGCGATAGCCCGCCTCGACCAGCGAAGCCGCGATCTCGTCGAACTCATCACTCGCGCGGCCCAGCGACGGCAGGATCACGACCCGCGGACCCTGGCCCTGCGCCACGACGTCGATGCGCACCGGATGGTTGACGCCGTCATGCATTTCGTTGCGTTCGACAACAAGTCGGGTCCTCGCATTCATGGCAGTCATCCCTTACCCCTGCTTCAGGCCGATGGCCTTGATCAGCGGCAACAGCCGCTTGCGGTCGTCGCTCAGGTAGGTCGTGAAAGCGTCGGTGCCCATATAGGTGATCTCGGCGCCCTGCTCGCCCAGCTTGGCCTTCAGCGCAGGTTGCGCCATGACTTTTTCCATGGCGCTGGCCAGCTTTGCCAGTGCGGCGGGCGGTGTCCCGGCTGGGGCAAACAGCCCGTACCAGGATTCGGCGACGAGTCCCGGCACGCCCGCTTCTGCCGCCGTCGGGACATTGGGCAAGGCCGTGGATCGCGCGGATCCGGTCACGGCCAGCGCACGCAGGCGGCCGGCTTCCAGGTGCGCCAGTTGCGGCGTGATGTTGACGAAGCCCACCTGCACTTCATGGCCCAGCAGCGCAATGGTGCCCGGCGCCGCGCCGCGATACGGCACATGCGCCAGCTTGGCGCCCGTCAATTGATTGAACAGTTCGCCGCCCAGATGCGAGCCCGTGCCGTTGCCTGCCGACGCATAGTTGATCGCGCCCGGCTGGCGCTTGCCTTCATCGACCAGGTCCTTCAATGACTTGAGCGGACTGTCGGCCGGCACGCTGATGATGCCCGGCACCGTCACGAACATGGCCACGGGCACGAAGTCCTTGACCGCGTCGTAAGGCAATTGCGAGTTGATGGCCGGCTGCACGATCAGCGGCGCCTGCGTGCCCAGCAGCAGGGTGTAGCCATCGGCCGGCGACTTGGCGACGACGTTGGCGCCAATGACGGTGCCCCCGCCCGACTTTACGTCCACGATCACCTGCTGCCCCAGTTCGGCCGACAGCGCGGCCGACACTTCCCGCGCGATGGTATCGACCGGGCCGCCCGCCCCGTACGGGTTGACGAGGCGTATCGGCTTGGTGGGATAGGCGGCGGTCTGGGCGTGGCCCGCGGTGGCTGCCAACAGGCAGCCCGCCGCAACAAGCAGGCGTTGGATGATCATGGTTGTGTCTCCGGCAGAGGGTGTTCTTCTAGTGGTGTCCCGAGTCTAGAAGACGACACCCGCCGGAACCATGCGGCGGATGACAACGCTGATATGTGCCGGGTGCCGCCCTGATGCGCACTCAGGACGGCGACAGGATCTCGATTGCCGCCTCGGCCTCTTCGCGCGACAGGTCTTGCGCAATGATCACGATCGCACCAAGCTGCGGCGCGGCGATCGGCTGGGTCAGGCGCTGCGGTGGGCTGAACAGGTGCCGCACGGCATGGATGGCGTAGACCTCGCCGTCGTCCATGGCAAGAATGGCCTTGAGGCGCAACAAGGCATCGCCGTGCTGCTGCAGGTGCCGGACCCACTTGGCGTAGCGGGTCCAGGACACGGGCGTGTCCACATGGAACGTAAATGAGGTGATGCCATACCTGAGCACATGGCCCAGGCGCAGGGCGGATGCGGACGCCGGCACGCCCGCGCTGTCCGGCGCCACCGAGGAAGGCGTCGTCCAGTCCGCGAAGAAATCGGCTTCGCCCTGCGATGCCGTCAGGGTGGCCAGCCGCAACGCGGCCGTGGGGTTGTAGGCCGGCAGGGCTTGCTGGATGTTCAGCAGGCTGACGGTATCGCACAGGTCCGTCTTGGTCAGGATCAATCTGTCGGCAATGGCGACCTGGGTCGCCGCTTCGCGGTAGCGATCGATGGTCTGCAAGCCATGCACCGCGTCCACCGTGGTGACCGCACCCGCAAAGCGGTAATGCCGCGCCACCGATACGTCGGCGCCCAGGGTGGTGATCAAGGGCGCCGGATCGGCAAGGCCCGACGTTTCGATGACCACGCGCGCGAATCGCGGGATCTCGCCGCGCAGCCGCCGGTAATACAGCGTCTCCAGGCTGTCCTGGAGGGACGTGCTCATCGCGCAGCACAGGCACCCGGAGTCCATCAGCACGACGTCATCGTCCCGCGCCTGCCCGACCAGGACGTGATCCAGCCCGACCTGGCCGAATTCATTGATGATGACGGCCGTATCGGCAAACGCCGCGCTGCGCACGAGCCGTGACAGCAGCGTGGTCTTGCCGCTGCCAAGGAATCCCGTCAGCAGGTAGACGGGAATCGCTTCATCAGGCGGTGACGAGTTGGACGCCATGCGACGATGCGGCCGGGTTCAGGCAGGCGCGTCCGCAGGCTGCGGCGCAGGCAGCGCCGACAGGTAGTCGGCCACGTCTTGCGTGGGGATCACGTCGGCGTATTTGCAGTTCAGGTCGAACAGGTTGACCGCATGGCTGGCCTGGAAGCGATCGAACGCGGCCTCTTCAGGAATGATGACCTTGAAGTTGTACGAGTACGCATCGACAGCGGTTGCACGCAGGCAGCCCGACGACGTGCAGCCGACCAGGATCAGCGTATCGACATCCAGGAAATTCAGATGGCTCATGAAGATGGTGCCAAAGAAGCACGACGGCTTTTGCTTGCTGATCCGGATGTCTTGCGGACGAGGGGCAAGCGGTTCGACCGTGCTGGTGGCGTGGGTGTTGGCCACCACGGTCTTTTCGCCGCCGCGATGGTTCTTGCCGACTTGCACGCCGCTGTCCAGCAGATCGGCCCGCCGTCCGCTTTCGGTGTAGAAGACCGGAATGTTCTTTTCGCGGGCCAGCTCAAGCAGAGGCACCATGTGCGCAACGGCATCCCAGGCCTCGGTCCCGCAGTGGGTGCGGTACTGCTTCAGGCCTTCAAGGATGTCCTGCGGGGTATCGCCGCAAAAGTTGTACTGGACGTCGATGATGAACAGCGCCGGCCGCTTGCCAAAGCCGCCGCGTTTGCCATAGCCCGCCACTTCCAGCACCTGCTTGTCGCGGGGCGTGAGGAAATCGTCCCAGATTCGTTTACGTTCGGTCATGAGGCTGCCCGTTCAAGTAAGAGTAATGGTGGAGTTCAAAGGCGGCGCAGGAAGCGCCCGCCCGGTTCGGTGCGGGCCGCGTCGACGATGCGGCTGTCCAGCGCAACGGTGCGGCCCCGCACCAACGTGCGAACCGGCCAGCCCTTCAGCGTCATGCCCTCGTAGGGCGAGTAGTCGGCAAAGGATTCCAGCGTGGCCGGGTCCACCGTCCGTTCCAGATCCGGATCGACGATCACCAGATCGGCGTCCTTGCCGATCTCGATGCTGCCCTTGGCCGGCAGGTTGTAGATGCGCGCGGCATTGCTGCTGGTCAGCGCCACGATCTTGTCGAGCGGCACGCCGCGGCGGTGGTAGCCCTCGTGCAGCATGATCGGCAGGATCATGCCCGTACCCGGAAAGCCGTTGCTTGCCGCCCAGATGTCCTTGTCCTTGGTTTCGCGTTTTCTTGGCACATGATCGGACCCCAGCGTGGTGATGGCGCCATCGAGCACGCCTTCCCACATCGCTTCGACATCGTCCTGCCCGCGCACCGGCGGATTGACCTTGGCATAGGGACCGGCCGGCGTTTCGTCGTTCAGGAAAAGATAATGCGGGCAGCTTTCCACGTAGATGGGCGGGCCGTCGCGGCGCAGGCGGTGGCGCCGCACCTCGTCCAGCGCCTCGCGCGAACTGAGGTGCACGATGTTGACGGGGGTCCGGGTCTTGGACGCGAAATAGCAGACGCGGTGCACGTTCTCGGCTTCAAGGAAATCCGGGCTCTGTTCGTTCCAGGCCTTGAGGTCGTCACGGCCGGCCGCCCGCAGCGGGTCGCGCAGCACCGGGATCACTTCGACGTTTTCGCAATGCACGCCCAGGACCGCGCCCGGGATCTTTGCCGTTTCCTGCAGGGCCGAATACAGCAGGCCATCATCGATGTCCGTGAAGCCTTTCGACAGTCCAGCCGCGCCCTTGTACATCATGTACAGCTTGTAGGAAGACACCCCGAAGCGGTGCGAGATGTCGTCCAGCGTCTCGACATGCAGATTGCTGGTGATGCCGAAGTGAAAGCCGAAGTCGATGCAGCTCTGGCTTTCCGCCCGGTCGCGCGCGGCTTCGAAGGACTCGCGAATATCGCGTGAACGATGGAAGGACAGCACGGTGGTCGTGCCGCCCAGCGCGGCGTTGCGCGATTCGGTTTCAAAGTCCGTTTCGGGCGATCCGAAGCCGAAGTGCACGTGCGGATCGATGACGCCCGGCAGCACCCAGAGGCCGCCGCAGTCCAGCGTCTCGGTGCCGGCAAGCTGTGCGTCGGGACCGGCAATGACGGCAATGCGTCCGTCCTTGACGCCTAGCGTGCCGCGGGTGAGTCCCCCCTGCGGCAACATCAGCTGCGCATTGGTCAGGACGAGGTCGAGTGTGATCACAGTGATCCTTCGGAAATGGAGGTAGGCAAAAACGTACGCAATACGCTTTTGGGAATGCCGCCTTCGGCCATCAGCTTGCGTTCGGCCGCCGTCAGCACCTGCGGCAGCACCTGGAAGCGGGTGAGTCCCCGCGCGCCCTGCGCCTGCACGTCGATGGGGGACCCATCGAGCAAGGCTTGGGCGACATGGTGGAAAGCAAAGACCTCGGTGCCATCGAGCCCGAGCTGGCGCCAGCCTTCGCCCGGCAGGAACGCCAGCGGCAGCACGCCCATGCCGACCAGATTGGCGCGATGGATGCGTTCGAACGATTCCGCGATAACTGCCTTCACGCCCAGCAGGGCCGACCCCTTGGCGGCCCAATCGCGGCTGCTGCCCGTGCCGTATTCCTTGCCGCCAAGAATGATGACCGACTGGCCCGCGCGGGCATAGGCCTGCGCCGCGTCGAAGACCGACATGGGAACGTCGTCGGGAAAATGGCGGGTCACGCCGCCTTCGGTTTCGGGCATCAACAGATTCTTGACGCGGATGTTGGCGAAGGTCGCGCGGGTCATCACTTCAAAGTTGCAGCGACGGCCCACATAGCTGTTGAAGTCGCGCTGCGCGATGCCGGCATCCAGCAGATAGCGCCCCGCAGGCGTATCGGTCGGGATCTCGCCGCCAGGCGAAATGTGGTCGGTGGTGAGCGAGTCGCCAAACGCCGCGAGCACATGCGTGCGGGCAAGGTCCTGCTCCAGCCGCGTCAATGCGTCATCGTCCAGCGGTCCTTTGAAGAAGGGCGGCTCGACCAGATAGTGCGACGCCGGATCCCACGGAAAGCGCAGGCCCGTCGGCGCGGGCAGGTCATCCCACATGGCCGCGTTGGCGTTGGCGTTGGCAGGGTCGTACGTCCGGGCCAGCAGGTTGCGGTCGTGCGCCAGTGGCAGCAGGGCCGCAACGTCTTCCGGCGTGGGCCACACGTCGCGCAGGAATACCGGCGAGCCATCGGCCGACGTGCCCAGCGCTTCGTGTTCGAAGTCGATATCGATCCGGCCTGCGAGCGCATACGCCACCACCAACGGCGGCGCGCCGATGTAGTTCGCGCGGATCATCTTGTGGATCCGGCCTTCGAAGTTGCGATTGCCCGACAGGACGGCGGCAGCGACGAGTTCGCCTTCGGTGATCGCGGCGACGACCTCGGGCGCGAGCGGGCCGGACTTGCCGCCACAGGTGGTGCACCCGTAACCGATCAGGAAGAAGCCCAGCGCTTCGAGAGACGAAAGCAGGCCCGCGTCGATCAGGTATTGCGTGACCGCGCGTGATCCCGGCGCAAGCGACGTCTTGACCCAAGGCGGCACCGTCAGGCCCAGCGCCACTGCCTTGCGGGCGACCAGTCCTGCCGCCAGCATGACCGCGGGATTCGATGTGTTGGTGCACGACGTGATGGCGGCAAGAACGATGGATCCGTGCCGCAGCCCGGGGGCATCCTGAGGCGCGGCCGGCGTTGCGGCATCCGGCTTGACGCCGAATCCGCCGTCGGACATCGGGGCCGCCAGCCGTGAGCGGAAGTCGGCGGGAATGTCGGCGATGGGCAGACGGTCCTGCGGCCGGCGCGGGCCGGCCATGCTGGGCACCGCCTGGCTCAGGTCGATGTCGACCAACCGGCTGTACGTGGGCGCGGCAGCGCCTGGCGCCCGGAACAGATGGTTCGCCCGGCAGTAGGCCTCGACGAAGTCGACATGCGCGGCGTCGCGATCGGTCGTGCGCAGGTAGGCGAGCGTATTGGCGTCGACCGGAAAGAAGCCGCACGTGGCGCCATACTCGGGCGACATGTTGGCGATAGTCGCGCGTTCGGCAACGCCCAGCTGTTCGACCGCGGGCCCGAAAAATTCGACCATGCAGCCCGCCACGCCGGCTTCGCGGAGCGCCTGCGTGATCAAGAGGGCCGCGTCGGTGGTGGTCGCCGGCGCAACGATCCTTCCGGACAGCCGCACCCCCACGACCACCGGCACGGGAAAGGTGTACGCATGCCCGAGCAGGGCGGCCTCGGCGTCGATCCCGCCCACGCCCCATCCGAGCACGCCCAGCGCGTTCACCATCGGTGTGTGCGAATCCCCACCGATCACGAAATCGGGATAGGCCCACGCGCCGTCGGGGCGCTCTGCGCGCACCACCACCGGTGCAATGTGTTCCAGATTGACCTGGTGGATGATGCCCGTGCCGGGCGGGAAGACGCGCAGCCCGTCAAAGGCCTGCTGCGCCCACTTCAGGAAACGATAGCGTTCATCGTTGCGTTCGAATTCGCGGGCCAGGTTGCGCCCGAGTGCGGACGCATCGCCCCAATGATCGACCTGCAGCGAGTGGTCGACGATCACATCCACCGGAATGCGCGTGTTGACCGCGGCGACGTCGCCCCCTTGAAGCGCGACGGCATCGCGCAGCGCGGCCAGGTCTTGCAGGACCGGCAAGCCGCTGGAATCCGGCAGGATGACGCGCGTCACATGCAGAGGCAGGTCCGCTCCACTGCGGTGCTGCCAGTCGAGAACGGCCTGAACCTCGGACTCGGACACGGGCCCGCCCCAGCTGCGGTGACGCGTCAGGTTTTCCAGCAGGACACGGATGACGTAGGGCAGCTCCGTGACGTGCCGGCCGCCGGTCCGCGCGGCGGAGGCGATGTCGGCATAGTGCACCGGGTGCGAGTCGTAGGAGAACACGTGCGTCATGGCGGGTACGCTGGAAGGAAGTCGGTCCACTGTAATGTTGATGAGATGAAGTGTCAACACATTGACTTGGCGCACTGAACGCGGTCCTTCCTTACCATCCCTATTCAGTCACGACGTCCTCTTCGAACAAGTCCGATCAAATCGCATCACGTCTCGTCGTGACGAGGCTCGCCTGCGTTAACCAGACGAATTACGAACACCCTTCAACCCACGCGGCGCCAGCAAAAGAGTTGACACTTTGCATTCGCGCCGCCAATATGCTGACACTATGACTACGCACCCTCCCCTGTCCGCCGTTGCCGATGAACGCCAGGAACCCCTGGCCGACATGGTGTTCGGCTACGTCCTCGACGCCATCTACGACGGTGAACTTGCCCCCGGCAGCGTGGTGAACGAAGTCGCGCTTGCCCAGAAATTCGGCGTCAGCCGCGGGCCGGTGCGGGAGGCCGTGCGCCGCCTGCAGGGCATTCAACTGCTCACCCGCGAGCCCTACGTCAAGGCACGAGTCGTGTCCTTGTCGGCCGAGACCGCGCTTGAGCTGTTCCAGATGCGCATGGCGCTCGAAGGCATGGCATGCAGCCTTGCCACCCGGCGCATGAGCGATGCGGACATCGCGCAACTGCTGACGGAACTGCAGGAAGAGCGCGAGCGCGAACGGCAGGCCAAACAATCGGGCATCAAGGCGCCACGCGTGTTCGACTTTCATGAACGTGTCGTGAAGGCCTGCGGCAACCAGCGGATCATCCATGCGCTGTGCGGCGATCTGTATCACCTGCTGCGCGTGTATCGCCGCCACTCGGGCACCGTGCTGGAACGCAAGCACGACGCCTACAACGAACATTGGCAGATCCTGCGCGCGATGCAGACCCGCGACGCGGACCTGGCCGAATCGCTGATGCGCTCGCACATCGAACGCGCCGCGCAACACCTTTTCAAGCATCTGATCGACGCCCCCGCCGGGGCGCCTGCCGCACAACGCGCCTGACACGTTGGCGTGTCGAATTTCTTTGGAGTCGAGGAATGACCAATACCCACAAGCTGAGAGCCTTGCTGAACAGCGACGAATTCATCGTGTCGCCGGGCGTCTATGACGGCTACAGCATCCGCCTGGTCGAAGCCGCGGGCTTCAAGACCGCATGCACCAGCGGCGCCGCGGTATCGAATGCGCTGTTGGGCATCGCCGACATCGGCGTGATGGGCCTGAGCGAAAACGTGAATCACTGCCGTCACCTGGCGCGCTCGGTGTCGATCCCGCTGACGGCCGATGCCGACACGGGCTACGGCAATCCGGTCAATGTCTTCCATACCGTGCGCATGTTCGAAGAAGCGGGCGTGGCCGGCGTGAATATCGAAGACCAGGTCAGCCCCAAGCGTTGCGGCCACATGCCTGGCAAGGACGTGATCAGCCTGGCCGAGATGGTCAAGAAGATCGAAGCCGCGTGCGAAGCGCGCCGCGACGATGCCTTCGTGGTCGTTGCGCGCACCGATGCCATTGCGACCGAAGGGATCGAAGGCGCGATCAAGCGTGCGCGGGCCTACGCCGCGGCAGGCGCCGACATGCTGTTCCCGGACGCCGTGCGGACCGAGGACGACATTGCCCGCATCGTCGATGCCGCGGGCATCCCGGTCACTATCAACATGGGATTCGGCATTCGTGCGCGGCCGACGACACCGCTGATTCCGCTGCCACGGCTCAAGGCCCTGGGCGTGCGCCGCATCAGCCTGCCGCGCATGCTGCCGGCCGCCGCCATTCATGGCATGGGCCAGGCCTTGAACATCATGAAGCAGGTCATGGAAACCGGTGAACCCGCCGACCGCCCCGATCTGCTGGTGGGCATCGAAGACATCATGGCCCTGATGGGCTATGCGCAGATGCGCGAGATGGAAAAGCGCCTGACCACGCTGGACGAAACCCTGGACGCCTGACGCCACCATGTCCCTGACCCACACGCCCCACTGCCTGATCACCGGCGCCGCTTCCGGCATCGGACATGCGCTGACGCGGCGTCTGCTGGCGCAGGGCTGGCGGGTGACGGGCGTGGACAGGACGGCAACAGGCCCGGACGATTTCAGCCCCGGCTACACCGGACACACCTGCGATCTGGCGGATGCCGAGGCGCTGGCCTTGCTGGCGGAACGGCTGGCAACGGATCGCTACACCGCCGTCGTGCACGGCGCGGGCATCGTGCGCACCGGCGGCATTGCCGACACGGACGCCACTGACGCCGCGCTGCTCTGGCGCATTCATGTCGATGCGCCGGCCGCATTGATGAAGACCCTTGCCGCCACCCTTCCCGATCAGTCTGGCCGGGTCGTCCTGGTGTCGAGCCGTGCGGTCCTGGGCCGGCCCGGACGTGCCGCGTATGCGGCCAGCAAGGCCGCCCAGATCGGGCTGGCCCGCAGTTGGGCCGCGGAGCTGATCGGGCGCGGCGTCACCGTCAATGTGGTCGCCCCTGGCGCTGTGGATACGCCCATGCTGAACGATCCGCTGCGCGGCGCGCCCGCGCGCGTGACGGTGCCGCTGGGCCGCCTCATCCGGGCCGACGAAGTGGCCGCCACGATCGCGTTCCTGATCGGCCCCGAAGCGGGTGCGATCACCGGCCAAACCTTGTATGTGTGCGGCGGCGCGTCGCTCGACACAGCGCCTTTCTGAAGCGGGACATCGCGTGGCCGACAACTCTTTGAACGGACGTATTGCAATCGTCACTGGCGCGGCCGGAGACATTGGCGCGGCCATCGTGCAGCGCTTTGTGGCTGCGGGCTGCAAGGTGGCCGCGCTGGATCGCGACCTGGATGCGCTGCATGCGCGCTATCCGGAAACGGGGGGCGCCGAAGCCCATGCCGGCGTGCTGTCGATGGCCTGTGATGTGGCCGATGCGCGCGCGACCGAGGCGGCAGTCGCCCAGGTGATCGCCCGCTGGGGCGCCTTGCATATCGTCGTGAACAACGCCGCCACCGTCACGCCGACCGCCACGATCGCCGACCTGTCCCTGGACGACTGGGACACCACGCTGGCCGTCAATCTGACCGGCGCGTGGCTGATGGCCAAGTGGGCCATTCCCCACATGACGCAGGCCGGCGGCGGGGTCGTGCTGAACATCGCATCGCAACTGGGACACGTCACGTCCCGGGGCCGCGGCGCCTATGGCGTCAGCAAGGCCGGCATGCTTGCGCTGACACGATCGATTGCGGTCGATCACGCAATGGACGGCATCCGCGCGGTCAGCCTGTCGCCGGGCGCCGTCATGACCAGCCGGGTGGCGACCCGTTACGGCGGCACGCAGGAAGCGAATGACGCGCTGGCCGGCCGCTATCCCGTGCAGCGCCTGGGCACCGTGGACGACGTCGCGGACGCCGCCCTGTTCATGGTCGGCGATGGCGCCGCGTTCATTACCGGAACCGATTTGTTGGTGGACGGCGGCTACACCGCGGTCTGATTCGCCTTACCTATCACGCATCACAACCACGAAGGGATCGGAGCTCATGAACAAGCACGCAGCATCCAATCAGGCGGGCGCTACCAGCCCGGCCCGACGCAGTTTCGTCCAGGCTTTACTGGTTCCCGCTGCGGCCGCCGCCATCGGTATGACCATTCAGTTACCCGCGCTTGCGCAGACGGCAGCCACCTTCCCGACCCGCGCGGTCACGATCGTGGTTCCGTTCCCGGCAGGCGGCGCCACCGACATTACCGCGCGCCTGGTCGCGGAAGGCCTGACCAAGAAGTGGGGCCAGACGGTCGTCGTGGAAAATCGTCCGGGCGCCGGCGGCAACGTGGGATCCGAATACGTGGCGCGCGCCACGGCCGACGGCTACACCCTGGTGCTCGGCGTGACCGGGTCGCACAGCATCAATTCGTCCGTCTACCAGAACATGCGGTACCACCCGCTGAAAGACTTTGAGCCGATCACGCTGGCCACGCTGTATCCGAACGCGATCGTCGTGAATCCGAACGTCAAGGCCGACAACCTGCAACAGCTGATCGCGTTGCTGAAAACCAATTCGGCCGCGTATTCGTATGGGTCGGACGGCAACGGCACCGCTTCGCACCTGGGCATGGAAATGCTGAAGAACAAGGGCGCGTTCGACGTCACGCATGTACCCTACCGGGGCAGCACGCCGATGCTTTCCGACCTGCTCGGCGGACAGATCCAGATCGGCATCACGGGATTGCCGGCGGTCCAGGCGTACGTCAAAGCCGGCAAGCTGAAGATGATTGCCTTGACGACCGGCGAGCGCTTTTCGTCCGCGCCCGACTATCCGACCGTGGCGGAGCAAGGCTTTCCAGGCTTTTCGGCCCCACCCTGGTCGGGATTCTTTGCGCCCAAGGGCACGCCGGATGACATCGTCCGGAAGATCTCGGCCGACATGAATGCCGTCATGTCCGACCCGACCGCCAAGACCAAAATGATTGCCGCGGGCAGCGAATTCACGCCCGGCACACCGGAAGCCTTCCGCGCCTTTGTGGGCAAGGAAATGGAAAAGTGGGCAGAAGCCGTCCGCATCTCGGGCGCCAAGGTCGACTGACCTGCACTGAAAGGGTGTCGCTTTTGGGGCCGGCGCAACGCCGGCCTCGCATTGCCCGCATTTCGCCGGGCATAATGCCAAGGGCCGCAACGGACTCATCCTTTCGTTGCCCATCGATGCCCTCACCGTAGACACTCCCCATGACATTGCTTTTTGCCCTGCGCCTTGCCGCGCTGACGGTCGGCCTTGCGGCCACCTTCCATGCTCACGCCGAAAGCTTCGCGTCCTCCGCATCGAGCGCCGGGTCGGCGTCGAGCGGCAGCATCTCCGATTCGTCCGAAGGGTCGAGCGACAGTTCGTCCGACGACAAGAAGAAATCCGCCGAAGGTGACTACCGCATTGTCGACGTCGCGCAGGCCCCTGCCCGCCCCGACTACGTCCGCATCACGATGCAGGCCGACGAGCCCACCAAGCGCCTGACGCTGGAGCTGCCCGCCGACACGTTCGCCAGACAGAACCTTGGCCAGGGCGACGTGGTCAGCGCGCACAAGCGCGTGTATGGCTACGAATTTGCGCGCGGCGACACCCAGGAAGCGTTCTACCTGGTGCTGGCCGACGACTGGTTCGACGAACTGGCCCCGCGCCCCGTCGTCATTCTGTGAACGTGGCGCGTCGTATCGCGGCGCGCGCCGCGGTGCTGCGTGCTTCGCAGCCTGTGACGTCATTGCTGCATCTTTTGACGCGTGCTTTGCAGTGCAGGCTGTCGTCGCTGCTGACTGTGTTGTTGCTCGCGGGCAGCGGGTGGAGCGGTCTGGCAGTGGCCGGCCCCACCGACGCCCTGTTCGGCGCATCGGCCTTCTGCGACCGCGGTCATGAATTGACCGCGTCCGAACAAGACAAGCTGCTGCGTTTTTCCGCCGTGGTCCGCGAAGCCCTGGCCGCCACCGGCGACGACGCCGTCCTGATCAGCCGGTCCGGCCTCGACCTGTCAGGCTTCGGCATCCGCTATTCCCACTCCGCCATCGCCTGGCGCAGCGACACCGGCGTGTGGTCCGCGCGCCAGCTGTACTACGCGTGCAACGAAGGCTTCCCGCGGATTTTTGACCAGGGCATCGCCGGCTTTGTGATGGGCACCGATGACCCGGCGGTCGGCTACATCTCCATCGTCAGCCTGCCCAAAGGCGCCGCCGACACCCTGCGCGACGCGTCCCGCAACACACCCTTGGCCTTGCAGCTACTGGCCGCGCAGTACAGCGCCAACGCCTACGCGTACAGCACGCGATATCAGAACTGCAATCAATGGGTGATCGAGATGCTGGGCGCGACGTGGGGTGGACTGGCGTGGGGGCAAGGATTGCGCGAGCGTACGCAAGACTGGTTGCTTGCGGCGGGATATGCGCCCGAGCCCGTCAACGTTGGATCGCACTGGTTGATGTTTGCATCCGGTTTCGTGCCGCTTCTGCATCTGGACGATCACCCGATGGAAGACCGGCAGGCGCTGCATTTGAAGATCAGCCTGCCGGCGAGCATCGAGGGGTTTGTGCGAGAGCGGTATCCGGATGCGAAGCGGGTGGAGCTGTGCCACCGCGGCGGGAAGGTGGTGACGCATGCGGGGTGGACGCCGATGGCAGAGGGGTGCGTGGCGGGTGGGGGTGACGGCGCCCTCTAGTCCACGCCCACCCGTCGCTTCGCCCGATGCACTGTCCCATTGCGCACTGCCCATCGCAAGGGCTTTGCCGCCAACCGGACCGACTGCCGTAGCGCTGCCTGACGCACCGGCCCCAACTGCCGCACACCGAGCATTTCTTGCGCGAACCCCGGCAGCAGATCGATCCCCGCTCGCATCATCAGCCTGACAAACGGCACCGCTAAAGGCCCCGGTGCGGGCGCGGTCAACACCCGCCGCAAGGTTTCCTGCGTGCGCGCGTCATTGACCAATTCGCCCTTCATGCCTTCCAGATAGTTGCGCATGTCCACGACCGTGCGGGGCACGTTCTGCGCACCAAGCCGTTCTGCCACCAAGGCGATCTCGTCCAGATACTGGTTCTGTGCGGCTAGCGGAAAGTCCGGCTGCCGGTACACCAGGAACGACTCCAGAAACGAGGACACCTCGGCCACATGGACCCACGTCAGCAGATGCGGGTCGGACGCGGCGTAAGGCTTGCCGGCGGGCGTCGTGCCGCTAACCGACGCGTGAATGCGGCGGACGTGGTCGATCAGGTGCTCGGCGTCCTGCCGGCTGGCATACGTGGTGGCGGCGACGAAGCGGGCGGTGCGGCGCAGGCGGCCCAGCATGTCCACCCGAAAGTTCGAATGATCCCAGACGCCAGCCAGCGCGGCCGGATGGAGCATCTGCAACATCAATGCGGAGACGCCCCCGGCGAGCATGGCGGTGAAGTCGCCATGCACCTGCCAGGCCATGGAGTGCGGGCCGAACAGGCCGGGGTCCCCGGGCGGGTGGAGGTAGTCGATGGTCTGGCCGGGCATGGTGATGCCCAGCACTGCCGCTTCGATACGCTGGCGCACGAACTCCATATCAGTGCAGGTCGCTCCAGTACGTGCGCAACGCGGTGGTCACTCCGGCAGATCCTTGAACAGATGCTTGTATTGGCGCGGCTGCGAGCGGTGATATTGCTTGGGCGCATCGACCTGCGCGCCGAGCTTGGCGGCGGCGTGCCACGGCCAGCGCGGATCGTAGAGCATGGCGCGGGCCAGCGCGACGGCGTCGGCCTGGCCGGTGGCGATGATGGCTTCGGCCTGCTCGGGCTCGGTGATCAGGCCCACGGCGATGGTGGGCAGACCCGTTGTTTCCTTGATCCGGGCCGCGAAGGGCACCTGATAGTTGGGACCGGCAACGATCTGCTGATGGGGTGTCAGCCCGCCGCTGGATACGTCGATGAAGTCGCAGCCCAGCTTGCGCAGCTGTTCGGCAAAGACCAGTGTCTGCGTCAGGTCCCACCCGCCATCGACCCAGTCGGTGGCCGACACGCGTACGCCGACGGCCTTGTCTTGCGGGAAAGCCTCACGCACGGCAGCAAAGACTTCCAGCGGATAGCGCAGGCGGTTGGCCAGCGACCCGCCGTAGTGGTCCGTGCGATGGTTGGACAGGGGCGACAGGAATTGATGCAGCAGGTAGCCGTGCGCTGCGTGGACTTCGACCATGTCGAGGCCAAGCGCGTGCGCGCGCCGGGCCGAAGCCGCGAAGGCTTCCTTGATGCGCAACATGCCCACGTCGTCGAGTTCGGCCGGCACCGGGTCGCCATGCGTGAATGATTCGGCAGACGGCGCGCTGGGCAGCCAGCCGCCCTGATCGGCGCCGATGCGTTTGCCGCCGTCCCACGGCGCGGCCGTCGATGCCTTGCGGCCGGCATGGTTCAGTTGCACGCCCAGACGCATGTCGGTCTGGCGGCGCAACGCCTCGATGACACGGCCCAGCGCGGCTTGCGTGGCGTCGTCGTACAGGCCGAGGTCGCCCGGGGTGATGCGGCCTTCGGGCTCGACGGCCGCGGCTTCGGTGAACATGGCGGCCGCGCCCGACAGGGCGAGATGGCCCAGGTGGATCATGTGCCAGTCGTTGGCCAGGCCATCAACGGACGAGTATTGGCACATGGGGGAGACGATGATGCGGTTCTTCAGGGGCAGTCGGCCCAGGTCGTGGGGCGAGAAGAGTTGGCTCATGCGGGGTTCCTGTGGGCGGCCGGCAGCGGGCACCGGCGGGGACGTCGGGCTGGCGCTGATGCGGCGGCCCTCATGCCAAAAAGCATACGTCAAAGACAGGGATTTCCCGCAAGACGGGCTGCATCGGAATGCGACCGAGTGCTACGGGCTAGCGGGCCTGCGATGAAGGACTGGCCTGCTGCTGGCCCGCAGGACTGGTGGCAGCCCCTTGAGCAGCAGCACCATGGGCAGCACCTCCGCGATCCAGCTGCCGATACACCTCTTGCGACACCCGCATCAATTCCGCGCGGTCCGCCGCGCCCGACAGCGCGTACCCGAAATGGGCATCGACCCAGTAGAACTGGTTGACGTTGCCTTCGCGCCCGAAACGGAAGGACGAGGTCTCGCCCGCACCTTCTGGCGTCACATACAAGGTCAGCCGCTGCCCGGCTTCAGATGAATACATGAACTGCGCGACCGGTCCGCTGCCCCCGGGCAACAGGCGCCCGCCGACCAGCGAATAACCGAGCGTGCTCAATGCGGGCGCCTTGACCTCGGCTCCCATCCGTTTGGTCAGCCAGGTGACCAGCGCCTGTTCCTGGTCGCCGCCGATTTCAACCGGGCGGCGTGCATCGGGGCTATACACCGCATGCGCAATCGCGGCCCGGTGGGCGAAGCCGGCCAAGGGCGCCGGGGCCGCAGCAGCCACACGATCCGCGGCCGGCGCGGCGTCCAACCATCCGCGCGCGAACCAGGCCATGCTGGCGCTGGCCACTGCAATGGCGACCCCCGCAGCCAGGCCGCGCCACGCAAAGGTCGACGCATTGCGCCGCAGCGGCAGCCGCAAGGGCAGCGGCTCATTCAGGACCGGATTGAGCAGGTCGCACAGCAAGGCGTTCTGCCGCTGCCAGCCTTCGACCCGTGCGCGCGCGTCGGGCTGGTCGGCCAGCCACGCATCGACCTCGGCGCGCCGCGCAGGCGGCAGCTGACCGTCGACCCATGCGTGCAGATCGGCTTCGGTGATCGGCGCGACAGACGCACCCGATGCGTGACCCGACGTGACGCCAGCTGCGGGCGCCACGTGTTCAGAAGAAGAAGGAGGAGGAACGTGCTTCATCGTTATTTGATCCGGTGCAGCCGGCTTGGCGCATCGCGGTCTTCCAAAGCGGCCCCCAGGCGCTCTCGCGCGCGGGACAACCGCGACATGACCGTGCCGATCGGCACGCCGAGTACCTGCGCGACTTCCTGGTAACTGAGCGCCTCGACCCCCACCAGCAGCAGCACTTCGCGCTGGTCGGGCGGCAGACGCTGCAACAGGCGGTCCAGGTCGCGCACTTCCAGGCCATCGCTTTGCGTTGCGCGCGCGGCCTGTTCGGGCAGGTCATCCCGGGCCACTTCATCGGGCCGGCTGCGCTGCGCGCGTAACTGGTCGATGAACTGGTTATGCATGATGCCGAAGATCCAGGCGCGCAGTTCGCCGCGTTTCTGCCAGAGCGGAAAGCGGGTCCAGGCGCGTTCGAGCGTGTCCTGGACGAGGTCGTCGGCCCGGTCGCGGTCAGCCGTCAGCCCGCGCGCATAGCGGCGCAGGCTGGGGATGCACGCGACAAGGTTCGCCTCGTCTTGAGCACGCATGGGAAGGCGCAACCGGAGCCGCGACCCTGGGCTTGCGGCGCTTACTTCTTGACGACGTGCCAGACTTCCTTGAAGTTGTCGCCCGTCTTGTCACCGGCCTTCTTGTCGTTGGCATAGGTGTAGAGCGGCATGCCCTTGACGGCCCACTGCTTGGCGCCATCGTCACGCGTGATGATGGTCATGTCGCCTTCCGGCTTGGCATTGGCAGCAGCCATTGCCGGCGGCCACAAGGTGGCGCACGGGCCGTTGCACGTGCTCTTGCCACTGTTGGCAACGTCCTTGTCGAACGTGTAGAGCGTCATGCCGGCCGACGTCACGAGGACGCCATCGGCCATTTTGACAGGCACCTGGGCATGGGCAAGCGAGACAAACGACGACGCGATGGCCAGCGTCAGGGCGGGGAGCAGACGGATACGCATGATGGTCTCTTTATGAAGTGGTTCGTGCGTGGAAGTGCGCTTGAAAACCGGGGAGTACGGGGCATGGACGGATGCCGATGCCCGCTTATTCCCTTCACTCGAAAAAAAACATCAGGGCAGCAAGGCGGCGTCGGATCCCTGATCTTCGTCAGCATACTGCTCACGCGCGTAATGGCTGGGGGGTTGTCCGGCATGGCGGGCAAACGCCACGCTGAACGTGCTCGCGGAACTATAGCCCACGCGCTCCGCGACCTCGGCGATGCCGCCAGCCGGCTTGCGGCGCAGCAGGTCCTTGGCGAGCGCCATGCGCCAGGCAAGCAGGTATGCCATGGGGGCGACGCCGACCGTCTTGTTGAAACGGTCGAAAAAAGCGGACCGCGACAGCGCGGCCTCGTTCGCAAGCTCCGCCACCGTCCATTCCCGCGCGGGCTGGGCATGCATGGCGCGGAGTGCGGCGGACAGGCGTACGTCCGCCAACCCGCGCACCAGGCCCGGCGACGCGGCCGTGCCGGCTGCCGACCGCAGCGCTTCGATCAGCAGCACTTCGAGCAGACGCGACAGCACGACGTCGCGCGCGGGCCGTTGCGCACGCGTTTCATCGCCCACCAGTTGCACCAGGGTGGCCAGGCGGGCTTCGCCGCGAACGTGCACGCAGTGCGGCAAGAGCGCGACCAGCAATGCCGCGTCGGGCGAACCGAAGCTGCAATGGCCCGCAAGCATGCGCAGGTCCGGTGGGCCGGCCTGTTCACCGATACGAAATTGCCCGTTGCCGACAGCGACCGGCAGGGTATCGCCGCGATCGGTCGGTGGCACGCGACTCGACAGGGTGATGCCGAATGCCGCCGGCACCAGCACGAAATCGCCGGCCTGCAGTTCGATGGGTGCAAGCGTGTCCAGCGCAAGCCAGCATCCGCCTTCGAGCACGACGCAGTAGAACGGCTGGCCGGCGTCCGAGCGCCGAATCCGCCAGGCGCCCGCGCCGAGCACATGCTTGGAGAACCGCGCCGCGGGCTGCAGCAAGGTGACGACCTCGGCCAGCGGATCCACCATGGCCGGACTCCTGCAAATGTTTAACGGACTTTTGATTGTAGCGAGTACGGCTCGGGCAGCCTATCGTGATGTCACACCACCATGACGAAGGCAAACACATGAAGACCGTTCTGATTACCGGCTGCTCCTCGGGCTTTGGCCTGGAAACCGCCCGTCTTTTCCTGGATCGCGACTGGCGCGTCATCGCGACGATGCGCACGCCGCGCCACGACCTGCTGCCCGCGTCTGACGCGTTGCACGTGATCCCGCTTGATGTAACCGATCCGGCAAGCGTGCAGCGCGCAGTTGCTGCGGCCGGGCCGATAGATGTACTTGTCAACAATGCGGGCTTCGGCGCACCGGCGCCGTTCGAGCTGACTTCGATGGAAACTGCGCGCCAGCTGTTCGAGACCAACACCTTCGGGACGATCGCGGTCACGCAGGCGGTGCTGCCACAGATGCGGCAACGCGGGTCGGGGGTGATCGTGAACGTGACGTCGAGCGTGACGCTCAAGCCCCTGCCCCTGGTCAGCATGTATCGGGCTGCGAAGGCAGCGGTCAACGCAGTGACCGAATCGCTGGCAAGTGAAGTCGCGCAGTTCGGCGTCCGGGTGCACCTGGTGTTGCCGGGATCGTCGGGCGAGACGCGATTTCGTGAGACCGCTTACGAATATCTGAAGGGCACGGACGATCCGGTATATGGCGACTTCATGAAGCAGACGATTGCACGCATGATGGCTTCCACGGGCCCCGGCACGCAGGCCCGCGATGTGGCCGAGGCGGTATGGCTGGCCGCGACGGATCCGGCCGCCCCGCTGCGGATTCCGGCAGGGGCTGACGCGGTGCAGTGGGCGGCGGAGGTGGGCTGAAAAACGCGGCGGAAGATGCGGGTTGCGCAAGCCGACTGAGCAGGCGCGCTGAAGGCGACAGCGCGCCTGTTTGCTTACTCACGCCTGTTGGCTTACTCGCGCCAGACAGCGTCCGAGCTACCTAAAGGCACCGGCGCGGTATCCCACGCCATGGGCGCACCATCGACCACCACGGGTGCATGCAGGCGCTGCAATGGACCCCATACGGTGTCGATATGAGCGGGGTTGAGGTCGGCCGTGCTGCGTTCGGCAAAGGCGGCCGAGGCCGCCGGGGCCGCAACCCCGCCCGATACGGCATGCGATACGCCGTCCGATACGCCATCCAACACGTCATTTGCCACCGTCGCATCCACCAGCAGCTTGGCGGTGCGTGCCAGCGACGCGTGGATCTCTGCGCCGTGCCCGGTCTGCAACCGCGTTGTCAGGCCACGCAAGACAGCGGCGGCCATCAGGTAGCCGGTGCCGTGGTCCAGGGCCTGCATGGGCAGCGGCACGGGCTTCTCGGCGCCGGCCGCGATCATGCCGGCGTGGGCAATACCGCTGCTCATTTGCACCAGGCTGTCAAAGCCGCGGCGGTGCTGCCACGGGCCGGTCCATCCATAGGCATCGAGCGACACGTCGATCAGCCCGGGGCACAGGCGCGCGCGCGTGGCGGCGTCGAAGCCCAGGTGGGTCAGCGCATCGGACCGGTAGCCGTGCACCAGCACATCGGCCTGGGACAGCAGTTCCTTGAAGCGTTCACGGCCTGCCGGATCGGACAGGTCCAGGCGCGCGCAGCGTTTGCCGGGCGTGACGTCGGGCTCGTGCGTTGGCTCCTTCCACCAGGGCGGGTCGAGCCGCAAGACCTCGGCGCCATAGGCGGCCAGGAAGCGCGTCGCGATCGGGCCAGCCAGCACGCGGGTCAGGTCCAGGACGCGGACGCCTGCAAGCGGGCGGGCAGGATCGTGTTCAGGCAAGGACCGGGTGGCGCCACCGTGCGCGTGGCCCGGTTCCGCAGCATGGGATCGGGCAGCGTCTTGCTGCATGAGGTCTTGCCGCGCGTGCTCATGCCAATGCAGCAAGGGCTCCTTTGCCACGGCCTGACCTTGGGGATGCGCGGCCCATTGCGCCACCGACCGCAGGGTGGCGGCGCATCCGCCGCGTTCGACCACGGCGGTTTCCAGATCATCCGCCGACCACGTCGCCACAGCAGCCGCGACCTTCGCGCGGTCTGCGGGATCGCCTGCCGTATCGGTCACGCCAAGCACGGCCATGGCGGCCGCGCGATGATGCGCGGCGTTGGTGTGCAGGCGGATCCAGCCATCGTTCGTGCGGTAATCCCCCGCGACGGCATCCCATGACGGCGGCAAGTCCCAGCCGATCGGATCGACGGACACGGTGAACCACAAGGAAGCAAGACGACGATCCACCGTGACGGACGACGCGGCGTCCATTGACCTGCCTGACCGCGCCGCCTGCCATTCCGCAAGCGCCAGGCCCGCCGTCCCCACCGCGGCCGCCGCAAAGTCGGTGGCGTGAAACGCCGAGGGCATCCGTTGGTCGCCAGTGGCCTGGACCTTGGCAAGCCATGCCGCGTCTCCCCCTGCCCCCGTCCACAACTGCGACAGGAAGTGGTCGAAGGGGGCAGCGTTGGGCAGAGTCGGGCGAGACATGGCGAGGCAGTCCTTGTCGGAAACGTACGGCGCAGATTGAACGGGGCAGTTCAGCGCATCAGGTCGAGATACAGGCCTTCGACCTTTTCGCGCGCCCAGGGCGTGCGGCGCAGAAAGGTCAGGCTGGACTTGATGCTGGGATCGTTGCGAAAGCAACGAATGTCGACGCGCTCGGCAAGGCCCTCCCAACCATGGTGGGCCTGCAGCGCGACCAGCATGGCTTCAAGGGTCACGCCATGCAAAGGATTCTTGGGTTGCAAGCTCATGGTCGGATCTGAAGAACGTCAAGCCGGCATGCTAGCACCACGCACCTGACAACGAGGCGGTCGGATCATTCGACCCGCAGCGTCAGCCCGGCGGTCTTGACGTTGACAGTGGGAAAGCGCGCCATGGCCTGGGGATCGCCACGCAGTGCCGCGAAATACCCGCTTTGCGCGGTCACCACCATCAGCGGCATCTGGCCCGGCGTGACGACCGCCTTGCCTTTGCGCGCGGCCTTGAGCGACAGGACCAGCATCGTGCGCTCGTAGTAACGCTTGCCGGCGACCTGCGTCAGGGTCTTGTCGGCCATCGGATCGATGTCACTGTCAACGATATCGAAGTGCGCCGACAGCGCCTTGGCCAGACCCGGTACGCCTGACGCGGTGTCGATATCCGCGCCGCCCGCCAGCGCGTCGGACTGGCCTTCCGCCCGTGGCGCCGGCTTGTTGACCGGACGCACGCTGTGGCGGGAATACAGCATCAGCCGCAACGTGACGGGATCGCCCGGCTTGACGCGGGTACGGTCCGCTTTCCATTCCAGGCGGATGTCGCCGGGGGCCACCGTCACCTTGTCGATCACTTCCAGCTTGATCTCGCCCGCATAGACCGGCGTGCCCTGCACGTCGATCTTCGCGCGGGGCAAGGTGATCACGCCGGTCTTCATGAAGCGGGCATGCGTGCGAAGCGACGCGTGGTCGCCTTGGGCATCGGTCTGCGTGGCAAACTCGCCAAGGCCCGTGGTGATCTCCAGTCCGTCCACCGTGGGCGGCACGAAGGTGCCCGCATCGGGCAGCGCGTTCAGTATGAAATCGAGCGGAAAGACTTCGCCCTTCATTACGACAGGCGGAGCGATGGTTGTGAGTTGCAACGGTGTCTGGCGCTCGGCCGGCGCGGGTTTGCTGGCGGGTTTCCTGGCAGACGATGCGGCCAACGAGGATGCATTGGCAGGCGTGCCCGCCGCGGCAGTGCTGTCCGCTTTCACATCGGCGGTGCCTTCCGGGCCCCGGCCACAGGCCGCAAGAGCCAGCACCACACCTGCCGCGGCGGTCAGCCCGAGGCCGCGCAGCAGCGTGCCGGCCACGGTTCCGGCCACGACATTCCGGAGCGCAAACAGGTTGCGAATCACAACTTCGGGATGCGGAGCGTCTTGCTGATCATCAGCGAACCCGACAGCACGAACAGCAATGCCAGGGGATGGAACTGCCACGGACCGATGGTCCACGCGCCCAAGTACAGCTGGTCGCCGATGCGGCCTTGCCACGCGGCGAAGGCCAGCACCGCGGTCAACACGACGCTGGTCGGGATCGGCGTGCCTTCGAAATACGGGACCTTATCGGCGCCTTCGGACAGCGTTTCGGCGGTGACGTTATAGCGGGCAAGGCGTCCCACGCCGCAGCACACGAAGTAGATCAGCGCAGCCGCGTCCCAGCCGCCCGTCATGCCGGCGGCATAGCCCAAGGCAGCCGGGGCCACGCCGAACGAGATCACGTCGGCCAGCGAATCGAGTTCGCGGCCGAATGCCGAATGGGTCTGCTGCCACCGTGCAATGCGGCCATCGGCCACATCGAAGGCGAACGCGAACGGCGCCATCAGCGCGGCCACATAGAAGTGCAGCATGTCGGCGCGGCCCACGTAGGCCATGGCCAGCAGCACGCCCGCCACACCGCAGGCCGCGTTGCCCAGGGTAAAGAAATCCGCCAGGCGGAAGTCGCGGATCATCGAAAAATGCTTGCGAGGACGGGGCGGGACGGAACTCATGAAAATCCTTGCGATGCACGTCGGGGCGGAGGGGGAGTGTCGCATTGACACGACCCCTGCACTGTAACGATTGTCATCCGACCCTGCTTACGCCGCCTGCTGCAACTGCGCTTCCAGCGTGGCTTTCAGGCCCGGATCCAGCTTCATCTGGCGGGCCAGTTCGTCCAGATAGGCCCGTTCCATATAGCTTTCCTCGTCCACGATCAGAAGGCTGGCCAGGTACATCTCGGCCGCGATTTCCGGTGTGGTGGCGGACCTGGCGACTGCCGCCGGATCCAGGGGCTTGGCCAGTTCCGCTTCCAGCCAGGCGCGGTCCGCCGGGTCGGTGGACAGCTTGTTGAGTTCGCCTTCGAGCAGCTGCCGTTCCTCCGCGCCGATATGCCCGTCCGCCTTGGACGCGCCGATCATCGCGACCAGGACCGCATTGCTGTGCTCTTCGGCCTGCGCACCGGTCACCCGGTCCAGCGTTTGGGGCTCGGGCAGGCTCAGGGAAGCCGCCTGGCCGGCGGGTGCGGCTTGCGGTTCGATCGTCGCCGTGCCATGAATCGGCGCGCCCGCCGCGGCGGTCGATCCCGCCGCCGCGCTCTGCTGATTGCGCTGCCAGTCCGAATACGCGCGGTAGGCGACCGCACCCAGCGCCGCCATGCCACCCATCATGGCGACCGACCCGCCCATCTTCCGCATCTTTTTGTTACTCAGCAGCATCGTCAGCGCGCTGCCACTCAGGGCGCCGCCGCCAAAACCCGACAGCAACGAGCCCAGCCCGCCACCCGATTTTGAACCTGAGCCGAGCAAATTGCCCAGGCCGCCCAGTGCGCCGCCGGCGCCACTATCCTGCACGCGGGCAGGCTGGCCGCCGTTTGATCCCTGCAGATGGCCAGAGGCTTCCTTGACCAGGCTTTGGCCTGACTGCAACAGTTGGTCCAGCAATTGACGAGCGCTCACGGCATCCTCCAGTTCATACAAGATAGGGAGTCAGACGGGGGCGGACGGCACAAGTTCAGCTTGCTGTCAGGCGAGTGGTGACCGGGCGCTACCGAAGTTCCGGCAGGCTCAAGGTGCCGCGGTCCAGGAAACGGGTGCTGCCGAAGCTGCCGCCCAGCTTGCCGCGCAGCACATACGGGATCGGTTCCATGGCGGCGCCGGCCGACGTGCCCGGCGAGCCCCCCAGGGAACCCCCCGACATTCCGCCCACGATGCCCCACGCCTGGCGCATCACGGAAAAGGCCGACACCGACACGGGCACGTTCAACACGGTTTCACCAAAACGCGGGATGCTGCCGCGGGCCGGACTGACGCCAGTCGCAAATGGCCGATTGTTCAGGTCGAGTTCGACGCTGATGCCGTCGTAGTCGATCGACGTGTCGTTGGGGTTCTGCACGCGCAGGCGCACGGCCATGCGCATCTCCAGTCCTTCGCCGTCGATGGGCTCGATGCCCACCACGTTCAGCCGGACCGGATCACCGCCCCGCATGCCCGCGCAGCCCGCCAGGGCAAGCGTGGATGCGGCCAGCAGCAAGGCCAGCCCGGTTCGGAAGGAAGAAGGAAGCAGCGGCAAGATGGCACTCACAAATCGGCGTGGCCGATCATGGTGCAACCGGCGGACCGAGCCCGGCAAGCGTTGTCACGTCTTCTTGCGCGGGCGGGCTCGCTGCAACCCGCGGCCTAGATCTGCACCCGCGTCCCCAGCTCGATCACCGAGTTGTTCGGCAGGCCGAAGAACTCGATCACGCTGCCCGCGTTGCGCGACATGGCGGCGAACAAGTGTTCCTGCCAGTCGGGCATCGCATTGCCGGACGTGGGCACCACGGTTTCGCGGCTCAGGAAGTAGCTGGTCTCGAACTGGTTGATTTCCAGTCCCTTGGCCTTGCACAGCTCCAGGGCGTACGGGATATCGGGTGCGTCCTTGAAGCCGTAATTCACCCGCACCCGCCAGAAGCCGTGGTCCAGCATTTCCAGGTCGACGCGGTTCTCTTCGGCCACCCAGGGCACTTCGTCGAACACCACGGTCAGGATGATGTTCTGTTCATGCAGCACGCGGTTGTGCTTCAGGTTGTGGGTCAGGGCCTGCGGCACCGTGTCGGGATTGGCGACGGTATAGACGGCCGTGCGGGGCACGCGCTGCAGGCAGCTGTCCTGGCACAGCATCTGCACGAAGGGGATCAGTTCCGGATCGTCCTTGCGGATGCGCGCCAGCAGCAGTTCGCGGCCCTGCTTCCAGGTCGCCATCATGGTGAAGATGGCCGCGCCCAGCACCAGCGGGAACCACCCGCCGTCCATCAGTTTCAGGCTGCACGAGGTGACCAGCACCACGTCGATGATCAGGAACAGCCCTGTCGCCCCGAAGGCCACGATAGGCGGATAGCCCCAGCCATGACGCACCACGAAATAGGTCAGGATGGTCGTCATCAGCATGGTGACCGTCACCGCAATGCCATAGGCCGAGGCCAGCGCCGACGAACTGCCGAAGCCCAGCGTGACCAGCAGCACGCCGACCAGCAAGGCGCGATTGACCTGCGGCATGTAGATCTGGCCGGCTTCGCGCGCCGACGTGAAACAGACCTGCATGCGGGGCAGAAAGCCCAATTGCATGGCTTGCCGCGTCATCGAATAGGCGCCGGAAATGACGGCCTGCGACGCAATAATTGACGACAGGGTGGCCAGGATCACGGCGGGAATCAGGGTCGCGTCGGAAAACATATGGAAGAAGGGATTGGCCAGCGCGCCCGGATCGCCAATCAGCAATCCGCCCTGCCCCAGGTAGTTCAAGGCCAGCGCGGGCAGCACGAAGCTGAACCACGCCAGGCGGATCGGACCCTTGCCGAAGTGGCCCATGTCGGCATACAGCGCCTCGGCCCCGGTCAGCGCCAGGACCACGGACCCGAAGACCAGGAACATGCTCAGGCCCCGTTCTTCGATGAAGCGGATGGCTTCGAGCGGATTCAACGCGGCCAGGATGATGGGGTTGTCGATGATGTGGAACAGCCCGGTCACGGCCAGGGTGCCGAACCACAGGCCGATGATCGGGCCGAACAGCTTGCCGACGGCCGAGGTGCCAAAGCGCTGCACCAGGAACAGGGCCACCAGGATCGCCACGCAGATCGGCAGCACGAAGCTGTCCAGACCGGGGGCGACGACCTTGATGCCCTCGATCGCGCTCAACACCGAGATGGCGGGCGTGATCAGGCTGTCGCCGTAGAACAGCGCCGCGCCCAGCACGCCCACCAGCAGCAACACTTTGCGGCGGCGCGGATGCTGGTGCATGGCCTGGGCGGCCAGCGCGGTCATGGCCATGATGCCGCCTTCGCCGCGGTTGTTGGCCCGCAGGATCAGCACGACATATTTCAGGGTGACGATCAGGAGCAGCGCCCAGAAAATGACCGAGACGACACCGATGATGTGCTGCGGATCGAGCGGCACGCCGGTGTGTTCGGCAAAGACTTCTTTCATGGTGTACAGCGGGCTGGTACCGATGTCGCCGTAGACGACGCCCAGGGCGCCCAGCGACAGCGCCGCAAGATTCTTGCGGCTATCGTTCGTTTGCATTGTGGATCCGGATTCTGGCGATGTCCGGTTTATAGAGGGGGCGGTGTAAAGAACGCATAAATATCGGCGGCCGCGGTCTTTACGCCACAGCCGCCCCCTTGCCGCTGCTATTCGGCGGCCAGCCGGTAGCCGATGCCCGGTTCCGTCAGCAGATACCGGGGTTCGGCCGGATCCTTTTCCAGCTTGGCCCGCAGCGTGCCCATATAGATGCGCAGGTAGTGGGTGTGCTCCGCGTAATCGGCGCCCCAGACGTCGGTCAGCATCTGGCGATGCGTGATGACCTTCCCGGCCTTGCGCACCAGGTGCGACAGCAGCTCGAATTCGGTCGGGGTCAGGTGCACGGCCACGCCATCGCGTTCGACCCGGTGCTGTTCCAGGTCGATCGACAGGCCATCGACCTTATAGGCCACCTGGGCCGGCGCAACGGCCGTGCCCCGATGCCGCAGCGCCACGCGGATGCGGGCCAGCAATTCGCCCACGCCGAAGGGCTTGACCAGATAGTCGTCGGCGCCCGCATCCAGCAGCGCGATCTTTTGGGCTTCGTCATGCCGGGCCGACACCACCAGCACCGGAATGGCGGATGCGGCCCGCAGCGACGGCAGCAGTTCGCCGCCATCGCCATCGGGCAGGCCCAGGTCAAGAATGACCAGTTGCGGCGCGGTGTGAGCAAGCAGGGCCCGCGCTTCGCTCAGGCTGACGGCGGTCGATACTTCAAAGCCCTCGACCGTCAGCACCGCGCCGAGCAGGCCGCGGATCTGGCTGTCGTCTTCGACGATCAATACCTTGATGGCCACCGGATGGTCTCCAGAATGGGGTTGAGGACGGGGCCGGGACAGGCGCGCGGACAGGACATCATGCCGTCTCCTGCACCGGCATGGCCGGCGCGGCAGCCAAAGGCAGGCGCAGCCGGAACAGGCTGCCGCCACCTTCGCGCGGTTCGGCATCCAGCGTGCCGCCATGCGCCACGGCAATCGCCCGGCTGACGGCCAGGCCCAGGCCCGCGCCGCGCACCTTGCGGGCGCCGGCGCCCCGGAAAAACGTGTCGAACAGTTGATCGAGTTCGGCCGGATCGACGCCGATCCCGCGGTCACTCACGTCGATCTGCAGCCATTCGCCCACCGCATCGGCGTCGACCTGCACCGGGCCGTCGGAATACTTGAGGGCGTTATCCAGCAGGTTGGCGAGCAGTTGCGCGACCAGCACGGCGTCGGCGCGGACCAGCGGCAGGCCCGGCGCGACCCGGGCCTGGATGCGGCGGGCCGGATCCCGGCGGCGGATACGGGACAGCGTGCTGCCCACGATCTCTTCGACCGATTCCCAATCCAGCCGCAACGTGGCCGTGTCGGCATTGAGCCGCACCCACTGCAAGGTGTTGTCGGTCATGGCGGTCAGGTGCAGGGCTTCGTCTTCGATCAGGCCGATCAGCTTGTCCTGTTCACCCGGCGGCAGAAGATCGCGCTGGCGCTGCAAGGAGGAGGCCGCGCCGATGATCGATGCCAGCGGCGTGCGAAAGTCGTGCGACACCGCGGCCAGCAAGGTATTGCGCAATTGCTGGGACTGCGCGGCGGCGCGCGCCGCCAGGGCCTCGGCGGCATGGCGGATGCGCTGCATGGCGCCGGCCAGCAGGTCCGCAATGGCCTGGGCATGCTCACGGTCTTCGCGCAGCGGCGCAAACGACGGAATGGCCAGCGCCCCCATCACGCTGGCCCCGGCACGCACCGGCACGTACAGCGTCGACAGGCTGTCCCACCGGCCGGTTCCGGGCCCGAGGACCTGTCCCGACTGGCGGCAGTGCACCAGGGCATCGGCATGTGGCTGGCCGCGATCGAGCACCGCCTGCCCGGGCACCCTGCCCTGCAGCACGCCCGCCCGGTCGTCCAGGGCCACGGCAATGTTGTCGCCAAAGGCTTCTTTCAGTGCGGCGCTGACGGCATCGATGATCTCGCTTTCGTCGTCGGACCCGGCCAGCCGCGCGGCCAGGCGCTGCAGATTGCGGGCCCGCTGTTCGCGCCAGACGGCCTGTTCGGTCGTGCCGCGCAGCCGCGACGACAACCCGCTGATCAACAGCGCGGCGCCGAGCATGGCGGCCAGGGTCAGGAAATGTTCGGTCGATTCAACGGCCAGGGTGCCGCGCGGATGCACGAAAAAAACGTTCAGCCCGAGCACCGACAGCACGGCGCTGATAGCCGACAGGGCCGGCGAAAACCGGTAGCTGACCACCATGACGCCGACCAGATAGATCATGGCGACCACGGTCAGCGACACGTGGGGGTCGAGTATGGCGGCGACCGCCGTGGCGGCGCCCACCGCCCCGACCGTCGCCAGGAACGGAAGCAGCCCGTGCCCCGACCGGCGCCGCAGGCGTTGCATCGTGGAGGGCGCCGGCACGGACGGCGCTGAGATCGGCAGGGGCACGGGGCGGGGTGGCGACAAAGGAGGAGCGAAAAAAGCTGGCTGACGATAGCACGGTGTCGGGAGTAGACCGCGCCCTGCCGGGCCCGCGTCTCGGTTACCAATCGCAAATGGGGGTAGGCAGCGCCACGGCGCAGGCGTAGCGTGCGAGGCAGACTTTCCCTCATGCCCTGCCCCAACCGGAGACGCCCATGCGCGCCCTGTGGAATGACACCGTCCTTGCCGAGACCAATGACACGGTCGTGGTCGAAAACAACCATTATTTCCCGCTGTCGTCCCTGAATCGCGACCTGTTCCGCGAAAGCAGCCACACCACGGTCTGCCCGTGGAAAGGCACCGCCAGCTATTACGACGTGGTCGTCGACGGCAAGGTCAACGCGAACGCCGCCTGGTACTACCCCACGCCCAAGAGCGCGGCCGCCGAAATCAAGGACCGCGTCGCCTTCTGGAAGGGCGTGCAGGTCCAGGCCTGACGTCAATTTGCCAACCCACTCCTGACTGGAATCGCCCGTGGCCATCACCCTGTATTCCTGGAACACGCCCAATGGTCGCAAGATCAGCGTGGCGCTCGAAGAAATGGATCTGCCCTATACCGTCGTTCCCGTGAACATCGGCAAGGGCGAACAGCATGCGGAGGCGTTTCTTCGCATCAGTCCGAACAACCGGATTCCGGCATTGGTGGACACCGACGGCCCGGACGGGCAGACGGTCAGCATCTTCGAATCGGGCGCGATCCTGCTGTATCTGGGCGAAAAGACGGGGCGTTTCCTGCCGTCAAGCCTGCTGGAACGCATCCCGGTATTGGAGTGGCTGATGTGGCAGATGGGGGGCTTTGGCCCGATCCCCGGCCAGGTCCACCACTTCCTGGGCGTGGCCAATGAAGCGGACCAGAAGTACGGCCTGAAGCGGTATTCGGACGAGACGCGCCGCCTGTATGGCGTGCTGGACCGGCGCCTGGCTGGCCGCGAGTACGTGGCCGATGCCCTGTCAGTCGCCGACTTTGCGATCCTGGGATGGGCCTGGCGCCATGAACGTCACAAGGTCGACCTGGCCGACTTTCCGAACGTGCAGCGCTGGTACGACGGCCTGATGGCTCGACCCGCGGTCAAACGCGGGTTCGAGGTCAAGCTGGATTGAGCATGCTCAGGTTGCCGGGCCGACCGGGGGCGGCACCGCCTGCGGCGTCTGCACCGGCAGGCCCGGCTGACCCGGCAGGCCGCCCGTCAAGGGCGCGCTGATCAACATGGTGGTGGACTGCTTGGCCATCGCCATCCCTTCCGCATTGAGCCTGCTCAGGATATCGAACAGCAGGGTGCTGCGCACGCCATAGGCCGCGCGTGGCGAACTCACGAAGCCACTGGCGTTGAACATCAGATTGCTGCCGTCGATGCCGTCCAGCGCGACGCTGGGCGCCGGCGTGTCCAGCACGTCTTCATGGGCTTCGAAAGCATCCTGCATCAGCTTGCGCACCTTTTGCGCATCGGTGCCCAGCGGCATCGGCAGCTTGATCGACACCAGGCCCAGCGGGTTCGAATGCGTGACGTTGCGCACCGTCTTGGTAATGAACTCGGAATTCGGCACGATCACCGTGGACCGGTCGCCCATCTGGATTTCGGTGGCGCGCACATTGATCCGCAAGATGTCGCCTTCCACCCCGCCCAGCGACACCCAGTCACCGACCTTGACCGGACGTTCCGCCAGCAGGATCAGCCCCGACACGAAGTTCTGCACCACGGCCTGCAGGCCAAAGCCGATACCCACCGACAGCGCACTGGCCACCCACGCCACCCGTTCCAGGCCGACCCCCACCGCCGACATCGCCAGCGCAATCGACACCACCACGCCGAAGTAGCCGAACAAGGTGGTTGCCGACAACTGCATGCCGGGGTCGAAGGTGGTCGTCGGCAAGTAACGGTTCTGCAGCCAGCTCTTGAAGATGCGCACCGCAAGCAGGGATCCGAACAGCACCAGCACCGCCTGCAGCACGGCGCCAGGGCGGATCTGCACTTCGCCGATCGACAGGCCGTTGTGCAGCTGATCGGCGCGATGGAACAGTTCCAGCGGCCCTTCGCCAAAGGGCGCCAGCAGCAGCACCAGCGCAAACAGCAGGACGAACAGGCGGCCCAGGCCGGACAGCAGCACTGCCGCCTGATCGCGCACGCGCGGGCTGGCCAGGTCGCTCTTGGTGTCCTCGCCGTCCTTGTTTTCCTTTCCGGGTGACGTCAGCAAGGTGGTGAAGCCGTCTTCGATCAGCACCGACAGCAGGTAGCCCGAACACACCACCACCAGGGTCCACACCACCTGCTTGACGACGAAACCCGCAAAGGCGACATAGCCAATCAGCACACTGACGAAGCTGACCGCAAACACCAGCCAGGTCGCCGCCATCAACAAGGACAGCCAGAACGGACGCGGGGGAACGATCTGCGTTTCGGGATCGCGCAGCGCGTTGCGGCGCATGCGCTCGGCCCGCAACATGGCAATGCCGATGGTCACGCCCAGCACCAGCGCCACCACCGCATTGGCCGCGATCGTGATCGTCAGGCTGGCATTGAGCATGACCGGCACGCGCTCGCCCACCCAGGCCAGCACGATGACGATGGCCAGCACCAGCGGGAACCAGCGCATGCGCAGCGACACCAGATCCGGGATCGGCAACAGGCGCCACGACGACCGGAACGGGGACAGCAAGGCCTTGCCCAGCCCCGCGATATACCCGCCAAAGCAGGCCATGCCCACCAGGCCCACCATCAGCGCCTGCGTATCGCTTGCCAGCGGCGTGCCCCAGTTCAGGCCCAACGTGATCAGGACGGCGACCAGGCCCGGCGTGACCGTGGCCAGCATCACCAGCGCCAAGGCCAGCAAGGACCGCCGCAGGCGGCCAGGCGGCACCCGCGTGGCCGTCAGGCGCAAGATCAGCCGCACGATCGCCAGCCGCAGCGCGAGCAAGGCAACGATCGCCAATGCGATCGCAATCCACACCCAATACGGCGTGACCAGCGCCGCGGCGCCCAGCTCGGACCCCAGCGCCATCAGCCGGCTGGCATCCCGTGGCGCATCGCTGCGGAATTCGCGCCAGAACGACGACCCCACCACCGACGCCCGCCGCTCGCCCAGCCGGGCCTGGAACTGCGACCGCCGCAGCCCCGAAATCTGTTCCGCCGCCTGCCCGCCTTCCACCGACAGCAAGCGCGCCAGCTTCACCTGCGCATCCAGCGCCACCCGGCTCTTTTCGAGTTGGGACCGCTGCGCCGCCACGTCGGCCGCTTCCTTGGCGCCCGCCGCCAACGGCCCAAGCTCGCCCAGGCGGGCCTGCACGCTGGTCAGCTGCGGCGCCAGCGCCTCGGCAATCGCGTCCGCCTTGGTCTGGATATCCAGCGCCGTGGCCCGCCGCCGGATCAGCTCCGCGTCGTCCGTGACGTCGGCCACGCCGGTCTGCACGGCATCGATCTGCTTGCGCGCGTCGTCCAGCGCAGCGTCGGTCTCGGCGCTGGTCGGCTGCTGCGCGTAGGCAGGCGTGATCGTCGCGGTTGCGGTGACGGCCAGCATCAGGCACAGCAGCATGCGCGCGGCGAGCGACGACCATGACGCTGCGGTAAGGGAGCGAAGGCGGGATTTCAGGTGCGGCACATTGATACTCGAAGCTCGGGACCGGCACTGCGGCGGAACGCGGCACAGGCCATGGCGCGTGCCGACGCGCCCGTGGCGATGTGCTCAGCGGTGCGAAATACTATACGGGTTGCGGCCGAGCCGGGTTCACCAGTTGTAAGACGCCCAGCCCCGCCCGCCTACAACCCCATCACCGACAACATCAGAAACGTCGCGAACAGCACGAAGTGCGTCATGCCTTCGATCGCGTTCGTCTGGCCGTCATTCAAGTTGATGGCCGCAACGATCAGGGTGATGGCGACCATGACGGTCTGGACCGGGGTCATCGCCATCTGGAAGGGCTGGCCGGTGTACAGGGCCACGGCTTCCATGACGGGCACGGTCAGGATCACGGTGGACAGCGATGCGCCCAGCGCGATGTTCACGACCGACTGCATGCGGTTGGCAAGCGCCGCGCGCAGGGCCGTCAGGATTTCGGGACCGGCGGAAATGGTGGCGACCAGCAAGGCGGTCACGATCGGCGGGGCGCCGGTGGACGACAGGCCCAGTTGCAGCGTCTTGCTCATGACTTCGGCCAGCGCGCCGATCACGATCACGCCAAAGATCAGGACACCAATCGACTCCTTGATATTTGTCGGCTCGGCCTCGTGCGCCACGACGGGCGCGCCGTCCGCGGCAAGATCTTGAGGGGCGGCGGCCGATGCGGTCGCGGCGACCTTATCGGTGGGGGATGCAGTCGAAGCCGAGGTGGGAGCGGTGGATGCGGGGGCGGAGGATCCAGCGGCGGCGCTTCCCGCTGCCGTTGACGCCGCAGGGGATGCCCCGACCGTTCCGCGCCGCTTGCGCTTTTCCGGGTAGCTGTAGCTGAAGAAGTAGCTGTGCGGCCCGGTCTGCATCCGCAGGAACAGCGAATACAGGATCAGCATCACCACGATCGTGAAGCCCGAGTACAACTCCCAGCGCGCTTCGGGAATGAATTCCGGCACGACCATCGAGATGCCCATCGCGGTCAGGATCATGACGCTGTAGGTGCGGCTGGAGTCGTCGTTATAGGCCTGCTCGCCATGCTTGAGCCCGCCCATCAACGCGGCCAGCCCCAGGATGCCATTGATGTCGAGCATGACCGCCGAGTAGATCGTGTCACGCACCAGCGTGGGCGACTCGCTGTGCTGCATCATGATCGCCAGGATGATGACCTCGACCAGCACGGCCGACAGGGTCAGGATCATGGTGCCATAGGGATCGCCGACCTTTTCGGCCAGCAGCTCGGCATGATGGGCCACACGGATCGACGCGCACAGGATCGCGCCGATGAGCAGCCCGGAAACAACCAGGGCAGTGACCTCGCCGTGCGCAAGCAGCGTGTGCTCGAAGGCATAGGCAAGCACGGTGGAAAGCAGCGCGAGCAGCAGGAATTTCTCTCGCAAGAGCAGGGCGACCATGACGATCCGATGTAAGTGCGTGGGGTCCTGCATTATGGGTCGATCCCCGGTAGGTCCGGGCGGCCGAGGCGGAAACAAAACATTGCGCGCCGCCGGGCCAAAAACACAAAGCTGCTAACCTCGACGCTTGCTCAAGTGTCGACCGCCTCCTATGCCCCGCTTCGTCTCGCCCCGCTCCTTTTTCCTCTCGGCCGCCGCTGCCGTCTGCCTGGCCGCGACCGCCGCGCCAGCCTTCGCGCAGATGGACACCGCCAGCTGCCTGAGCAACCTGCGCCGTTCGGCACCGGCCAACGGCGTGTCGGTCGCGGACTTCGACCGTTACACGTCTGACGCGCAAGTGCTTGAAGCCACGGTCGCATCGGCCAAGGCGCAGCCCGAAGGCCGCGAAACATGGTGGGACTACATCGCCAAGACCGTGGATGCGCAGCGTGTGAACGAAGGCAAGGCCATCCTGCAGCAATACGGCGCGCAGCTTGAAGCGATCGGCCGCAACTACAGCGTGGACAAGGAAGCGCTGGTCGCGATCTTCGGCATCGAAACCAATTACGGCACGCAGCTTGGCAAGGTCCGCGTGGTCGATGCGTGGATCACCCGCGCGTGCACCGAGCGCAATCCGCTATGGGCCAAGAATGCGTTTGCCTCCATCCGCCTGTTGCGCGATGGCACGGTAGAGCCGGACACCTTTGTCGGGTCATGGAGCGGCGCGTTCGGCATGACGCAGTTCATCCCGACCTCGTTCTATGAACTGGCGGCCGATGGCGACGGCGATGGCCGCATCGATCTGTACCAGTCGCTGCCCGATGCGCTTGCGTCGACGGCCAACCACCTGCTCAAGCGCCGCGCGCGCTGGACCCGTGGGCTCGACAGCATCATCGAAGTGCGCGTGCCGCCCGCGATCCAGTCGACCGTGCCGTCGGCAGTGGATGCGGAATACAGCAATGCCGGCGATCGCCGCAGCTTGCGCACGTGGGCCGCGCAAGGCGTGACCCGTGTCAACGGCCAGCCACTGAGCGACGCGGCGTTTGCCGATACCAACGCATTCGTGTTTGCGCCGACCGGCTCGCAAGGCCCGATCTTCCTGGCCACCGAAAACTTCGAAGCCATCCTGCACTACAACCAGTCGCGCAAGTACGGCCTGTCCGTCAGCCTGCTGTTGAATCAGCTGAAGGGCGAGCCGCCGCTGGTCACGCCATGGCCGACCGATGACCCGGGCCTGTCGCGCGCCGAAATCCGTGAACTGCAGACGCTGCTGGTCGGACGCGGTTACGCCATCGGCACCCCCGACGGCATTCCCGGCACCCTGACCCGGACCGCCGTGCGCCAGGAACAGGAAGCCATGGGCGTGCCCACGGACGGCCGCGTCGGCATGAAGATGCTGCTGGCGCTGCGTCAGCGCGCGTCCATGCCCGCGCCGACACAACCCGGCACGTCACCCGTCATGCCCGCGCCAACGTCGGCCATGCCGCCCGTGGGCGCGCCTGTGGCGCCTGCGCCGTCGCCTGCCAACTGATTCGGCCTCACGGCCGCGCGCGCCATGTCACGCGCGGCCCTTCCCGCTCCGCCCTGACCTTCGATGCCATCGATCCGCCTTCCTGACCGACTTGCGCTGCTGCCTTATCTAGGCAAATGGCTGCTGCTGTCGGTGCTGGTGGCGGCGCTGGCAGGCAGCGCATCGGCGGCCTTCCTCTTCGCGCTCGACGCCGTCACGGCCACCCGCAACGCCAACCGGTGGCTGATCTGGCTGCTGCCCGTCGCGGGCTTCGTCGTTGGTTGGGTCTATATGCAGGTGGGGCAACCGGTTGAGGCTGGCAACAATCTGCTGATCGAAGCGATCCACGAGCCCGACCGCCCCGTCCCCTTCCGCATGGTGCCGCTCATCTTTGGCGGCACCGTCATCTCGCATCTGGTGGGCGCCTCGGTCGGACGCGAAGGCACCGCCGTGCAGATGGGCGGCGCGCTGGCCGACCAGGTGCGGCGTGTATTCAAGCTGTCGCAAGCCGATCGGCGCATCCTGCTGATGGCCGGCATGAGCGCAGGCTTTGCGTCCATCTTCGGCACCCCGCTCGCGGGCGCCGTGTTCGGACTCGAAGTGCTGGTGATCGGCCGCCTGCGCTACGACGCCCTGCTGCCCTGTTTCCTGGCCGCCATCCTGGCCGAGATGGTTGGCCGCTATTGGGGTGTTCAGCATACTCATTACCCGGTAGGCCAGGTCGCGGCCTTGGGCCTTGGCACGCTGGCAGCGGTGCTGGTGGCCGGTGCGGTATTCGGTCTCGTCAGCCGAGCGTTCGGCGCGGCCACGCACGCCACCGGCGCCCTCTTCAAACGCCACGTGCACTACGGCCCGCTGCGGCCCGTGATCGGCGGGTTGCTGCTGGCCGTGGCGGTATGGGCAACCGGCGCGTACGACGTGATCGGGCTGGGCATCCCGACCATCGTGCAGGCTTTTCACGAGCCCGCCGCGCCCGGCCTCTTCCTGGAAAAAATGGCCGCCACCGTGCTTTCGTTGGGTAGCGGTTTCAAGGGCGGCGAAGTCACACCGCTGTTCTTCATCGGCGCGACCCTGGGCAATGCGCTGGCGCCGCTGCTCGACCTGCCCTTCGCCATGCTGGCCGGCCTGGGCTTTGTCGCCGTATTCGCCGGCGCCGCCAACACCCCGGTCGCCGGCACCTTGATGGCCATCGAACTGTTCGGCCCGCAGATCGGCCCCTTCGCCGCGCTGGCCTGCGTCATGGCATACCTGTTCTCCGGCCACGGCGGCATCTATCGCGCGCAGCGGATGGGCGACGGGAAGCTGGGGTTGGGGCAGGATGGCGAGCGCTCGAGTTCGCGCGATTGATCAGGCTTTAGCCGCCGACTTTTTCAGGTCCGGATGCGCGCCTCGCATCGTGCGGACGGTTCGCGCCACACACTCCACAAACGGCCGGGTCAAGCCCGGCTTGTTGCCTTCGGGCCGAAACACCAGGCCGACCTCGCGGTAGAAGGTGTCCTGACCCAGCGACAGGACACGCACGTCGCGCGCAATGGACCGCGCGTGGGTAACGGGGATCAACGACACGCCCATGCCACGCGAGACCATCCGCACGATAGCTTCGATGTCCTGCACCTCGAAAGAATCATGGGTTTCGATCTGCTGCGCCTTCAGAAATTTTTCGACCACGCGCCCACCGAACGACGTCCGGTCATACCGGACCATCGGACAAGTCTCGAGCATGACTCGCCAGTCATCGGACACCATGTCCTTGGGCGTGATCATGTGGAAGGGCTCGTAAAGCAGCGGCATCCACGTCAGCTCATGCGGGATCTCGAATGTCGGCTGCACCATGAGCGCCGCATCCAGTTCACCGCTGTCGACCATTCCAAGCAGATACAACGACGGTCCCGGCACGACCCGCACGGCGATCTGCGGGTGTTCGGCATGCAGGGTGGCAAGGGTATCGGGCAACAGGCCAAGTTGCGCCGTCTGGATAGCGCCGACACGCAGCACCCCGCGCAGCATCGGACTGGCCACCCGCGCGCCCATTTCACTGAACAGCCCAACAATCTGCTCGGCCAGCACGACGGCTTCGCGTCCAGCGGGATTGAGCGTGGCGGAGCGGCCGGTGCGATCGAACAGCGGTGCCCCCAACGCGTCTTCCAGCTTTTGCATCTGTGCGCTGACAGCCGATTGCGTCAGCCCGATGCGCGTGCCCGCGCCAGCAAACGTTCCGTGGCGGACCACGGCAAGAAAGGTCTTGAGTTCACGGATCATGATCGTCCTTCGCGCCGTTCAGAAGCATGAAACGACGATACATCACTTTTTTTGTTGCTCAGGTCAAAAACAAAGCGTTTTGAATTCATGATTCAAGGGCTTAGCATGATTTCAACGCGAGACGACAGCGTCCCGATGGCGACATGCAGTGAATATGCCGCCACCGCGCTGACATAATCAGCAGCCGAATACAGGCCTACATTCCAGACATTCAAAGATTATTTTTCCGGATTATTTTCCGGAAGGCTTGAACACGCCACATGTCAATCCAAAACCGCTTTTCATTTGTCGCGCCACCTATTTTCAGGACGCACAAGCCCCTGATACTTAAGGATTAATTCGCCAACGATCTCCTTGTTTTTCATGCACCACCCGCTGCACCAATAATAATAATTCCGCACTACAAATACACCTGACGAGACCTCACATCGGTGCGGAAAAGAAAATACCGCAAGTTATTTCGTGGATTTTCAATGGCATGCCATTTGCTTTTTCGAGTATTCGCAAACCATCGCTATCCCACTTACAGAGGTCGTCATGAAACGTCGTCAGGTTCGCTCAAGTTGGTGGTTGTCAGCGCTATATATGGCGGCGGGGGTGGGCATGGTGGCGTGCAACGCCGCACACGCGGCCTTTCCCGATCGACCGATCTCAATCGTGGTGCCGTTCACCGCCGGCGGCGGCACGGATATCACCGCGCGGTTGCTGGCGCGCTCCATGGAGAAGGTTTCAGGCGCGCGTGTCATCGTCGTCAATCGCCCCGGAGCGGGCGGCGAAATCGGCATGGCATCCGTGGTCGATGCCCCGGCGGACGGCTACACGCTGGGGATCGTCAACACGCCCAACGCACTCACCATCCCGATCGAACGACCTGCCAAGTTCACCCTGGGCGGCTTTGATCTGCTGGCCAATATCGTCGATGACCCCGGCACCCTGAGCGTGCACGCCGACAGCGCGATCCGCACGCTCAACGATCTGATCCTTGCCGCGCGTGGCGCACCCGACACGCTCACTTACGGCACGGCGGGTATCGGGTCCGCGGGTCATATCTCGATGCTGCTGTTCCAGTCCGCAGCCGGCATCCGCCTGCGTCACATCCCGTTCAAAGGCACATCCGATGTGCGCACGGCATTGATCGGCAAACAGATCGATGTCGCCACGGCCAATCTTGGCGAGGCGCTGATGTTTGCGCGCGGCCAGCCCTGGCGAACGCTGGGGCAAATGAAGGCGCAGCGCTCGCCCATGGCCGCCGACGTCCCCACGTTTGCTGAAGCCGGCTATCCGGTCGAAAGCGGTTCGCTGCGTGGCCTGGGTGCGCCGAAAGGGCTCCCGCCAGACACGCTGGCCTCGTTGACGCGCATCATCGATGCCGCCATGAACGACCCCGAATTCCGCGATGCGACCCGCAAAGCGGAGCAAGACATCCTGTACCTGAAGGGCGACGCTTACGCCACGACATTGCAGGGCATGGACACGCAGTTCCGGCAACTCTGGCAGACCTCGCCATGGAACCCGTGATGCCGCAGCGCGCCCTTGCCCCCGACCCGTCTCCTTCCTGTGCTGGAACCCTCGCCATGACGACCCTCCCCGCCCGCCTGCCTGCCTGCCTGATGCTTGCCGTGCTCGCAACGCCCGCAGTGTGCCTTGCGGCCTACCCTGACCGCCCGATCAACCTCATCGTCCCGTTTCCTGCTGGCGCGGGTACCGACATGACGGGCCGCACCATCGCGCAATGCATGGAAAAGACGATGCCTGGCGCCCAGGTCGTCGTCATGAACCGGCCTGGCGCCAGCGGCGACATCGGTCTGGCGGCCCTCGCAGCCGCCGCGCCGGATGGCTACACGCTTGGCATCGTCAATACCCCCGGTGTCGTCAGCATTCCCATCGAGCGTCCAGCGAAATACACGCTCGACAGCTTCGACTTCATCGCCAACCTGGTGGACGATCCCGGCACGATCAGCGTGCACGCCGACAGCCCCATCCACAACATCAAGGATCTGGTGACCGCAGCGCGCGCCCGGCCCGACGCGGTCACCGTGGGCACGCAGGGCATCGGATCGGCGGGTCACATCAGCGCGCTGCTGCTCGAGCAATCGGCCGGCATCACGCTGTCACCCGTACCGTTTCAGGGTGCATCGCCGGCTCGCACCGCGCTGCTCGGCAAGGTCATCGACAGCACCATGGCGAACATGGGTGAGGCGATCACCTTCCAGGCCGGGCAGCCCTGGCGCATCCTCGGCGTCATGAGCGATACGCGCTCCCAACAATCCCCCGACGTTCCGACTTTCCGCGAAGCGGGCTTCGACATCCTGGCGGGATCCATGCGAGGACTTGCCGCGCCCAAGGGCCTGCCGCCGCCAGTGCTCAGCACACTGAGCAAGGCGGTGGAGCAATGCAGCACCGACGCCGAGTTCGTCGATCGCGCCAAAAAGACCTTTCAGCCCCTGCGCTACCTGGGCCGTGACGAGTACGTCAGCAACCTGCGCCAGGTCGATACGCAGCTGCGTGCCCTCTGGAAGGTCAAACCCTGGAATCGTTGACGACAGCAACATTCCTTCACTCCCTACTTTCAGGAAGTCCCTCTTGAGAACCGACCACAGCACCTATTCCGACATCCGCGCCTATCTGGAATCGCACGACACCGTACTGATCCCGGTTGGCGCCACCGAACAGTACGGCAATCACCTGGCGACGGGCGCCGAACTGCGCATCTGCGAAATGATGGCGACCGAGGTCGGCGCCGCCACTGGCCTGGCTGTCACGCCCATCATCCCGGTGAATTACTCCGCCATGTTTCTCGACTACCCGGGAACGCTGTCCGTCTCGATGTCCACGCTGGAAGCCTATCTGGGCGAGATGTGCGATGCGCTCGCCAGCCAGGGCTTCCGACATTTCTTTTTCGTCAATATCCACGCCGGCTCGCTGGGTCCGATCGAAAGCGTGTGCCGCATGTTGAGGCGGAACTACGACGCGGTTGGCGGCACCATCGATATCTTCAGTGTCATGCGGGATGTGGGCGGCGGGGCGTTCACGACCTCGCAAGCGCCGTCGGGCCATGCCTCGGAAATGGTGACCTCGGTCGCGCTTGCCAAATGTCCCGACCTGGTCTTCATGGACCGCGCCAAGGCGACGCCTGCGCTGCGCGCGTTCACGGAAGGCGTAAAGACCGTATCGAGCGGCAAGGTCACGTTGGGCAAGTCGAGCTTTTCCGTCTTCAGCGACATCAGCGACTACGCCCCCATCGGCACCCAGGGCGATCCCACGGGTGCAACGGCCGACGCCGGGGCGCGCATCTGGGATGCCACGCTCGCCTACATGAGCGACGCCGCCACCCACTTCAGCAAGATGTCTTTCGCGGCCTGACCGGAGCCTTTCCATGCGCATGAACCCTCTCAAAGCCTTATGGGCGGACCGCAAGCCCGCTTTCGGCACCTGGTCCACCCTGGTCCATCATCCTCGCTTCATGAAACTCCTGGCCGTCACGGGACTCGACTTCGTGATCCTGGAAATGGAGCACTCGGACTTCACGATCGGCGAAGTCGGCACCTTGTGCCTGATGGCCCGGGAAGCAGGCATCGTGCCGATCGTCCGGCCCGCCGGCTTGCAGCCGCACGACTACACCCGGCCGCTCGACGCCGGCGCGATGGGTCTGCTCCTGCCCAATGTCGAGACCGCCGAGCAGCTCGAATCCATTCTTTCCGTGACCAAGTTCTACCCGCGCGGCAAACGCATCCTGAATCTTCGGGGCCCGCATACCGACTATGTTCGCCTGACCGAACCGCTGCAGCAGATCGAGACGCTCAACGACCAGACACTGACGATTGCCATGATCGAGTCGCAGGTCGGCCTCGACAACCTGGATGCGATCTGCGCGGTGCAAGGCCTGGATGCCGTGATGGTGGGTCCGGACGATCTGTCGCAGGACCTGGGTGTGCCCGGCGACATGACGCATCCGACCCTAATTGCTGCGCTGGAACAGGTGATCGCCGCGTGCGAGGCGCGCGATGTGCCCTGGGGCTTCAGTTGCCAGGACCGCACGTCCGCCGAACGCTGGATCAAACGAGGCATCCGCTGGATGCCCTATGCCAATGACGCCGCCGCGTTGTTCAACACATTCAGTTCGGCGGCGGCCGATCTCAAGACGATGTCCGGTCGCCAAGGAGTTGCCTCATGAAAGCCGTTTCGCTGTATAGCCCCTATGGCTGGAAAGCCAAGATCGGCCTGATCGTGCCGTCCACCAATACGATCAACGAACCTGAGTTCTGGCGCCTTGCGTCCGATGGCGTAACGATCCACACCGCCCGGGCACTGCTGCTGGGCCCCGCAACGGAAGCGTCGTATTTTGCAATGGCTGCCGCCGTCGATGGCGCTGCCGAAGAGATCGCCACCGCCGAGGTGGACGTCGTCGCCTATGGCTGCACCTCGGGATCCATCATCTGCCCGCTTCCGGAGCTCATCCAGAACATGGCGGAGAAGACCGGGCGGCCGGCCATCGCCACGGCCGGCGCTGTCGTGGCCGCCTTGCGCGCCCTGGGCGTCACGCGCATTGCCCTGGGAACACCCTACGTCGATTTCGTGAACCAGGCCGAAGTGAAATTCCTGGAAGATTACGGCTTCAGCGTCACGTCCATGCATGGACTGGAACTGGGCCAGACACAGGAAGAGCGCCGAGGCATCGGCCGCGTCCCCCCTGAGGCCGTGTTCCGGATGGCACGTGCCATCGATCGGCCCGACGCCCAAGCCATCTTCATTTCGTGCACCAATCTTGCGACGCTGGATGTGATCGCCGACATCGAACGGGAGCTCGGCAAACCGGTTGTCACCAGCAACCAGGCATGTTTCTGGGCGTGCATGCGACTGCTCGGCCTCAAGACACCCACCGTGGGTTATGGCACCCTACTCGAACATTACCTGGACCCTATCGGGCCGGCCGACTGGGCCGTCGCCCCACCGACACGCAAGGCTGCATGACGACTTCTTCTCTCCCCCTGCCCGACATCACCCTCGCCAGCACGCTCTTCGACACACTGAGGCGCGACAGTTTCGATGGCACCGGCATCACCCGCGACAGCTATGGCAAGGGTGAACAGGCGGCTCACGATCTGATCATCCGCACCGCCCGGTCACTCGACCTCGAGGTGGCCGTGGATGGCACGCGCAATCTGTATGTGACGCTGCCGGGCGCCGACCGTTCGGCCCAGTGCACCATGACGGGATCCCACCTGGACTCGGTTCCGGCTGGCGGCAATTACGACGGCGCCGCAGGCGTGGTGGCCGGCATGGCCGTGCTGGCGGGCTGGCGCGCTGCCGGACGCACGCCGCCCCATGACATCACTGTGATGGGCGTCCGGGCCGAAGAGAGCACCTGGTTCCCCTACTCGTACCTGGGGAGCAAGGGTGCGTTCGGCCAGATCGACCGCGACGCTGTCCTGGCGCTCCAGCGCAGCGACACCGGCCGAAGCCTGGCAAGTCACCTTGCCGATTGCGGCGGCGATCCCGCCACGTTTGGCCAGGCCTGGTTGTCGCCGGGCCGTATCGCCCGGTTTGTGGAGCTGCATATCGAGCAGGGCCCGGTATTGATCGAAGCCGGTCTGCCGGTCGGTGTCGTGACCGGAATCCGCGGCGCGATCCGGTATCGCGATGCGCGTGCGCTTGGCACCTATGCGCATTCGGGCGCCGTCCCCAGGCGCAGCCGCCATGATGCCGTCCGTGCGGCAGCCTTGTTCATCGCGGCTATCGACCAGGATTGGGAGCAGCTGGAACACGAAGGCCGCGATCTGGTGATCACCTTCGGCAAGCTCTCGACCAACCCGGCGCAGCATGCGTTCAGCAAAGTGGCCGGCGAGATCGACATCTGCATGGATATCCGCAGTCTGGATCCGCAGACGCTGATCGAGGTCGATGCGCTGCTGGCGCGACGCGCCGCCGAGATTGCCGACCTTGCGCGCGTCGAGTTCATGCTTGGCGAACGCACCGGTTCGGCGCCCGCCGTGATGGACCCGGCCATCATTGCGCAGCTGTCGAAGTCCGCCGAAGCCTTTGGCATTCCCGCCATGCCCATGGCCAGCGGTGCCGGCCATGACGCGGCCGTCTTTGCACAGAACGGCATTCCGACCGGAATGATCTTCGTGCGCAACGACCGCGGATCGCACAACCCCGAAGAATCCATGGACCTGGATGACTTTGCACTGGGCGCGCGGCTGCTTGCCGACGCCCTGTGCCCGTCCGGGTCCGCCTTGCAGGAACGCTGATGCCCGTCTGCCTGATTGTCCAACCCATCCATCCGAGCGGCGTCGAACGCCTGACTGCGGCCGGCGTCGAGTGCCGCATGGCATCGTCCCCCGACATGGCGACCGTTGCGCGCGAGATCGCGGACTGCGACGCGGTCATCACGCGGAACGCGGGGCTCGACACAGCGGCCATCACCGCGGCCCGCCGGCTTCAGGTCATCGCCAACCATGGCATCGGCACGAACAAGATCGACGTGGCACACGCGACGGACCTGGCCATTCCGATTATCTTCACGCCCTCGGCCAACGCCCGATCCGTGGCCGAACACGCCATCATGATGGCGCTGGCAGTGGGCAAGCGGCTGCTGCCAAGCGACCACGCGGTGCGCACGGGTGACTGGGACTACCGCTATCAGCCCGGCCTGCAGGAACTCTTCGGCAAGACGCTGGGCATCGTCGGCTTTGGCACCATCGGGCGACTGACCGCCGATATCGCATCGAAGGGCTTTGGCATGCGCGTGGTGGTGCATTCGCCTTCGGCAGAAGACGCCATGCTTGCCGCCCATGATGCCGAGCGCTGCGGGACGCTTGACGACCTGCTCGCACAATCCGATGTCGTGTCCCTGCATCAGCCTTCGCGTCTGGATACCCGTCACCTGATCAATGCCCGCACTTTGGCATTGATGCGCCCCACTGCCATTCTGGTGAACACGGCTCGCGCTGATCTGATCGACACCGCGGCGCTGGTGGCGGCGCTGGAATCCGGGCAGATCGCAGGCGCGGGGCTGGATGTGTTCGACCAGGAGCCTCTGGCCGCCGACTCGCCACTGCAGCACCTGTCGCGTGTGGTCATGACCCCCCACACCGCGGGCGGCACCGATGAAGCGTTGAAAGCCGCGGCGGACCAATGCGCCGACCAGATCCTGCAGGTGCTGGCCGGTCAACGCCCTGCCCATCTGGTGCGGCCGGCAATCTGGGACCGGCGGCGCACGCAAACAGGCGCATGACCCCCTTGCCGCGCCGCGCCCGACTGTTGCGCCGTTCCATCCTGTCACCACTGGCCCGCACGCCCTGACGGGCGACCCGCTACCATACTGGACGGCTCGCGGAAGGCGGGTGCGGGAGTGTGGCGGGGCATGGTGCGACGGAATAACAAGAACGGCGGCAGGACGAAGGGACGGCGTTGGACCAGCGGGTGGTGTGCCCTGCTGGTTGCATGGCTGTGGATGTCGATGATGGCGATCGCGCCTGCCACGGCGGTGGCGGCGACGGCGCCTGCCGCCGCCGTCGCCCCGCTTCCCTTCGATGGGGGTGGCGACGCGATGCGCGTCGGACCGCACGCGCAGGTCTTTGAAGATACCCGCGGCGATCTGACCTTCGCACAGTTGCGATCGACAACGACCGGCTGGCGCGCGGCGCCGCTCGACACCTTCAATTTCGGGGTATCGACATCCGTCTTTTGGGTGCGCGCCAGCGTGCACAACATCACGGCGGGGCCGCTGCGGATGGTGGTCGACCTGGGCACGCCCAACATGGACTACGTCGATGCCTATGTCGTGGCGGCGGATGGGCAGGTGCGCCAGCAGGTGCATACCGGGGACCGGCTGCCCTTTTCGACACGGGGCATTCACGACCGCACCCTGGCCTTTGCCCACACGCTGAACGGCAACGAGACGGTGGATGTGTATCTGCGGGTCGCGACGCATGACGGCCTGTTCGAGCTGATGCCCTTGCGGGTCTTTGGCACCAAGGGGTTTGTCGAACACACCCATGATGAAAACCTGTTGATCAGCCTGTTCCACGGCGGGCTGATCGTGCTGGTGCTCTACAACCTGTTCCTGTTCGTGTCGACGCGCGAAAAGAACTTTGGCCTGTATGTCGTGTACCTGGTCGTGTTCCTGATCAACAGCTTTGCGTTCCGCGGCTTTGACATGGAACATCTGTGGCCGGACTCGCCCCGTCTGCACAACATTGTGGTGGGCGTCAGCGCCAGCCTGATCTTCGCCAGCGGCGGCGCTTTCACGATGGCCTATCTGCACTTGCGCCGCAAGACCACGCCGTGGGTCTGGCAAGTGGCGGCGGCGCTGATCGCGGCCAATATGTGCGGGGCCTTGCTGGGGCTGTTCGACTTCTACACCCTGGCGGCGGGCTTTGCGGCGATCTTTGGGTTGGCGCTGGTGCTGTTCCTGTACGTGACGGCGGCCGTGCTGGCGGTGCGCGACGTGCGCGAGGCGCGCTTCGTGGTGATGGCCTTTACGGCGCTGATCTGCAGTGCGGTCCTGTATTACCTGCAGTTGCTTGATGTGTTGCCCGCCACGCGTGTCAGCTTCTGGGCCATGCTGGCCGGATCGTGGATCGAACTGATGGTGCTGGGCTTCGGACTGGCCGACGCCATGAACACGCTCAAGACGCAGAAGCTGCAGGCGGAACGCGCGGCGCGCGAGAACCAGGAGGCCATGGCGCTGCGCCTGGAAAAGCGGGTGGTGGAGCGCACGCTGGAACTGGCCGAGGCCAATCGACAGCTCAGTACACTGTCAATTACCGATGAGCTGACCGGTGCCTACAACCGGCGCCATTTCGATCAGCAGTGCGCGCAGCGCCTGGCCCATCGCGGGCGGGGCGAGCCGATCGCGCTTTGCATCTTCGACATCGATCTCTTTAAGCAATACAACGACCGCTACGGCCACGTGGCTGGCGATGCCGTGTTGCGGCGCTTCAGCCATGCCGTGCTATCGGTGCTGCATCCGGAAGGTCACCCGTTGTTCCGGCTGGGCGGCGAGGAATTCGCGACGCTGTTCACGACGCCGACCGAGGCGGAAGCCGATGCGCTGGCGCATCGGTTGCGCGAGACCGTCAATGCGCTGGCCTTGCCGCATGCGGACAGCCCGCGCGGCATCGTGACCGCAAGCTTCGGCGTGGCATGGTGGGGCGGCGAGGCGCTGGACGATCTGACGCCCGAGGTGCTGTACGCCGCGGCCGACCGGCTGCTGTATGAAGCCAAGCGCGGCGGGCGGGACCGGGTGGTGGTGCACACGCAGCCACCGGTGCCGCGAGCTTAGCGGGCGGCAGCGGCCGGCAGCTGGAAACGCTCCATCTCGCGCGTGCGCGGATGATCGGGCCCATACGTGCGGCGCGCCAGGCCCCGCGCTTCCGCCAGGGTGCGTTCGGCATCGGCGCGTTTGGTCGGCTGCATGGCGAGCACCTGCGCCAGCACGAAGGTGCGGGACGCGATGGCATCGCTTTCACCCGACGGTGCAGACGACGGTGAGGTGCGTTTGATGGCCTCGCGCGCGGCGCCTTCGGCCTCGGCCGCGCGGCCCTGGAAGCGGCTGACCACAGCCCGCGACACAAAGTAGTCGGCAGCGGCGGGGCTGGACTCGACACCATTCTTTTTCAGTTCGTCGAGCAGGATCGCGCCGCGGCCTGCGGCACCGGTCTTGGCCAGGTCGCCGGCCAGCAGCACGCCTGCGGCAAGGGTGTTGATGTCGGTGGGGCCGAGTGCTTTCAGGAAGCCCCCATAGGCGATGACGCCGTACTTGACCGCGTCGGCGCTGTCACCGCGATACGAGTGGCCGGTCGCCATCAAGGTGTAGCCATAGGCCTGGTTGACGTTGCCCTCGCCCATCAGGCGCGCGATCTCGGCGTTGAAGCGCTGGCCTTCCTGGATGGCAACGTCGTAGCGGCCGGCATCGAGTGCGCGCATGCCGGTCTCGAAAATCTGCTGGACGGCGACCGCGGGGTTGGCAACGGCGGAGGTGGCACCTGCGCCGGGGGCAGCCGCAGGTGCCTGCGCGGACGTCGACCCGGGCCCAGCGCCCGCGGCCTGCGCCACGGTATCCGTCGCGGCCGCGCTGGCCAGCAGAGGCGCCAGGCTGAGCACTGCCGCCAGCACCATCACGTTCGTCGTTGCTTGAAGTCCACGCGCCATCTTGTCGTCCTTGTCGTTCGCTGCCACGGCGGCGGCCCGGCAACGCGGCCCGCGCCATGTACGGCTGCCCATCATAACCGCCGGTTCTGGGCCCATGCAGGCACCGATACACCCTGCAATCCGGCCTTCCGCCCAAGCAGGACCCGCCGCGTGGCCTACACTTCACCCTTGCGGCCCGCGCTGTCCAGCCGCCCTGCCCGTCCGTCTTTTCTACTGCCCGTCGATGTCCGCTTACCTGATTGCCGCCTTCTACCAATTCGTCGACCTGCCCGACTTTGTCGAGCGCAAGCCGGCGCTGCTTGCCTGCTGCGAAGCCCATGACGTGCTCGGCATGATCCTGCTCGCCGAAGAAGGCGTGAATGGCACCATTGCCGGCCCGCCCGCGGGCGTGCATGCCGTGCTGGACCACCTGCGGGCCTTCCCGGGCATGGGCGGCCTGCAGCACAAGGAATCGTTTGCCGACACGGCCCCGTTCTATCGCATGAAGGTCAGGCTGAAGAAAGAAATCGTGACGCTGGGCGTGCCCGGCATCAGCCCGACCCGCATGGCCGGCACCTATGTCAAACCGGAAGACTGGAATGCGCTGATCAGCGATCCCGACGTGGTGGTCATTGACGTTCGCAACGATTATGAAGTGTCGCTGGGCACCTTCAAGGGCGCGATCGATCCGCGTACTCGCCACTTCAGCGACCTGCCGGAATGGGTGGAAGAACAGGACGTGCTCAAGGCCCGGCCCAAGGTGGCCATGTTCTGCACGGGCGGCATCCGCTGCGAAAAATCCACGGCCCTGCTGCGCGCGAAAGGTTTTGATGAGGTCTATCACCTGGAAGGCGGCATCCTGAAGTACCTGGAAACCGTGCCGGAAGAGCGCAGCCTGTGGGAAGGCGAATGCTTCGTCTTTGATGAACGGGTGTCGGTCGGCCACGGGCTGAAGGTGGGCGACGCGGTGCTGTGCCGGGCCTGCCGCCATCCGCTGACCAAGGACGACCTGGCGTCTCCGTTGTACGAGGCTGGCGTCAGTTGCCCGCATTGCCACGGCACCAAGACCGAAGCCCAGCAGCGCAGCATTGCCGAGCGGCACCGGCAGGTGGAATTGGCGAAACAGCGCAATCAGCGGCACATCGGCGCGCGTTTTCCGGCCGTGCCTGCCGCGCACAATGTGGCCGATGTCCCCGACGCGCCTGGCCGGAACGGCGCGACCGGCGTGGCCGCGCAGCCCGTCCGGCCCACTCCGGCGGACGACGCATCGTGAGCCCCCCGCTGCCAGTCCTGTATTCCTTCCGCCGCTGCCCCTACGCCATGCGTGCACGGCTGGCGATCGCGGCGAGCGGGCAGACCTGCGAACTGCGTGAAATCGTGCTGCGCAGCAAGCCTGCGGAGATGCTGCAGGCGTCGCCCAAGGGCACCGTGCCCGTGCTGGTGGACACCGACGGCACTGTCGTGGACCAGAGCCTGGACATCATGCAGTGGGCCTTGCATCGGAACGATCCGGGGCAGTGGTTATCGCCCGATCAAGAGACGGCCGACGCCATGTTCGCGCTGATTGCCGAGAACGATGGCGCATTCAAGCGGAACCTGGATCGCTACAAGTATCCGGATCGGTATCAGGGTGCCGCGGGGTCGGACCGCGCGAACGGCGCGGACGCCATCGCCGAGCGCGATGCAGGCGCGGCGTGGCTGCGCGGGCTGGACACCCGCCTGCAGGCCCATGCCTGGCTGTTCGGCAGCCGGCCCTGCCTGGCCGACATGGCCATTGCCCCCTTCGTGCGTCAGTTCGCCCACACCGATGCCGCGTGGTTTGCCGCGCAGGACTGGCCCGCGCTGCAAGCCTGGCTGTCCAGCATCCTGGACAGTGACGCCTTTGCCCACGTCATGCAGAAGTGGACGCCGTGGGCATCGGGCACGCAAGGCGTGGCCTTTCCCTGATCGCCCGCACGAAAGTCATCAGTACACCGATCTTCAGCCCACCGACCTTCAGCACGCCGATCTTCAGCTCACTGACCCTCAGTACACCTCGGGCACGATGATGCTGTCCGGCACGGGGTTGCGCACGTAGTCGTCGTGGCGCACCCGCGGTGGCAGCACGATCGGCGCGTGCTCCACCTCTTCGTACGGCATCTGCGACAGCAGGTGGTGGATGCAATTCAGGCGCGCTTTTTTCTTGTCCACCGCCTGCACCACCCACCAGGGCGCTTCCGGAATGTGCGTGCGCTCCAGCATCACTTCCTTGGCCTTGGTGTAGTCCTCCCACCGGCGGCGCGACTCCAGATCCATCGGGCTCAACTTCCATTGCTTGAGCGGATCATGGATACGGCCCAGGAAGCGCAGATGCTGCTCTTCGTCGGAAATCGAAAACCAGTATTTGATGACCTGGATGCCCGAGCGCACCAGCATCTTTTCGAAGTCGGGCACCGACCGGAAGAATTCTTCGACCTCGTCTTCGGAACAGAAGCCCATCACGCGCTCGACGCCGGCGCGGTTGTACCAGCTGCGATCGAACAGGACCATTTCGCCCGCCGCCGGCAGGTGCGACACATAGCGCTGGAAATACCACTGGGTGCGTTCACGATCGTTGGGCGCCGGCAGCGCCGCCACCCGCGCAACCCGGGGATTCAGCCGCTGCGTGATGCGTTTGATCACGCCGCCCTTGCCAGCCGCATCGCGCCCTTCAAAGATGATCACCACCTTGTGGCGCGCCTTGACCACCCAGTCCTGCAGCTTGACCAGCTCGCCCTGCAGCCGGAACAGCTCGCGAAAGTAGCGCCGGCGTTCGGCACGTTCCTCGTCGGATGCATTCGGCGCCAGGCTATCCGACAGCCCGTCCAGCGGGCGGTCTTCCAGCTCCAGTTCAAGCTCTTCGTCGTAGCTGTCGGCCAGGTCCAGGCGGATGCGCCGGATCAAATCATCGTCGTTGCTTAGCATGTCGAGGTCCGGACTAAAAAGGCGGTTGGACCACGACCCTACACCTGCCGCGCTGCAACCGTGTGACAGGGCTGGTTCACGGCTGGCCGCAAGCCAGGTTCGCAGGCACGGCAACGTCCATCAGGCGCGGATGCGGCAGGTGCAGGTTCTGCATGATCTCGATATACGCCTCGCGGGTCTTGCCCGCCAGCCGCGGGTTGCTGCGTTTTTCTTCACCAATGCTCGACGCCGTCCACCCCTTGTAATCGTGGCCCGGATACAGCGTGGTGTCGTCGGGCAACGTGAACAGCTGCTGGATCGAATCCCACGACCGCCCCGCATCGCCGCCCTGGAAATCGGTCCGGCCCGTGCCACGGATCAACAGCGCGTCGCCGGTGAACACCGCGCGCGGATGGTCCGGTTCAAGCACGAAGCTGAACGACTCGTTGGTATGCCCCGGCGTGTAGCGTGCCTCCAGCACGACGCCGTCCACGCGCAGGCGCTCGCCATCCTGCACCCGGTGCGACACGCAAGTGGCCTGCGAAAACTCGCCCATGACCGTCACGCAGCCCGTGTCATCACGCAAGTCACCCAACGCGGTCACATGGTCGGCGTGCGTGTGCGTGTCGATCGCATGCACCAGGCGCACATCCAGGTCGCGCAGCAGCGCCCTGTAGGCAGGCATCTGTTCCTTGACCGGATCAATCAGCAGCGCTTCGCCGCCCACTCGGGACGCAAGCAGATAGGTGTAGGTGCTGGACGTGGCGTCGAACAGTTGGCGGAACAGCATCAAAACACTCCGTAGAAACGCGTCGCGCGTTATTCCATATGAGTATAAGCAAATAGCCTAAAGAGATATACAACACCGCAGCCAAGGCAGTCTGTATAACCAAGCCCAACAACTGGCTGGCCGTCTTTTTAAATGACGTATATCATTTAAAGCCTTGATGGCATTCCGATGGAGCATTTCCATGAACTTCCTGACCTTCGGCCGCCGCAGCGGCCTGCGTGTGTCTGAACTCGCTTTCGGCACCGGCAACTTCGGCACGGGCTGGGGCCACGGCGCCGAACGCGACGAAGCGCGCGCCATGTTCGACGGGTACCTGGACGCAGGCGGCAACTTCCTGGACACCGCCGACACCTATCAGGCCGGGCAGTCCGAAGTGCTGCTGGGGGAATTCATCAAGGGCCAACGCGACGATCTGGTGGTGGCCACCAAGTACACGATGGGCGCCCTGCCCGGCGGCGGCGCAGGCGTTTCGGCCACCGGCAACAGCCGCAAGAACATGATGCGCTCGGTCGACGCGAGCCTGACGCGGCTGGGGACCGACTACATCGACCTGCTCTGGACGCACCTGCCCGATGGCGTCACGCCCATGGAAGAAATCCTGCGTGGCTTTGATGACCTGGTCCGCTCGGGCAAGATCCTGTACGCGGGCCTGTCCAACTTTCCGGCGTGGCGCGTCGCGCGCGCCGACCTGCTGGCCGAACTGCGCGGCTGGGCGCCGCTGGCCGGCATCCAGATCGAATACAGCCTGGCCGAACGCACGCCCGACCGCGAACTGCTGCCCATGGCCGAAGCCCTCGGCCTGGGCGTGGCCACCTGGTCGCCACTGGGCGGCGGTTTCCTGACCGGCAAATACCGCAACCAGGACGCCAACGCCGATGCGCGCCTGACCAAGCTCGGCATGCTGGTCCACACCGAAACCAATGCCCGGCAGACCGCCCTGCTCGACGCCGTGACGTCCGTGGCGGCGCAGGTCGATGCCCCCGCCACCCACGTCGCGATCGCGTGGCTGCTGGCGCGCGCGCGGCGCTCCACCACCGGCATCGTGCCGATCCTGGGATCGCGCACCCGCGCCCAGTTCGATGCGACGATCGGTGCGCTTGCCCTGAAACTGGACGACACGCAGTTGCAGCAGCTGGACGACGCCAGCGCCATTCCGCTGGGCGTGCCGCACGACCAGGCGGCGTCCAGCACGGCCTCGTTGAACGGACGCAAGACCGTGGCGCCAAGGGTCGTGCCGGTGGTGTAATCGGCGATTCCCCCGTCGGCCTGGCCGACTCCCTGGCGCCCCGATGCATGCCTTTTCCCCGCTGATCCGTTACTTTGAAGAAGTCGCCACCCAAGGTTCGGTGCGCCGCGCCGCCGAGCGCCTGCATATCGCGCCGTCGGCGGTCACCCGCCAGATCATGAAGCTGGAAGAGGCGCTGGACATGCAGCTGTTCGACCGGCTGCCGCGCGGTGTGCGGCTGACGTCCGCAGGTGAACTGCTACTGGCGTCGGTGCATCGGCTGCAACGCGACTTCGACAGCGCCATCACGCAGGTGGATGCACTGAAGGGGCTGCGGCGGGGCCGCATCTCGATCGGCGTCATGCAGCATTTCAGCGATCAGGTGATTCCGGATCTGATCACTGAACTCCATGCGCAGTACCCCGGCATCGTCTTTACCGTGTTCGTCGGCAATTCGGACGACATCGTCGATCGGATTGCCAAGGGTGAGCTCGACATCGGCCTGTGCTGGGAACCCCCCGCCTCCGCCCCCGTGCGACGGGTGCGTACCGCCGCCATGCCTATCGGACTGGTGGTGCGTCCCGATCATCCGTATGCCGCCCGCAAAAGCGTACGGCTGCGCGAATGCGCGCGCCTGCCGTTGATCCTGCCGACGGACGACATGGAGCTGCGCCGGGTGCTGGACAGCACGCTGCATGGCGCTGCGGAAAGGCTCGACCCCATGACCGAAACCAATTCGATTGCGACCCTGCGGCAGCTGACGCTGCTGGGAACGGGCGCCGCCATCATGGCCCGCATCAACATCGTGCGCGATATCCGCGAGGGGCGGCTGGTGCACGTCCCGTTGTCGGACAAGGGCGTGAAGTCCTTCCACTTCGCCTTGCTGGTGCGCAGTGAACGCAATCTGTCGGTGGCCGCGGCCATGTTGCTCGAGCTGCTGGAAAGCCGCTTCAATGGCTATGTCGGCCACGACACCGGACGCAAGTCTGCGTTGCCTTGAAGTGAACGCAGCCATCGAAAAACGGTGCTAGTTGGCACCCCAGCGCGATAGTAGAGTGCAGCCTTCCCCAGTCACTGTCGAAGGCCAATCCCATGCGGTCATTGTTTTCCTTGCCTCGCCGCGCCGTGTTGCTCGGCCTGCTTGCCCTGTCCGCGGCCACGATCGCCATTCCTGAATCGGCCAGCGCACAGGCCGCGGCACCGTCCCCCGTCAAGATCCGTTTTCAGCTCGACTGGCGCTTCGAAGCCAGCGCGATCCCCTACATCCTTGCGCAGCGCAAAGGGTATTTCGCGCAGGAAGGGCTGGACGTCGCGATCAACGTCGGGTCCGGCGCATCGGCCACGGTGACGCGTCTGGCCACGGGTACCGTGGACATGGGCGTGGGGGACATGTCGTCGGTGATCGAGTTCGCCGCCAACAATCCGCAACTGCCCGCGCGTGCCGTGTTCCTGGTCTACGAGAACTCGCCCGCCGCCATCATGACCCTGAAGAAAACGGGCATCCGGCGCGTGGCGGACCTGAAGGGCAAGACCATCGGCAGCCCGGTCAACGACGGCGCGCGCAAGGTCTTCCCTTTGCTGGCCGCGGCCAATGGCCTTGCGCCAACCGATGTGACGTGGATGTCGATCGAACCCGCGATGCGTGAAACGATGCTGGTGCGGGGGCAGGTCGATGCGATCGCCGCCTACCTGGCGTCGGGGCTCATGTCGCTGGAAAAGCTGGGCGTGCCCGCCGATCAGATCGAGATCCTGCCCTATGCCGACAACGGCGTGCAGATCTACGGCAACGCGGTGCTGGCCAGTACCGCGTTCCTGCAATCGCACCCCGATGCGGTACGCGGCTTTCTGAAAGCCGTGGCGCGCGCGTTCAAGGACATGTATGCGGATCGGGCAGAAGCCGTCCGTGCACTGAAGGCGTTCGAACCGCTGGTCGAAGTGCCGGTGGAAACCACGCGCCTGAATATCTTCCTGGACCGGCAGGTCGACACGCCGCTGTCCCGCCGCAACGGCATCGGGGAAATCGACCCGCAGCGCCTGCAGCAAAACATTGACCGGCTGGCCCCGGAAATGAAATTGAAGACGCGCCCGGACGCGGCGGGTCTGATCGACATGCGCTACCTGCCGTCCCGCGCCGAACGCACCGTGATTGCGAATTGAGCAGGCTCAATCATGAACAGCACTGAAACGACCAGCACTGAGATGTCGTCCATGGCCACCTTGCCCACGCAAGCCGCGGCGCCGCTGACGGTGCCCACCGTCGCCTTCGGCCGCTTCCGTGATGGCAGTGCCGCCGAACGTCAGGCCATCGCCGCCCGGATCGTTGCCGCAGGCGAGACCTACGGCTTCTTCTACCTGTCGGACAACGGCGTCGCGCGCACCCAGGTCGATGCGGCGTTCGACGCGGCACGTGCGTTCTTTGCACTGCCGCTGGCCGATCGCATGGCCTGCCGGGCGGGTGAAAAGCGGCAGAACCGCGGCTACCAGCCGATGTTCGACACGCAGCAACGGGCCGAGGCCACGCCGGATGGCAAGGAATCCTTCGACATGGGGTTTCCCTTTTCGGCGGATGACCCGGGCGTCGTGGCCGGCCTGCCTTTCCACGGCCGCAACACCTGGCCGGACCTGCCGGGCTTTCGGGACACGATCGAAGGCCTGTACACCCGTCTGCTGGCGACCGGCCACGACGTGCTGCGCGCCATGGCCCTGGGGCTGGGCGCCGACCCGGAACTGTTCGCGCGCCAATGCCAGCGGCCGTCCACCAATATGCGGCTGGTGCACTACCCGCCGCAGGATCAGATTGCCGGGCGCACCGACAAAGGCGCGGGTGCGCATACCGATCGCGGCCTGATCACCCTGCTGCTCAATGACAACGAGGCCGGACTGGAAGTGCAGTCGCTGGACGGCACGTGGATCGCCGTGCCGCCGCAACAAGACGCCCTGATCGTCAACGTCGGGCAGTTGATGACCCGCTGGACCAACGGCAGGTTGCGGTCGGCCGTGCATCGGGTCATCAACGCGTCGGGCCGCGAACGGTATTCGATCCCGCAGTTCCACCACCCTGATTATCACGCGGTGGTGGACCCGCGCGACCTGCCGCTGACCAAGGAACCGGCATTTGATGCGGTGGTGGCCGGCGACTTTGTCGCGAAGGGCTTTGGCGCCGATCGCGCGTCCTGGAAGACCCCTTAAAACCCTTCCAGCACCACCTTGCCTTTCGCCTTGCCTGACTCGATCAGCGCATGCGCGCGCTTCAGATTCTCGGCATTGATCGTGCCGAACTGCTCGCCCAGCGTGGTGCGGATGATGCCGGCGTCGATCAGGTCGGCCACTTCATTCAGCAGGTGATGCTGCTCGATCATGTCGGGCGTCTGGAACAGCGAACGGGTGAACATCAGTTCCCAATGCACCGACACGGCCTTGCGTTTGAGCGGCATGATGTCCAGCGTCTTGGGATCGTCGATCAGCAGCAGCTTGCCTTGCGGGGCGACGACCTCCACGATGCCGTCGAAGTGATCCGACGTGTTGGTCAGGCTGGCGACCTTTTCCACGTTCTCGATGCCCAGCGCCTGCAGTTGCGGCAGGAAGGGCTTGCTGTGATCGATGACGTGATGGGCGCCCAAGGACAGGCACCACTCGCGCGTCTCAGGGCGTGAGGCGGTCGCGATCACGGTCAGGCCGGTCAGGCGGCGAGCCAGCTGGATCAGGATGGACCCGACGCCGCCCGCGCCGCCGATAATCAGCAGGTGGCCGGCGTCGCGCTTCTTGCCGACGACGGCGCCCAGCCGGTCGAACAGCAGTTCCCAGGCGGTGATGGCGGTCAATGGCAGCGCGGCGGCCTCGGCGTTGCTGAGGGTGGACGGCTTGCGGCCGACGATGCGTTCGTCCACCAGATGGAATTCGGCGTTCGCGCCCGGGCGGGCAATCGACCCGGCGTAGTAGACCGCGTCGCCCGCCTTGAACAGGGTCACGTCGGGCCCGACGGCTTCGACAATGCCCACCGCGTCCCATCCCAGCACCTTGGCTTCGCCTTCGGGCGGGGCGGCGCTTTTGCGCACCTTGGTGTCGACCGGGTTGACCGAAATGGCCTGCACGGCCACCAGCAGGTCGCGGCCGGCAGCCTGCGGCTTGGGCAGGTCCAGGTCCACCAAGGCGGCGGGATCGTTGATCGGAAGGGGGGTGTGGTAGCCGACAGCTTTCATGGCGTTGCCTTGCGAGAGAGATAACGAACCGCTAAATTAGGCCATACCGACGTTTCGGTAAATACGCCAATTTTGTGTATCTAGTACCCTTTTGGATACTGTCCCATGACCCCGAAAAACTACGACTGCGCGGCGGGCTGCCCGGTCGAAGCCACCCTGGACCTGATCGACGGCAAGTGGAAAGGCGTGATCCTGTACCACTTGTGCGACGGCACGATGCGTTTCAACCAGCTGCGCAAGGCGCTGGCCGGCATCACGCAGCGCATGCTGACCAAGCAGCTGCGCGAACTGGAAGAATGCGGGCTGATCGTGCGCAAGGTCTATGCGCAGGTGCCGCCCAAGGTCGAATACACCCTGTCCGCGGAAGGCGACAGCCTGCGGCCGGTGATCACGGCGCTGGCCACGTGGGGCCAGGCGCGGCTTGCACGCGTCAATGCGGATAACGCCGCCGTCAGCGCCGCGGCCGTGGAACGCGACGCCGCCGAAGGCGCCGACCCCTACGCCCTGCACGCAGCCTAGCTCTGCAGTTGTACTATGCACACGGTCCGGCGCCCTTGCCGGCCCCCACTCCCAGCGGCCGATGAAGACACCCAAAAGAATCCTACCCCTCGTTGAAGAAGGCCTCGTCGATGACGTGCTGCGTCAGTTGATGAGCGGCAAGGAAGCGACCGTCTATGTGGTCCGCTGCGGCGACGACGTGCGCTGCGCCAAGGTCTACAAAGAGGCCAACCAGCGCGCCTTCCATCAGGCCGTGTCGTACACCGAGGGCCGCAAGGTCAAGAACAGCCGTCAGGCGCGCGCCATGGAAAAGGGCACGCGCTACGGCCGCAAGATGCAGGAAGAAACCTGGCAGACGGCCGAGGTCGATGCGCTGTACCGACTGGCCAATGCCGGGGTGCGCGTGCCGCAACCCTATCTGTGCCACGAAGGCGTGCTACTGATGGAACTGGTGACCGACGCCGACGGCAACGCCGCGCCACGCCTGAACGATATCGAACTGACGCCGGACCTGGCCCGCCGTTATCACGCCATGCTGATCGAGCAGGTCGTGCTGATGCTCTGCGCCGGCGTGGTGCATGGCGACCTGTCGGAATACAACATTTTGGTCGATGCCAACGGCCCGGTCATTATCGACTTGCCGCAGGCCATCGATGCCGCCGCCAACAACAATGCCGGCGTAATGCTGGAGCGGGATGTCGAGAACCTGGCCACCTTCTTTGCGCAGACTGCGCCGGAACTGGCGGACACGCAGTACGGCAAGGAAATCTGGAAGGCTTACGAGGCAGGCGAGTTGCGGCCCGGCATGACGCTGACCGGCAAGGTGGAAGTCGATCATCGTCCGGCCGATGTGGGCGCAGTGCTGCGCGATATCGAAGCGGTGCGGCGCGAAGAAGAAGATCGGCTGCGCGCGCTGCAGGAAATGCGGCACTGAGCACGCTCGACATTGAGCGCGTTCCGCCGTGGTGGGGCGCGGCAGGGATCAGCCCCGCCGCTTCCCGTCCACCACCATCTCCCCCAGAAAATCCAGGAAGCACGCGATCCGCAGCGCGATCTGCGTATTGCGGTAATACACCGCGTTGATCGACTGGAAGGAATCCACCGTGTCCTTGGCCAGCACCTGCACCAGGTCGCCCCGCTCACGGTCCGTTTCGGTCAGGTAATCCGCCAGGCTGGCGATGCCCTGTCCCGCCAGCGCCAGCAGCCGCAAGGTCTCGCCATTCGATGCGGCAATGCGCGGTTCGACCACGAAGGGGTGGCCGGACTCGTCAAGCACCGGCCACCGGTTCAGCCCCGGCAGTTGATTGAAGCCCAGCAAGTCATGCCCGTTCAGCGCCGCCACGTTGCGCGGCTTGCCCCGTTGGCGCAGATACTCCGGGCTGGCCAGCAACCGCACGCGGCTCATGAACAGGTGCCGCGCACGCAGCGTCGAATCCTGCAGCGTACCGATGCGGATGGCGACGTCGGTGCGGTGTTCAAGCAGGTCGATGATTTCTTCGCTGCTGTCCAGCTCCAGCGTGATGTCGGGATAGCGTTCGCGAAACTCGCCCACCAGCGGCACAATCACATGGAACATGAAGGCGGGCGCGGCGTTGACCCGCAAGCGGCCCGACGGCTTCTGCTGGCGGATCGCCACCTGCTCTTCGGCCTCTTCCACCGACGCGATGATCTGCCGCGCCTGTGCCAGAAAGGCGGTGCCTTCTTCGGTCAGCTCGATGCGCCGCGTGGTGCGGTTCATCAGGGCCGTGCCCAGCTTCTTTTCGAGCCGGCTCAATGCCCGGCTGATGCCCGAGATGGTCTGGCCAAGCTCGTTGGCCGCCGCCGTGATGGACCCGGTGTCGATCACGGTGCAAAAGGCGAGCAGTTCGTCGAGCGTGGTTTTCATGAAGGGATCGCGCTCACGCCAACGTCGGTGGCCGCGATTCGCGCCGGACCGCTGCGACAAATCCATCGATCTCCACGCCCCGCATCCGGTTCGCAAACGTGACCTCCAGCCCCTGGATGCGCGCCACGCGCCGTGCAATCGACAGGCCGAGCCCGCTGCCCTGCTCTTGCTGTCCGGGCATCCGGAAGAACCGGTCCCCCAGCCGTTCCAGCTGGTCGGGCGACACACCCGGCCCGCAATCTTCGATCTCGATGCTGTCTGGAAGGAACCGCAGGGTGACCAGGCCGCCATCGGCGCTGTACCGCGCCGCGTTGTCCACCAGGTTCCGAAGCAGCAGCACCAGCAGATGTTCGTCCCCGGTCACAGGAAGCGCCACCGCCCCTGCCGGCGGCCAGATCACTTCGATGTCCACATTCTTGCGCTGGGCCAGGGCAAGGCAGTCCGAGATGGCCTGCTCCGCCACGCGTGGCCACGACACGTCACCGGTAAAGCCTGCCTGCGTCACATTTTCCAGTCGCGCCATGGCCAGCAGTTGCGACACCAGGCGATTCAGACGTTCGATGCCAAGCTCGAGTTTGGCACCCGCGTGCAGGCGTTCGGCCGGATCGGTCGCCCGCTGGACGACTTCCCATTGCGACCGCAACGCGGCCAGCGGCGTGCGCAGTTCATGCGCGGCATCGGCGGTCAGGCGCCGCTCGTGCTCGATCGACGCGGACGCCCGCGCCATCAGCCGGTTGGTCGCCTGGACCAGCGGCGCGATTTCTCCGGGCACCGCCTTGACATCAAGCGGCGTAGGATCGTCCACGCTGCGATGTTCGATGTCGCGTGACAGCTCCCGCACGGGCCGCAAGGCGCGCCGCACGCTCCACCCCATCAGAAGCATCAGGATCGGCAGCCCCACCAGCCAGGGAACGATCTGCCCAAGCATGTTGGACATGATCAGTTCATCGCGCTCGCCCAAGCGCTGGCCGACCGCCACCCGCCAGCCCCCGCGTTCGTCCTCAAGGTAATACACGCGCCAGGCGGTGCCCGCGATGTCCACATCGGCAAATCCATGCGTGCCGTCCCGCTTCGGCAAGGTTTCCGTGTCGCGTTCGATGCGCAGGTTGCGCCCATCCGGGGCCCACGCAGACACGGCAACGTCGCCGAGTACCGCGTCGCCCTGGCTGCCGCGCGGTACCGCTTGCGGAATGCGCCGGGCATCCAGCGCGTCAACCTGGAACAGGGGCAGCAGCGCATAAGTCTGCTGCGCCATCCTGACCATGTCCGTGTCGTAGAGCTCGTTGATTTCCAGTTCGGCGCGCCAGTAAGTCACCGCGATCGTCAGCAGCCAGGCCACGGGCGCGGCCAGCAGTATCGAGATGAAAAGGCGCCGCTGCAGGGTCATGGCTGTTCCCCGTCAACAGTGCCTAGCGCGTAGCCCGACCCGCGCAAGGTACGCACGATCTTCGGGTGCAGTTTGCGGCGCAGGTGATGGATATGGACTTCGAGCGTATTGCTCTCAAGGACGTCGTTCCAGTCGTACAACTTTTCGCGGATGAAATCGCGCGTCAACACGCGGTTGGGGTGCGTCAGGAACAGCTCGAGCAATGCGGCCTCGCGGGTGGTCAGCTCGACAGGAAGCCCGCGCCAGAAGGCCTGGTGAGACGACGGTTCGTAGCGCAGTTCGCCATGCATCCAGACCGGCTCCGGCATGCCCGCGCTGCGCCGCGTCACCGCGCGCAAACGCGCCGCCAGTTCGTCGAGCGTGACCGGCTTGACCAGGTAGTCGTCGGCGCCAGCGTCCAGACCACCAATCCGGTTTTCCACCGCGTCGCGCGCCGTCAGCACCACGACAGGTATCCGTTTGCCCGCGGCGCGCCAGCGTGTCAGCCAGACCATGCCGTCATCGCCGGGCAGACCCAGATCCAGCACGACGGCGTCATAGGCCACGGCAGCCAGTGCGTGATCCGCCTCCTTGCCGTTACGGAACCAGTCCACGGCATAGCCGAGCAACCTCAGTCCGCGTGACAGGCCGTCACCAAGCAGGGAGTCGTCTTCAACAATCAGTATTCGCATGCGCGCGCCACGGGAGCCTTTGGGACCGGCCAAGCGTACCACTGCGAATGGATGACCTTGCGCGGCCTTTGCTTAATGTCTGGTTAAGGTTGGGCCTCTACCCTGCGACCCTGACAAAGGAAGTTCCGCACCGCGACCCCAAGGACGTTTGCACCAATGGCTTTTTTCAATACCCTGATCGCCCAGACCGGCGACAGCCGCCAGAATCTGATCGACACACCCTTCGTCCAGGCCTGCCTGAGAGGCGAAGTATGGCCCGAAAGCTACCGGGCTTTTCTGCAGGAAACCTACCATCACGCGCGTCACACGGTGCCTATCCTGCGTGCCTGCCGTGACGCCTTGAAGGATCGTCCCGTCTGGTTGGTCGCGGCCTTGGACGAATACATCGACGACGAACAGGGTCACGGCGAGCGCATCCTGAATGACATCACCGCATCAGGCGGCGACGCCCAATCGGTGCGGCATGGCACGCCCGGCGCGGCGACCGAGCTCCTGGTCGCCTGTGCCTACGACATGATCGACCGTCACCAAGCGATCGGCGTGTTCGGCATGCTGCATGTGCTGGAAGGCACGACCGTCGCGCTGGCGTTGGCAGCAACCGACCGGATCCAGCAAGGGCTGCGGTGGCCCGATCAGGCATTCACCTACCTTCGCTCGCATGGCACCTTCGATCGGGAACGGATCGCGCAATTTGCGATGGTGATGGATGAAATCGACAAGGAAACCGATAGACGGACGATCATCGACAGCGCGCGGATGTTCTATCGGCTTTACGGCGACATGCTGCGCAGCCTGCCCCAGGTGTCGCTCAGATCAGCGCACTGCGATCCGGCGTAATCGGCACGGCGGTGTCTTCGGTCGCCCCGATCTTGATGCTGCCGTCCGGCCGTTCATAGGTGCCGATCAGGCAGCCGCTGGCCACCGCGCGTTCGCGCAGCGCATCCAGCACTTCATCGCGGCCGGGGGTCGACGAAAACGGCTCGCCCGCGGCCAGCGCGAACACCTGGAACGCGTACCGGTGCGGGCCGTGGCCCGGGGGCGGATCGGGGGGCAGCCACTTGGCGGTCAGATAGGAATTGCGGCCGGTGTGCAGGCCATCGTCGCCTTCGTGGTCGGGGCTTTCGAGTGCGCCGGCTTCCAGGGCGCCATCGCTGCCCACCGGCAGGTCCACCACAATCGCGTGGACCAGGGGCTTGGGGGTGGGCGCATCGGCATCTTCGACGATCAGCACCACCGCGGCTGCATTGGACGGTACGCCGGTCCACTGCACGGGGGGCGAGATGCCGACGCCGTCGGCCGTGTATTGCTCGGGAATGGGAGCGTGATCGACAAAGGCCAGGCTGTGCACGGTCAAGGACGCGCTGCCGGCACCGGTGCCGATCTGGTTGAAGGCAATCTTGTCGAGCCCGGCCCGCTGGTTCTGCAGCGCGTGGCCGATGCTGTCGGGCAGTTTTTCCAACATGATGGTTCTCCCTTGCGTGGCTCGCCCCGGGCGCGCGTATGGCGTCCAGGGGCAAGCGTCATCGTAGGAGCTTGCGGCGTAACACGGCTTGATAAGTTGCTACGAGACCCGACGCCGCGCCGCCACGACCAGCAGGTTCTGGAGCATGTCCCGCAGATTGACGGCGACGAAGTAGGCGTTGTCGTCGAGCGATCGCGGAAACATGTCTGCCGCGCACAGCGCGCCGAGCGGGTACTGGTCGGCATCCCGCACGCACAGGCCCATGTAGAACTGGATGTACGGGTTCCCGGCGACCAGGGGATGATCGGCATAGTCCGGGTCCATCCTGGCATTTGGAATGATCAGCGGAATGTCTGACTGGATGGCGAATTGGCAGAACGTTTCGTCCCGTCGGGATTCGATCAGGTCTCCGCCCATCGCGCTGGTGAACCACTGCGTTTCCTGGCCGAGCAAGGAAAAGCCGGCAATTGGCGTCCGTGTCATTTTCTGAAGGATGTTGGCCGCCGACACGAAGCTTTTGTGCACGGACGCGTCCATGGTCTTGAACCGTTCCACTGCGGCGATGCGCAGGCGTTCTTCGGCCGGTTCCTGGAACCTGATGTTCATGCTGACTCTCTGAAAGGGGGGAACGCGCCATGAAAGGGGGACGCGCCAGCTGCGGGCGACAGGCCTATTTGTATCAGTTTACGCCTGCACCATTCATAAATGGTTACGTGGCGTTTTGCCACGACAGGTTGATTCAAGGTTCAAGATTGAATAGTTGAAGGCCGGCTCTTAGGATGCGACTACATAACGACAAAAGCAGACTGGAGACACCATGTCCAACCTTCGTCCCGCCTCGCTGGCCCTGGCCAGCGTCGCGCTGGCAGGCGCGCTCGCGCTCGCCCCTCTGATCGCTCAGGCCCAGGCCCAGGCGTTCCCCGACAAGCCCATTCACATCATCGTGCCGTTGCCGCCGGGCGGATCGAACGACGTGCTGGCGCGCATCGTGGGCCAGGAAATGTCCAAGACCTTCGGGCAGCCGGTCATCGTCGAAAACAAGCCGGGTGCGGCCGGCAATATCGCGACCGACTACATCGCCAAGTCGGCGCCGGACGGCTACACGATTGCGATTGCGCCGAACCAGACGGTGGCCGTCAATCCCGTGCTGTATCCGAAGCTGCCGTTCGATGCGTCACGCGATCTGACGGGCGTGACGATGATGGGCCGGGTGCCGCTGGTGCTGGTGGTGCCGCCGCAGGTCAAGGCCAATTCGGTGGCCGACGTGATCGCGATGGCGAAGGCGTCGCCCGACAAGTTGACGTTTGCAACGGCCGGGTCAGGCAGTCCGCAACATATGTCGGCGGAAATCTTCAAGTCGATGACAGGCGTGCGGATGACGCAGGTGCCCTATCGCGGCTCGGTGCCGGCGCTGGTCGATGTGCTGGCGGGCACGGTCGACATGATGTTCTGCCCGATCAATTCCGCCCTGCCCTATATTCGCAGCGGCAAGTTGCGCGCGCTGGGCATCACGGGCGAAAAGCGGCTGCCGCTGCTGCCGGACGTGCCGACGATTGCGGAAACGCTGCCGGGTTACGAAAGCGATATCTGGATCGGGATGATTGCGCCGGCCAAGACCCCGGCGCCGGTGATCGCCAAGCTCAATACCGAATTGCGCCGCGCGCTGGCCTTGCCTGAAGTGAAGGACAAGCTGGCCGAACAGGGCATCTTTACCGAGACGAGCACGCCGGAAGCCTTTACGGCAACGATGGCCGCCGACCAGAAACGGTGGGCGGAAGTGATCAAGAACGCGAACATCCGGCCCGAGTGAATATGCCAAGGGCCGGTCGGTTCAATCGCTTGAACCGACCGGCCCCTGCCAAAGCGGAGCGGCTTACCAGCCCACGCACGCCCCGTCGCTGCGCGGATCCGATCCGCCTTCGAACAAACCGCCCGGGTGCATCACTACCGCGCCGGCATGACCCATGGTTTCGTCGTACGGCAGCAGCACATCCACTTCATGACCCAGCGCGCGCAGCGCGTCGACCGTGGCTTGCGGGAAGCGCGCTTCGAGCTTGAGCGTGTCGCTGACCTGGCCCCAGGTGCGGCCCAGCAGCCAGCGGGGCGCGTCGATCGCGGCCTGCGGATTCATGCCGAAGTTGGCGATGCGGCTGAACACCGCGCTTTGCGATTGCGGCTGCCCGTCGCCACCCATGTTGCCGTAGACCATGATGCGGCCGTCGTCGAAATGCGCCATGGCCGGATTGAGCGTATGGAACGGTTTGCGGCCGCCCATCAGCGGGTTGCGCGCGGCCGGGTCCAGCGAAAAGCTGCAGCCGCGGTTCTGCCAGTTGACGCCCGACTGGTCGAGCACGATACCGCTGCCGAACTCGTGATAGATGCTCTGGATGAAGCTGACGGCCACGCCGTCCTTGTCGATCACGCCCATCCACACCGTATCGGCCGGGCCCTTGCCCTGGCCCCACGGCAGCGCGCGGTCGGCCGACAGGGCCTGCGCCATCGCGTCGAGCGCGGCCGGATCGAGCAGGCCTTGCGGGTCGATCCGCATGTGGGCCGGGTCGGTGATTTCGCGATCGCGGATCCTGAAGGCCTGCTTGGTGGCCTCGACGCAGGCATGCACGTACGATGCGCCCAGCGGGTCCATGTCGGCGTTGAACAGGCGGTCCAGCTGGCCCAGGATCATGAGCGACACCACGCCCTGCGTTGGCGGCGGCATGTTGTAGATCTTGCCCAGCGAATGCTGCAAGGCCAGCGGCGTCTTCCAGACGGCTTCGTGACGGTTCAGGTCGGCCAGGGACACGGGCGAGCCCACGGCGGCCAGATCGCTCGCCATGCTTTGCGCCAGTTCGCCGCGGTAGAAATCGTCGAGGCCATGGCGGGCCAGGTGATCCAGCGTCGCAGCCAGCCGGGCTTGCATGAAACGGGTGCCGGCCTGCGGCGCCGCGCCGTCGTGCAGGAAGGTCTGCGCAAAGCCGGGCACGGCCATCAGTTCGTCGCGCTTGCCGGCGGTGCACAGGGCCTGGCTGCGGGTGACAGGAATGCCGTCACGGCCATAGTCGATGGCGTCACCGAGCAGACGCGTCAGGGGCAGGCGGCCACCCAGGGCTTGCTGCGAATACTGGTAGGCGGCGTCCCAGCCCGAAATGGTGCCGGCGACCGTGTTGGCGGCCAGGCGGCCGCGAAAGGGAATCGCCGAGATGCCCTGGGCGCGGTAGGTGTCGATGCTAGCCGATGCCGCCGATGCGCCGCAGGCTTCGAGGCCGCGAGGCGCTTCGCCCGGCCGCGAGATCAGCCAGAACCCATCCCCCCCGATGCTGTTCATGTGCGGGTACACCACGGCAATGGTGGCGGCCGCGGCGATCATGGCTTCGACCGCGTTGCCGCCCTCACGCAAGACGGCCATCGCGCTTTGCGACGCCAGGGCGTTGGGGGCAACGGCCATGCCACGCGTGCCGCGGGCGGGGTTCGGGGTGAAGTTCACTGAGGTTCCTTTTTACTAGCGCGCAAACCTCAACTTTACGTCAGATCATTGGCGGCGATTCCGCCCGGCGCAGCAGTTCCCAGAAGGTCAGCACGGCCGGGTTCTTCATCGACCGCTTCTTGGCAACGAAGGCGACCGGCGGCGACAGCTGCGGCAGCTTGATCGGCAGCACCCGCACCTGGCCCGCCCATTCATAGCTCACACCGTGATCGCGCGTGGCGACCGTGAGCAGCTTGGACCCGGTCAACAGCGGCAGCGTGAACACGAAGGACGACGTTTCGATCAACGCTTCCGGCGGCGGCAGGCCCTCGGACACGAATGCCGTGGTCAGCACATGGCGCAGGTGGGAACCGGGCTTGGGCAGCACCCACGATTCCTTCACCAGGTCTTCCAGGATGACGGCGTCGCAGCGCGCAAACGGGTGATCGGGGGACGCGACCACGCAGATTTCTTCGTCGTACAGGGGGCTGTAGAAAAAGGCCGGACTCTGGAACGACTCGATCCAGTCTTCGGGCATGCGGCCCAGAATGCAGTCCAGTTCATCCTGCTGCAGGCACGAGGCCAGCTCGGACGACGTGGCGTCGCACAGTTCCAGACGGCACGGCATTTCGGCCAGCAGTTGCGGCACGACCTTTTGCAGGACGCCGAAAAAGGTGTGCTGGACGGCGCCGATGCGAAGCACGGGCGTGGCTTCGGGCTGCACCAGTTCCTGCGTCAGCATCGCCAGTTCGCTCGACACGCCACGCAGGCGGCCGATGGCGATTTCGCCCGCTTTCGTCAGCGTCATGCCCTGGGGCGTGCGGTCGAACAAGGACACATCGAAGGCGGCTTCGACTTCGCGCAGCATGGCGCTGGCGGTCGACTCCGTCATGTTCATCGCTTTCGCGGCCTGATACAGCGCCCCGAAATCCACCAGTGACTCCACCAGTTGAAGATGACGAATACGCAGGTTCGATAACCCGGACTCCCCGACGTGCCTCATCACCGCGCCTTTTTTATTGATTTCTTGATGTCTGACTTTCGTATGCTGGCGACGATAGCAAACACTTCGCGGCAGCGCTATAGCAGCCGCACGTCTTGCTGTCAATACAACGTTGGCGGGGGATGGCGGGCCGGTCAGTCTTCGACCGCGCCGGTGGTGCGCACCTTGATGACCTTGTGGCGGCGCTCCATTTCCTGGCGCAGTTCGCGGCGCAGGCCGGCGGCTTCGAACCGCTGCTTTTCTTCTTCGGTCTGCGGCTCCAGCGGCGGAACGATCGCCGGTACGCCCTCGTCGTCCACGGCCACCATGGTGAAGTAGCAGCTGTTGGTGTGGCGCACCGTTTTCTCGCGGATGTTTTCCGTCACCACCTTGATGCCGATCTCCATCGACGTGCGCCCGGTGTAGTTGACCGACGCATAGAAGGTGACCAGTTCGCCAACGTGAATCGCCTGCCGGAACACGACCTGATCGACCGACAACGTCACCACATAGCGGGCCGCGTAGCGGCTGGCACAGGCATAGGCCACCTGGTCCAGGTACTTCAGAATCGTGCCGCCGTGGACGTTGCCCGAGAAGTTCGCCATGTCGGGCGTCATCAGGATGGACATCGAAAGCTGGTGCTGGAGATCGTTCATGGCGAGCCACGCAAATGTGAGGGACGTGGCGCGATTGTAATGACGCGATTCGCGTGCCGATGCCGGACTGTTGCAAAATAGCGGATGGAGGCGCCTGGCCTCCTTGCAACACGCATCACTCTGGAATCGTCATGCCCGCCATTACTTGTATCGAAGACCTGCGCCTGCTGGCCAAGAAGCGCGTCCCCCGCGCGTTTTACGACTATGCCGACAGCGGCTCGTATACCGAGGGCACCTATCGCGCCAACACCGAAGATTTGAGCGCGCTCAAGCTTCGGCAGCGGGTGGCCATCAACGTCGACGAACGTTCGGTCGCCACCACCCTGCTCGGCCAGCCCGTGACCATGCCCGTCGCCATCGCGCCGACCGGCCTGACCGGCATGCAATGGGCCGATGGCGAAATCCTGGGCGCGCGCGCCGCTGAAGCGTTCGGCATTCCGTTCACGCTGTCGACCATGAGCATCTGTTCGATCGAAGACGTGGCGGCCGCGACCACCAAGCCGTTCTGGTTCCAGCTGTACGTGATGCGTGACCGCGAATTCGTGGCGTCGCTGATCCAGCGCGCCAAGGCCGCCAAGTGTTCCGCGCTGGTGCTGACGCTGGACCTGCAGATCCTGGGCCAGCGCCACAAGGACATCAAGAACGGCATGACCGTGCCGCTCAGGATCACCCTGGCCAACATCCTGGATGTGATGAGCAAGCCGGGCTGGGCGCTGCGCATGGCCGGCGCCAAACGCAAGACCTTTGGCAACCTGGACGGCTTCGTGAAAGACACCACCGGCATCAACAGCCTGGGCCAGTGGACCGCCAGCCAGTTCGACCCGACCCTGTCCTGGGACGACGTGGCCTGGATCAAGTCGCAGTGGGGCGGCAAGCTGATCCTGAAAGGCATCCTGGATGTCGAAGACGCGCGCATCGCGGCCTCATGCGGCGCCGACGCCATCGTCGTCAGCAACCATGGCGGCCGCCAGCTCGACGGCGCGCTTTCCAGCATTTCGGCTTTACCTGCGATCGTGGATGCGGTGGGCAACGATATCGAAGTCATGTTCGACGGCGGCGTGCGCAGCGGCCAGGACGTGCTCAAGGCCTGCGCCGTGGGCGCGCGTGGCGTAATGATCGGCCGCGCCTTCCTGTATGCGCTGGGCGCGATGGGGCAGGAAGGGGTCACCACCATGCTGAACGTGATGCGCAAGGAACTGGACGTCAGCATGGCGCTGACCGGGACCAAGAACATCCAGGACGTCGGCCGGCACCTGCTGGTGGATCCGCGAAAGCTGGGGGCCTGAACGACCCGGTTCCCAGACCGGCATCTACCGGACGTTGCTGCCCAGCAGCAGGTCCCGGAAGGCGGCCGCGCCAGGTGACAGCGTCCGCCCCGGCGGCCGCAACACGACCAAGGTGCGAGCGATGGCCGGACGCCCGATGGGCTTCATCACGAGGCCCAGCCAGTCGACCAGCGGCTTGACCGCCAACGTCAGCACCGACACGCCCAGCCCTTCGCGCGCCAGGCCCACCATGGTCCATGGCAACGACACCTCGTACCGGTAATCAAGCTGCAGGCCTTCGCGCGCCAGCCGCTGATCCAGGTGACGCCGCACCGGATTGCCGGGCAGGGGTCCGATGATCGGCTCCTTGCACACCTGACTCCACTCCACGGATTTGCGCACAGCCAGCGGATGATCATTGCGCATGGCAACGATGTACTGGTCGGAGTAGAACGGAGTCGCCATCAATTCGGTGCGCTCGTCGGTCTGGGTTGCGATGCCCAGGTCGGCGGCGCCGGTGCGCACCTGCTCGCGCACATGTTCTTCGGCAATGTCATGCACCGTCACGCGCACGCCGGGATGCTGCTGCGTGAAGTGGCGTACGAGCGGTGGCAGCAGCAAGGTGCATTGCGCGCTGGGCGCGGCGATGGTGACGCGTCCGCGCTGCAGGGTGGCGGCGCTGCGGGCCCCCTCCACCAGGGTATCCATATCGTGCAACAGACGCCGCGCCGCGGGCAGCATGTCGGTGCCGGTATCGGTCAGCCGGCAGCCCCGCGTGTGGCGATCGAACACGCGCGTGCCAATCGCCGCTTCCAGCTTGCCGATTGCAGCGCTGAGCGACGACTGCGACAGGCCCAGCCGTTCGGCCGCCTTGGTGAAGTGGCCTGCATCAGCCACGGCCACGAAGGCACGAAGTTCCGAGAGCGTGGGCGAGGAAGGTAACGGATGCGTCATTGCGGTCCCGGGACATGGCGAGCGCCATCGATAAAAACGATCGATTAATCGGATTATGCGCCTTCACCGATTGTCATCGCACCGGTAGCCTTGGTCAAACGCTTCCCCGGCGTCCGCCGTCATCAACAGGAACGACGCATGACCTCCTCTTTGTTTTCCGCTATCTGGCGCCGCCGCCTGGCCGTTCGTGTGACTGCCGCCCTGCTCTGTGCGGCGGGCGTGGGCGCCCTGCCCCAGGTGGTGCACGCCCAGACCACACGCGTGCGATTCACGCTCGATTGGCGGGTCGACGGGCCGGGCGCCATCGCCCTGCTGACTGAAGGCAAGGGCTACTTCAAACAGGAAAATCTGGACGTGTCGATCGATGCCGGCGCCGGGTCGGGCGCGGCCGTGCAGCGTATTGCTTCGGGCACGCACGACATCGGATTTGCCGACATCAGTTCGGTGGTCGAGTACCTGGCATCCAACCCCGCCGGCGAAAAACTGCAGGCCGTGTATGTGCTGCTGGAGCGGGCGCCATCCACCATCTTCGTCATGAAGAAGTCCGGCATCGACACCCCGGCCGCCCTGGCCGGCCGCAAGTTGGCGGCACCCGTGTTCGACGCAGGCCGCAAGGCATGGCCCTTGTTTGCCAAGGCCAATCGCATTGATCCGGCGAGCGTGACGTGGCTCAACGTGGACCCGGCAATACGCGAAACGCTGATGGCGCGGGGGGAAGTGGATGGCATCACCGGTTTCTTCTACACGAGCCTGCTCAACCTTGAAGCCCGCGGCATCAAGGCGTCCGATATCACCTACTTTCGGTACGCCGACTATGGCGTGAACCTGTACGGCAACGTGGTGGTCGCCTCCCAACGCATGATCAAGGAGAACCCGCAAGCCGTGGCCGCCTTCGTGCGCGCACTGAATCGCGGGATCAAGGACACCGTCAAGGATCCCAAGGAAGGCATCCGCTACGTCCAGAAGCGCGAAGGCATCATCGATCCTGCCGTCGAAGAACGCCGGCTGCGCTTCTTCCTGGACAACTTCCTGGCGACCCCCGCCGTTCGATCGGCGGGACTGGGCGGCGTGGACAAGGCGCGGCTGCGAACCAACATCGTGCAGATCGTCGATGCCTATGGGCTGAAGCGCTATGTGAGCGCGGAAGACGTGTTCAACGAGGCCTTCCTGCCTGCCGAGGCGGAGCGCAAGCTGTGACAGCGCCGACCGCCTTCATCCGCGATGCCTGGTACGCCGTGGCAGCATCGGCCGAGGTCGGGGATGCCTTGTTGGCGCGCGAGGTGCTTGGCCGGCGCGTGGTCATCTATCGGACCGCGGCAGGACACCCCGTAGTGCTGCGCGATCGGTGCGCACACCGGTTTGCGCCGCTGTCGATGGGCGAGCGGGTCGGCGACACGGTCGAGTGCCCGTATCACGGTGTGCGTTATGCGCCCGATGGCGCCTGCGTTCGGGTACCCGGCCAATCGCGGATTCCGCCCGTGGCACGCGTCACGAGCTACACGACGCTTGAGCGGTATGGATTGGTGTTTGCGTGGATGGATGAATCGGTGCCGGCCGATCCGTCAAGGCTGGTGTCGATTCCTCAGTACGACGCACCGGGCTGGACGGCGTCACGCGGCTACCTGCGTTTTGCGGCGCGATGGACCAATATCCTGGACAACCTGGTGGACCCGGCGCATACGGGCTTCGTCCATCGGCGCACGATCGGGGGCAAGGGATCGGACGACGTACCGATCACGGCGACCGAAGAACACGGCGACGTCGTCTGCCGCCGCTGGGTGAACGGCGAGCCGCCCGTTCCGATGATGCAGCGCTTTCTGGGACACGACCGGCCCATGGACCGGTGGCAGGTGTACCGGCTGGCGTTGCCCTGCGTGTCGTCAGTGGACTTTGGCGCCGTGGAAGCCGGACAGCCGCACGATGAAGCGGCGATGGATGCGGCGCCGTATCGCACCATCTCCTACGCGTTCCTGACGCCCGAGACGGCGCATTCCACGCATTACTTTTCGTTCCAGCTGCGCAACATCGCGGTGGACGATGCGGATGTGACGCGGGAGTTCGAGGCCTTGTACCAGGCGACCTTTGATGAAGACCGGGTACTGCTCGAAGCCATCGAACGAGAGGAGATTGCCGACCCCGACGCAGCGTCGATCCTGTTGGCCAGCGACGCGGGTGTTGCCCGGCTGCGGCGCCTGCTGGCCTTGCGTGGCGGGTAGAAACTCGCCGGTCTGCTGGTCTGCAGGCACGTCAACGTTACTCGACCTTCACCCCTCCCTTTTCGATCACCGTGCGCCATCGCGCGATCTCGGTCACGATCAGCTTGGAAAACACTTCGGGCGTGTTGGGGGTGGCCTCCGCGCCTTCGCTGGCCAGACGCGTTTCGATATCGGGCGACGACAGCGACTGGTTGATCTGTTTGTTGAGCTTTTCAACGATCGCCCGCGGTGTGTTGGCCGGTGCGACCACGCCGTACCACTGGTCGGCTTCAAAGCCGGCATAACCGCTTTCGGCCACGGTCGGCACGTCGGGCAACAGCTTGACGCGGTGGGGGGACGACACGGCGATCGCGCGCAACTGGCCTGCCTTGATCTGCGCGATCACTGCCGGCACGCCCGTGAACATCATCTTGATGTGGCCCGCGAGCAGGTCATTCACGGCCGGGCCGGTGCCTTTGTAAGGCACATGCTGGATCTGCGTGCCGCTTTGCAGCTTCAGGTATTCGGTGGCGATATGCGCCGCGCTGCCGTTGCCGCCCGACCCGTAATTGAGCTGGTTGGGGTTGGCCTTGGCATAGTCGACCAGTTCCTTCAGGGTCTTGGCAGGCACCGACGCGTGCACGACCAACACGTTCGGCACGCGCGCGACCCATGCGACCGCCGCAAAGGATTTGATCGGGTCATACGGCAGCTTGGAATAGAGCGACGGCGTGACGGCCAGGGTGCCGATGTGCCCCATCAGCAGGGTGTAGCCATCGGCCGGCGCCTTGGCGACCTTGTCCGCGCCGATACTGCCGCCCGCGCCCGGAATGTTTTCCACGACCACGGACTTGCCCCAGGCCAGGCTCAGTTGCTGGGCGATGGTGCGGCCCAGGATGTCGGTCGATCCGCCGGGGGTGAAGGGCACGATCATGCGCAGGGGCTTGTCGGGATAGCTGGCGGCGTCTTGCGCGAAGGCGGCGCCTGTCAGTAGCGCCAGGGACGTGGCGGCGAGTGTTTGCAGTACGTGGCGGCGGCGTGCGCGCAGAAGGAAAGTCATGGGTGTCTCGGATGTTGTTGTTGAAATCAATGATCGTGCGCGTGGGGCAAGGGGCCCGCGCCCCTATGCCCCGCGGCCGCGTCAGAATGTCAGCGGCTGGCCGGGCTTGGCGACGATGACACGAATGTCGCTCTGCCCCATGGCTTCCTGGAATTGCGCGGCGGTGCCGAGTGCCAGCGGGTTCGTACCGTAGTGGATCGGGATCACCACCTTGGGCCGGATCATGTCCTTGACGGCCCAGGCGGCGTCGACCGGGTCCATGGTGAAGTTGCCGCCGATCGGCACCAGCGCCAGGTCGGGCTTGTAGCGTTCGTTGATCAGGCGCATGTCGCCGAAGGCTGCCGTGTCCCCCGCGTGGTAGATCCGGAAGCCGTTTTCAAGCTCGATGATCCAGCCGACAGGTTCACCGCCCGCATGCGTCTCGTCCTTGCCCGATCCCGGGTTGCGCCACACATAGACCGACGAATGTTCGGCATGCACCGCAGTGACCTTGATGCCGGGCGCCGGCTGGACCGTGCCGCCCTTGTTCATGCGCGGCAGCATCGCTGGTGGCAGCACGCCCAAGGTCGTCAGCGCCTGGCTCAGGTCTCCCGGCGCGCGCAGCGGCACGTTGTAGCGCTGGGACAGCGCGGGCGCATCGGCAATGTGGTCGAAATGGCCATGGCTGACCAGCAGCACGTCGATCTTGCCAAAGCCATCCAGCTCCTTGTACGGCGACGGCGCGCTGGGGTTCGTGCGCAGCCAGGGATCAGTCACGATGACTTTGCCGCCCGGCGTCGTGATCTTGAAGCCGGCCTGGCCAAGCCACACGACTTCGACCGGGCCGGACGGGGTTGGCGTGGTCGGGATGGTCGGAACCGCCGTCTGCATCGGGGCCGCACAGCCTGCCATCAGTCCGGCAGCCGTGATGGCGACCGTTGCGTTTATCCAATGCTTCATGCCTGTCCCCTATTGGTGTCGTGTCCGTGCGTTGGCAGCGATCCCGCTCGTGGGGGTCGCGTGCCGAGCGACCGCTAACGGTCCGACGCACGTTGCTCTTGGGAACTCAGTATACGGAGCATAGGTCGTGCCAACGCGGCTTCAGCCTTGCATGCTGGGGAGCAAGCGTTGCGTTCTACTTATTGCCGGTCGCTTCGACTGTCGCCTGGCGCAGGCAGGCCAGCACGTGCGCGCAGGCCGACGACGCCAGCGCGTCCCGCCGCTGGGCGATGCCAATGGCACGCTCGGTTCCGACAAAAGGACCGCAGGCATGCACCAGCAGGCCGCCGTCCACCTCGGCCCGCACCTGCAGGGGCGACACCAACGCAATGTGATCCCCCGACAGCAACACCGACCGGACCACGGCCGTGCTGTGCGCCTGCAAGGACACTTCGGGCGGTGCAATGCCCGCGTCGGCAAACAGCCGCTCGAACGCCCGCTGCGCAGGCGTGCCCGGCAAGGCGCCGATCCAGGGGTAGGCCACCATCTGCTTGAGTTGGGCCGCAACGCCTTTACGCCGGGGCCGGTTCAACAGTGGATGCCCCGCCCGCACCACCGCCACGAACCGGTCGACAAACAGGACTTCTTCCACGAGGTCCGGCGCGGCCGACACGCCTCGTAGCGGCCCGACCACGAAGTCGATATCCGCCGCCCGCAACATGTCGATCAGCGCGTCATAGGTCCCGTCCTTGACAGCCAGGCGCAGGTCCGGCTGCGCCGCAAGGGCGAGTGCCGCCGCCCGCGGCACCAGCACATCGCCCGCAATCGGCAACGATCCGATCGATACCTGCCGGCCTGTCAGGCCGCGCCACCGCGCCAGTTCTTCATGCCCGATCCGGATCTCGGCCAGCGCCTGCTGCGTGTGCTGCAGCAGCCAGCGCCCCGACTCGTTCAGCCGCGTACCGATCCGGGTGCGTTCGAACAGCTGCACCTTGGCCAGATGTTCCAGCCGGCCTAACGCTTGGTGCAATGCCGATTGCGACATGCCCAGGGCTACTGCGGCCGCGCTTTCGGTCAGGTGGGCCGACCGCGCCGCCAAGGCCTGCAACGAGGTGTCGCTGACCAGCCGCGGCAACGCCGCCACCGACGCTGGAGCCCCCCGCAGCTGCAACCCGTCCGCCGCCGCCCGCAACAACTGCATGGCGCGCGTGACCCGCATCGCCAGCACCTCGCCCGCCGCGGTGGGCAACACGCCGCGCGCACCGCGGTCGAACAGGCGGATGTCCAGCGTCGCCTCTGCGCTTTGCACCGCGCGCGAGACTGATGACGACGATTGATGCAAGGCACGCGCAGCGCGCGTCACGCTGCCGGTCTCGGCAACAGCAGCAAGGGTGCGCAGGACGCGCAGCGGGACGGTGTCGGTCATGGGGGCATTATTGCCGAGGGTGCGCCGCGTGACTCAATGCCGTTTGCCGAACACGGTCTTGGGCGACCTGCCGAAATACGCGGCGAACGCCGCACCGAAATTGCCGGGGTGCGCATAGCCCACCTGCCAGCCCGCCTGCGCGACCTGGCACCCCGCTTCCAGCAGCGTCCAGGCACGCTGCATCCGCAGGGTCGTGCAGCAGCCGGTGCGGTGTCGTGCCGTAACGGCGGCGAATGCCGTCTTTGAGCTTGAACACGCTCAATCCCGCGGTCAGGCACAGGTAGTCGAGTGTCAATGGACGGTGCAGTTGCGTCTGCATGATTTCATGAACGTGCTCAATCTTTTCCAGGTCCCGGTGGCTCAGGCCAGCACTGCGTGAAGGTGCTTTTTGCATTCCACGCATTACCTTGGCAAGCAGACTCAAGGCAGGGATGTACAGGTCGATCGACGCGGCGCTTTCTTGCGTCACCTGATGCAGCATTGCCGCGACGTGCGCGGATACCGCCTCGGACGTCTTTTGAGACGCACAAAGGCGGACACTGCTGTCAGGCGCCCACGTATGCCATGCGTCGGGCCCGAAGTAGCGCGTCATGGCCGTCTGGTCGATGCGCAATCGCAGTTGCGTGACCGAGGTGCCCGATCGATAGCGCCGCTCACCGGCGCTGTGGCAGAAGGTCGATTGCGGGGACGCATGGATAGTCCGTTTGAAGGCTATGCGTGAATCGGGCGCGCGATTGCGGAATCGGCTGACGCCTCCTGCCGTGGCCGCGACTGCTGCGGCACCCGCAGAGGCGACGCCCAGTGTTCCACCGTCTTCGCCGCCAGGAAGCGCCGCGATGGGCGCGTTGTGGGCCAGCGCAGCCCGTGCACAGATCGGCCAGGAGCAACGCGCTTTTACCGTTGCCGCTGCGAGCCGTGTCATGGCTCGCGTCCCTGCCATGAACACCGCCACTCGCCTGCTGGACCTGGGCGGCGGCCCTGGCTGGGTGGCCATCGCGCTCGCCAACGACTTTCCCCAACTGAACGCCGTCGTGTTCGACTTGCCCGAAACGGCCGAGGTTGCCCAAGAGAACATTACTGCCGCAGGGCTGGATGACCGCCTGTCGGTGATCGGTGGGGACCTGGCCATCGACGATATCGGCACGGGGTACGACGTGATCTGGTGCGCATCGGTGCTGCACTTCGTTCCCGATGTCGCCGCCACGTTACGGCGCATTCATGCGGCGTTGCGCCCTGGCGGTGTCCTGGTGTGCGCGCAAGCGGAAGTCGGTGCGACGCCCCAAGAGGCAGCCGCTGTGCTGCCGTACTACCTGTCCATGATGATGTTGGGCCGGCATGTCACGGCAGCAGGTGAAATGGCGCAGGCGCTGCGCGACACCGGGTTCACCAATGTGGACAGCGTTGTGGCAAACGATTTCCCGATGGCGCCACTGACCGGCTGGACCGCCACGTGCGCCGTCCCCTGACCTTCAAACCCTACACGTTCACCGACCCGATAAACGCTTCCGGATACCGCAGCCCCGCCGCCACTCCCGGCGGGAAGGCATCGTTCAGCGCCTTCAGATCCGCCGCGTCCAGCGTCACGGCCAGCGCGCCGACGTTCTGGTCGAGGTACTTGCGCCGCTTCGTGCCGGGAATCGGGACAATGTCGTCGCCCTGCGCCAGCACCCAGGCCAATGCCAGTTGCGCCGGCGTCACGCCCTTTGCGGCGGCCAGGGTTTTGACGACGTCGACCAGCCGCAGGTTGTCGGCAAAGTTGTCGCCCTGGAAACGCGGGGCGGACGTGCGGCGGTAGTCGTCGGCGGGCAGGTCGTCGGGCGTGGTGAAGGCGCCGGTCAGGAAGCCGCGGCCCAGGGGCGAATAGGCGACGAAGCTGATGCCGTGCGCGCGGCAGGCGGCCAGCGTGCCGGTGGTTTCGGGGTCGCGGGTCCACAGGGAATATTCGCTTTGCACGGCGGCGATCGGGTGCACGGCCACGGCGCGGGCGATGGTGGCGGCGGACGCTTCGGACAGGCCCAGCCAGCGCACCTTGCCGGCATGCACCAGGTCGGCCATCGCGCCCACGGTGTCTTCGATCGGCACGTTCGTGTCGACGCGGTGCTGGTAGTACACGTCGATGTGATCGACGCCCAGCCGCCGCAGGCTGCCTTCGCAACTGGCGCGCACGTAATCCGGGTGCCCATTGAAGCCGCGCGCCGCGGGATTGGCCGGATCGCGCACCAGACCGAATTTGGTTGCCAGGATCACCTGGTTGCGGCGATCAACGATCGCCTTGCCGATCAGTTGTTCGTTGGTATGCGGGCCGTAGGCGTCGGCGGTGTCCAGGAAGTTGACGCCCAGGTCCAGCGCGTGATGCAGCGTGGCGATGGATTCGGCATCGTCGCGATCGCTGTAGAAGTCGCTCATGCCCATGCAGCCGAGGCCGATGGACGAGACGGTGGGGCCGTTGCGGCCCAGGGTACGGGTAGGAAGTGTCGTGGTCATGCTGCAGATCTCCGGGTAGTGGAACAGAGGGGCGCGTCGGCCGCGCCGGGGGCGTCGGGGGCTTTCAGGGCGGCATAGCCGCTGATCTTGGCGCGGATGCGGGCCAGGGTATCGGTCAGGGTGTCGAGGTCGGCTTCGACCCGCCGCGCGTGGTCTTCGAGCAGCGCCTGGCGCTCGGCCACGGAGTCGGGGGTGGGGCCGAGCCGCAGCAGTTCGGCATAGCGCTGCATGTCGCGCATGGACATGCCGGTGGCCCGCAGCCGAACCAGGAATTCGATCCAGCGCAGGTCGGCGTCGCCATAGCGGCGCGCGCCGCTGCGGCGTTCGATCGGCGCGATAAGGCCGATCTGTTCGTAGTAGCGCAGGGTGGTGGCGGACAGGCCGGTGGCGGCGGCCGCCTCGGCGATGGAAAGAAATGTCGTCATGGGTGTAGCGTACGACTTCGAGTGCACTCGAAGTCAACTGCCTAATTCACCGGATGCGTTCACCGGTCCCATGCACCGGCTCGCATTCACCGGCTCCCATTCCCCTGCTCACGCCAACGCGTGCAAGCCTTTCAGGAGCAGCGCCAGGCACCCCGACACGGCGCCGATGCCGATCCACGCCCGCACTGCCGATCGCGTCGCGAACACCCAGATCGCGGCGGCCGCATGGAACACGAAACTCATCAGTGTGCCGATGATCACGCCGTCGGCCACCGAGATGGCGGACAGCATCGGTAGCGCGACGGCGAGGACAGACGACGCCAAGGATGCCAGCGCGTAGGCGCCGAGACTGGCCGCCATCACCCGGCTGAAGACGCCCCAGCGGTAGGCGGCGGGCGAGCGGGAGGATGCAGCGCCGCTCATGACGCGACGCGCTCGTCAACGAAGACGGTGAGCGAGACAGGCATGTTCATCATGACCTGATGCCGCTCATGAAGACGCCGCCTGTGCAGACGCGGGCCGCACGGCAGGCGCCTTGCGTTTGACCGCGACCGGCGCCCGCGCCGCACGATAGGCGATCGCCGCCAGCAGCATTGCGAAGCCGAGACTGGTGATCTCCACCCCCGCCCGCGCCCAGTCCCCTGCTGCCACATACACCCCCAGATGCTGTCCGGTCGTGATCGCGTTCAGCAACGGCAGGCACGCGCACAGCATCGCCCCGGCCGCGGCTTGCTCGACCCACGCGCGTTGCGGCGGCCGCACCACGGCGTGGACAAGTGTCGCCAGCCACACCCAGAAGAACACCCGGATTTCCATCGGCGCGCGGCCGATCACATCGGCAGGGATCAATCGATTCCCGTAGAAGTAGGCAATGCTGGCAATGGCTGATCCGGCGATCAATGCGACGTTCAACGATTCGATGGCGCGATACAGATACGGCGTGGCAGCGCCGAAGGCGTGGTCGTGCTTGAGCCGGCGCTTGGTGGAAAACAGCAGGGACCCGGTGATCATCATGGCGGTGCCGGCCAGGCCGCTCAGGAAGTACAGCCACTGCATGACCGCGCCGCCAAAGGCCACGCGGTGCAGGTATTCGGTGGCGCGGTGGATGTCGTGGATCGAAAACGGCATGGGGTCTGACGCGTCAAAGGCCGTTACGGCGCCCTTGGCGGCAGAGAAGGTGATGCTGCCTTCGGCATTGAGCAGACGGGGCGAGTCGCCGGTGTCGGTCTTGGCGCCAAAGAAGCGCACCTTGGGATCGGCGCTGGCTGGCCGATCGATCAGTACACGTCCGATCGGCCGGCCCAGGACCGTCTCGGCCACGGCCAGGGGGCGGGACAGGTCACGCAAAGACAGCGCGCCCAATGGGGCGATGCCATGCGCGGGCGCGTGCGACGCCACGTCGGCTTCGAAGCGGCTGAAGGCCTTGCCGTCGTTGCCATATACCGTCTCCATCGGCATCGGCACATAGCTGGTGTAGAAGATCGCCAGCCCTGTGTAGACGATCATGAACAGGAAGGGCAAGGTGAGCACGGCGGTGGCGTTGTGCGCATCCAGCCACGACCGCTGCCCCTTGCCCCACCGGAACGTAAAGAAGTCGATGAATATTTTCTTGTGGATCACCACGCCGGAAATGAGCGCGATCAACATGCCGGCCGAGAGCACGCCCACCACATAGAAGCCGGGGACATCGGCCTGCAGGGAGTAATGGAATTTGACGAAGTGGCCGCCGCCCGTGGTCTTGCGGGCGGCAGGAATGTCGGCGACCTGGCCCGTTTGCGGGTCCAGCGCGGCCTGCTGATTGGTGGTGCCGATCCGCCAGAACACGTTCAGCGGCGCGCCTTCCCGCTTGGGAAGTTCTATGCGCCAGAAGCGCGCGTCGGCTGCCTGCGCCGCCAGGTAGGCCGTGCCCATCGCTACCTGCTCGGCAGCAGCGGGCCCGGTGGACGATGCGTGCGCCACCACGACGGGTTCGGCTTCCATCCACCGCGTGATTTCGTCGCGAAACACGCTGAGTGTGCCGGTCAGGAAAATGGCGCACAGCAGCCAGCCACAGACGAGGCCGCACCAGGTGTGCAGCCACGCCATGCTCTGACGGAAATGCGCCTTCATGCGAGACGGCCTGCGGTGATCAGAACGAGCCGCGAACGACCAGCGTCGCGCTGCGCGGTTCACCGTAGTAGTTGCCCCGGCGCAGTTCGCCCAGCATCGCGTAGTAGGTCTTGTCGAACAGGTTGCCGATGTTCAGGCCCACCGTCCATTGACGGTTCACGCGGTAGGACGCGCGCAGGTCGAACACGGCGCGGCCGCCGGTGCCCATGCGGACCGCCGTGTTGTCGGCCGCGAAGTAGGAATAGCGGCTTTGCGCAGACACCCCGCCACCGATGGTCCAGTCGTTCAGATCGCCCGGCAAACGATAGTTGGTTGACACACGCAACAAGTGGTGCGGCGTTTCGGCGCTGATGGTTTCGCCGGCATTGTCGCGGCTCGACACATAGGTGTAGCCGGCGGCGACTTGCCAGCCGGGCAGCACTTCGCCGGTGGCTTCCACTTCAAAGCCGCGGCTACGCAGCGTGCTGCCGCTCAGGTAGCACGACGACGTCGCGCCGCCGCTCGGGCAGCCATCGGGATTGGCCGCGTCCAGCACCGCCACGCCATTCTTCTTGGTGTGGAAAACGGCGGCCGAAACGTTCAGGCGGCCTTCATACAGTTCGCCTTTCACACCCGCTTCGATGTTGGATCCGACGGCCGGGGCCAGCACGCTGCCCGCTGCCGTGCGGTATTGGCTTTGCGGAGCGAAGGTGTCGGCATAGCTGCCGTACAGCGACCATTGACGGTTCACGTCGAACACCAGGCCGGCATAGGGCGTGAACTCGCCGCTTTCCTTGAATTCGGTACGGTTGCCGCTGATCTGGTCGCGCGACTTGAAGTCGATCCAGTTGAAGCGGCCGCCCAGCAGCAGGTGCAGGGGTTCGGCCAGTTGCAGGCGCGAACTGGCGTACAGGCTGTAGCGCCGGTCGTTCTGGCGGTCCTGGAAGGTCCAAGCCGGCGACAGGGGTTCGGGCACGGCGGACGAATTAGGATTGTTGATATCGACCGCGCTGCCGAGCGCCGACGAGACGGTCTGATTAAAGTAATTCTGGCGCACAGACGTCGCGCCAATCAACACCTGATGACGCCCACCAAAGGCGGTAAAGCTGCCGCCGACGTTGGCGTCCAGGCCGGTACTGGTCACGTCCAGATCCTTGAACTGGGTCGAGAACAGGCGCGTGCCGACACCCGTGACCGGGTTCACCGCGCCGCGCGCGATGCCAACCTTCTGTTCGACCGAGCTTTCGGTTCGGTTGACGGTCAGTCGCGCTTTCCAGTCGCGGTCGAAGCGGTGTTCCAGTTCGCCGAACACTTCAGTGGCCGTGGCGTGATGGCGGTTCCAGTCCTGCGCCAGCGACGTGGACCGCGAGACGTTCAGTGCACTGCCATCCGTGTAACGCGGCAGCCCGAACAGCCAGTAGCCGTTGATGCGGTTTTCCTGACGCCGCGCGCCCACGGTCAGGGTCGTGTCGCGCCCCAGGTCGGCATCGATCACGCCATAGAACAGCGGCTGACGCGAGTGCGACACGTCGTAGAAGTAGTTGCGATCGTCATACGCTGCGACCACGCGGCCGCGGACCGTGCCTTCGGCATTGAGCGGGCCGCCCGTGTCGACTTCGGCGCGATACCGGTCCCACGAGCCGACCGTGGCGGTCACGTCGAAGTGTTTGTCGGCGCGCGGACGTTTGCGCACCAGGTTGATGGCGCCGCTCGGGTCGCCTGCGCCGACCACCATGCCGGCCGCGCCGCGCAGGATTTCCACGCGATCGAAGATGGCGGTGTCGACCGGCACCCAGCCGCCGATGTTGTAGAGCATGCCCGGAATGCCATCGAGCAGGTAGTTCTCGTCATTGACCGTGAAGCCGCGAATCGCGAACTGGTGGCTGCCGAAGTTGCGCTGCGATTTGGTGACGCCGGTGGCTTGCGCCATGACCTGGTCGACGCTGGTCAACACCTGGTCATTCATCTGCTGACGCGTGACGACCGTGACCGACTGCGGCGTTTCGCGCAGGCTTTGCTGCATGCGGCCAATGGTGATGCCCGTGGTGGTGTACGACTCGCTTTGCTCGGTGATGGGGCTGCGTTCGTATTGCGCGGTGACCGGGACCATGGCCAACGTCGCCGGTGCCGACTGGCCGGAAGTGGGCGATGCCGGCTTGATGGTCAGGATCGTGCCTGTCACGTCGGCCGACAACCCGGTGCCGGCCAGCAGCCGTTCCACGGCCTGCTGCGGCGTCAGGCGGCCGGACACCGCAGGCGCCGTCTTGCCCGCCACCAAGCTGTGTTGCACCATCAATTCCAACCGCGTCTGCCGCGCCAAGTCGTCCAGCGCCTGGGCCAGCGGTTGTTCCGCGATCCGGATATCGACCGGCCGGGCGGCCACCAGTGGCGCGGTCTGCGCCAACGCGCCGAGGGGACCGAAGGCAAGCGCGATTGCCAGGGTCGAGACGGCGGGTCGAAGACGGAAACGGGACATTGCGGTCGAACTCCAGATAAGGGGAATGGGAAGCCTTCTCGTGTAGACGCGCGACGTCACGAGAACCCCAACCTGTGCTCGACAGTTTTTTCAGGTGTTTTTCAACGGCCGTTATTCAGCGGCGCACGATCTCGACGGTGTCGCCTTGCGCACGCAGTTGCACTGGCAGCACGCGCGGCAATGCCAGCTTGAAGTTGGCGGTGCGCATCGGGTCGAACGTGCCGGTCAGGCGCAGCGCACCCACTTCGGGATCAGCGATCACCAGGCCGGTCGGACCGTAGCGTTCGAACTCGGCGATGGCGGCGGACAAGGGCGTGTCCTGGAAGGAAATGCGGCCTTCGCGCCACGGCGCGATGCCGGCGGCGGCGACCTGAGCAATGCTGCCCAGCCGGCCGTAGGCATCGCTGGCGACCTGCTGTCCCGCGCCCAGTTCGATGACATCGGCGGACCACGCGGCGCCCGATGCGTCGGCGCCGTTGGCTGGAGCGTCTGCCGATGCCGACCCTGTATCGGTCCCTGCATGGCGCCCCGCGTGTGTCCCGGCACTGGCTCGCGCTACCCGCACGCGGCCTTCTTCCACCGCGACCCGCACGCCGCCATCGTCCAACATGCCGGGGGTATGTCGCACCGAAAATCGCGTGCCGATCACGGTCACTTTGAGGGGGCCGGCCAGCACGTCAAAGGGCCGCGCCGCATCTTTGTGCACCTGGAACACAGCCTGCCCTTCCGGCAGCCGCACCTCGCGCCGCGTGCGATACAGCGTGACTTCGGCGCGGGTGGCGGTGTCGAGGCGCAGACGGCTGCCATCGGGCAAGGTGATGTCGAGCTGCTGCCCGCGCGCGCTGGCAAATTGCTGTGTAAAGACGGGCTGGCGCTGCCAGTGGTCCCACGCCAGGTACCCGCCTCCACAGGCCAGCACCAATACAAACGCGAAGGCGCCCTGGATCAGCCAGGCACGCCAGCCGCCGGTGTTTGGGTGGGGTGACGGGCGAGGTGATGGGTGGGGTGATGGGTGGGGTGATGCGCCAAGCGGTGCCCGGCTGGATGAGCTTCCGGATGAGCTTCTAGCTGCGCTTACGGATGGGCTTCTAGCTGCGCTTACGGCTGCACTTCCTGCCATGCGCGCTGACTGTTGTTCTACCCGCAGGTCACGATCCAGGTCCGCCCGCAGTTGCGCGATACCCGCAGCGGGCAAGGCATCCAGGGCGTTCCAATCCTGCTGACAGCGGTCGTACGCCGCCCGATGGGCCGGGTCCTGGCTCAGCCACGCCGCAAACGCCGCGTCGTCCGCCGGGGTACCTGGGCGGCCACGTCGCATGAACCAGTCCAGCGCAACGTCATCCAGCGCAACGTCATCCAGGGCCGCGTCGTCCACCGCGCCGTCATACAGCGCGGCGTCATCGATCGCCGCGTCCGCGCGAGCGGCCTCGTCGAACACGGCGCCATCGCGCGCAGCATGCGCGGGAACGTCAGCGTCGGCGGCATCGCGGTCGGGCAAGGAAGAAGGCATCGCGGCGGAGGTGTCCGATTCAGGAGCGTAGGGATGTAGACGCGCGAGTCGCGTCCACCCCAACCTGCTCCCCGTCCCCATCGCGACAGGCGCGGCAGGCCTTCATGGCGAGCTTGAGATGACGCTCGACCATGGTGACCGAGATGCCCATGTGCTGCGCGACTTCGGCCTGCGACAGCCCGTCGAATTTATGAAGGATGAACGCCTCGCGGCAGCGCAGAGGCAGGCCGCCAATCACCGCCAGCAAGGCTGCAACGCCTTGCGAGGAAACGGCCGATGCTTCGGGTTCGGATGCCGACGGCGCCTGCAGCACGGGCTGGTGCACATCGGCGGCATCGTCATCGAGCGAGAGCGTTTCCCCCCGCACCGCCCCGCGCCGATACCGGTCGATCACCAGATTGCGCGCGGTGCGATACAGCAGCGCGCGAGGTTCGGCCACGGTCTGCCCGGACTGCTGCACGGCAAGCACACGCGCGTAACTTTCCTGCGCCAGGTCGGCCGCGGCGTCGCGGTCGTCCACGGTACGGGACAGAAAATTCAGCAATTCTCGGTAATAGCGCGCGACCACGAAACGTCCAGGGTCCGACGGAAAAGGGGAAGACGATAGTAACTCTCATTCGCATCGTGACTGTTCCGTAGGCACAACACCACTCTCATCAAAAGCCGCATCAATGCTCGCTGTCGCCACGGCGCGCGGACCGGATGCAGCCTGGCTGCGCCGTCGCGGCGGCATCTTGCGCGCGCCTGACCCAACCCTCCGATGTGCCGCATTTCCCCATCCTGCATGTCATGCCACCGCATTGTCATGCGGGGCCGTCACACTCGACGTGCTCGCGCAATCCATCGGATCACGCACCTGACACCCCTACAACATTCGAACAGGCGGCTCCATGACCTTCTTTTCTTCTTTCACCACCACCAGCAAGCTGGCACTGGGCCTTGGCGCCTCGCTGGTCACCCTGACCGCCTGCGGCGGCGATGACAACGACGACAGCAAGAACTGGGAAACCAGCGGCGCCAACTGGCCACCGGTGCCTACCGTGGTGGCCCACCGCGGCGCGTCGGCCCTGCGCCCGGAACACACGCTGGAAGCCTATCGCCAGGCCATCGAAGACGGCGCCGACATCATCGAGCCCGATCTGGTCATCACCCGCGACGGCGTCCTGATCGCCCGTCACGAAAACGCCATCGCCATTCTGAATGCCGATGGCACCGTGCGCGAAGCCACGACCGACGTGGTCGACCGCCCCGAATTTGCGTCGCGCAAGACGACCAAGACGATCGACGGCACAGCCATCACCGGCTGGTTCACAGAGGACTTCACGCTAGCCGAGATCAAGACGCTGCGTGCCCGCGAACGTATCCCGGCGATCCGCCCGGGCAATGTCCGCTACGACAACCAGTTCCTTATTCCGACCTTCCAGGAAGTGATCGACCTGGCCCGCACTGAATCGCAAAAGCGCGGCCGCACGATCGGCGTCTATCCGGAAACCAAGCACCCGACTTTTTTCCAGAGCATCGGCAAGCCGCTCGAGGCCCCGTTGGTGGCTGTGCTGAACGCCAACAAGCTGACGACGCGCGACGCGCCCGTGTTCGTGCAGTCGTTTGAAGTGGCGAACCTGCAGCAATTGCGCACGATGACCAATGTGCGCCTGGCCCAGCTGATTTCCGATGGCGGCCGGCCCTATGACTTTATTGCGAAGGGTGCGGCCGAAACGCGTTCGTATGCCGACCTGGTGACGCCGGCCGGCCTGCAGGCGATCAAGTCGTATGCCAATGGCATCGGCCCGTACAAGACGCTGGTGATTCCGGTGGTCAACGGCGCGCTGGGGTCGCCAACCGCACTGGTGGCCAACGCCAAGGCGGCCGGCCTGCCCATGCATATCTGGACGCTGCGCCCGGAAAACAGCTTCCTGCCCGCCAGCTTCAAGAAAGCCCCGGTGGCCGATGCCACCGTGCGGGGCGACAGCGCGGGCGAGATCACGGCGTATCTGCGCGCCGGTGTCGATGGCATCTTTACGGATGATCCGGCCGTGGGCCGTCAGGCGGTGGATGCCTTCCTGAAGAAGTAAGCCGCGGTGGCGGCAGGCGCCCGCTGCAACGCAGGCCTGCCGCATCAATATCCGGCCGCCCGTCATTCGGTTGTCCGGTTGTCCGGTTGTCCGGTTGTCCTGATGTCCTGATGTCCTGATGTCCTGATGTCCGGTCATCCGGTTGTCCTGATGTCCGGTCGTCCGGATATCCGGCCTACAGGATCGGCGCGAACAACCGCGCTACGTGCATCGCCACCTTGCGCAGCCGCGTCAGGCCCGCAAACTCTTCTGCCGCCACCTGCGTCGCATGGGCGAAGTCCACCAGCAACATGGCTTCGACCTGCGACGCGAACGACGGGCTGACCGTAAGCACGTTCAATTCGAAATTCAACCGGAACGACCGGTTGTCCAGATTCGCGCTGCCCACCGACGCCGTGTCGTCATCGATCAGCATGACCTTCTGGTGCATGAAGCCGGGCTGGTAGCGGTACACCTTCACGCCGGCATGCACCGCCTCATAGGTGTGGAACAAGGACGCCTGGAACACCGTCAGGTGGTCGGGGCGTGACGGCACCAGCACCCGCACATCGACGCCGCGCAACACGGCCAAGCGCAACGCGGCGCTGACGGCCGAGTCCGGCACGAAATACGGCGACGCCAGCCATACCCTGCGTCTGGCGGCGTGAATGGCCTGGACGAAAAACAGCGAACAGGTTTCCTGCGCGTCGGCCGGCCCGCTGGCCAGGCCCAGGCACAGCATGTCGCCTGCCTGTTCCATGGCCGGGCGCACGGCCGGCAACTGCTGCGTGACCCAGTACCAGTCTTCACTGAAGGTGCGCTGGATCTGGCCGATGACCGGCCCGCGGATCGCGACATGGGTGTCGCGCCAGGGCGCCAGCGGCGGCTTTTCGCCCAGGTATTCCACGCCGACATTGTGGCCGCCCACGAACGCCTGGCGGCCATCCACCACCACGATCTTGCGGTGGTTGCGAAAGTTCAGCTGGAAGCGGTTACGGAACCGGCGGATCGAAAACGCATGGATCTCGACCCCACCCAGCCGCAGCGCGTCGATGTAGCCACGGTCCAGCGAATGGCTGCCGATGCCGTCGTACAGGAAGTAGACCTTGACCCCGTCGGCCGCGCGCGCCAGCAGGGCGGCCTGCAGCGCCATGCCCAGCCGGTCGCTGCGCACCACAAAGAACTGAATGAGGATGTAGTCGCGCGCCGTGGCAATGGCATCCAGAATCGCCGAAAACGTGGCCTCGCCATCTTTGAGCAGACGCAGATCGTTGCCCGCCACGAACGTGTGGCCGACCAGCTTTTCAACGGCGCGGTACCGGTGCAAGGACGGGTCCATGGCCGGATGGTGCTGTTCGCGAAACGACAGCAGCACCGGTTCGTTCGCGCTGACGTTGCGTGCGGACCGGCGCGCGATGTCGAAGGTGGCTTCATCCACATAGCCCGCGAAGTGCGTGCGGCCAAGGAACAGATACGGGATCAGCGTCACATAGGGCACCGCCACCAGCGCAACGGCCCAGGCGATCGCTCCCTGCGATGTCCGGGTGTTCATGATCGCGTGCCCCGCCGCGAAAATACCTGCGATGTGGATGGCGGCCACTTCCAGGCCGACCGAAAGCCATTCCAAGGTCATGGACCGAGCGTCCCCGTTTGCGTCATTGCGTTTGCGATCCCGGTTGCATCAAACCGCTTGCATCTACCCGCTTGCGTCAACTTCCAGGTGGCAAGCGTAACCCAAGCGCCCCCAAGAGGGCCGGGTCGTCGAACAAGGGATCATCGGGCCACGGGGCCGCCGCACAAGGCCCGGTCGGTTCAGCGCAGGGAAGCCTGGAAGGATGACCGCGCGCGCTGGGCCAGCAGCGTCACGGCAATGTCGATGGTGGGTGTGGGCACCTCGGCCTGGCGGGCCAGGTCCTGCATCGCCAGCAACTGCGCATCCAGTTCCAGCGGCCGGCCTGCCAGCAGGTCCTGCAACATGGACGGGCGATGCGCGTTCTTGCCCACATACCCGAACTGCTCATTCAGATCGAGCGGCAAAGGGTAGCCATGCCGCGCAGCGATCGCGCAGGTCTCCTGGCAGATGCGCACATACAGATCGCGCACGCCGTCGTCTTCGATCAGTTCCTTGGTCGTGGACGTTGTCAACGATGACAGCAAGGAAGTCGGCAGGTTGACCAGCAGCTTGTTCCAGATGTCGGCACGGATGTCGGACGTGGCCTCGGCCCCGGGCAGACCCGCCTTCATGACGCTGACCGCATCGAGCAGGCGGGGCGACAGCGTTCCATCCAGCTCGCCCACCAGGAAACGATTGGTGGCCGTCATGCTGCGGATCACGCCGGGTTCGACCAGTTCATTGGGTGACCGGATCACGCAGCCCAGCACCCGTGCGGGCCCGACATGCCGCCACAGGGCGCCGTCGGGATCAAGCCGCGGCAGGCGGGTGGCGGCATCGGGAACGCGTCCATGGAAATACCACCACGGCACGCCATTGACGGCATAGACCACCGGCGTCGTGTCGTGCAGCAGCGGCGCCATCTGCGCCGCCACGCCGCCCAATGCCTGGGCCTTCAGCGTACTGATGACCAGGTCTTGCGGGCCCAGATCGGCCGGCGTGTCGCTGGCCCGCACCGGCACCGTAACGTCTTCGGTACCTGCAATAAGCCGCAAGCCCGATGTCTGCATCGCTTTCAGATGCGCGCCGCGCGCAATCACGGACACATCCACCCCCGCTTGCGCCAGCCGGGCGGCAATATGCCCGCCCACCGCGCCCGCGCCAAACACACACACCTTTTTCATTGCGACCTTTGCTGGTGAACGGAAAAACTGCAGAGCTGATGACTCGAACAACCGGCGCCCGCACTGAACATGCTGCCGGGCCCCGCGGGCCCGGACGCGACCGGCCTGCCTTCAATCGGCAAACGTCGGATCCAGCTTGTAGGCCAGGCGCATGCAGGCCGCCCAGTCTTTGGCGCCCGTCTTTTCGGGATCGTCGAAGTTGACCTGTGACGACCCGAACGCCGCCACTTCATCAGGAATCAGGGTGTAGGCCGCGCCACCTGACAGCGCCGCGATCTGGCCGCGGCAGGCAAATTCCAGGTAGTGGTTGTCAACGAACGCTTCGGGCAAGGTGCGGCCGCAGACCAGGGCGCCGTGATTGCGCAGCAGCATGGCGCGATAGCCTTCCAGGCTCTTGATGAGCGGTTCGCGCTGCGACATGTTGAATTCGTAGCCGCCAAAGGTGTGATACCCCAGCCGCTTGTGGAATTTGACAGCATGCTGATTGATCATCAACAGGCCGTGTTCCTGCGACGCGACGCCAATGTTGGCGGTGGTGTGCGTATGGAAGACGGCGTTCAGATCGGGCCGCGCCTGCATCAGGCCGGCATGGATCACGAGTGCACCGCCTGCCAGGCGAGGACGATCGTCCTTGACCGGCCGGCCATCAAAGTCATACTGGCCGAGCGACGACGCGGTCACTTCGCCGAACATCATGTCGGTGGGCTTGATGAGCAACGTGTCGGGCGCACTGGGTACCCGCGCCGACAAATGGTTGTAGGTCAGGTCGTCCACGCCGTGATGAGCAAGCAGGCGATAACAGGCGGCAAGGGCGATCCGGGTAGCGCGTTCGTCTTCAGACATGGACGGTCTCTTTGTGTGAAGTGAGCCGGGGAGGTGAGCCGATCAAGCACCCAGCATAGGCGCGCCACAAGCAGGCTCAAGTGAAATTTTCTATCTTGACGGTTGAGTCAGGGTGCCGCTCGCAGGCAGTCCCTGCCCGCAGCACTGCATGACGGGCTTGAGGCGCGACGGCGGCGTCTGCCGGCTGCGC